>JAFRFG010000033.1 GCA_017434455.1 Thermoguttaceae bacterium | reverse complement strand
GGGGAACTTCGGGACAACGGCGGTCAGCGCCGACGAGGGATGGGTCGTGGTCTCGGAGGATATGCAGTCGAAGGCGGGGTTGGGGCGGGTCGGTTTCGACGACTGCGTCGCCCACGGCGCCACCGGCGCGATCTGGCTGACCCGTGTTTACGCCGGCAGTGACGGCAATCCATAGAACAAGCCGCCGCGTCGTCGAAAAGACAAGAAACAACACTGAATTCAAAGTCACTATGGAGACCATAATGAAAAAAACACTCGTGGCAATCGCCTGTTTCGTTCTATTCGGCGCCGCCGCCTTCACCGCGGCCGAGGAGCCCCCATTCCCGGAACTGGAAGGTTACGCCGCCGACCGGCTCCCCGAACCCCCGGAGGGATTCCGCTGGACGCTGGTCTGGCACGATGAGTTCGACGGCACGGAACTTGACCCGGCCCATTGGGAGGCACTCGAGACTCCCCGTCACGAGGGGATTTGGTCGAGGGACGGCTTTGAGCTCACCGGCGACGGCATACTGAAGATGAAGGTCTTTCAGCGGGAGAACGGCGACTACATCGACGGCTGCATTCGGACGCGCGGAAAATTCGAAAAGGCAAAGGGGTACTTCGTCGCCCGAATGAAAATGCCGAGTCAGATCGGCCATTGGCCCGCGTTTTGGCTGATGAACTCCTGCGAGACGTCAGTGGGCAGCGGCAGCGCCGATGGGGCGGAGATCGTCATCATGGAGAAACCGTTCACCGATGATCATTTCGATTTCGCCATCCATTGGGACGGCTACTGGGAAAACCATCAACTCTGTTCCCGCCTGACCCGTTTAGATTCCATCAGAGAAGGGTTTCATACCTTTGCCCTCTGGTGGGGTGACGATGCCTATCGCTTCTTTGTCGACAGTACGCCGATGTGGGAGACGACCGCCGACGGCATCTGTACCGAACCGCTCTATATCAAATTCTCCGACGAGGTCTGGGAGCATAAAGCTGGGGATATCCGCGAGGCGAAGCTCCCCGACGAGACGCTGATTGACTATGTCCGTGTCTACGACCTTGTCCCGGTCAATGCCGAGACCGCCTCGAAATAGCTAAACACAAGGAACTATACCGATGAAAACCACCCCATTGTCCCCGGCCGTCCGTACACTGTTTGTCTTCTGCGCATTTTTGGCCGCCTTTTCCCTCCCCGCCGAGGAGCCCCGTCAGCCGCGATTCCCGGAACTGGAAGGGTACCCCGCCGATTGGCTCCCCGAACCCCCGGAGGGGTTTCACTGGAAACTCGATTGGCACGATGAGTTCGACGGCACCGAGATCGATACGACCAAATGGGAGGCCGTCGAGACGGTTCGCCGCAATGCCTTTTGGTCGAAAGACGCCTTTTCGCTGGACGGCAGCGGTAACTTGAAGATGACCACCTTTCTCCGGGAAGACGGAACCTACGTCGACGGCTGTCTCAGAACCCGGGGGAAGTATGAAAAAGCCAAAGGATTTTTCGTCGCTCGGATGCGGCTTCAGCGTCAGGTCGGGCATTGGTCGGCGTTTTGGCTGATGGGGGACTGCGAAGGGAGTATCGGCGGCGGCAGCGCCGACGGGGCGGAGATCGACATTATGGAAAAGCCGACTCTCGACGATAAGGTGAACTTCGCTATCCATTGGGATGGTTACGGAAAAGAGCATGAGAGTGTCGGTCAGTTTACTTCGATCGATGAGTCAATTATGGAAGGGTTCCATACCTTTGCCCTCTGGTGGGCCGACGACGCTTACCGGTTCTATGTCGACGGCCGGCTGTTTTGGGAGACCACCGCCGGGGGGATCTGTACGCAGCCGCTGTACGTCAAACTGTCCGACGAAATTCAGTTCGATTTCTGGGCGGGGGATATCCGAACCGCCGAGCTCCCCGACGAGTCGCTGGTCGACTACGTCCGGGTCTACGATCTTGTCCCCGACGAGGAATAAAAAACGCCGCGGTTCATCGCACCTTGCCCCCCTTACCGTGGGGGCGGGGTATGATAAAATTCCACTCCTTGAACTGTGTCATGTTGCCCGGCCTCTCTCGCCGGGCAAGTGGTCACTAGGTGTATCATCATCCGCGGTCCCTTTTTATTAAGGGCCGCGCCGCGCGAAAAAAGAGCGTCCCTCTTTCCCGCGTGTAGAACCAAACAAAAGGAGTTCACTATGGCCGTTAGAATCCGTCTGAAAAAGATGGGCCGCAAACATCGTCCGTTCTTCCGTCTGTGCGCGATGGATATCCGTTCGCCGCGTGACGGCCGCGTCCTCGAGGAGCTCGGTTACTACGATCCGATGGTCCCCGACACCGACGCCCGCGCCGTCCTGAAGGGTGACGCGATCGAGGCGTGGATCAAGAAAGGCGCTCAGCCGTCCGAGAAGGCCGCGGTCCTCATCAAGAAGTACGGCAAGAACGGCACCCGCCTGGAGGCGCAGCAGGCCGCTTTGGCCAAGCTCAACGCCGGCAAGAAGCCCGCCGCTCCGACCGGCTACACCGCCGCCGAAGAGGCCCCGGCCGCCGGCGACAGCGCCGAGGCGTAAGTTTTCCCAAAGGGAGCTCCTCTCGGGCAAGTTCATTAGGGAAGAATCCCCATGCGGTTCGATATTCTGACCCTTTTTCCCGACCTGTTCGAGGGGTTCCTTTCCGAGAGCATTTTAAGCGCCGCCATCGCGTCGGGGCAGGTGAACATCAACCTGTTCAACATTCGCGACTGGGCGCACGATCGTCACGCCACGGTGGACGATCGTCCTTTTGGCGGCGGTCCGGGGATGGTTCTCAAAGCCGACCGCGTGGTCCCCTGTGTCGAAGAGGTCCAAGCGATGGCTTCCCCCGGGCACCTGGTGATGCTGACCCCGACGGGGCGCGTCTTTAACCAGCGCGCCGCCGAACGTTTCGCCGAGGAAGAGCGCATCGTTCTTCTTTGCGGGCGCTACGAGGGGTTTGACCAGCGGATCAGCGATCTGCTCTGCCCCGACGAGCTGTCGATCGGCGACTTTGTTCTCAACGGGGGCGAGGTCGCCGCGATGGTGGTCATCGAATCGGTGATCCGTCTTCTCCCCGGTGTTTTGGGGGACGAAGACTCGGCCAGAACCGATTCGTTTTCCAGTGGAAATCGGCTCCTCGAGGAGCCCGTTTATACCAGGCCTCGCGAATATCGCGGCCTGGAAGTCCCCGAGATCCTTCTTTCGGGGAACCATCAGGCCGTTGACGCCTGGCGGCAGGAGCAGCGACTGCTCCGCACCCGGCAGCGGCGCCCTGATCTTTTGCGCGGGGGAGACCCCGGCGCAGCCAAGGACGCGGGTTGTCCCGAGTAAATACGCGGGACTTCTTTTTAGCCCGGAGCGGTTATTCCGGGAGTTCTTAACGCGGTCCTTCGTTCCACCCTTTACGCTTCCCCCAAGGGAAGAAGCGAGTTTAACGATGAGTCAAGAGATTCTCAAAAAGGTCGAAGACCTCTGCCGCAAGCCGGAGGTTTCCGAGTTCGCCATCGGCGACACCGTCAACGTTCACTGCAAGATCCTCGAAGGCGACAAAGAGCGTATCCAGATCTTTAACGGCGTGGTCATCGCCCGTTCCGGCGGCGGAACCCGCGAGATGTTTGTCGTGCGCCGTATCGTCAACGGTGAGGGCGTCGAGCGCAAGTTCCCCCTCCATTCCCCGAAGATTGCCCGCGTCGAGACGGTCCGCAGCGCGATTGTCCGCCGCGCGAAGCTCTACTTCCTGCGTGACCGGGTCGGCAAGAAGACCCGTCTTGCCGAGCGCCGTGTCGAGCGCAAGGTCGAGACCGAGGCCGCCAAGCCGGCCAAGGCCCGCCGCGGCCGCAAGGCGAAGAAGGCCGCTCGTGAGCAGGCCAAGAAAGAGGCCTAAGCGCGCAAAAAGCGTTTCCCTAAAAAAGGCGCCCCTCTTTAAGGGCGCCTTTTTGTTTAACATCATGCTATCCCAGGCGTTTAGGTTCTCCCGAACCGCGGATGTTAATCTGGGAAACATAAAGAAACTGCTTGAAATTTGCCGCCAAGAGGTTATAATCATAAGGAAACCACAACCGCGGCGCGGCGGCCGTTAGTATGCAAGTCGAGCATGAGGCGATGAGAAGTTCCCCAGACGACAATCCGGAAGGCCTTTCCCCTCTGGCTATCGGCTATATGTGGAGTACCCGCATCATGACGATCGCGCTGGAGATGGGGCTGGTCGCCTACGGCGGGCATTGGCTCGATAATCGTTTCGGGACCACACCGGTTTTCCTCCTGATTGCCTCGGCACTGGCGATGGTCATCCTGGCCGCGCAGCTGATGGCGATCATCAAGGGAGCGGACAAAACCGCCGGTGCCGATCAGACAGAGGATAAAACGCGGCCGCAGCTATGACCGAAAAGACCGACCATGACCAACAAGCCGGCGTCGGCGCTTCCCGCCCGGGCTACAGTCTGTATTGGATCATTTTGCTGGTGGTCTTCGTCCTCACTTCGGTGGGGGGGCACGCGCTTTACCCCGAATCGTTCCCCATGGTCTCGGTGGTGGTCGCCGCGGTCTTTGTCCTGCTCGGCCTTTTGCGGTACGGCACGGATTTATGGTTTCGCGGAAAATACGGAGTCTTGGCAGATTACGCAATAACGATGGGGGTTCGCACCGGAGTTCCTCTCCTAGCGGCCCTTGTCTTTTTTCTGTCATTCGATAATATTTTATCTAAGCGCTGTGTCTTGACGCTGGCGCTGTTCTATCTGTTCCTCTTCCCGGCCGAGGTTTGGACATCCCTCCCGGGGCCGCGGGTTCAGACAGATCAGCGGGAAAGCCAACCCCAAGAGCAAACAGCCGACAAAGAAAGCGAACAACACGGGGACTGATTCATTCGGTCCGCCGGCCCTTTGCGCTGTATCAGGCACGATAGGATAAAAGCGGCTATGGACATCGATATTGGAGAAATCGGCAGTCACGTTTCCGACGCCAACGGGTTCCATCTTCCCCAGTTTTTCGGGCATTTACCCGATCTTCCAAAATGGACCATCTGCGGCCATGAGTTCCAGCTGACCAAGTTTATGGTTCTGGAAGTGGTCGTCGCCGTGCTGCTGATCGCCTTCTTCTTCCCGCTGGCTCGCCGGGTTCGCGGCGGTCAGCTGGTGAAGGGACGTTTCTGGAACATGCTCGAGGCGTTCCTGACGTACCTGCGCAACGAGGTGATTATCCCCTCGGTCGGCAAGTCGGCGGCCAGCCGCTACACCCCGTTCCTCTGGACCCTTTTCTTCTTCATCCTCGGCTGCAACCTCATGGGAATGCTCCCCTGGTGCGGTTCCCCCACCGGCAATCTCTCGGTCACCGCGGTCCTGGCGCTGATCACCTACCTGGTCGTCATCGGCGGCGGGATGCTCAAGCAGGGGCTGTTCAAATACTGGTTTCATCAGGTTCCCAAGATGGATCTCCCCCTGGCCTTGTCGATCTTCCTCAAGCCGATGATTTTCGTCATCGAGGTGGCCGGCAACGGGATCAAGCACGTTGTGCTGGCCATTCGTCTTCTGGCCAATATGTTCGCCGGCCACGTAGTGCTGGCGGTCTTCCTGGCCTTTATCAGCGCTTCGGCCGGAGGCCTTTTGGCGCTTTGGATCGGTGTCACCACCGGAAGTGTCCTGATGAGCGTAGCCCTAAGCTGTCTGGAGCTGTTCGTGGCGTTCCTTCAGGCCTATATCTTTATGTTCCTGGCCGCCATCTTCATCGGGATGGCCCAGCATCAGCACTAAACATTCGCGTGACCGCCCGCAGGTCTCCTGCGCGGTCGTTTCCAAATAAAAAATAGTTCAAAGGTTTCTCTAACCGTTCAAGGCGTCATCAAGACGCAAGAAGGAGATTTTCCGTGAGTAAGTTCGTCAAAACCATCGTCGCGCTGTTTGTTTTCGCCCTGGTTCTCGCCCCGATGGCCGCCTTCGCGCAGGAGGACGGGGGCGCCGCCGCTGCCGCCGGTTCGATCAGCTTGAGCACCATCGCCGCCGCTCTGACGATCATCGGCGCCGCCTTCGGTATCGGCAAGATCGGCTCCACCGCGGTGG
Organism: Thermoguttaceae bacterium; assembly: GCA_017434455.1. Taxonomy (GTDB): domain Bacteria; phylum Planctomycetota; class Planctomycetia; order Pirellulales; family Thermoguttaceae; genus RUG695. The sequence continues at coordinate 60,134 of JAFRFG010000033.1, read as the reverse complement.
AGAGCATCAGCCGTCAGCCGGAAGTCGCCGGTGCCATCCAGACCGCGATGATCATCTCCGCGGCTCTTATCGAAGGTATCGCGTTCTTCGCCCTGATCATCTGCCTGCTGGGAAAGTAAGAACCTCGCCGTTATTCGCCAGCGATGTTCCGCCCTCCCGCCGAAAAGGTTCCTTTTCGTCCGGAGGGGTGACCGCAACAACAGGAGAGATCCGACTATGATGCCATACCAAATCAGTTGGACAAACGCCGGGAGAACGTTTCGGCTGGCCGCCGCGTCCGTCATCTGCGTCCTGGGTACCTCGCTGCCGCTCCTGGCGGAAGAGGCCGCGCATGAAGCCGAAGAGGGCGGTCTGAAGCCGTTGGCGTTCCAGACGGACCTGGCCCTGTGGACCGGTATCATCTTCCTCGGACTGCTGTTCATCCTCGGCAAGTTCGCCTTCCGTCCGATCGCCGACGCGCTCGACGCGCGCGAGAAGTCGATGGCCGACAAGCTTGCCGAGACCGACAAAGCCAACGCCGACGCCAAAGCTCTTCATGAGTCGTATCAGCAGAAGCTTGCCGGCGCCGATGACGAGGTCCGGATGATCCTCGCCGACGCCAAAGACGCCGCCGCCAAGAAGCGCGACGAGCTCTTGGCCGCCGCCCAGGCCGACGCCGATGAGGTTCGTGCCAAGGGCAAGCGCGACATCGAGTCCGACCGGGAGCAGATGCTCAACGACTTGGCCAGTCGCAGCGCGTCGTGGGCGACCGATCTGGCCGGAAAGATCCTCAAAGAGAAGATCGATCCGAAAGATCACGCCCGTCTGATCGACGACGCCGTCAAGCAGTTCTCCAAGGGCTAAACCAACATTCGTTAAAAAACCGCTGAGAACCGCGCGCTTAGCCCTACGACAAGGTGCTCGGTTCCCGCTCTTTCGGGTCGAGATTATGCAACAGACACCGGAACAGGATTCCCAATTCGCGGCGGAGCATTCCGCAGACGTCTCCCGCGAGGAACTCGCTGAGGTCTACGCTGCCGCGCTCAACGGCGCCTGTCAAAGTTCAGGCGTCTCATTCACCGAGGTGACCGACGAATTCGGTTCGTTCGTGACCGAAGCGCTGGATGCCAACAAAACGTTCGAGCAGCTGCTTGCCTCGGCGATGGTTCCGACCCGCGAGAAGCAACGGATCCTCACCAGTCTGCTCGCCGACGCGACACCTCTGTTTCGTAATTTTCTGATGACGGCGGCTCGACGGGGACGGCTCGACCTTCTCCGCGAGATGTACGTTCAGTGCCGCAAGATCGACGACGCCAACCGCGGCCGTGTTCCGGTAACGGTCACCACCGCCTCGCCGCTCGATCAAGAGACGTTCGGCGCCATAGCCGAAAAGCTCCGCGCTATCCTTGGGGGGGAACCGGTCATTCACGCGGTGATCGACCCCGAGGTGATCGGCGGCATTATCGTGCGTATCGGAGACAAAATCTTCGACGCTTCCATCGCAACACAACTTGAAAACGTGCGCCAGCAAATAGTTGACAGGAGCGCTCATGAAATTCAAAGCCGACGAAATAGCTTCAGTAATCCAGAAGGAAATTGAGCAGTTCGAGACGCACATCGACGTCCGTCAGGTCGGGCGTGTGATCGAGATCGGGGACGGTATTGCTCAGGTTTACGGTCTGTCCGGCGTGATGTCCGGCGAGCTGCTTGAGTTCCCCAACGGTATCCGCGGTCAGGCGTTCAACCTCGAGGAAAACAGCGTCGCGGTGATCATCCTCGGCGATTACCTCAAGATTCAGGAAGGGGACGAAGTCCGTACCACCGGTCAGCTTCTTCAGGTGCCGGTCGGCGACGCGGTCCTCGGCCGCGTGATCGACCCGCTTGGGAATCCGCTCGACGGGAAAGGTCCGATCAACGCCACCGAAACCCGTTTTGTCGAACAGCCCGCCCCGGGTATCGCCGACCGCCAGCCGGTCCGCGAAGCCCTTCAGACCGGGATCAAGGCGATCGACTCGATGACCCCGATCGGGCGTGGTCAGCGTGAGCTGATCATCGGTGACCGGAAGACCGGCAAGACGCAGATCTGCATCGATACGATCATCAACCAAAAGGGGAAGGACGTAAAGTGCTTCTACGTCGCCATCGGTCAGAAAGACTCGACGGTGGCCGGCCTGATCGAAACCCTTCGCCAGCATGGCGCGATGGAGTACACCACCGTCGTGGTCGCCGGCGCCAGCTCCCCCGCCCCGCTGCAGTACATCGCGCCTTACGCCGGAACGGCGATGGCCGAGTACTTCCGCGACAACGGCCAGCACGCGCTGATCGTCTACGACGACCTGTCGAAGCAGGCGGTCGCCTACCGCGAACTCTCCCTGCTGGTCCGCCGTCCTCCCGGGCGCGAGGCGTATCCGGGCGATATCTTCTACTGCCACAGCCGTCTTCTGGAGCGTTCCGCGAAGCTCTCCGACGACCTTGGCGGCGGCTCTCTGACCTCCCTGCCGATCGTCGAGACGCAGGAAGGTGAGGTTTCGGCGTATATTCCAACGAACGTCATCTCGATCACCGACGGTCAGATCTACCTCCAGACCGACTACTTTTTCCGCGGCCAGCGTCCGGCGATGAACGTCGGTATCTCGGTCTCCCGAGTCGGCGGCAGCGCCCAGATCCCCGCGATGAAGCAGGTAGCGGGTGGTCTTCGTCTCGACCTGGCGTCGTTCCGCGAGCTGGAAGCGTTCGCTCAGCTCGGTTCCGACCTGGACGCCGCCACGCAGCAGCGTCTGGACCGCGGTTACGCGATGAACCAACTCCTGATTCAGGGTATCTGCAAGCCGCTGGACGTGATCGACCAGGTTATGGTGCTCTACGCCGGTACGCGCGGTTTCCTCGACAAGATCCCCGTCAAAGAGATCCTCCGCTGGGAAGAGGAGTTCCTCGAATTCGTCCACAGCAAGAAGCAGCCGCTTTGGGACAAGATCAACGAAGCGCGCAAACTCAACGACGACCTCAACGCCGAAATCGAGTCGGCGATCAACGAGTTCGGCGCCACCTTCAAGTAAGGGGCCGCTGGCGAAAGCAAATTCGCTCCACTGTGAGAACCACGTAAGGAATCACTATGGCAAAAGCCAGAGCATTAGATAAGCGGCGCAAGTCGATCCAGAGCACCCGCAAAATCACCCACACGATGGAACTGGTCGCTTCGGCCCAGTTCCGCAAGGCGATGGAGCGGGCCCTGGCGGCGAGCGCCTACACCGAGCGGATCGCCGCGCTGGTCGGCGATTTGGCCCGCGCGGGGCTGAAGGTAGCGCACCCCCTTCTGGAAGAGCGTCCCCAGTGCAAGTCGACCGCGCTTTTAGTGTTGACGGCCAACAGGGGGCTGTGCGGCGGTTATAACTCCTCCATCCTTCGTATGGGGCACAAGCGGCTCGAAGAGCTGAAGGCCGAAGGCCAGGCGGTTCGTCATATGGTCTCGGGAAACCGCGGCGCTTCGTACATGAAGTTCCGCGATGTCCAGATCGATGAGTTCTTCAATCAGTTTGACCATCATCCCCTCTTCGAACAGGTCAACGTCATCGCCGAGGGGCTCCTGACCTCTTACCTGGCCGGGGAGATCGATCGGGTCGAGGTGGTTTATACCCGCTTCATCTCGCTGAGCAAGCAGTACGCGACGATAGAGACCCTGCTTCCTCTTTCGGAATTGGCCAACGCCCAAAACGCCGAAACCGAAACCACGAAGGGGCAGGTCGACTACGAGTTCCTCCCTTCGCCGGAATCGATCCTCGAAGAGGTTGTCCCGATGGCGTTCAAGATGAAGCTCTTCAAGTGTTTCCTCGACGCGGCGGTCAGCGAACAGATCGCCCGCCGAAAGGCAATGAAGGCGGCCACCGACAACGCGGACTCGATGATCAGCATCCTGACCACCACTTACAACCGCGCGCGTCAGTCGCAGATCACCAACGAGATCATCGAGGTGGTCAGCGGCGCGAGCGCTATGAAATAACAGTCCTTTAACCTACGAACGAAACGACAAAAACGTTATATCAAAGAGAGCGGCTATGACGGAAAAGAATATCGGCAAGATCACTCAGGTGATCGGATCCACGTTTGACGCGGAGTTCTCCGAAGAGAACCTTCCGGCGATCTATAACGCGGTGAAGATCGACTCCGAGACGGGCGAAAAAAAGATTCACCTCATCGGTGAGGTCCAGCAGCACCTCGGCGGCGGCAAGGTTCGCTGCGTCGCGCTCGGATCGACGGACGGTCTGTTTCGGGGGATGGAATGCGAAGATACCGGCGCGCCGGTCTGCGTCCCGGTCGGGAAAAATACCCTCGGACGCGTCTTTAACCTTCTCGGCGAGCCGATCGACAAGATGGGCCCGGTCGAGACGACCGAATATCGCCCGATTCACCAGCCCACCCCGAAGATCACCAGTCTGTCGACGAAGACCGAAATCTTCGAGACCGGTATCAAGGTGATCGACCTGCTGACCCCGTTCGTCCGCGGCGGCAAGGCCGGTCTGTTTGGCGGCGCCGGTCTGGGGAAGACGGTTATTCTTCAGGAACTGATCGCCCGTATCGCCAGCGCGCACGGCGGCGCCTCGGTTTTCGCCGGTGTCGGTGAGCGTACCCGTGAGGGGAACGACCTTTGGCGCGAGATGAAAGAGGCGAAGATCGGCAACACCGGCCGTTCGGTCATCGATCAAACGACGATGGTCTTCGGCCAGATGAACGAACCGCCGGGGGCTCGTCTGCGTGTCGCCCTGTCGGCTCTGACGATGGCGGAATATTTCCGCGACAACCTCGGTACCGACGTTCTGCTGTTCGTCGACAACATCTTCCGTTTCTCCCAGGCGGGGAGCGAGGTTTCGGCGCTTCTGGGCCGGATGCCGTCGGCGGTAGGTTATCAGCCGACCCTGGCTTCCGAAATGGGCGCGCTGCAGGAACGAATCGCCTCGACCGACAAGGGCGCTATCACCTCGGTGCAGGCGGTCTACGTCCCCGCGGACGACCCGACCGACCCGGCCCCGGCCACGGCGTTCGGTCAGCTCGACGCGTTCGTCTACCTGGCCCGTTCGATCTCCGAGAAAGGTATCTACCCCGCGGTCGACCCGCTGGCTTCCAGCAGCCGCGTTCTCGACCCGCAGTATGTCGGCCAGCGCCATTACAACTGCGCCCGTTTGGTGCAGCAGACGCTTCAGCGCTACAGTGAGCTGCAGGACATCATCGCCATCCTCGGTGTCGACGAGCTCCCCGAAGAGGACAAGCTGGTCGTCCATCGCGCCCGCCGGATGGAGCGCTTCCTCTCCCAGCCGTTCCTCGTCGCCGAGGTCTTCACCGGCAAACCCGGCCAGATCACCCCGCTGGAAGACACGATCCGTTCGTTCGAGGAGATCGCCGCCGGCAAGTGGGACCACCTCCCCGAGCAGGCCTTCCTCTACGTCGGTTCGGTCGAACAGGCCGCCGAGCAGGCCGAGCGGATGGAATCGGCCGCGAAGAAAAAGTAACTTTCCCCCAAGCTGCCCAAAGATCGGATTATCACTATGAAATGTATTGTCGTCACGCCGGAAAAGACCGAGGTCGAGACCGAGGCCGTCTTCGTCGCGATTCCGCTCTTTGACGGTGAATACGGTGTCGCGCCCCTGCACACCCCGATGGTCGGCCGAATCGGCGCCGGTGAACTGCGCGTCAAAACCGGCGAGGAGACCGACAGTTACTACATCGAGGGGGGCTTCATCGAGGTCAGCGGCGATGTCGTCTCGATTCTGACCAGCCGGCTGGTGCGCAAGGGCGATCTGTCGCTCGCCGACTCGCAAGAGGCGCTCACCGCGGCCCGCGCCAGAAAGGCCGGCGACCCCGACTCGATGGCCGAAAAGTTCGCCGCCCAGCGCAACGCCCGCGCGCAGGTCCGCGTCGCCCGCAAGTGGTCATAAGCCCACGCGCGGTTCCCACAAAAGAAAAGGCGTGCTTGAAAAAGCGCGCCTTTTTCTTTTCCCCTAAAGCCCCCTTCTCTCCCCCGTTGGGGCTTAATTCCCCCTCCCTTTTCAGCTTAAGACCCTCTGATAAAATAGGCCAACCAGCGACGATTATTCTCTGCTCCCCATAGGGTCCTCCTAGGTGTGCCTAGGCAGCGTGGTGGAATCGCGCGTCAAAAAAATGTTGCATAGGAGTTTTCATTATGCAAGAGAATATCCATCCCAAATACATGGATACCAAAGTCACCTGCGGCTGCGGCAACAGCTTCATGACCCGCAGCACCAAGCCCGAACTGAAGGTCGATATCTGCAACGCCTGCCATCCGTTCTACACCGGCAAGCTCAAGTACGTCGACACCGCCGGGCGTATCGAGAAGTTCAACCGCAAGTACGGCAGCGCCCTGAACAACCTCCGCAAAAAGGGAGAGAAAAAGGATTAGCGTTCGTGCCCTTCTCTTCGCCCGCGTGTGGTCTTTTTGTATACCAACGCGGCGCGGGGGGCGCGTCGTTTTCCTTTTTTTGAAGACAAGGAGACGGCTTTTTGAGCCGTCTCTTTTTTTAGGTGGCCGTTATGCGTAAACTACTGGACGAAAAGCTGGCGCAGTTCGAGAAACTCGAGCGTCAGATGGTTGACCCCGACGTTCTGGCCGACTCCGACAAAATGGCCCAGGTCGCGCGTCAGTACGGCTCGCTGGCCAAGCTCTGCGGCAAATACCGCCGATTTCTCCAGCTCAACAAAGAGATCGACGAGGCCAAAGAGCTAGCCGGCGGCAGCGACCCGGAGATGCGTGAGCTCGCCGCGATGGAGATTCCCGAGCTCAAGAGTGAGCGCGAAACGCTCTGGAACGAGCTGCTCGACATGACGATCGGCGGGGCCGACGCCAACCGAACCAGCTGCATTATGGAGATCCGCGCGGGAACCGGCGGCGACGAGGCGGCACTGTTCGCCCGCGACCTGTTCGAGATGTACAAGCACTACTGCGACGACCGCGGCTGGAAGACCGAACTGATGTCGGCCAGTCCGACCGAAATGGGCGGCTTCAAAGAGATCGTCTTCGGCGTCGAGGGGGAGGGCTGCTTCCGCGAGCTGCAATTCGAAAGCGGCGGCCACCGGGTCCAGCGCGTCCCCGAGACCGAGGCGAAGGGGCGTATCCACACCAGCGCCGCGACGGTGGCGGTGATGGCCGAGCCGGAAGATGTCGAGGTGAATCTTTCCCCCGACGACTACCGTATCGACCGCTTCTGTTCCAGCGGGCCGGGAGGTCAGCACGTCAATAAAACGGCCTCGGCCATTCGCCTAACCCACTTCGAGACCGGGATCGTCGTCAGCTGCCAGGACGAAAAAAGCCAGCATAAGAACCTCGCCAAGGCGCTGCGCGTCCTGAAGTCGCGCATCTACGAGACAAAGCGGCTGGAAGAGCAAAAAAAGCGGGCCGAGGAGCGGCTCAGCCAAACGGGCAGCGGGGACCGCAGCGAGCGAATCCGCACCTACAATTTCCCCGAAAACCGAGTCACCGACCATCGTATCGGCCTGACCCTCTACAAACTCGACTCGATCCTCGCGGGAAACCTCTCGCCGGTCATCGACGCCTTGATCGACTACGAACGCCAAGAGCTGCGCAGCTCCTTCGGCGTCGAAGGGGAATAACTCTCGCCGCAAAAAGGGGCTCACCCGCGCAAAAAGGGCAATTCACAGCGCCATGTCAACCGAAATCTGGAATGTCCAGCGTCTTCTGCAGTGGACGGCCGACTTCTTCAAGCGGCACGGTTCCCCCAGTCCTCGTCTGGAGGCGGAGGTTCTTTTGGCGCACGCGCTGAAACTGACGCGCATCGAGCTGTATACCCATTACGAAACCGTCCCGGCGGCCGAGCAGCTCGACACCTTTCGCTCGATGGTCAAACGGCACGGCGCGGGCGAACCGGTCGCCTCGCTGGTCGGCAGCAAAGAGTTCTACTCTCTCGGTTTTCAGGTCACGCGCGATACCCTCATCCCCCGTCCCGAGACCGAGCAGCTCGTCCTGGAAGGGATCGAATTCCTCAAGGCCTCCGCGCCGGAGGGGAAAAACGGGGCATATAACATCCTCGACATCGGCACCGGCAGCGGCTGCATCGCCGTGGCATTGGCCAAAAACCTCCCGGCCGCCAAGGTACTCGCGGTTGATATTTCCCCCGCGGCGCTGGCGGTGGCAGCCGAAAACGCCAAAAAGCACCAGGTCGACGACCGGGTCACGTTCGCGCAAAGCGACCTGTTCGCCGCGGTTCCCCGCCAACAGTATGACTTAATCGTCTCGAACCCCCCCTACGTCTCGGCGGCCGAGTACGACGCCCTCGACGTGTCGGTACGTGACTATGAGCCGAAGGAAGCGCTCCTGTCCGGCCCGACGGGGACCGAGATCATCGACCGCATCCTCGAGGAGGCCCCCGCGTTCCTGCGCGGCGGCGGCCGGCTCCTCATCGAACTGTCGCCGATGATCGCCGAGGCGGTTCTGGCCCGTGCCCGTTCGATCCCCGCGCTGGCAGAACCGACGCTGCTGGCCGATTTCGCGAACAAAGCGAGGATTCTTTCCGCCGTGCGGGGGGAGTGAGTCAAAAATAGGGTTTTTACAGCGCGCCCGATTGGGGTATAATGGTCAGACCTGTAAATAATAAGGCAAGGTGAAGCATTATGAAAAAAGAGATCAAACGAGAAAAACGCCAGGGTGACGCCGAGGCGCGTCAAGACCGCGGCGACGTCTTCGATCCGGCCCTGGTCGAGCGGCTTGTTTCCCTGATGACGGCCAACGATCTGACCGAGATCAACCTCACGCAGGGACGCTGCGGGATCCAACTTCGCCGTGACCGCGCCGTCGGGTCGGCCGCCGCCCCGGTCCCCGTCCCAAGCTTTGTGCCGGCCGCGCCCGCGGCCAGTGCCGCGCCGGCCGCCGCGAGGGACGACAAGCCAGACGACAGCTCGATCCAGCTGATCACCTCCCCGATGGTCGGTACCTTCTACACCGCCCCGTCGCCCGATAAGCCCCCATTCGTCAAGGTGGGAGATGTCATCACCCCCGAGACGACCGTCTGTATCATCGAGGCGATGAAGGTCTACAACGAAATCCAGGGCGAAATCTCCGGCAAGGTCGTCGCGGTTCTGGTCAAGAACGGCGAAGCGGTCGACTTCGGCATGCCGCTGTTTAAGATCGATACCCGCGGATAATCTCTAGAGGGGACCGGACCATGTTCAAGAGAATTCTGATCGCCAACCGAGGGGAAATCGCGCTGCGGATCATCCGTGCCTGCCATGAGATGGGGATCGAGACGGTTGCCGTCTGCAGCCAGGCCGACCTGGGAAGCGCTTACCTGGCGCTGGCCGATCGAACCATCTGCATCGGTCCGGCGCGCGCTCAGCAGAGCTACCTGAAGATCGATCGGATCATCTCCGCCGCCGAACTCGGCGGGGTCGACGCCATCCATCCGGGATACGGTTTTCTCTCCGAAAACGCCCACTTCGCCGAAGTCTGCCGCGCCAGCGGCTACGAGTTCATCGGCCCGACCCATCAGGCGATGCAGCTGCTCGGCGACAAGAACAGCGCTCGCAAGATCGCCCGCGCCGGCGACGTTCCGACGGTTCCCGGCAGCGAGGGGCTGATCACCTCCGAGGCCGAGGCGCTTCAGTGCGCCCGCGGCATCGGCTATCCGGTTCTGGTCAAGGCCTCCGCCGGCGGCGGAGGCCGCGGGATGCGTGTCGCTTACAGCGACGAGGAACTGAAAAACGCCTTGGCGCAGGCCTCGCAGGAGGCGGCCGCCGCGTTTGGCAACGCCGACGTCTACATCGAGAAGTTCATCGAGAATCCCCGCCACGTCGAGGCGCAGATTATCGCCGACAACCACGGCAACGTCGTTCACCTCTGGGAACGCGACTGCTCGATGCAGCGCCGCCATCAGAAGCTCATCGAAGAGAGTCCCGCGCCGAACCTCTCTAAGAAGACCCGCACCGCCCTGTGCGAGGCGGCCGCCCGTTTGGTCAAAGAGTCGGGCTACACTAACGCCGGAACGGTCGAGTTCATCGTCGACGCGCAGGGCAACTACTACTTTATCGAGATGAACGCCCGAATTCAGGTTGAGCATCCGGTCACCGAGCTGGTGACCGGGGTCGATCTGATCAAGGCGCAGCTGATTGTCGCCAGTGGAGGGAAACTCCCCTTCACCCAAAAAGATATTGTCCATCGCGGCTGCGCGATCGAGTGCCGCATCAACGCCGAAGACCCCGACCATGGCTTCCGTCCCTGCCCGGGGAAGATCACCGGCATGATTGTCCCCGGCGGTTTCGGCGTCCGGTTCGATTCGCACGCCCACGCCGGCTATGTCGTCAACCCGAATTACGACTCGATGATCGGAAAGCTCCTGGTCCATCAGCCGACCCGCGAGGAGGCGATCGCCTGCATGCTCCGCGCGCTCGACGAGCTGAAGGTCGAGGGGATCAAGACCTCGGTTCCGATCCAGAAGAAAATCCTTCGTCACGGGGACTTCGTCGCCGGCAAGGTCGATACCGGCTTTATTCAGCGGATGCTGAACCAGTAACGGCTCCGTCCGGCGCGGTTAAGGAGGGGTTCCAAGTTCGATGAACTTTCGGCTTATCGTCCGGCTTCTCGGACTCATCGCTGATCTTTTGGGGATCAGTATGCTCTTTTCGCTCCCCTGGGCGTTTCCCTCTTTGGGCGGGGTCTGGGAACAGGAGCGCACCGGTTTCCTGGCGCTGCTCTGCTCGGCGCTGATCTGCGTGGCGCTCGGCGAGATTCTCCGTTTTCTCGGCCGGGCGGCCAAAGACGACCAGTTTCTGCGCTGCGAGTCGATCGCGGTGGTCCCACTGAGCTGGATCCTGGCGATTCTTCTGGCAGCGCTGCCGTACCTGCTCAGCGGCGCCGAAGTCCGTGAGGGCGTTGCTATGTCGGCCGCCGACGCTATCTTTGAGTCGACCTCGGGGATCACCACCACCGGGGCGACCGTTTTGGCCAACGTCGAGGCTCCCGGGGCCGTTCCGCGAACGATTCTATTCTGGCGCGCCACCACCCACTTCCTCGGCGGCTTGGGAATCATGGTCCTTTTCGTCATTCTCATCGGTCAGGGGGTCGCCGGAAAGATGATGATGAACGCCGAGCTCGGCGCAGGGGCCTTCGGTTCCCCGATGCAGGTTCAAAGCGTGGCCCGTCTGTTATCGTACCTCTACGTGGGAATGGCCCTGGTCCTGACGATTCTTTTGAGGATCTGCGGTCTTTCGTCCTTCGACGCGCTGTGCCACGCCTTCTCGACCCTGTCGACGGGGGGCTTTAGCACCTACAACGGGAGCATCGGCCACTTCGCGACCGATCCGGGCTGCAACAGCCCGGTGATTGAGTGGACATTGATCGTCTTCATGATCTTGGCCGGATCGAATATCGTTTTGCTTCTGCACCTTCTCCTCGGCAAGCCGGCGGCGCTTTTGCGCGACACCGAATGGCGCGGTTATTTACAGATCATTCTCCTAGCGACGATCGTGGTCTTTGTCTCGGGAATCGTCTGCCATGACTTTGAGGTCTTCGGAACCGAGAGCGTCCCGATCGTCGAAACCGAAAACGGCCTTCTCCCCTGGCCGACGGCGCTGCGATTGACGGTTTTTCACGTCGTCTCGGCCCTCACCGGAACCGGCTTTTGTCTGGACGAGTACGAGCGCTGGAATGGCCTGGCCCTTTTGGTCTTCATCCACCTGATGTTCATCGGCGGCTGTTCCGGGAGCACCGCGGGGGGAACCAAGGTCATCCGCAACCTCATCGCCGTTCGAACCATCTCGCAGGAGATTGGCCGTGCCCATCGCCCCAACCTGGTTCAGACCGTCCGCGTCGGAAAGGCGGTCTTCGGAAATGAAACCACCTCGGCGGTGATGACCTACCTGTGCGCGTTTTTGCTCTCGGTATTCCTGGTCGCCTTCGTCGCGCTGACCTTTGAGCCGCTGCACGACAGCCCGGCCCCCGTCTGCGACGAGGGGGGCCGGGTGATCAACGCGCTGTCCGCCTCGCTTTCGATGCACTCCAATGTCGGGCCGGCCTTCGGCCCGTTCGGCGCGAAAGGAAATTACGGGTTCCTCTGCTCCAAGGTGAAGTTTCTCTTCTCCTGGGCAATGCTCATGGGCCGTCTGGAGCTCTATCTCCCGATCCTTTTGTTCTCCCCGGCTTTCTGGCGGCGGCACTGAAACCGCACGCTTCACAGGATCCCAAGATTATGACAGCGGAAGACTTTCGCGCCATCGTCAGCGGTCAGCGGCGTACCCCGAGCGCGCTGGTGGCCCGAGCGCTTCTTCGCGCGGTCAGTATCCCTTACGGCGCGGCGGTGCGTGCTCGAAATTTCCTCTATGACCACCATCTTTTCCGCCGTCACACGCTGGCCCGTGCGGTGATCAGCGTCGGCAATATCACCTTGGGGGGGACCGGCAAAAGCCCGATGATCGCCTATCTTGCCGACGGCCTCCAGCGGCGCGGCCGCCGCGCGGCGATTCTCTCTCGGGGATACGGTGCCGAAAGACCGGACCGGGTCAACGACGAGGCCGCCGAGCTTTATGAGCGTTTCCCCGCGGTTCCCCACTATCAGGCGATCGACCGCGTCGGGGCGGGAAGGCGCCTGCTGGAGGAGCATCCCGAAACCGAAATACTCCTCTTGGACGACGGCTTTCAGTACCGGCGCTTAGAGCGAACGGTCGATTTGGTCTTAATCGACGCCACCGAACCGTTCGGCGGCGGGGCAATCTTTCCGCGGGGATTTTTGCGCGAGCCGCCCACATCGCTGGGGCGTGCCGAAATCGTGATTCTCACCCGGACCGATCTTATCCTGCCCGAAGAAATTGAAACACTCCGCCGCAAGATTCGTCAATACGCCCCCGGCGCGCTTTTGTGCGAGGCGGCGCACGTACCCGCGGCGCTGGTCGAAATCGCCCCGGACGGCCGTTTCGCGCGGCGTGCCCTCGAGGAACCGGGGACCGCGCTGGCCCCGTACCGTCATGACTGCTTTTTGTTCTGCGGCATCGGCAACCCCGCGGGGTTTTCCCGTACCGCGCGGCGGCTCGGGATCGAGCCGGTCGGTACCCGGTTCTTCCCCGACCACTTTCCCTACACCCAAGAGGATATCAACCACCTGACGGAAAAAGCGGCAGCCGCCGGTGCCCGGCGGCTGCTCACGACGATGAAAGACCTGGTTAAACTTCGGCGGCTTTCCTTCCCGCTTCCCTGCGCCGCCTTGGAGATTAACATCCGCTTTCGGCGCGGCGAGCGGGAGCTCTGGGAGAGATTATCCCTTATCGCATCGGGAAATCCATCGAATTGAAATCCCCAAACTGAGAATAATCGAACTGGTTATCGTAGTACGACGCGGTCTCCCGGTTCTTTTTCTCGTAAGGGTTCTCCTTCTCTATCTGCTGAATGATACGCATTTTTTTTATGGTATACTGCTTGTATTCGGTGTAGATCCGCTCGGCGCGGGCCAACACCAGTAAAGCGGTACTGAAAAAGACCACAAACAGAGCGTACGTCCCCCGGCGGCACAGTTCACGGGTTCTGACCAGATCGAGGTTCAGGGCGCTTAAGAAACACTCCTTCGGTTCGGCCGTTTCGGCATCGCCGCTGCCCGACTCGTCCGCCTTCCTGAAGGGAGACAGATCGATCCCAAACAGATCCGACCAACTCCTCACGCAGGGGCGCTCCTCGGCTTGGTGATTCGGATCCGAGGAGTAGGCGCACGAGACAAAGTCTCCCTTTTCGCTGTCCTTGCCCTTCTTCTGCCCCGTCGGATCGGTTGGATTCGTCCCACGGTCGGTGCCGTTCGGTTTGCCGATGACGGTCGGCTTGCTCAGTGTGCCGGAAGAACCTCCGGCGGCACCGGAGGAACGGCCGATATCGACCGACGAACCGGATTCGCTCTTCGGAACGAGCCGCCCCTGCCCGTACGCCGCCGAACCGTCTGCCGCCCGGTCGTCGACCGCCGCGGCCAAGGAGCTCTCGGTCCCCTCCTCGGTCGGAATGATCCAATGGAAGGCGATACTCACCGTCGCCAGGGAAAACGAGCAGACAAAGAACAGCCAGAGCACTTTGCGGGTGATGGACGAAAAGAACGAAACGTACCGGAACGCGTAGAGCGCGAAGATCACGCCCACCGCGCCGAGGACACCGTAGAAGACAAAGGCAGAGCTTTCCTCCGAGAGAGCCCCCCCCGAGACGAGAACGATCCCTTTTTGGGCCATGCGCGAGATCAGCGGGGAAAGCCCGCAGGCGGTGACACAGCTCATCACCAACCCGGTCAGCGCGACGACGGACCAAAAGCACGACTTCAGCGCCCTTTGGGAGAGGGTCATCAGCGCCGAGACAAAACCGATCCCCGAGACGACCAGCCAGAGTATCGAGAGGAACCAGGTGAAAAGACTCCCCTCACTCCCCAGATCGACCGGACGAAGCGCCTGTCCGACCAGCTCCTCGATCTGGGGCTGCTGGTAGTACAGTCCGAACAAAACCAGGAGTACCCCAACAGCGGCGAAGAACAGGAGGCAGCAGCAAAACATGTTCCTTGGGATGAAAACTCGGAAAAACATTTTCGTCGCCTATGAACTTTCCCCTGGGAAAAACCTTTGTCTCGGGCACACCCCGAGATAAAAGTGACCTCTGAACATCTATCTTATTCAAAAACTTGAGAGAATCCCGTAAAACTCCTTGTTTCTTTTCAATAAGAACAACAATAAAAAGATGCTGTTCCGATACAACCGTTACAATCGATAAAGTCCATTCCTCTCAACCTCCTATCGTCCGCCTTGAGCACCCGCGGGTACGCCTCTTCAGCGCCGCGGGCGCTCTTGACCCTTCGGGCAAAAATCCGTACACTCCCCGCGCGCGGGAGGGGCTCCCCGCCGACCACCGCCAAAAGCAATAAACGAAGAACAACATACGAAGAACAATTATGTCCGCGACGAGAAAAAGCCATCCGCGGGGCGTCCAATCGTCCCGATTCAGCGTCGGGCGGCCGCTGCTGGCCCTCCTCGCCCTGGCGCTGGCCGCGGTCGGTTGTTCCCCGCTGATAAAAATCCCCTCGAACCCCTTCCTCGCCAAACCAACCCGGAAACCGCCGCACTCCCGCGACATCACCGGCAACGCGATCGCGATCCATTATTCCCACAACGGCGAATTTATGGCGGTTCTTACCGAGCCGGCCCCGGCCGACAACCCGCTGGGACGGGAGCTGCCCACCCTGTCGGCGAACCGCGGCGACCGGGCGCTGCTTCTGTTCAACACGTCGTTTCAGAAGCCGCTTGAAATCAATCCCCCCTGTTTGGCGAAGATTGGCCGGCCCAGAGATATCGCGTTTGACAAAAGCGGTCACCTGTTGATCGTCTCCAAGTCGGAAGAAGGGGATTTGTCGCTGCAGAAGATCGTCCCCGGAGAGGAAGAAAAGAAGGTTGAGACCGTCCTCCCCTCCCCCCTCCCCTACCGTGACGCGCTGCTGTCCCGCGGCGGCGATTGGCTCGCCGGTCAGTGGGACGACGGCACCTGGGAATTGACCGACCTGGAGGATCCGAAGCGGGTTTTGTCCTTCCCGACAGACAAGCCCCTCCCCGACTCGGAAAACGGCCCGATCACCGTGGTGAGGATCGTCGATTTCTCGGCCGACGGCAGCTTGATCGCCACCGAGGTCGTCGACGCCGACCGGACCGAATCCGAGAAAAAGCCGATCGTCATCTGGGATCTCAAGGCCCCCAGATCGGTTCCGATCGACGACGCCATCCTTCCGCTGACCCCTTTGTTCGTCACGTCGTTCTTCGTCAACGAGCCGTCCGGCGCCACGCTGGGGCGTTTTTCCCCGAGCAGCAGCTCGATCGCCTTCCGATCCAAGGAAAATTGTGTCGCCGTCTACCAAAGCGCCAACGGCGCGCTTTTGACGGAACTGGGGGAGCATGAAAAAAAGATCTCGGCGCTCGACTTCGCGCCGACGACGCCCAAACTGGCGATCGGTCTGGAGGGCGAGGACGGGACCCTTTTCCTCTGGGATATCCGAAAGGGAACGATCCTGCGCAGCCGCGCCGACCGGGCCGAAGACGACACCACCGGGTCGATCAGCGCGCTGACGTTCGTCCCCGACGGAACGATTGTTCAGTACGGAACCAGCCGCGAAGAGATAAGGCAGTGGAACATCCGCGCCGAGATGAAGGCCAAGGAGGAGAATAAATCGCCGCTGGATAACTGGTTCTAAAAAAAGGGGAGGTGTTTCCCCCCCTTTTTTTACAGCGCAGAAAAATGCAAGACTACCGCACGGGGGCCGATTCGGGAACCGGAGGGATCGTTTCCGGCTTTTGCCAGGTGTTATTGTTCTCGGGACCGAGGAGGCGCAGAAAGTGCGAGTAGTCGTCCGCGCCGATCTTCTCCTGGAGCCACCACGCCGCGTCTTTTTCGCTGTTGTAGAACCGGTTCGACTCAAAGCGAAGCGCCGTCGTCTGCCAATCGGGATTGGTTTGTGTCGGCGTCAGCCGGATGAGGGAATCGATCGCCTCACAGAACAGATTTCCGCGGATGAGCACCCCCGTGGTTTTCGCCGTATTGGAATAGAACATCAGGTGCCTTCCGTTCGGGTCCGGCCGCTGGGAATGGCCCCACCCGAAACCGGCGTTGTAGCAGCGGTTCCCCTCAAAGACGATATTCTCGGTGACCGAGCTTTCGTCTCGATTCCAATACTCGAACGAATACTCGCTGTTCCAGATCTCGTTGTTCCGATAGGTGATGTTCTTCTGGGTATTTGTTCCGTTTCCCTGATTGGACAAAGCCGCGTCGTAAATCTCCCACAGGCGGCAGTCCTCCACGAGGCAGTCGACGGCGCTGCACCAAAACTCGATCCCGTTCCCAAATCGCACACGCCGTCCTTCCCCGCCGGTTTGATTCTGATCCCCGCCGCCGATCCAAGAGATATCGCAGCGGCGGATGGTCATCCGCGCGACCCCTCCGCCGCCAAAACCGTGCGCCGCCCCATAGCGCAGATCCAAATCCTCGACAATCACGTCGTGCACACCGAACTGAATAATGATATGCTCCCGGTTCGCCGCTTCGATCGAGCGATACTTTTTCGCCGGGTTGGCCTGGGAATAAAACCGCAGCCGGCCGTCGCCGACGATGTCGTACCAGAAATCATCCTGATTTTTCAGATCCTCCCGGCGCCATTTTTTCACTCCCGCGCGGTTTCCGTCGAGAATGATATTTCCGACATCGTTGATAAAGGGGATCGCGTCGAGCCGCTCCACCGAGAACGAACCGATATCGATTTGGGTCTCCTCCGGGACAAGTCCGCCAAAATAGAAAGTCAGCCGGGCGTCGTCCGCCGTCTTGGTGACCTTGAGAATTAATGTGTGTTCTTTCTCCTCTGGGCCAAGTTCGGCATCGCCGCCGAGAATCACGCCGTAACCGGTCCAAGGGGGACCGGAACGCATCAGGAGAATCTTCGGCTCAACCGGTTTTGTCGCCGAGCCGGTAAACCGAACACGGTAGCACTCGCCCCTTTGAACCGGGAAAGTACCGTTGATCAGCTGGATATGATTCGAGGCGGTTCCCGCCGTGTGACAGTCCAGATGAATCCGCACACCGGTCCCGGTACCGTCGATCCGCCGGCCGACCGACGCGCCGTTTTCCGTGTGGAGCGACCAGCCGCCGGAAAGAAACGCCATCGGCTGATCCGCTTCGGCGGTTTGAATCATCGGCGGGCGCGTCACCCAGATCGAGTCAGATTCCTCCACCCAGTCCGATTCCCGGTTCAGGGGGGTCGAACCGAGCAGCAGCGGCTTTTCCCCCTCCCCATAGGCGCCGTAGAGCAGAGGCCTCTGCTCATCGCCCGATTGCAGAATCAGATTCTCTCGCCACAGACCTCCCCGCTTGAATAAAATCCGGTCCCCCGGCTGAAACGACGCCGCGTTCACCTGGGCGATCGTCTGCCAGGCCGACTCGGCCGACTGACCGTCGGAGGAATCGTTTCCCTCTTGTGAATCGACGAAATAGTCCGCCGCGCGAATCGCGGCCGCGCCCCCCAATACAGCTGCCGCGAAAACAAACGCCAAAATCCAATTTCTCATCAGCGCCACTCCCCCGCTTCGCCGGTTTTGGCCGCGAGCGGTCCGCGAACAACACCCGGACTGATCAACAGATTCCGCGGCTAAAGCGGAATTCGAGAATAAACAAATCATAGAAAACCGAAGACTCCTTACCGTGCCGTATCCGGGAAGTCACACGAAGAAAAACCCCGTAATAAACGCGCACTAAAGCGGTTCATCGGCATCATTGTACCCCCCGTGTCCTATCCGCGCAACAAACAAGGGTTCCCAACCCGAATACAATTCCTTCCGCGTTCTCCACTCCCAAAGATAGGCCGTCACCGACCAGTTAAGGAACGCTGTCGTCTTCATATGCTGCATCAGCCGGTATAAGATGAACCTAAAGAACACGCGGAATATTGTCCGCCTTATCAATCGGTTAAAGGTTCCCCAAACCGCGGAAGAGCCCGGATTCGCCAAGCGTCATACCGCCTAATTTTTTAGACGCCTATAGACAAAAATACCCCGTTTCCGGTATAGTACCGGTACGGATCTAAAAAACTCCTGTTGGGTTGTTTCGGGGTCTCCTTTGAACGGAAGCCCTTGTGCGCTGCCGGAGCAACCGATGCGGCGCTCTCCCCCAAAACGCCGGAAGAGCCGGAAAACGGCTAACCGGAGAAAAACGACGGAAGGAAACAGCGATGAATCCTTGTTGCCGGAAAAATCTTGCGCGATTAGGCGCGTTTTACCTGGGAGTAATAATGGCGGGGCAGATGTTAGGCACGTCGGTGATTCCGGCGCAAGACAGTACCCGAGAACGGGTAAGCGACGAAAACTACGCGGCCTTATTTGGCACCGATACCATGGAGGAAGCCAAGAACGACCCGGAACTGGCGAATACCATGAAACGGTTTATCTACGGAGAAATCGTGCCGGACATAAACCTCACCGTGGAGCAGCGGCAGTTGGTGACGATCGTGGTGCTGGCCGCGATACAGAACGAGAAGTTCCTCAAAAAGAATGTGGCCGCCTCCCTTCGGGTCGGTGTCAACCCTCTCGCCGTTCGGGAAGCGCTCTATCAGGTCGCACCCTACATCGGCTTCGCGAGGGTATTCGACGCTCTCGATACCGCCAATGAGGTGTTTGAGGAACAGGGCATCGAACTGCCTCTCCCCTCTCAGGGCACGGTCACGGAAGAGAACCGTATGGAAAAAGGACTGGAGGTGCAGGTCGGCATCTTCGGGGATCCGATCACGAAGATGCGCGAAAGCGCTCCGGCCGACGAGCGGTTTGTGCAGGATGGTCTTACCGGCTGCTGCTTCGGCGACACCTACACTCGGGGGACGCTTGACCTAAAAACAAGAGAACTTCTCACGATGTCGGTACTGGCGGCACTCGGCGGGGCCGAGCCGCAGCTCAAGGGGCATATTATCGGGAATATCTCTGTAGGCAACGATCGCAAGACGATTCTTTCGGCCATTGCCGCGGCACTTCCGTATATCGGTTTCCCCCGTACCCTCAACGCGGTGCGTTTGGTGGATGAAGTGACGCCTCCGGCACAATAAAACGGAAACATTTACGGGAGAACGACCGCCATGGAATTTGTGACGCTGAACAACGGAATCAAAATGCCCCTGGAGGGTTTCGGGGTTTTTCAGATTCCGGATGCCGCCGAGTGTGAGCGGGTCACTTACGACGCCATTAAAACGGGCTATCGGCTGATCGACACGGCCGCCGCCTACATGAACGAAGAAGCTGTGGGAAAGGCCGTAGCCAAGGCGATAGCCGAGGGGCTGACGACCAGAGAGGAAATTTTTATCACCACCAAGGTGTGGGTGCAGGATCAAAAGAATGAGGAGATGGCGCTGGAAGCCGTCAAGACCTCCCTTGCCAAGCTGGGTCTTTCCTATGTCGACTTGATTCTTTTGCACCAGCCCATGGGGGACTATTTCGCGGCCTATCGCGGTATAGAGAAGGCCTGCGAACAAGGTCTTGCCAGGGCCGTCGGCGTAGCGAATTTCTATCCGGCCATCCTCGCCAACTTCTGCGAAACGGTCAAGACCGTCCCGGCGGTGAACCAGGTGGAACTTCACCCCTTCTTTGCCCAGGAGGGGGCTCTCTCCGTTATGAAGGCCTACGGCGTCCACCCCCAGGCGTGGGGGCCTTTGGCCGAGGGCAAACACGGTATTTTCACCGACGAAAAATTCACGGCTATCGGCGCCAAATACGGCAAGAGCGCGGCCCAGGTGGTGCTCCGCTGGAATGTACAGCGGGGTGTGTCCATCATTCCGAAATCCGTCCGTGCGGAACGTATGCGACAAAATATCGACATCTGGGATTTTGCTCTGACACAGGAGGAAATGGCGGCGATCGCGGCGAAGGATCTGGGACACAGTGAAATCGTCGATCATAACAGCCCGGACTTTGTGAAAATGATTTGCGGCTGGACCATTCACGAGTGAAAAGGAAATATCGCGAGGAGATGATTCCATGAAAAAAGATATCGAAAATAAGCTGGCGGTTTTCCCCATGCCGGTGCTCATGATCGCCACTTATGACGAAAACGGCGTGGTCGATGTGATGAACGCGGCTTGGGGTATGATCAGTGACATGGACAAGATCACCCTCTTTATCGATGAGGAGCATAAAACCACCCAAAACATCCGCGGGGCCAAGGCCTTTACCGTCAGTCTCGCGGACAAGGCACACATGGCGGAAGCGGATTTTTTCGGCATTGCCAGCGGCAATAAAATGGCGGATAAATTTGAGCGCACAAGATTTCACGCCGTCAAAAGCGATCATGTCAACGCTCCCGTCATTGAGGAGTTTCCCGTGGTCATGGAATGTGAACTGGCGGAAATCGTGGAAACGGAAAACCTTCACGCCGTGGTGGGAAAAATCATCAACGCCAGGGCGGAAGAGTCCGTACTGGACGAAAAGGGCAATGTGGATCCCGCCAAGCTGAATGTTCTCCTATTTGACCAATTCCGGCACGATTATTATACATCCGGCGAAAAGGTCGGCAGGGCGTGGAATGCCGGAGCGCGCCTAATGAATCCGGACGCATGAGAATCCTCCGAGGATGTCAAGGCAATCGGGTGATGAAATCTGTCCCGGGTATCAAGAGTATCACCTCACGGCGGCAATAAATTCGGTGAAAGAAAGTTTTTTCGGTCCGAAACAAAGATAGAGAGGTACTGACCATGAGCGATTTGACAAGACGAGATTTCGTAAAGCTGGCGGAAATGGCCGCGGTGGCGGCCGCTGTCCCGCAGATGTCCGGTGGGGCGAAAGCAAGTACCCAGGCCCCGGTGGCAGCCAGCCGTCAGGTCACTGACGGCGGAGGATCGTCTTGCGCCAAGGTCTATTTCACCAAGCATATCGACGCCGACCACCTCATCAAGCTCTACAGTCTCATCAACGAGGGGATTTACGGCAAGGTGGCGGTGAAGCTTCACACGGGGGAAAAGAACGGCCCCAACATCCTGCCGCGGGATATGGTGAAAAAATTCATGGAGGCGGTGCCGAACAGCAGTATTGTGGAGACCAATACCCTCTACGTCGGCGACCGCTACACCACGCAGGACCATCGGGAAACCCTCAAGGTTAACGGCTGGAATTTCTGCCCCGTCGATATCATGGACGAATTCGGCTCGGTGAATCTTCCCGTGCGCGGCGGCAAGCATCTCAAGGAAGTGGCGATGGGCGGACATATCGTGGATTATGACTCCATGATCGTACTGACCCATTTCAAAGGACACTTGATGGGCGGCATCGGCGGCTCTCTCAAGAATATCGCCATCGGCTGTGCCTCTGGGCAGATCGGCAAAGCGCAGGTGCACGGCTACACCGGAGCGAACAATCCCCCGACCCAGGGTGATTGGATCAACAACATGCCGCTGCAAGAGAAGTTCATGGAACTGATGGCCGACTCCGGCAAGGCCACGGTGGACTACTTCGGCAAGCACATTGTCTTCCTGAATGTCATGCGGCGCATGTCCGTGGATTGCGACTGCGCGGGCATTACGGCCAAGGAACCGACCATGGCCGATCTGGGAATAGCGGCCTCCACCGATATTCTGGCCGTGGACCAGGCCTGTGTGGACATGGTCTACGCCGCGCCCGACAGCCAAGACCTCAGGGAACGGATCGAATCACGTCACGGTCTCCATCAGCTTCAGGCCATGCGTGATCTGAAGATGGGAAATGACAAGTATGAATTGATTTCTATCGACTGACAGACAGACTCCCGCTGTCAAAAGCGGATATTGAGAAGATTTTAGCGGTAGAAAACGGGGTTCCCCAACGGTATTGACCAATCACAGTCAAACCAAGGGGAACCCCGTAATAGTCGCGGGTGACAGTTCACAGACCCTAAGGGTCTTCATCTTCCTGTCACGCCGCCTTTTCGGCCGGGCGCATCAGCCGAAGTACCGCTTCAGCAGACCGGCGAAGGCGGCGCCGTGGCGCGCTTCGTCCTTGGCCATCTCGTGGACGGTGTCGTGAACGGCGTCGTACCCGAGTTCCTTCGCGCGCTTGGCCAGCTCGAACTTGCCGGCGCAGGCGCCGCTCTCGGCCTCGACGCGAACCTTCAGGTTCGTCTTGGTACAGGGGGCGACGACCTCACCGAGAAGCTCGGCGAACTTGGCGGCGTGCTCGGCCTCCTCGAAGGCGATCCGCTTGTAGGCCTCGGCGACCTCGGGATACCCCTCGCGATCGGCCTGGCGGCTCATCGCCAGATACATACCGACCTCGGTGCACTCACCGGCGAAATTCGCCTTCAGGCCCTCGATCACCTCGGCGTCGTCGACCTTGCCGTCGCCAATGGCGTGGACGGTCGCGAACGAACCGGCGGCGGCCTCATCGACCTTGTTGAACTTCGAGGCCGGGGCCTTGCAGACGGGGCAGCTCTCCGGAGGGGTGTCGCCTTCATGAATGTAACCACACACGGTGCAAACGTACTTCATCGTGGATTTCTCCTTCATTTAAAGGTTGCTTTTCCAGGTTATGACTCTTGTGGCTCTTTATTTTGACGACTGGCTGTCATTTTGTCAATTGACCAAATTAAAAAAATGATCGCAGGATCCTTTTTACCGAATGACCAGCTCGTACCAGATGGTTTTGTGACGCGCATCGAGCCGTACCGAGCAGCCGTCGGCGTCCTCGTCGGCGGGGATTCCCGCGGTTCGGTTCCCCGACCCGTCCAGCGGGCAGAGCGTGACACGCTCGGCGCTGATTTTCGATAGGTGGATCACCGCGGCAAGCCCCTCGCAGAGGATCGGCGCCTCGCCGTCGGCACCGCCGTAATCGGCGGCTGTGGTGATCTGATCCGGCTCCGGGGAAACATACTTCGCGCCGGTGTTGCGCACATCGCCGGTGGCGGCGATCAAATAGCGCCCCGGGGCCAGAACATCGCCGCTGCCGCCGCTCGGCGGCTCGGCGGCGGTTATCGAGACCGCTCCCCAGCGAAGACGGCTTTGTTCCAGCGTTAAAGTCAGGCCGCCGTATTCGACAGATTCCTTCGGGGTACGGCCGATATAGACCTTCACCCCCGGGGTATCGACGATGAAGCAGCCGCCGGCCCTGTCCGGGTTCCAGCGCAGCTGCCCGGTCTCGTTGCGCATTTCCCCTCCGGGCCGGCCAAAGCGTTCGGGGAGCTGCGACCAGTCGGAAATCTCCTTAACGGCACTGTTCCCCGCCGATTCCCCGGTCTTATCGTCCGTCAGGCGAACCCCCGAGGCGCAGACGAACGCCAGCCAAAGCTGCTCCTCCGTGGCGCCCTTGTCGTAAGGGGAGCTGTTCTCGGTTATCCTTCCAAGTTCCTCTTCTTCGCCTAAGTCGCGGTAATAGGCGTACTCGATCGGGCCGGCGGCGACATCGCCGCGGACGAGCATCGCGAAGCACGCCGGCAGGTGCGCCAATTTCGTCGGGCTGCAGCACATATCAAAGAAGGGAGAGTCGACCTGACGATCGAGCTGGGCGTTATGCGACCAGGCGAACTGATTCACCCCGCTCCACCCCTGGAAGGCGGCCGCCGCGGCGATCATCAAGTTTCCCTCGGCGCGGTAGTACATCGGGTAGGGGTGATCGTACTCGCTGGCGACCTGCGCTTCCCCCACAACGCGGGCGCGGGCCATCGAGGAGAGATTCCCCCCGCAGACGGAGAAAACCATCGAGGTATTCCTCTCGATCCAATTGTTCCTGTCCCACGCCTTCGCCGGAAACTGGGGATGATTCCAATAGGCGTGGATGTCGCGGTAGTCCATCATCCCCTGGGCGTAATAGGAACCGTATCCGTACTGGGTTCCGGTCACGGGGGACTTGGCCCCCAACTCCCCGGCGACATAGTCGTACATCTCCCGCCAGTATTTCGTCTCCAGATCGATCAGGAAGGCGAAGAACTCCCGGCGAAGCGGCTCCAGCGCCAACAGCGCGTCCCCTTTGGCGGGGGTCGGAACGGTCCCCGCCTCGATTTTTTGATCCGGCTCCCACCCGAACCGGCCGCCGGGAACAAGCGACAGACCCCCTACCCGCACGGGGTTCCCCTCCTCGAAACCGCTGAGCGAAAAGCGGGCATTGTCGCAATCTTCCGAAGCGAGAAAACTGAACGTAAACGCCTTCGGCTCGTCGGTCACCCGCAGCGTCCGACGCAGCCCCAGCGACCGCCAGTCGCTCGCCGCGCGCTGAACGTTCACCGTCAGCTCGCTCGGCGTCTCGGCGGCCAGTGTCACCGAGAGGGTATAGACCTCCCCCTTCTTCAGCGAGAACCCCTGCGCCAAAAGCTGCGGGAACCAGGGATGTTCCCCGATTCTTTCGGGAGTTATCTTCACAACGCGATCATTCTGTTCCCCAACCGCCTCCACCGAACCGGCCGCTCCCTCGGCGACCTGGAGCTGCCAGCCGCCGACCGATCGGCCGCCGGACAGTTCGTCCGGGACCGAGGAGATAAGATTCTCTCCCAGGGGAAAATCGGCCATCCCGAACGCCTCGCGGCAGCGCTCGGTCGAGCTGAAGCGCCGCAGCAGCCACCGGTTCCACATTTCCCGCAGCTCGTCGCTGTAGGGGGCAGCAAGCTTGTCGATCGCTCCCCAAGACCATTGGTGAATAATCCCGTTCTCATTATTGATCTCGATCATCGCCACTCCGGGATCATCGGTGTAGGGGCGGCCGGTGTACGGATTGACGTGGGTGAGCAGATCACGGGCGTACTTCTTCTGAAGGTCAATCATCCGCCGATCGAACAGGTCGACCCCTTTGCAGTGCTGCGGGAAGGAATCGGCGTTCTCGAACCCGTCCCGCTCGTCGAATCGGCGCGAGACATGGAGATTGATATTCACATAAATTCCCCGCTTTTCGAGTTGGGCGATGAGGTAATCGAGCCGATCGAGCTGCTCCGGGTCGATTTCGGTCATCGTCCGCTCGAAGTTCTTCCCCCAGATATCGCGCATATCCATGTGGTGGAGCCGAACGACCCCGATGCCGAAGCGCGCCAGCGCGGCGGCAAGCTTCTCGGCCTGATCGTGGTCGACGAAGTTGGCGGCAAGACATGTATTCGTCCCAAAGAAACGATACGGCTCCTCCCCTCGAAAAAACCGGCCGTCATGGACGCTCAGCATCGGTCCTGCGCCGACATCCCCCCAGGGCTGACCCCAGGTCTGGATATTGGTGATATTCTCCTGAGGGACCAGATCGATCTTAAAGGGAAACATCGCCGGGAGGTTCCCTTCCGACGCCTCGTCGGCCCGCGAAGGGAGCGCGGCGGCGAACACCAAAGCCAAAAACAGCGTTATACGGGGCATTTTTCCTCCTGTTCGGGATAAGGGGGAAGTTTTTCCATTCTCTGATCGTTATAATTGTACCGCCAAGAGACGCCCGGCGCCACACGCGCGGCAAAAAGGCGCGTACACGATCAAACAGTTTTTTAAGCCGACCCAATGAGATACACCGCCGTCGTTTTCATCCTGCTCCTTTCCCTGGGCGCCGCGGCATCGGCCCAGCGAGCGTCGATCCCCGAAGAAGGGTTCACCCCCATGTTCAACGGCCAAGACCTCTTTGGCTGGCACGCTGATCCGACCGTCTGGTCGGTGGAAGAGGGGATCACCGTCGGCCGTACTCAAGAGGAACGCCAGGAGGGGACCTTCCTGATCTTCGACAGGCCGATTTCCAACTTCATCCTCCGCTTCGACTGCCGGATCAGCGCCGAGGGAAACTCGGGGCTTCAGTTCCGCTCGATCGAACTGCCCGACGGCGCTCCCTGGCGTCTGTCCGGTTACCAGGCCGACATCGACGGGGCGGCGTTCTACTTCGGGGCCCTCTACCGATTCGAGGAGTACCGGCGGGGATTCATCAGCGCTCGGGGGGAATTCAATGCCATTCTTCCCGGCGGCGGAATCAATACCGTGGAGAACTTCGCGGACGGCGAACAGTTAAAAGCGGCGGTCAAAATCGGGGAATGGAACTCGTATGAGGTGATCGCCGTCGGCCCCTATATCGAGACGCGGATCAACGGTGTCGCCGCCGCCCGGGCGGTCGACCTCGATACCGAACGCCCCTCGGGGAAAATACTCGGCTTCCAGTGCCACGCCGGAACGCCGATGGAGGTGAAGATCCGAAACGCGCGAATCAAAGAGCTGTAAATCAGCGATCGAAAGGAAAACACCCATGCTGCGGCGAGAATTTATCCAATCGCTCACGGCGGCCGGTTCGGCGATGCTGCTGCCCGGCGCCGGCTTAACCGCCGAAGAGCAGATCGCCGGCGATCCGCTCGCCCCGCCGCCGATCCTGCGTCCGGTTCCCGAGAAGTACGCCGACTCGCAGCGCCTTTGGCAGGGAATCTCCTCTCTGGAGGCGACCTGCGATACCGACGTGTGGGTCTGCTGGTATTCCGGCGGCGTCACCGAAGATGAGTACAACTATGTTCTTCTGGCCCACAGTTCCGACCGGGGGGAGACCTGGTCCGAACCGCTGCTGGCGATCGACCCCCCGGGGATGGTCCGTGCCTTCGACCCAGCGATCTGGTACGACCCGACCGGGCGGCTTTGGCTCTTCTGGACGCAGGGAGAAAAAGTCCCCGACGCCCAGTGGCCGCTGTGGGACGGACGCGCGGGAGTCTGGACGATCACCACCGACAGCCCCAAAGCGGGAAAAGACGCCGTCTGGTCCGCCCCCCGGCGTATCTGCGACGGTGTGATGATGGGAAAACCGATCGTCGACTCGCGCGGCCGCTATCTTTTCCCGGTCGCCGTGTGGCGCTTCGACGGAAAGTACAGCGCCTCCGTCCCGAGGGAGCATGTCGGCACCTCGCTTTGGTGCTCGGCCGACCGGGGGGAAACGTTCACTTTCCTGGGGAGCGCGAAGGCGGATCAGAAGCTCGCGCTTTGGGATGAGCACAACATCGTCGAGATGAAAGACGGCTCCTTTAAGATGTACGCCCGAACCCGAACCGGGATAGCCGAGACCGTCTCGGAGGACGGCGGCGTCACCTGGACCGATCTGGCCGAATCCCCCATCAAACACACTTCCAGCCGTTTCCTGGTCCGCTGCATGCGCTCCGGACGGCTCCTGCTGGTGAAAAACGGCCCGATCGACCGCGACGTCGGCCGTGTCCGGATGACGGCGTTTTTAAGCGACGACGACGGCGCTACCTGGAACAGCTCTCTTCTGCTGGATGAGCGCAACAATGTCTCGTACCCCGACGGTACCCAGACCGAAGACGGCACCATCTATCTGACGTACGACTTCGATCGCTTCGGCCAGCGGCAGATCATGGCCGCCCGCCTCACCGAAGAGGATATCTTAGCGGGAAAGATCGTCGCCGAGGGGTCGAAGCTGAAGATTTTGGTCAACCGGGCCGCCGGGCCGCGGCCGTCCTGAATAAAACGGCCGCTTCTTCGATGGGAAGGGGGAGATTTTTGCTCTCCCCCCCGCTATAATGGTATTTCAAACATATACCGGCGCGCGGCAAACCTCGCGCGTTTAAAAATGAATCAATAGGAGAATAACACCGATGAAACGCTCTTTGTTCACTTTCGCTTTGGCCCTTCTGCTCGGCGCCGCTTTCGGTATGCTTCGCGCCGAGGGGCCGTCTGCCCCCGAAGAGGGGTTCACCCCGCTGTTCAACGGCCAGGACCTTTCCGGCTGGCGCTGTGACAGCAAGGTCTGGTCGGCCGAAGACGGTCTGGTCGTCGGCCGCCTCCCCGAGAAAATCGCCGAGAGCACTTTCCTGATCTGCGAAAAGCCGGTCAAGAATTTCATCATCCGCTTTGACTACTGGATCAGCAAAGAGGGGAACTCCGGGCTTCAGTACCGTTCGGTCGAGCTGCCCGAGGGAACACCGCTGCGCATGTCCGGCTACCAGGCCGACTTCGACGGCGCGGCCTCCTATTCGGGGATTGTTTACGAAGAGCGGGGACGCGGCATTGTCGGCACCCGCGGCGATTTCAATTATTTCGTCCCGGAAGGCCAGATCGTGAACCTGGAGCATTTCTCCGACAACGAAACAGTGAAATCGGCGATCAAGATCGAGGACTGGAACTCGTACGAAGTCATCGCCATCGGGCCCTACCTGGAACACCGGATCAACGGCGTCACCACCGCCCGGGCGATCGACCTCGACCCGGCTCACGCCAAGGCCGAAGGTCTCCTCGGCTTCCAGTGCCACGCCGGTTTGGTGATGGAGGTGAAGATCAGGAATATGCGGATCAAGGAGCTGTAAATACCCTTGTTCCTTCCCCTCGCGGGGAAAGAAAGGTTGCCCCATGAAACGACGTGAGTTTGTCCAGGCGCTCGGCGCCGGCTTTCTCGGTACCGCCGCGCTGGGCGTCTTGTTTGGCCAAGAGGAACAGGACGTTCGGGCGCTGGCGCGGCGGTACGTCGCCGAGGGGCTGTTCGGCGGCATCGTCTGCTCGTCCACCCAAACGCCGATCTTCGCCGAGGGATGGCGGACGCTGCGGCCGCCCCGCGAGAAGATCAAAATCAGCGCTCTTTTCGATCTGGCCAGTGTCGGCAAGACACAGACCGCCTCGCTGTGCGCGCTGCTTTACGCCGAGGGGAAGCTGGACGTCGACGCGCCGTTCACCGAATACCTGAGCGAGCACGTCTTGGCGAAGGAGGACCACGGCATCACGGTCCGTGACTTGGCGACCCACTCCGGCGGGTTCGACAATTCCAAGCCGTATATGGTTCCCGATGAAACGAAGATGTTTGACGCGCTCTACGCCAAGCGTCCGGTCCGCCCGCGCGGGGAAATGTTCGACTACGCCTGCTCGAACTTCGTCTACCTCGGCCTGATTGTCGAGAAGCTCACCGGGCTCGATCTCGACACGGCCGCCCGAAAAATGCTTTGGGGGCCGCTGGCGATGGATCACACGACCTGGAACCCGATCGTCGGTGATCCCGACGCGGTCGAGTTCGACAGATCAACCTACAGCGGCCAGGGTCCCGAGCGCAGAATCGGCGATCACAACGATTACGCTGCGTACCTGGCGCCCCGCCCGATGGGGAACGGGAGCTGTTTTTCGGACGCGGCCGACATGCTCCGGTTCACCACCGACCTGCTGCGCCGCGAGAAGTTCCCGCAAGAGTATTACGACCTGCTGTTTACCCCCTCGTTTGACCGCGGGGGGTACCGGCGCAGTTTCGGCTGGGATATGACCGCCGAAAACTCAACCTTTTCCCACTGGACCGAGACCGACTTCTCGCACGAGGCGATCTGCCATACCGGCTGGACCGGCCCGGCGATCGCGGTCGATCCCAAGCGTTCCTTCGCCGGGGTCGTCCTGGCGAGCCAAATCGCGGGGAAACCGAAGACGATGGGGCCGAGAATGAATTTGCTCAACGCGATGATGATCGGCTGACCGGTCCTTCCGCCAAAAACAATCAAAAATCTTATTTCGACGGGCTAAATATCTTCATTTTGACGTAAAAAAGGGGGTATGACGGCATCTGCGCCACCTCGCGAGGGAGAATTTCTAAAAGATTTTAGATTTTTCCCCTTTTTCGGTTATGTTTCGTTGACATTCCCGAACCAATGGTATATAAAAGCTATGCGGCTACCCGTTTTGGACGATGAAAGTCAAAAAGTCCAAAGCCCATCTTTGATTCGTTCCCGTTCGTTTTGTTCCGTTCCCATCTCCCGGCTCAAACCGGGTAAGGAGGTTTGTATGTCCCAATCTGTTTCCCAGGGGAAGCGCGGCTTCACCCTCGTCGAGCTCTTGGTTGTCATCGCCATCATCGGTATTTTGATCGGCCTGCTCTTGCCTGCCGTTCAGGCGGCGCGGGAGGCGGCCCGCCGGATGAAGTGCTCCAACAACCTTAAGCAGATGGCTCTGGCCCTGCACAACTATCACGACATCAACAACGCTCTGCCGTGCGGCTGCGGCGGTTTCTTTAACGCCCAGATCCGCCAGGGGATCGGCCTGTACCTCCTCCCCTACGTCGAGGGGACGCAGCGTTACGAGGCCGTCAAGGCGCTGATCGGCAGCAGCAACGCCAACATCTGCGCTCAGATGAGCGCCAGTCCCGACGGGTGGGGGTTCCTCTCTCCGCTCACCAGCGTTGTCGGCCAGCTGATGGGCGGCAATAACACCAATCTCGGGCTGGCCAACGCGTACATCGACGCGCTGTCCGAGGCGATGCCCGGCTATCAGTGCCCGTCCGACGGCAACGCCGGCACGCCGCACGATACCGATTCCCAGGACGGCGACGGCACCGCGGGCTACCGCGCTTTGATTCCGAACGCCGGTATCTTCCATCGTACCAGCTACGTCGCCTGCTGCGGCGACGCCTTCTTCGGAACGAACAACCCGACGATGTACAACTTGGCGGCGAACCTCCTCCCCAACGCCACGCTCCAGGCGGTCGCCTCGGACAGTGTGCGCAGCTCGTACGCCGGCAGCGATATCACCAAACAGTACGGCGGCCGCGGCCTGTTCCTCCCGCTGTACTGGCACACTTTCGCGTCGGCCTCCGACGGAACCAGCAACACGATCGCCATCAGCGAAACCTGCTCGGTCACAACCAACAACAACCCGCAAGACCTCTCCGTCAAGGGTGGGTACGGTTCCGCGACCGTCGCGATCGACGGCTCGCACTTCAAGCCGAGTCTGTGCTTCGGGACGCTCTCGACGACCGACAACAAAGTCTACGCCACCCACACAAAGTCCGACCGCGCGCTGATCTGGTTCTACGGCGGTGTTGACCAGTATTTCAACACCATCATCCCGCCGAATGGTCCTTCCTGCGCCCAGGCGACCCTCTCTACCGGTTACGCCCCCGCCATCAGCGCCGCCAACAGCCGTCACCCGGGCGGCGTCAACGCGGCGCTGCTCGACGGTTCGGTCCGCTTTGTCGCCGATGGTGTCGACACCGGTGACCTGAACTCCTTCGGCTCCGGCGGTTCCACCGACATCCTGGCCGGTCTGGCTCCGACCAGCGGCAAGTCCCCGTTCGGTGTCTGGGGCGCCATGGGCACCCCCGCCGGCGGTGAGTCCAAGTCGCTCTAACCGTCTTTAGGTCGTCTATCCAGCGAAGCGCCGGCGAATCGTTCTGTATGCGCCGGCGCTTCTTTGTCATTATTCCGCGGCATTTCTTTCCTCTGTTGAAATGCCCCTTTTATGAAAGGACCGTCTATGAAAAAAGGTCTCGTACTCGTTCTGGCTGTCTTCGCCCTTTCCCTTTCTCTGGCCGCCGGCTGCAGCCGCCGCCCCCAGGGGCTCCCTGACCTTTACCCCGTGACGATCACCGTCCAATGCGACGGCCGTCCTGTCCCGGGAGTCAGTATTCTGGCTATCCCCACCGAAGAAAAAGTCAACTTTGTCTTCGCGGCCAACACCGACGACTCCGGCGTCGCGAAAATCGGCGCCAGTCACGCGGGGAAATTTTACGCCGGTCTCCCCCTGGGAAAGATGAATCTGAACATCGACAAGGGGATCACCCTCGGATCGGGAGACGAGGCGCATATCGTTCCGATGATCGCCGAGGCCTCGCCCACCACGCTGGAGGTGACCAAATCCGGAGCCGAACTGACGATCGAAATCGTCGCTGTCGACGATTTCCAAGATCATATCTACGAGGCCCTTCCGCAGATCGAGGATGAATGATTCCTCACTGGACGGATCATTTTCCAAAACAATCTATAGGGAGACGTTCGATGAAAAAAACAGCATTTGTACTGCCGCTTTTCGCTTTTGTCGTGACCTTCCTCTTTGGGCCGCAAAACGCCCGCGGCGATGACGGCAACCCCGCCGACGCCCTGACCATCGTCTCGCAAACCGACCACGGAATGCTCTGTAAACTCGAAGGCCAGCGCGATGTTCTCTTCATCGAGGGAACGGCCGAAGAGATGGGGGCCGCTCACGGGGAGCTCATGACCGAGGGGATCGACAGTTTAGCCAATATCATCGGCGCGGTCGCTCTGGCCTACACCGCCGAGAAAAAAGTCTCGTTCGAAGACCAGATCAAGGAGGCCCAGAACCGCTGCCGCCCCTTCACCCCGAAACGCTTCATCCGCGAGATGAACGCGATGGCCGAGACCTCCGGGCAAAAGCCGTCGACCATCCGGAAGATCAACTTCTTCCCCGAGATGTTCCACTGCACCGGCGTGGCTGTCCGCGGGCCGATGACCGTCGACGGAAACGTCCGCCACGCGCGGGTCCTCGACTACATGAAAGATATCGGTCTTCAGGAATACGCCGTCCTCATGGTCTTTATGCCGTCGGAAAAGCTCGACGGCAAACCGCTCAACGCTTGGATTTCGGTCTCCTACCCCGGTTTCCTCGGGACGGTGACCTGCATGAACGAAAAAGGTCTGGCGATGGGCGAGATGGGGGGCGGCGGCGTCGGCCAATGGGACGGTCTGTCGATGACCTTCCTGATGCGCCGCGTGATGGAGGAGTGCTCGACGGTTCAGGAGGCGCTTGATCTGATTCAAAGCACCCCGCTGACCTGCACCTACTACTATGTCCTTTCCGACGCCAGCAACGACATCGCCGCGGTGGTGACCGAGGCGGGGACCGATCACCCGGTCCATATCGTTCTGCCGAACGAGGATTACCCCGACTGGATGCCGAACAAGTCGGTGATGCCGAAGAAGTACCCCGACGCGGTCTTTGTCTCGGGACGGGGCGAGCGGATCAACGCGCTGTCGCAGCGGTTGGATGAGTACACCGCCGACGGCAAGAAGATCGACTCCCAGGCGATGATGGAAATCGTGAAGCGCCCGGTCTGCATGAAAGAGAACCTCCACGACGCCATCTTCGAACCGGCCACCGGCGACTTCTACTTCGCCGAGGCCCAGGGGGACAAGATCGGCGCCGACTCGAAGTACTTCAAGGGGAACATCGCCAAGTTCATCGAGTTCTACAAGGCGAACAAGAAATAAGTCCGTCGGCAGCCGTCTGTCTGACAGACGAAAAAAACGCGCCCCGATTTCGGGGCGCGTTTTTTCATTTAGTTCGAACGAACGACAGGTGGGGCTTTAGTTCACCCGGCGGCCGCACAAAACGCAGTTGTCCTTAAGAGAACGCGCCTACAAGTTTATATTCAAAGGTGACCGATACGACGTTTCAGCAAATATGGGAACCGGATATCTCAGGATCCGCGATCGTATGCTTAATTCATGGGTAACATTAGATGGTACCCCGAGTTCGAACCGTGATGAAACTCGCTTTAAAATTAAAAAGAGAGAGGAGATGTAACATGGAATTTGTTCTTTTTCTGGATTTAGACAATCTCGATTACTATGGAGATATCCCAGAAATACCAAAGAATCGCGACGGAAGAGTTGAGGTCTTTCCTTTGAATAATCAGTGGGAAGATGCGGATCTGTTTCTGGACGATTTAGATGAAATAGATCGACGCTGCGATGCTTTGCTTGGCTATGGAGATGTAGACTTCTTCAACTCCGAAAAATGCGTCAAACTGAAAGCATGGATCGATGAACGGCTCCAAAAGCCAATAATCGAAAGATATAGAGAACTTCTTGAAGTCCTCAGGAGTTTCTGTGAGCGGGCAATCGTTCTTCAAACTGGAGTAGTGATTGACCTATGAAATCGACGTACAAACTCTTCGGAACATTCTGGGACGGAATGAGTGCTGTGAAACCTGATCATCTGCATATCACAAGAATATTATTTCTGAATTCAGATTTCATCTCCTTTAAGGCATTACTATCGGTTCGTGACGTAACAGATTATGACAACTTAATCATGCCATTCCAAACGAGTGAACAGATAAACGACCATACTTGATTTAGTTCACCCGCCGGCCGCACAGAACGCAGTTGTCTTTCTTCGAGCCGAAGCCGCACTGCGAGCAGAGTTTGCCGTAGGCGGTGTGGTTCCCGACCCAGCGGCCGCATAAAACGCAGTTGTTCGCCTTGTTCCCGAAACCGCACTGCGAGCAGATCCGCGCCGGGATCGAGGCGTTTCCGACCCAGCGGCCGCAGACGACACAGTTGTTGATCTTGCTCCCGAACGAGCATTGCGAACAGAGCTTCGCCGGCAGCTGGACCACGCCGTTTCCCTCGAGGATGAAGCAGTCGAAGACGCCGCTGGCCCCGGCCGCCTCGACCGCGGCGCTGTCGCCGCACAGCCCTTCGCCCTCGTGCGCCGCGGCCGGCGAAGAAACAGCCGTCAAACCAAAGGCCGCCAGGGCCAGCGCCGCCAGAAACAATCTTCCCTTCATGGTCTTTTCCCCCTTAAAAATGTCTTCTTGTCTGAAAGTATCGCGAAACCGAACGTCTACTTATTCTCGTGCTCTTGGCTCCATTGTTTGAACGCCTCTTGGCCGACGGGGAGGTCATTGACCAGGATGAATTCGACCCCCAGATCGAAGAGCTCTTTGATCCTGTTCGGGTCATCGGTCTCGGAGTAGTTGATCCGGATCCCCGCATCCTTCAGCCGAGCGATCTGCTCCGGCGTCGGATTGCCTCCCGCCAGCTGGATAAACCGCGCCTTCGTTTTGATGGCACGGTCGACGTAGTCGTCGCTGACTCCCTGACGCTCCATATTGCAGAACAAAAACTCCGGGTAGCGCGCGTGGACCGCCTCAGCATTGCGAACAGCACAAGCCAAAAATGCCTGTCCCATGCGCCCTTGCTCGGCGATGATATCGGCCACTTCCAGCGAGAGCTTGTCCCCCAGGTTCCCCGCGGGCTTCACGTGAATGTTCAGCCAGATCGTCTTCGGGATCACCTCCAGCGCCTCCTCCAGCGTCGGGATCTTTGTCCCGGCGAACTGTTCCCCTTTCCACGCGCCGAAGTCCAGGGCCCGCGCCTGGTCGAACGTCAGGTCCCCCAGCTTCCCCGTGCCGTTGCTGGTCCGATCGACCGTCGTGTCGTGGAGGAGAACGATCTTCCCGTCTTTGGTGTAGTCGACATCCAGCTCGATCATCGCCGCCTGCTGGCGGACCGCCTCGGCGAAGGCCGGGACCGTGTTCTCCGGACATTGCGTCCGCGCCCCGCGGTGGGAGCAGATCCCCCGATCGGGCAGCTTGACTTCACTGCCGTCCTGGGCCAGCGCGATCGCGCAGGAAAGCGCCATCGCAGCAGCCGTCAAAGCAACGCGGATTTTTTCCATCGTCAGCAGCCCCTTCCTCTTGGGGATCGCGGCGGGGAGAAGCGTCGAACCGAACGCTCACTTATTCTCGTGTTCTTGGCTCCACTTCTTGAACGTCTCTTGACCGACGGGGAGGTTATCGACCAGGGGGAAATCGACCCCCAGATCGAAGAGCTCTATGATCTCCTTCGGGTCATTGGTCCCAAAATAGTTGATCCGGATCCCCGCGTCCTTGAGCCGAGCGATCTGCTCCGGGGTCGGATGGCCGCCGGCCAGCTGGATAAACTGCGCCTTCGTCTTGATGGTACGGTCGATGTAGGCGTCGCTTCCCCCCTGGCGCTCCATGTTGCAGATCAAAAACTCGGGATAACGCGCGTGAACCGCCTCGGCGTCACGGACGTTGCAGGCCAAAAACGCGTGCCCCATGCGCCCCTGCTCGGCGATAATATCGGCCACTTCCAGCGAAATCTTCTCCCCCAGTTCCCCTCCGGGTTTGACGTGGATGTTCAGCCAGATCGTCTTCGGAATCACCTCCAGCGCTTCCTCAAACGTCGGGATCTTCGTCCCGGCGAACTGTTCCCCCTTCCACGCGCCGAAATCCAGAGCCCGCGCCTGGTCGAACGTCAGGTCCCTCAGCTTCCCCGTGCCGTTGCTGGTTCGGTCGACCGTCGAATCGTGGAGGATCAGGATCTTCCCGTCTTTGGTGTAGTCAACATCCAGCTCGATCATCGCCGCGTTCTGGCGGACCGACTCGGCGAAGGCCGGGACGGTGTTCTCCGGACATTGCGTCTGGGCCCCGCGGTGGGAGCAGATTCCCCGCTCGGGCAGCGTGATTTCACCGCCGTCCTCGGCAAAAGCCGTCACGCAGGAAAACGCCGTCACAATAGCCGTCAAAGCAGCGCAGATCGTTCTCATTGTCAACAGTTCCTTTCTCTTGGGGGTCGCGGCTAAAAGACGTCAAACCGGACGCTTACTTATTCTCATGTTCTTGGTTCCACTGCCGAAGCGCCTCCTGGCCAACAGGGAGATCATCGACCAGGGGGAAATCGACCCCCAGATCGAAGAGCTCTTTGATCTCACCGAGGTCGTTGCTCCCGAAGTAGTTGATCCGGACCCCGGCGGCCTTCAGCCGGGCGATCTGCTGCGGCGTCGGATGGGTTCGGACCAGCTGGATAAACTGGGCCTTCGATTGAATCGTACAGTCGATGTAGGCATCCCCCTCCCGGCTGTCCCAATTCTGGTGATCCATATTGCAGATCAGGAACTCCGGGTAGCGCGCGTGAACCGCTTCGGCCTCTCGGACGCCGCAAGCCAAAAACGCGTGCCCCATGCGCCCCTGCTCGGCGATGATATCGGCGACCTCCAGTGAGATTTTCACCCCCAGGTCCCCGCCGGCCTTCACATGGATGTTCAGCCAGATCGTCTTCGGGATCACCTCCAGCGCCTCCTCCAGTGTCGGGATCTTCGTCCCGGCGAACTGTTCCCCCTTCCAGGCGCCGAAATCGAGGGCCCGCGCCTGGTCGAACGTCAGGTCACCCAGTTTGCCCGTCCCGTTGCTGGTCCGGTCGACCGTCTGATCGTGGAGGAGGAGTATCTTCCCGTCTTTGGTGTAGTCGACATCCAGTTCGATCATCGCCGCCTGCTGGCGAACCGCCTCGGCGAAGGCCGGAACGGTGTTCTCCGGACATTGCGTCTGGGCCCCGCGGTGGGAGCAGATCCCCCGCTCGGGCAGCGTGATTTCACCGCCGTCCTGGGCAAAAACCGGCGCGCAGAAAAGCGCCATCACAACAGCTGTCAGCGCAGCGCAGATAGTTCTCATTATCAACGTTCCTTTTTCTTGGGGTCGCGTCCGTGCTCCTTGTTGGGATCGCGTCCATGTTCCTTGCGCGGCCCCTCCCGCCGCGGCGGGCGGGAATGACCTCTGGGCGGCCGGCCGCCGCGGCGCGAACCTGTGTTCGCGGCGGGGGGGTCTTGGCCTCCGGGCGCCGGTACGGGCGCTGTGGCAAGAAGCCGCACCTCCTCGACGGTGAAATGTTTGAACCCCAACGGGCCGAGGTCGACCTGAACGCGCTTGGCCAAAAGCTCTTGGGCGATCACCCGTCCGGGGCCGTCGGGAGTTTGGACCGTTTTCCCCACCGGCGGCAGAAGAGAGTGCAGCTCCGCGTAGTGATCGTGCTCAAAGCGGTAGCAGCACTTCAAACGGCCGCATCGCCCGGAGATTTTCGCGGGGTTGATCGACGGGTTCTGGAGCTTGGCCAGTTTCATCACCACCGGGCGCATCTCTTCCAAGAAGCCGGTGCAGCAGGCGTCACGGCCGCACTCACCGACGTCGGCCATCAGTTTTGAGACATCGCGCCCGTGGATCTGACGCATCTCGATCCGCGTCTGGAACTCACAGGCCAGCTTCTTGACCAGCTCTCGGAAATCGATTCGCCCCTCGGCGGTGTAATAGACGATCAGCCGTTCCCCCCCAAAGATATGCTCCACGCGGATCAGTTCCAGCGGGATTTTCATCCGCTCGACGACGGCGCGGGTTCGAACGAACTCATCCTTTTCGGCAACGGCGATTTGGCGCTGCTGTTTTCGATCGTCGTCGGTCATCACGCGGATGAGGCGATTCTCCTCGATCGGCCCGGAGAAGGCCGCCACGCTGCGCTCGGCCGCCTCACAAAGGACCGTCCCCGCCTCCAGCCCGCGCGATGTGCGAACGATCACCGCGGTTCCGTGAAACAGCGGGGCATCGCTGTTGAGCGAAAAAACGCCGTGAAGCCGTATCGCGCCGTATCGGACGATATATTTTTTCATTACTTATTACTGAGATTTTTTCGTTTTTTATAACGTTCCGCCGAAAAGCGGCCTCGAAAGGTCAGCGAAAGACGTCGACGTTATCGAGGGAATAGGGGATTTCGCCGTTGGCGTAATCGGGATCGACGTTCAGGATACCCCCGACCGAAACGGTCTTGTTCGCCTTGTACGAGACGCTCATCCCCCCCTGGAGCGAAACGGCGATCATATCGGCCGGATTCGTCCCGGGGGAGCAGAACTTACAGTGTCCCAGCGTCCGAACCAGGGTAAAATCCTCGATCCCCGACTGGCGGTTGGTGGGGTACATATAGCCGGTGACAAAGACCTTCTTACCGCTCAGCGCGGCGATTTCGTCTTTCACCTTCCCGGTCGCCGGATCAAACGCCATGTTGTCGAAGTCAAGGATCTCGTATCCCGGAGGGGCGTTGTGGTAGTAGTTCCAGGCCTGGAAGATCACCGCGCCGATCCCGACGGCCAGCGACAGCGCCGTCCCGGCGACGGCCATCCCGAAACCGGTCACCTCCTCGGGGGCCCGGAGGATTTTGCGGATCGCCAGGTACCCCAAAACCGCCCCCAGCAGACCGAGGAGAACGAACGGTTTCCAGAAAAAACCGAGGATCGTCGCGACGGCGCATACCAGCGAGCCGACCGCCAGGGAACCGACCTCTTTGTATTCAACGGTCCGTTCGTCCCGCTGAACCTCGTCGTATTCGTGGTAGATCCCCTTTAAGGCGTCATCGAATTCAACTTTTTTTCCCATCGACGGATCCCTTTCATTACGGCTGGAGGGACTGGGCGACGTCGGTCCGGTAGGCGACAACGGCCGGGAGGTAACCGACAATCGAGGCGAGTATCACCAATCCGGGGATCAGGATCAGCTCGACGAGCTGGAAGTCCCACGGACGGATCAGGACGTTCGAGTACTCCATCACCCAAGGACTGATCGCGGCGGCCAGCCCGTGGCCGATGATCAGGCCGAGGAACCCGCCGCCGAGGGACAGCAGGATCGACTCGAAGAGAATGATCGCCATCACCGTGGTCCGCTTGGCGCCGAGGGCCCGCATGATCGCGATCTCCTGACGGCGCTCACTCATCGAGTTGTAAATACTGACCATCATCCCGATGCCGGCGACGATAATCACCTGGACGGCAAAGATGATCAGGACATAGCGGATATTCCCGATGACGTCCTGGTAGAACGAGGTAATCACCGAGACCGGCGCCACCGCCTGGGCGTCGAGCAGCTCGCCGCTGAGTTTCTCCGGCAGAGCGGTCACCGCCAGGTCGTGGACCTTGCGCTTTTGTTTTTTCGAGACCAGCTGGGTCTCCTCAATTTCGACCCCCGGGGCCTGCTCCATCGCGCGGTCGACATCGGCCGCCGTGGCGCCGATCTCGACGCTTTTCTCTTTGGTGATGATCAGCACGGCGGACAGACGTCTCTCGTGATCGTGACCGTCGTGATCGTGCCCCTCGTGGTCATGGTCCGCCTCGGCGTGCTCGTGATCGGCGTCGTGGTCAGCGTCATGGTCATGATCGGCGTCGGCCTCCTCCCCGTGACGGTTGGCGGCCAGGCGCTCCTGTTTCTCGGCCTCGACCAGGGAGTAATCGACATCAAAGGCGCTTTGCTGATGCTCGTGCTGCTTGTAGAACCCCTCGAGGTTGACAAAGACCGCCCGGTCGTTCGGGCTGCCGGTATGATCGAGAACCCCGACCACGGTGAACGGCTCGTGCAGCTCACCGTCCGGACCACTGTGACCGAACTGAATCTGGTCGCCGACCTTGCGCCCGGTCTGTTTCGCGACGGTATACCCGATCACGGCACCGTAGGTATCGGTGTTTTTAAAGAACTCACCGTCGCGCAGCGTATACGGTTTTCCGTCCGACTTGACGATCTTCCGGAAATAGTCGGTATTGGTCGCGATGACCGGGTAATCCATAAAGTTGTCGGTCCGCGCGATCGGGACGGCCGAATCAACCTCGGCCGAGTACCGGCTGGTGCGAAGCAGGTCGTAGTAGCGATAGGGGATCAGCGACATCGGCTTGCGGTTATAGAAGACCGTGCTCATGACCAGCTCCAGCTCGCTGCCTTTCGGGCCGAGAATCAGGTCGTACCCCTGAGCCCCCTGCTGGAAGGACTTGCTGATCACCCCGTTGATGACCAAAACCGTCACCACCAGCGCGACCCCCAAAGAAATCGACAGAGCCGTCAGCGACGAAGCCAGGGTCCGGTGCTGGATACTGCGATAAGCGATTTTCCAGAGATTCATCTCACTTCACCTCCTGCGCGTGCGCGTTGTGATGCTCCATCTCCTCGACCTTCCGCTTGGCGACCAAGTTGATGTCGGTGAGACGGTCGACCCGATCGAACTGCTCCGAGACCTGGGGGGCGTGCGTGACGATGATCAGCGCCACCTCTTCCTCGCGGCAGGTATTGCGGAGCATATCGATGACCAGCTGCTGGTTCCCGACGTCGACGTTGGCGGTCGGCTCGTCGGCGAGCACCAGCTTCGGCTTATTCGCCAGGGCGCGGGCGACCGAGACGCGCTGCTGCTCCCCGACCGACATCTGGCCCGGCTTGTGGTGAAGGCGGTGCCCCAGCCCGACGCGCTTTAGCAGATCAACAGCGCGGTGCTTATCGCTCCCCTTCCCGGCGAACGCCATCCCGAGCATCACGTTCTCTAAAGCCGAGAAGCCGGGAAGAAGGTTAAATGTCTGGAAAACGTAGCCGATACGGCGGGCGCGGAACTGGTCGCGCTCCGACTCGTTCAGGAGGGGGGTATCCCAGCCGTCGATCAGGACATGCCCGCTGGTCGGTTTGAGGATCCCCGCGATGATATGAAGCAAGGTGGTCTTGCCGCAGCCCGATGGTCCGATGACCACGACCTGTTCGCCGGCGTCGACGCTCCAGCGCGGAACATCCAGAATCGGAAGCTCCGAGCCGTCCGGCTCTTTATACGATTTTTTCAGTTGGCGCAATTCCAGCATAGTCAAAAGTCCCGTGAGAGAAACGGTTGGTAAAACTTAGGTTCGGTCAGGCAAGCGCCGGTCTCCCGAGCGCGGACGACTCCCCACCTTAAGGTTATTCTAAAAAATGAACCGGAAAAATCAAGACGATACTCATCCGAGCCGGTCAATATCCGTTTGAGCTTCCTTACGCGGTGAGATATAATAGTCACCGGTTAAAACACGTTCACCCTCACCCCTTCCCTGCCCTTCGGAGGTTTTCGATGCTCTGGTTCCTCCCCAACCGCGGCGGCCTTTTGGCCTTGGCGCTGGCCCTTTCCCTGTTAACCCTCTCCCCGGCGCCGGCCGCCGACGAGAACTGGACACCGCTGTTCGACGGTGAAACGCTGGGATCGTGGGAGCGGGTCGATACCGGCGGCAGCGGGGAGGTCGACATTCGGGACGGCGCCATCCGAATCGCCCAGGGTGTCATGGGCAGCGGCATCCGCTACCATGCCCCGGAAGGGGAGCCGTTCCCGACCGAGAACTACGAGATCGAGTTCACCGCCCAGCGAACGGCGGGGACCGACTTCTTCGCCGCGCTCACCTTCCCGGTGGGGGACAGCTGCTGCACCTTCATCAACGGCGGCTGGGGGGGCGCGCTGGTGGGGCTGTCCTGCATCGACGGCTACGACGCGTCCGAGAACAACTCCTCGAGTTACTACGGCTTCAAGAACAAAACCTGGTATATCTTCCGCGTTCGGGTCTCGAAACGTCTCATTCAGGTCTGGCTCGACGACGAACCGATCATCAAGTCGTTTCTCGACGGCAAAGAGGTCTCGATCCGAATCGAAATGGACCGCTTCGCTCCTTTGGGCTTCGCGACCTGGGTCACCGAGGGGCGGATCAAGAACATCTTTTACCGCCGGCTGACCGAGGAGGAGATCGCCGAGATCGACGCCGAGGCCGACGTTCGGACCAACGCCCCCGCGTTCCTCCCCCCCGAGCAGCTCCCCAAGCGATAAACTCCACTCGGTTTACCCATCTTAACACCTGTCCTCCTTACAACCGGAAAAATTTCTCTATTTTTCAAAATCTGGGAAGATTTTAACGGTTTTATCGAATTTTTCGATTGTAGGGGCCGAAATACAAAGTAGGTGAGAGGATTTTCTCTCCGGGCTCCGGTGCCGCGTCCTTTCCTCGCGGGTACCTGGGTGTTTTTCTAGATGGGAGTGAACCGCTATGCTTCACAAGACTGTCAGTGTCGTTATCTTTGCCTTCGCTATCGGCCTGGTCGGCTGCCGCGCCTGCTGGGGCCCTTATGATCATTGCCAACCGACGTTTGTCCCCGAGGCGGGCGACACCTGTATGGGAGAGCTTTACCGAAACGGTTCGATCCTGGGAGGGATGGAGCGCCGGTGTAACGAAAGCGGCTGCGGTTCGTGCGCCGCATGCGGTTCCGGAGGTGTTTCCAACGCCGGCTACACCGAATTTCTCGACGACGGCCAAAGCGCTCCGGCCGGTTACTACGAGTCGATTCCCGAGGACGGCACGCTGCCCGAGGCGCCTTCGACCACTCCGCTGAAGAGTGAGCCGCTCCCGATTCAGACCAACCGTGTCGCCGGCAGCCGCGG
Source organism: Thermoguttaceae bacterium (assembly GCA_017434455.1). Classification (GTDB taxonomy): domain Bacteria; phylum Planctomycetota; class Planctomycetia; order Pirellulales; family Thermoguttaceae; genus RUG695. Next base: position 17,194 of record JAFRFG010000033.1, on the reverse strand, counting down.
CGATTTCACCCAGACAAGCTTCCCTGAGCAGTTCCCGCTGGCCGACGGTGAGGGGGACTATTAAAAAAGGCCGGCGCGCATGAGCGCTTTTTGTTTAAAAACACCTATGAGGGGAGCGAAAGCTCCCCTTTTTTTCTTTTCGCGCGCCGCCGTAAGCTGTTATTCCCGTCAATTCTTGCAATCGGCCGGGATTCTCCCTATAATGTATAGCTGGCGGCAACAAAGTTTCCGGCGGGTTTTCCCGCGTACAAAACCATTGGGGCCGCCTTTCTTTCCCCGGCAAAAGATTTTTCCATCGTTTCCCAAAAACCAAAAAGGAACGCTCCGATGGCTGACCTTCCCGAAGACGCCAAGACCGAGACCCCCAAGGCAACCGAAAACAGCCCGGCGCCTCAGGCGGCCGAACCTCACGAAGATCCCTCCCTCCTGGCTCAGACGCACTTTCACCCCGAAAAGGTTCAGTGGGATTGGAAAGGGGGCTGTTTCTCTCCCAAGACCTACCGCGCCCAGAAGCTGATGGCTGTGATCCTCTTTGTCCTTTGCGTCGCCGGCGCCTTTTGGGTCTATTCCCCCTGCGGGAGAGAATCGGTCTGGCATTGGATCATCTGGCTGATCGTCCCGACTGCGATGTTCCTCTGGTTCTGGATCAAGGGGCTGATCCTCAGCAAGACGATCACCTACACGCTGGTCGACGATAACCTCGTCTGCAAGAAGGGGCTCCTTTTTCAGAAGACCGAGACCCTCCTCATCCCCCAGATGTCCGACGTGCGCATGACACAGTCCCTCCTCGATCGATTGATCAACCATGTCGGGACAGTGACCATCTACGTCGCCGGGGAACCGGGCAAATCGGCCGACGGGACACAGATCTCCGGGCGCGGTGAATCGACCTTCGTGATGCGGGGGATTGAAAAACCGCGCGTCGCCTTTGAGTCGCTCGAGAAGATGCGCGCCGCCTACGCGGCGAAGCGGGGTCTGGTCGGCTTTGACGGCGACGCGGGTGACGATATCGTCGACGGCGGGGCGGCCTGACGGCAAAACGATTTTTGGGTGACTCCACAAGAACGATAACAAACCATCATCTCAGGCAGCACTATGGAAAACAACGAACAAAACCATCCGCAAGAAAAAGAAAAGACCTCCTGGACGGGGGAGCGTTTCTCGACGCGGGCCTTCCGTTTTCGGACCATCGTTTGGGGACTGATCTTAATCGCCTGCGCCGTTTTGGCGGTGGTCGTCAAGCAGCCGTTCCCCGAACGTGCCTTGTGCCACTGGGGAATCTGGCTGGTCGTCCCGCTGTTTATGCTGGTCTTCACCCGGATTCACGCGGTCTGGAAGAAGTACTTCATCCGCTATGAACTCAAGGGGGACAGTCTCATCTGCGAGAAGGGGATCTTCTCCAAAAAGATCGATACCCTCCTGATTCAGCAGATCAAAGAGGTGGAGATGGTTCAGGATCTGGTCGACCGCTTTATCAACAAGGTCGGCACCGTCAAACTGACCACCAGCGACGTCACCGACCCGGTGCTGGAGCTGCGGGGCCTGGAGAACTTCGACGCGGCGTTTAATACCATCAACGAACAGCGCAAACTCTTCACCCGCCGCCGCGGCGTGATGAGCTTCGGCACCTCCCCCATCGAGGAACAGAACCGCTAGAAAGAAGATCAAAACCGCCCATGACCACGCAGCGGCCCATCAGCGCCCGACGGTTTCGGTGGATCGACTCCGAGCTTGCTGCCCTTCAGGCACTGGGGCTGGAGGACGATCTGGCCGATAGGATTCGCCAAATGTACGCTCCGCGTCAAACCTCGTGGAGCCGGCGAATTTTTGTCACCCTGACCCTCCTGGCCGTCCTGCTCTTGGGGATGGCGCTGTTCCTTCTGGTCTGCCAAAACTGGAAGTTTGTCCCCCCCGGCCTGAGGGCCGCCGGCGTACTCACCCTTTGGGGCGCCGCGGCGGCCGCCTGTGTCTGTTTTCGCGGCAGGCGATTCTGCAGTGAGCCGCTTCTCTTGGCGCTGGTTCTGTGCTACGGCCTGGGGATCTGGCAGCTGGCGCAGATTTTCAACATCAATTCCCATTACACCAACGGTCTTTGGTTTTGGGCTCTGGGGATATGGCTCACCGCCTTCGCGGCGCGAACCCGGGTTCTGCCGTTATTCGGCGCCCTCCTGCTTCTTATTTGGGGGTTTGCCGAGGTGATCGAACCGTTTGCCGGCGAACATCTTTTTCTCAGCGACCGCCTCCCCAATATGGCGCTGTCGCTGCCGTTCCTTTCCGCGGCCGCCTGGCTGATTTACCGGCGGCGGGGGGCCGCCCCGGCGGCGTACGCCTATCGGCTGCTTCTGTATCTGTGGGGGCTGCTTCTGACCATCTCTTGGTCTACCGAGGAGCGGGCGGTGTGGGCGATCATTCTGTGGTCATTCCTCTTTTTGGCCGTCCGCTACGCCTGCGGCTTCCGCCGGCCGTTCTCGATCGAGACGATTGTCCTGGCGGTGACGCTTTTGATCGCCTCGGTCTATGAGTTCAACGCCGATGTGGCGAGGCACTCGGCCGATTACCTCCTGATCGATTGGGTCGGCGCCCCTTTCAAGAGCGTCCCCATTGTGGCGACGGTACTGGCGAACGCCGCGATTATCGCGCTGGTGGTACACCTTCTGGCCCAGCGCGACGAAGAGCAAGGCCGCTGTTTCGCCCTGGGGATACTCCTCTTCCTGGTCTGGGCTTTTATTCGGTACATCGACCTGTTCGGGACCGCCAGTTACCTAAAAGCCGCCGGCGGTTTCGCGCTGCTGGCGCTGATCCTCTTCGGAGCGGCCGCCCTTTGGCGCGCGAAGACCCGCCTGCGCAAAGACGACGAAGCCCTCGCGCCGACGGCAGACACGGCTGCCGAGCATCCGCTGTTCGGTCCCCACGTCGGCCCCGGCGCCAAGGCCGGCCTTTGGATTCTCCTGGTGTCGATCGCGCTGCAGGGAGCGGTCCTCGCCCATGAGGTCCTTTCGCGCGTGCTCCCCTTCCGCGGCGCCGAAACGATTCAGGTTCTCTCCGTCCCGGTCGACCCGCGCGACCTGTTCCGGGGAGATTACGTCCGGCTGAGTTACACCTTCTCGACCACCTCGGGGAAAGGGACCTACTGGAACGGCGATCGCTTAATCGAGGTCGACACCTACGACGTCGAGGCGCTCGACCCGCTTCCCGATCGCCGTGTCTCGCCGCTGGAGCGCAAGGGGCGTCCCGTCTACGTCTCGCTCGTCAAGCGGGACGACGGACTGTGGCACCCGACCCGCATGGCCTTAACCCCTCCGGAAGAGGGACTCTACATCAAGGGGATTTGTACCAATAACCTCGAAGTCCGCTACGGTATCGAGACCTTCTTCGTCCCAGGCGACGGTACGGGGGAGAGGTTTGAGAAGGCGTACCAATCCGGCCGCGCCTCGACCTACGTCCAAAACAGGCGCCTCCAGCGGGTGGTCGTCACCTTGCAGATCAACCGCGAGGGGGCCGCCCGCGTCGTCGGCGCTGAGATTCAAGACGTCCCGGTCCGAGACCAAGACGATCCCTCCGACGACCAACAAAACGCCCCATCCGACAGTCAACCTGACAGCCAACCTGATAGTCAATCTGATAGTCCGTCCGATCAATCAACCTGATAAACCGACAGTCCAAGGGGAAATGCCCGCCGGAGAATCCGGCCGATCGGTTCGGTTTTTTCAACGAGAAAAACAAGAGGAGAGTCCATCATGAATCGTAATCTGACACTCTCGCGCGTTGGGCTGATCTTCCTGGTAGCCGTCCTGCTGTGCGTCGCCATCTCGATGCTGGTTCGGGGGATGATCCTCTGCTTCGACCAATACCGTGAATACCTCCAGGTGTTTCTCGACTTCCTGGAGCAGCTGCGCCCGTTCATTCGCTCGGCGATTGTCCTCGCGCTGTGGGGGGGGTGCGCCGCGGCAACCTACCTCACCCGCGTGAAGCACCCGGTTCTTTCCGAGTGGCTCCTGGCCCTGACCGTCGTCCTGTACGCCTTCGCTCTTCCGGTCCTGATCTACACCTTCCGAGGAAGCGTCGGCTCGATCGACAGCTACCTCTTCCTCTGGGCCATCGGCGCCTGGGCGGCCGCCTTCGCCGCGCGGACCTGGTTCCTGCCGGTCGCCTCCGCGCTGCTTCTGCTGATTTTCGGACATAACCTGTTCGACGCGTCGACCGTGTGGGACACCTTCACCTGCGGCGAACTGGCCGCGGCGATCGTCGCGGCGCTGATCGGCTGGTTCGTCTGGCTCAAACGGGGCATTCCGGCCGCGGGATACCTGATGCGCTTCGCCCTGTTTTACTGGGCGCTGATGGCGATCGACCACTTTAGCGACGGGGCGTGTGTCTGGACACAGCTGATCTTCGCCGCGGCGGTGGTGCTGATCCTGTGGCTGGTCTCCCCCCAAAAACCGATGTCGCTGGAGTGCGCCGTGCTCGGTCTTTTCCTCCTGGCCGTCTCGTGCGAAAGGTTCCTGCCCGACAGCGAGCTGGTCCCCTCGACCTGCCCGTTCCTGGCGCCGATGGAGAATTATTTCCGTGAGCACCTCAGTTTATCCAACCTGGTCGGGACGATCCTTCTGTTCCTCTTCCTCGTCCGCCTCTACGCCTGGAGGGGATCGCAGAGGATCGAGCGGATCTGCTACGGTTATTCCATTTTGCTGTTCACCGGCTGGGTCTTCGGGGTCCATGGCGTCTTGGCGAAATTCAGGGAGCGCGGCTCTCTGGCCTACCCGCTGATGATGCTCGGGGTCAGCGCTTTGATCTTCCTGGCCGTCGCGTTTGTGTGGCGCCGCAGCTTCAGCGACCGTCCGGCGGCGCGCCAAAGCTCCCCTTCCCCCTTTGTCGAGGAACCGCTTCTTCGCTGGCTGTTCACCTCCGCCGTGCCGCTTGCCTGGTCGCATCTGCGGCTTTGCTACCTGGCCGCGTTCGTCCTCCAGGGGGCCGCCCTCCTCGGCGCGATCTTTTACTAAAGCCCCGTGCCCCTTGGGCCGCGGGGTATTGCCGGCTTAGGGCTTTACAATGGTCAAAATTTTGGTAAAATGGGAGCCGTTGCTTGGGGGAAGCGCGGCTTTCGAGCGGCCGTTTCCCAAAAAAACAGCTTACTCGGGGCATGGCGCAGTCTGGTTTAGCGCGTTTGACTGGGGGTCAAAAGGTCGCTGGTTCGAATCCAGTTGCCCCGACTTTTCCCTTTCAAAAGCCCGTCAATGGTTCACCCGTTGGCGGGCTTTTTTTGCGCGTCAACAGCACGCCAAAGCGTCTTTTATGTTGGTAGGAATCTTATTCGGTGGCTCGTCGGCCTTAAAAAACAACGCGCTCACGGCGGATCGCAGGTTTGGATGACTGGGAATAGACAAAAAACGACCAACAAACAGGACTAAGGCCTTGACATAGTTAGATATCTAACTTATATTAGGGGCTATGAGAAATACCTCCATTGGTCTGATCAGCCGGATTCACGCCATCACTCACCGGTGGCTGACGGAAGAACTCGCATCAGCGGGGCTTCCCGGCATGGTGCCATCTCATGGCGATGTCCTGGCATTGCTTCTCGCCAATGGCGAGGCGTCGATGCACGAACTCGCTGCGTTTGCGCACAAAACACGCCCGACAATGACGGTATTAGTTGCGAAGCTGGAGAGGCTGGGGCTTGTCACCCGCAGGAAATCGAAAGAGGACGCTCGAAACATCTTCGTTTCACTGACGGACAAAGGCGAGGCATTGCGGCCCGTTTTCGATGACATTTCCCGCCGTCTCATCGCGTTTGTCTCCTCGGGGCTTTCTCCGGAGGAACTGATGACACTTGAAACACTGCTTGAAAAGGCGCTTTCCGGTATAAAACAAGCAGACAGCAACACGGGAGAAAACCAATGAAAGAAGTCAAAAAAACCGCGGACATTGCCAACGCCGCCGCCATCGATATCGGCCCCTTGGCTGAAATTCAGGACTATGTGCTGGAACTCGGCCCCGGAGTGAAGATTCCCGGCAAGGTATTCGGCGGCGCGGCCTTAAAGGCAGGCGGCGCGGATTTCTCGTTCCAGGCCTTCCCGCCCGGTACGGAGGGCGGTTTCTACCATACGCACAAAGAAAACGAAGAATTGTACTTCTTCCTTTCGGGCGAAGGCGAGTACCAGGTGGACGGAACGAACATTCCCGTGAAGGAAGGCACCGTTATCCGAGTCTCCCCCGCGGGTAAGCGCGCCGTACGCAACACCGGTTCCGTCCCGCTGACGATGCTCTGTGTCCAGTATAAGGCGGATGTCCCGGGCAGCGTTACCCCCTCGGACGGAACGATTCTGGAAGAGCCGGTGAATTGGTAATAGTGAGGTGTTTCGATGGATAACGAAACCGCCATCAGACAGCTGTTGGATACATACGCCCAATCCATCAACCGGACGGATATCGAATTGGCAGCGACCATCTGGAAGACAGATGACGACCCGATCTTCATCCACCCCCGCGGCACGGAGCGCGGGTGGACACAGATCGTGGAGAATTTCTACGGCGAGACGATGGGGAAATTGCTGGATCACAGAGATCTCGAAATCAAAAACGTCAATATCGACCTTTTCGATGATACTGCCATCGTGGTGTTCGAGTGGGATTTTCACGCCACCCTGCGCGCCGATAATTCACCGCTTGTTACCCACGGGCGCGAGACACAGGTACTGCGCAAGCTCAATGGTATGTGGCGCATTGCCCACGTCCACTACTCCGGCCTTCCTGTCACGGAGGCAGGCAAGGGATTTTGACCGGGCTTCGCGGAGGGGAAGCGTTGTTGGCCCTCTCTTTGCTCCGCGGGGATACGTTTTCTCCTCCTTTTGTCCGCCGAGGGAGTTTTTGCAGGAGCTAAAGATCCCAAAAACTTGCATACCCCGGCTGCCCGACTTTCACGGCACGCCGAAAGGCGTGCCGTTTCTTTGCCTTTCTCTCTTGCGAGCCGTCTCTTGCTTTTCCTCCCGCGCCCTGCTACCTTTAAATTCGGTGTTTTTCGCGTATTACCCCTCCAGAAGAATCGGTTTGTCATGATGCGCCTTCAGAAAATCTTCCTCGCTTTCGTCCTTTTAACATTTGCCGCGGCGGCCGCCTCACGCGCCGAAGATTCGGCCCCCTCGAAACTCCTCGACAAGACGATGGTCGTCTGGGCGGTGAGTGACGACCCTGACCAGTCCGGCGGCTCGGCGCTGACGATCGACCAGGCCAACCCCGACGCCTTCGACGCGGTCGTCTTCGGCGAGCTTCAGCACGGCGTCTGGATGCCGGGGAGCAGTTTCTATAAACGGACCTGTCAGGATCAGGCCGACTGGCCGCGGGAGGCCCCTGATTCCAAGGAACTGATCCGTCTGGCGATCGTCTATCGCGGGCGTATGGTCGACTTCTACCGCGGCGATGCCTTAGTCGCCTCGTACGAGATCCCCGGCGAGCGGCAGGTGTTCGACGAAAACGCCGTCATCTTCTTCGGGCCCCGCCATGAGCGAAACCAGGCCGACACCTTCGTCGGCAAGATACGCGACGCGCGGATCTACCCCGCGGCGCTCACCGCCGAGCAGATCGCTTCTCTTGAGCCGGGCAAAGAGCTTAGCGGCGTCACGCCGTGGGTCTGGTGGGACTTCACCGCCACGGGGCTGTATGAGCGCTGCGGCCGCTTCAACGATATTCTCCTCAAAGGGGACGCGGTTCTGGCCGACGGCCTTTTGGTCCTCGGCCCCAAGAAGGGGTGCCTCACCGCCCGCTGTTCCCGCCGCGAGAGCGCCGCCGCCGCGGTCCCGGGCGCCTGGACGATCGACGGTCCGGTCCCCAACGCCGTCTTGGCGTCGAGCCGTCTTTTGCGCGAGAAGTTCCTCGCCGATCCCTTCCGTCCCAGGTGGCATTTCGTCTGCCCCGAGGACAAAGGGATGCCGGGCGACTCGAACGGCTGCTTCTGGGCCAACGGCGCCTATCACCTGATGTACCTCTACGAACGGGCCGATTCCGGCTTCTGCTGGGGTCATCTAAGCAGCACCGACCTGGTCCACTGGCGGCACCATAGCGACTGTCTCGGCGTGGGGGACGGCGACGAGGGCTGCTTCAGCGGCGGCGGTTTCCTCGACGACGACGGGACCGCCTACCTCTCGTACTGGATGCTCTGGGGGGCGCTGGGAATCGGGATGGCCAAATCGAATGACCCCGACTATGAACATTGGACCAAGTTAAGGAGCAACCCCGTCATCCGCTCGACCGAGTTCGGGATCACCGAGCTGGATACCCCCGACGGGAAGCTCCTCTACGGAACCGCCGACCCGTCGAATATCTGGAAGAAAGATGGGAAGTACTATATTCTGACCGGGAACCTCCTGGTTCTGAACAAGTACGGCCGCGCGGAGGACTCTCCCCAGGATATGCGCGGCGACCGCCTTTACCTTTTCGAGGCGACCCGCCTCGGCGATGACCCCGACTGGCGTTACAAGGGGGTCTTCTACCAGCGGCAAAGCCGCTGGACCGACGACAGCGAGGACAACATGTGCCCGAGTTTCCTCCCGCTGGCCCGATCGAAGGAAGGGGGCGAGCTGTCCGACAAGTACCTCCTTCTGTTCATCAGCCACAACAAGGGGTGCCAGTACTACATCGGGACGTACGACAAGGCCAACGATCGTTTCCTCCCCGAGCGCCACGGCCGAATGACCTGGGTCGACAACACCTACTTCGCCCCCGAGGCGCTGGTCGACGGCCGGGGACGTCAGATTATGTGGTCGTGGCTGCTCGATAACCGCGGCGGCGAGGTTGACCGTTCCGGCGGCGGGATGATCAACGGCTGGACGGGAGTCTACGGTCTGCCGCGGCTGCTGTGGCTCGGCGACGACGATACCCTGAGAATGAGCCCGGTCCCGGAGATCGAGACGCTGCGCGCCGACGAAAAGACAATCGAAAACGTCACGCTCGACCCCGATCACCCGCTGGAGCTGACCGGCTTCCCCGGCGACTCGTTCGACTTAGAGGTGACGATCACCGCCGAGGAACTGAAGAAGACCGGCCGGTTCGGTTTTGTCGTCCGCGAGGATACCGAAGCCGATGAGCGGACGATTCTCTGCTATGAGAAAACCCCCACCACCGACGACAACGACATGACCAAAACCGTTGATCAGTCGCTCGTCTTCGATTCTACCCGCGGCGGCTCGGCGGGACGTCCGGCCCGCGAGGCCGCGCCGCTTCGCCTCCCCGAGGGGGAAGACCTGACACTGCGGGTTCTGGTCGACCGCCCGGTGATCGAGCTGTACGCCAACGACCGCCAGGGGATCGGCCGCCGCGTCTACCCGACGAATCCCGACCAGGCCCAGGGGGTCTCGCTGTTCAGCAATTCTCCGGTCACCGTCAAGTCGGTTCGATCCTGGAAGATGAACCCGGCCAATCCGTACTAGTGTCTCCGGCTCTTCGCGCCAGGAGCAAAAAAGCCCGTCTTATAAGACGGGCTTTTTTATTCAAGGTATAACGCCAGCTTGCGGTTTACAGAACCCCTTCCCTCCCAAAGGCGGCCTCGCCGGCGAGGAGATCGAGACAGATCTCCAGCTCGTCGGTATCGTACGCTTCGGCGGCGGCATATCCACCGGTATAGGTCGATTTCACCGGCGGCTCCCATGCTTGGGCCGAGGCGGCCAGCGTCTCGAAGAGGGGATCGTCTTCGAGGACAGCTCCGGCGGCGGCGATCATATCGGACGAAAGAAGCGCCCCTTCGGCGCTTTGGCCGGTTAAGCCATTGGCCAAAAGGGTATTCGGGGACGGCGCGTTCGACAGGGCGGCCGACAGCGTTCGGGCTTCCATCGGCCCGCCGTACGGCGAATCGGCCGCGCCGCTGCCGATGGCCTTCACACGCACGTAGTAGGCGGTATCGGCCTTCAGTAACGTGAGATTCACCTCGCCCGGCTTGGTCAGGGTCTTGGTCTTCTTTGAGGAAAAGTCCGCGCTGGCGGAGTATTCCAGGGTATAGCGGCTCGCCCCGGCGACCGCGCCGACAGAAATCGTCAGCGAATTCGTCGCGGCGGACTTCACCGCCAGGGTCGGGCTGTCCAGATGCGGGATCGCCGCGGTCTTCGTCTGGATGATCGTGTATTGCGAATCGATCGCCCCGGTGCCGCTGGCCTTCACGCGCACGTAGTAGGCGGTATCGGCTTTGAGCGAGGTGAGCTTCACCTCGCCGGGTTTGGTCAGCGTCTTGGTCGTCTTGGAGCCGAAGTCCGCGCTGGTGGAGTATTCCAGCGTGCAGCGGCTCGCCCCGGCCACGGCGCCAACAGAGATTGTCAGCGCGTTAGTCGCCTCGGCCGTCACCGTAACAGACGGGCTGTCCAAACGCGGGATCGCCGCGGTCTTCGTCTGGATGACCGTGTACGGAGAATCGGTCGCGTTCGAGCCGCTGGCCTTCACACGCACGTAGTAGGTCGTATCGGCTTTGAGCGAGGTGAGTTTCACCTCGCCGGGCTTGGTCAGGGTCTTGCTCTTCTTCGAGGAAAAGTCCGCGTCGGCCGCGTATTCCAGCGTGTAGCGGCTCGCCCCGGCCGCGGTGCCGACACAAATCGTCAGCGCGTTGGTCGCTTCGGCCGTCACAGCCAGTGTCGGGCTGTCCAGCCGCGGAATCGGCGCGGTCCGTGTCTCGATTACTGTGTATCCCGAATCTTTGATGCCGCTGCCCGAGGCCTTGACCCGCACGTAGTAGGTCGTATCCGCCTTCAGCGAGGTCAGCACCGCCTCCCCCGCCTTGGTCAGCGTCTTGCTCTTCTTCGAGGAAAAGTTCGCGTTGGCCGAGTATTCCAGCGTATAGCGGCTCGCCCCGGCGACCGCGCCGACACTAACCGTCAGCGAGCTGGCCGCGGCGGTCGTCACCGACAGCGCGGGGGCGTCGAGTTCCGCCGGGGTGGTGATCGTCAGCGAATAGCCGACCCCCTCGGGCGCGTCATGGTAGTTATTGGCCCGAATGTAGTAGGTCCCGGGGCTTAACCCCTTAAGCGAGATGGTCTCCTTCCCCGTCGTCCCCGTCGAGGAACCGATCCGGCGCGAGGGATCTTTGAAAAGAGAAAGATCGACATCGTGTGTCTTCGTGTGGTTATAGGTCAAGACAATCGAATCGGCGGCGGTTCCGGTATATTTAAGCGTAAATTTATACCAGTCCTGATCTTTTTTCGCGCCGGCGACCAGACCGGTCACACGCTTCACCCCGGTGATCGTCCCAAGATCGGCGGCCGCGGCGAAACTGTCGTTCGGCTCGTAGATATCGTCCGCGCGCGAAACCACTACGCCGGCCGTGGCGGCCGCGCGCCTCAGACCGCTGTACTCTCCCTGACCGGCGGCGATCACCCGCAGGTAATAGCCGATGTCTTGCGAGGTTACTGTATACGAGGCCGACGTCTCGCCGGCGATGGCGATCAGGGCCGAAGCGCTCGTGCCGCGGTACCACTGATATGTCACCTCGGCGCTGTCCGGGGTGACGATCGCCCAAAGCGTATCGCCGACTTCCGGTTCCTGCCGCGACAGCGTCACGGTAAAGGTATTTTCCGGTTCCTCGACGAGGAAGATCGAGAACGATTCCCCCGCGTACCAGGGGTGTTCGACCGATCCGTTCTTCCAAGTCCCCTTGTTTCGCTCCCACTGGCCGCGGTCGATAAACGGGGCGCGGTCGATCGCCCGCTCAAAGACGCTGATGGTATCAAGTCCCTCCACCGACAGCAGCGCCGCGTTGAACTCCTGGATCACCCCCCTCGGGCGGTTATCGGCGACACTCGTCCAGCTCACCTCATAGTGGTTGGCCGCGGCCATGCCGGCGAAATGGGCACTTCCGCCGTAACTGCCGACCACCTCACCGGTTTGGGGATCGAAGATATCATCGAGCACGCCGCCGGAGAAGCATTGCCCGAACGCGCAGGTGACATAGCCGGCCTCGATCTGAAAGAGCGCCTCGGCGACTTTGCTTCCGGCGATTTTCCCGCCCCAGGCGCAGAGATAGTCGTTGTAGTCGCTGGGAGCGTTTTCGACGCCGTCCCCGTGATCGTAGGTATAGAAAAGCAAGTGGGAAGAGTCGGTCATCTTGCCGGCCAGATTCCCGAACACCGAGGTGAGATTCGTTTCGCTGGCCCGGTACAGATTCGTGACGAACGACAGATCGCACTCGACGTTTGAGTTATCGTAGCCGACGAGGGTCTGCTTCTTTTCACCGTTGCCGAAGAGAATATAAACGTTGTCGGCGGAAAGCGAAAAGTTCGTCAGCAGAATGTCATAGATTTCCTCGAGGGTTTGATAGTAGCGAATCGCGTTGTTCGGCTGATTGTACCCCCCCATAAAGATGACGGCGTAATTCTCGTCGGCCGAGGCGGTATCGCGAAGCGAGGCGGCGGCCGCCTCTTTTAAGCGCGCGGCGGCCGCCTCGACCGCCCACTGATCGGTGAACTGCGGCGAGATATCTTCCCCACTGTTCGAGAAATACGAGCAGTCGACCGTCGTCCAAGTTGTTCTGGGCGCGTCGACCAAGAGCGACTGGTGAAGCGAGTAGACCGTCGAGTCGGCCTCGGCGCGGCAGAAGTTGATGCCGCCGAACGCCAATTCCCCGCGCGCGACGGTGAACGCCGCTTCTTCCGCGGCGGAGATAATATCAAGCCGCCGCGCCCCATTGGAGACGACGGTGATCGAGCCGTACTGCCCCGAATCGACGTCGACGGTGACGCCGGAGTTGATCATCAAAGACGCCGTGGCGAACACGTCGGTATCGACGACGATCAGGTCGTCCTTGCGCGTGAGGGAAGCGGCGTCGAGCGCCTCTTGCAGCGACCGGGCGCTCAGCTGCTCCAGCTCAATGATATTGACCGCGCCGTAATCGGCGCACAAGCCCAGATCGCCGTACCGCAGACGGATCGCCTCGTAGTCGGCGGCGCTGACGCTCAGCAACTCGCGCGTCTCTAACGGCTCGAGGCACATTCGGCGGAAACTCCCCCCAAGACGCCCCGTCTTTTTTCGGCCTGTCTGAAACCAACTTCCGGCGCTCATCAATAGCTCTCCAAGGAAAACACGCTTCCGACCCGCAAGTCCCTGCTGTCTTTATAACCGACAGCCCCTTAAAGAGCATAAAAATTTTGCCTGTTTTGCCCGTTTTCTCCCGCCGAATTACTCTCACTTCTTCGGTGTTCGAATCCAGGTCTGACTCCCCTTTTTGGCCGGCGCGGCCGAACGCTCGGACGACAGCGGGAGCGGTTCCCCCTCGTCGGGCTTGTACCCCGGGCTGCGCCCCCCCGCGTCGGCTCCGGCCTGAGCCCCGGCGGTTTTCTCCCGCGACGGTTCGACCATCGGCAGCGGTTTTGTTTCCTCGGCTTCGACCCTCCGTTGTCTGGCCGGGCTGTTTCGATCGGCCGCGGTTCGAACCCTCCCCTCGCGTCCGGTCCCCGGACGGGTTGTCTCTTCGCGCGTCCTCCCCGGACGACCGCCGGCCAGACGATCGTTGTCCGGTTGGCGATCGCCCCCTTGGCGGCCGCGCTCCTGGCGCACTGTCTCCCGGCGTTCGGCGGCGCGCCGCTCCCGGGCTTGGCGTCTGGGGGTCCCCTCGGCGCGGGTCGCGCCGGCGCCGTTGGTCCGGCGCTGAACCGAGCCGGCCTTCACGGGGGTCGGTTTGCGCCGTTCGGTAATCTTATGCCGCTGAAGCGACGTGGTGGGGAGGGAGATCGTCAGCGTCCGGGTCATCACCTCGCCGAGATCCAGCGCCGCGGCGGCTTTGTCCAGCGGCATCGAGCCGTTGTCGGTCCGCATCTCGCCGCGGTAGGACGAGGTCCGAAGCTCCTCGACGTCGCGCAGTGTCATGAGCCGCAGCGTTACCTCGACCGTCATCGGAAGACCCGCGCGCTCGATGCTGTTCCATGAGTCGTACCATCGATTGCCGTCGTAATAGCGGAAGCGGCACTCGACCACCTCCGGCACCCACATCGCGCCGGAGTCCATCTCCATCGCGATCTGCGAGGCGGTCAGCGGTTCGGCGCGCAGATCAGGCATCTCCTCGGGAACCAGGCCGGATAAGAGACGCTGGTTCTCCAGCTCCCCCATCTGTTCTTCCATTTCATCCGAGGTCATGAACGAACTTTTGGGAGGTGCCGAAAGCGAGCCGATCACCTGCGACCCCCCGCCGGCGATCACCTCCTCGCCGGTCGGCTGCTCCTCTCCCTCGGGGGTCTCAAAGTCTAACTCGCGGCGGGAAAGCCCGAACTTTCGCGCGTATCCCCCACCGTCGGCGGCGCTTTCGCGCGCCCCCATCGGGACAAACTCATAAAAGATGGTCTTAAGTTCCGGAACCTGCGCGCCTTTCGGTTTTCCCCCCGTCGAGGCGTACGAGCGGTTCTCCTCGACCGTGGCCCCGTCGCTTAAAAGGTTCGGCTCGACCACGTCGATCGCCAGGGTGGTCGAATCCCCCCGCAGACCGAAACGCCGAATCGCGTCGGCGCTGGCGTCACTGGCCATCTGCGGATGAATCGGGTCCTGCACCGCCGAGCACAGATCGTCGGTGAGGATCTGCGAGATCGACCGAACCAGCTGGGTCCGGGCCATCCGCTTCTCGCCGATTTCGTAATGCCGCGAGTAGAGCGAGACCAGCTGCCAGACGACCCCCAAAACGGCCGCCAGCAGCACCAAAACCAAGAGGACCTCCAGCAGTGTCAGCCCCCGTCGGCGCGGTCGCGTCTTGCGCGATACGGCAGAACCGGTCATGGTGCCTCCTTCATGCGGGCGCGGGCCCGTTCCAACAGCGCCTCGAACGCCGGATCGCGCGCCGGTTCACGCTCCGGGCCCGTCTGGGGCGGCCCTTCCATCGGAGCGTTCATCGGCCGCGCCGGCGGCGCGCCGACCACCGAGCCGATCACGTAGGCGTCGTCTTCCGGCGTCCCGGCCGAGGCGTTCCCCGCCGAAAGGACTCCGCTGCCGCTTCCGCCGCCGGAAGCCTCAAAGCTGCTGTCGACCACATCGAACGGGGAGCTGGGCCGCGCGGTCGATGGCGACTGAATCGGCGCACTGCGCAGCGAACCGATCGGCCGGGGGGACATCTCCGAGTTCTCCCCCATCAGGAGCGTCTTTCGTTCGGCCCACTGCGACAGGGTGACATCCTCCCCAACCACGGGGAGATCCCGCTCGTACTTGCGCGCGGTGATCGTGATACAGACCAGTTCCTTAATCGGCGTCGGGTCCAAAATCGTCGAGACCCGCCAGTCCTCGACACCGGGCAGTTCGATCTTATCGGGCCAAACGGCGGGGATCTCGGCGCTGAGGATCCGGTTCATTAGGTTGCGGCACTCCACCTGGACGGTCGTCTTTTCCTCGGCTTCCGATGATTGATTCATCGCCGAGCGAACCAGCGTCGTCAAAGCCGCCATCCCGACCATCAGGATAGCCAGGACCACCAAAATCTCCAGGAGGGTAAAGCCGAACGCCTTTCTCATGGCTGGTCTCCCTGGATCACGCCGTATTGCCGCATGGGGTCCTGCTCGGGATTTTCATCGCGCCGCAGCTGGGCAAACGCCTCGCCGGAGAGAACACTCTCAAAACCGACGCTTCCCGGCGGATACGCCGAAACGGCGCCGGCGCGAACCATTCCTGTGATCCCCCGCAGCGAAACCTCGGCGAAGTAGGCCGGCTCCGGCTGGGACGAAGAGGCCAAAAACAGGACCGCGCTGCTGGTATGACCGTTCGGGTAAAAAAGGATCGGCCGGCTCCACCCGTCGGCCACACCGCGTCCCGGCGTCTGGTACGGCGAGACTTTCTCTTTGTTTTGATCGCCCAGCGGCGGGGTCTTCAGCGACCCGATCACATTGACCCGCACATCGCGGCTGACATCCAGCTGACGGTCGGTTTCCGCGCCGATCGACCGAAAACCGCTCGGCGTCCCGATCGCTCCCCCCAAAAAGACCATATCGCCGGGGAGCTGACCGGCGCGGGTCGTCGACCCGGAGACAATTTCGTACTGACCGAAGCGCAGGCGGCAGCGGAACAAAAGTACCTCCCCGCTCTCCATCGCGGCCAGACGGGTTCCGGCCAAGTCGGTCTGAAGGTCACTCACGCCGCTTTTAAACTGCGAGCGGTCGTACAGCCGCGTGACCGAGGGGATCCCCAGCGAGGTGATCATCGAAATCACGGCCAGAACCAGGATCAGTTCCAGCAGTGTGAACCCCGCTTTGCCTTTTCTTCCCATCGCCACGCCCGAATAACTTCCCTTCCCATCACAGAAAAACGGCCGCGTTTGATTTCCGCGGCCGTTCGTGAGTGCCTTCGACACAGGCAGGCGCCCTTGCCCCGGCGCGCGGGTGGATCAACACCGGGATTTACTGCATACCGTTCATCCCACCGCCATTCATGCCGCCGCCGTTGTTCATGCCGCCGCCATTCATGCCGCCATTGTCCATCCCGCCGCCGTTCATGCCACCGCCGTTCATGCCGCCGTTATCCATCCCGCCGCCATTGAAACCGCCGTTGTTCATGCCGCCGCCGTTCATCCCGCCGTCGTTGAACCCACCGTTCATCCCGCCGTTGTTCATGCCGCCGCCGTTCATACCGCCGTCGTTGAACCCGCCGTTCATGCCGCCGTTGTTCATGCCGCCGCCATTGAATCCGCCGCCGTTCATGCCGCCGTCGTTGAACCCACCGTTCATGCCGCCGCCGTTGAACCCGCCGTTCATGCCGCCGTTATTAAAACCACCGTTGTTATAGCCACCGTTGTTATAACCTCCGTTGTTATAGTTACCCTGCGGCCTCTCGTCGGGATCCCAGCTGATGATATCATCGTCGGTTCCCTCTTCCTTATCGGGGCCGAGCGACCAGACGGCCGGCTTCTTTCCGTCACCCTTATTGGTCGGCCATTCGTACTGGTACTCATTCCCCCACGGGTCACGCGGCATTTCCTTGAAGTCGAGGAACTTCTTTCCGGCCAGCCGCGGAGGAGCGTACGGGATCGAGAACTGGCGATGCATCCGCATGCCGCCGTTGTTCATACCGTTGTTCATCCCGCCGTTGAAACCGCCGTTGTTGAACCCGCCATTGTTCATGCCGTTGTTCATCCCGCCGCCGTTGAACCCGCCGTTATTCATGCCGCCGTCGTTCATCCCGCCCTCGTTGTTCCCCTGGCCGTCGAAATTTTGGGCATACGCCGCGGCGAACCGGGCAGGCATAAAGTTGGTCATCCCGCCGC
>JAFRFG010000032.1 GCA_017434455.1 Thermoguttaceae bacterium | reverse complement strand
ATTGGCGCTGTATTACGTCAGCCGGTACCTTTCTTCGTATCTTTCTCGGGTCAGGTGGAAAAATTTGGGTAAATCCGGGGTCAACTTGCTTTGCGCGACAACCATCCTCCGCAGCAGAGCGGGTGTTTCCCGTTCGAGATCGCAGGACGGTTCGTTCTTGCGATAGCCGTTCGAAGACATAAACGTCCAGAATCGCCGGCAGGCAAACGTCGTCATGCATTGTGTTTGGTCTGCCTTGAAAACAATGGCCGCTATGGACACCATCCATTTTTTCTTTAGCTCCTTGAGGCGAGCGTAAAATAACGCTGACTGCTGTAATAAATTAGGATTGAAAGCATCCATAGAAAGTTTTTATCTCCTTAATCTGAGACAAATTATACCACGATTAGCTAAAAATGCAATAGCATCGATAGAAATTTTCTGAAAATATCTCTGATTCGGTGGAAGAAAAGTGAAATCGACCTCAAATTACAGGGTTCTTGAGAAAAATCTTTCTCTCGAAACGGTGTAGGGAGAGTGAGGAAAAAAGGGAATTTCCGGGATCTTTTCGGTGGACTCATAACAAAAAAGGGATCGAGGATATAATAATTTTAGGACAGCATTGTTAAGAACGGGGCATCGTTGCCCCAAGGAGGCGGCTATGGATAATAACAGTCCGGCGGACGATAAAACGGCTTTGGCCGAGCGGATCAAGCGGGGGGAGACCGATGACCTGTATTCAACACAGCCCACGGTGATCAACGAGATCATCGCTTCCCAGAGGAAATTTTTCCCGGATCGCGTGGTCTACTGTAATTGCGATGATCCTGATAACAGCTGGATCGCCCGCGTTTTGATCAATAACTTTAACGTGCTGAAACTGCGCCGGATCTATGTGAGCGGGTACGGTACGCGGCCGGGGCACGTATGGGTCGAGAAGGACAGCACGGGTTTGTATCGCCACGAAAGCCAAGGAGATGATCACTTCGCCTCTGACCACTCGCGGGAGCTGCTGGAAAAAAGCGATATCGTTGTGACGATGCCCCCCTATTCGCTCTGGGATACGTTTATCGACTTCCTCTTAAACCAAGGGAAAGATTTTTTTGTCCTGGGGCCTGAGGATAAAGCGGTCTCGGATCGGCTCTTTCCCCTTTTCGCTCAAAAGAAACTCTTCTATGGCATGCGCGAACCCGAAGAGGGGTTCCGCTTTACCGTCCCCAGGGCGTCGGTGGAAGGAATCCCCGGCCTGGAGTACAACGCTGAGGGAGACTGCCAGTTGACACTATACCATTGGCGATGGTTTACAACAATCCGCCATAGCATGGCAGATATGTGGCCATACGCGATGTGCAATGACCGATTTGATCCGGCTAGGTACCCCAAATTTGACAACAGCCCGATTCTGTGTGTCCCCCAGCCCTGTGATATCCCCTGTGACTACGAGGACGTCTTCTCCGTCCCCTGCGGCTTCTTTCATCACTGGAATACCGAATGGTTTGATGTCCTGGGGCGGCACCGGTTTTCTCCCGAAGGGGACCCCCTGCTGCTCAATGGCCGGCCCGTCCACAATCGGATCCTGGTAAAACTCAAGCCCGATAAGATACGCCGGAATTTTGATTACTGGATTCACCCCTCTTTGCGGGCGCAAAACGCTCCGGAAGAGGAGTAAGGGGGACTTCTTTCAGGGGACGGTCGGTTTTCGGCCGCTGATCCTGCTCCGTTCGCTGCCCCCCCTGTGGGTCTGTCGGCTTGCTGCCCTTTGATGGCGTATGACGAGGTTTGTTGGCGTGACTTTTTGTGGGGGCAGCTTTTACTGTGCCCGTGATGGGGAGGTACGAGGTCTTTTCCCGCAGAAAAGACCGAACGGCTGTCGTGATAGATGGGGGGGAATTCTGCCTGCCGCCGCTGGCGGCTGCCTCCGGCGGCCCCTGCCCGGGGAGGGCACTTCGCGACGCGCTTGACCGCGGAGGCCGCGATGGTTTTTTCGTGCAGGAGTGTCCGCCGGGCCTAAATCGCGGCCGTTGGCCGCTGGGTAAATTAATTGGCTCGGCCTATTTCTGCAAAACCACCATTAAAAACGCGATGTCCGCCGGAGTGATCCCCGAAATCCGCGCCGCCTGCCCTAATGTCTCGGGCCTCACCGCCTGAAGCTTCTCCTTCGCCTCCGAACGCAAATGCTCCAGCGCTCCGTAATCAAACCCCTCCGGTATCCGACGCTTCTCCCACCGCGCCGCCTGCGCGATCTGATCCCGCTGACGCTCAATGTACCCGGCGTACTTCGCGTCGATCGACAGCTCCCGGGCAATCTCCCCCGATACCCCGCCGAACTCCGGAAACGCCGCCGCCAGCTGGGGC
Organism: Thermoguttaceae bacterium; assembly: GCA_017434455.1. Lineage (GTDB taxonomy): Bacteria > Planctomycetota > Planctomycetia > Pirellulales > Thermoguttaceae > RUG695. The sequence goes on along the minus strand of JAFRFG010000032.1, from coordinate 18,168 downwards.
CACTCGACCTCGGGACGGCGCAGGTACTTCATCGCCGAACCGCTGGCGTTGTGCGCCGCCTCCAACGCGGCGGTGAGCTCCTCTAACCGACGAACCTTCCTCTCAAACCGCTCCCAGCGCGCGTCCCCCACCAGGCCCGCCGCCCGGCCGATCGGCGTGAGACGGCGGTCGGCGTTGTCGTGACGCAATAGTAATCGATACTCCGCCCGCGACGTGAACATCCGATACGGCTCGTCGACCCCGCGGGTGACTAAATCGTCGATCATTACCCCAATGTACGCCTCGTCCCGGCCCAAAACCAATGGATCCCTCCCGGCTAAAGCCAGCGCGGCGTTCGCCCCCGCGATGAGCCCCTGCGCCGCCGCCTCCTCGTACCCGGTCGTTCCGTTGAGCTGCCCGGCGATGTACAGCCCGGCGCAGAGCTTCGTCTCCAGCGACAGCCGCAGCTGGCCCGGCGGCAGGTAGTCGTACTCGATCGCGTAGGCGTAGCGCAGGATCTCGGCCTTCTGCAGCCCGGCGATCATCCGCACCATGACGTCCTGAATGTCCCGGCCGAAACTGGTCGAAAAGCCGTTTAAATAGACCTCATGCGTCAGCCGCCCCTCCGGCTCAATGTAAAGCTGATGCCGGTCCTTGTCGGCGAACCGGTCGACCTTCGTCTCGATCGAGGGACAGTACCGCGGGCCGGTCGAACGTATCTGACCGGAAAAGACCGGCGCCTCGGCGAATCGCGCCCGAATAAACTCGTGCAGGCGCGGATTCGTCCAGGTCATCCAGCATGGAATCGACTCGATCGAAATGGAGTCGTTCATAAACGAAAAAGGTGTTGGGACCTCGTCGCCCGGCTCGATCTCGCAGACAGAGTAATCAATTGTTCGGCCGTTGAGCCGCGGGGGTGTCCCCGTCTTGAATCGGCGCACGTCGAACCCCAGCTCCTCGAGCGACTCGGAGACGCCGACGGCCGGCGGCTCGGACATGCGGCCGCCGGGGATCTTGATCGGGCCGCAGTGCGTCAGACCGCGAAGAAAGGTCCCGCAGCATAAAACCACCGCGCCGGCGAGGTAATCGACCCCCGCCGCCGTGCGGACCCCCACAACGCGCGATCGCGCGGCGCCGGCGGCGGTGTTGGCGGCCGGTTCGGTCAAAAGCGCGGCGACGTCCTCCTGACGAAGAAAAAGATTATCGGCCTCCTCCAGTGTTCGCTTCATCCACTGGCTGTAGAGCGCCTTGTCCGCCTGCGCGCGGGGACCGTGCATTGCCGGACCCTTGCGCAGATTGAGTATGCGGAACTGAATCGCCGTGCTGTCGATCGCCCGGCCCATCGCGCCCCCCAGCGCGTCGATCTCGCGAACGATGTGCCCTTTCCCCACCCCGCCGATCGCCGGATTGCAGCTCATTTTCGCGACCGTGTCGAGCGAGCCGGTCAGCAGCGCCGTACGGGCGCCCAGACGGGCCGCGGCCAGCGCCGCCTCGCACCCGGCGTGCCCCGCCCCTACTACGATCACGTCGAATTGACGATCGGGGTTCATCTTGGCTGTTCCTGCTGTTTTGGGGAAATACCCCCGCCGGGGGGGGTAAAAAAATACCCCCGCTTTTAAGGCGGGGGTGGGTTTATGTCAATCGCGCCCTGTCGGTCGGTCAACCGATTTTTAATAAACCGCGCCGCGGCCTTAGATGTCGTCGGACGACGGAACTAAAGACGGACGGGTCTCGGTGAGACGGTCGGCCTGCCGCGTGATGTTGTCGACCGAGGTGAACAGCGCCCGGGAGATCTTCGCCGCCAGAGAGTCGTTCTCGGTCAGAAGGGTGTCGATCCGCTCCTGAAGCTGCTCGACGATTTGGCTGGCCTCGTCGGCCTTCGCTTTGACCAGGTCCCGCTGTTTCTCGGCGGCGGTCAGACGCATAAGCGTGTCGGCCTTGACCTTCATCTCCGGGGTCGCCGGGTTCTTTTGGACCGCCTCGGCGAATGTGGTGTTGAACAGCTCAACCTGGTCAGCGTCGGAACTGATCTGCGCCATGAAGTCGTCCGGAAGAGCGTCCAGGCCGATCGAGGCGTACTGGTCGCAAATGACCTTGCAAAGGTCTTCCAGCGCGGTGTTGTAGCGCTGAATCGTAAGGTTCAGCGAGTCGCGCTTCCCCGAACGGACCAGGAGCATCTGCGCGTAATCGCGCGGAAGACGAAGCCCCTCGGCCGGCTCGGCTAAAACGGGTTCGGGGTCGACCGCGACGACGGCCGCCTCGGTCTGGTCGGCCTCCTGCGTCTCTTCGGCGAAGGACCCGGCCATGAGACTGTCTTCGACCTCTTCGTCCTCCTCATCCTCTTCGGTGTCGGCGTCTTCCGTGCTGTCGTAGGCGGAAGCGGGCAGCAGACTGCCGGCGGCGACGGCCCCCTTGGCCAGATACTCACGAAGCTCCTCGGGGAACGCCGCGATGCTGTCGGCCGTTGCCGGATCGGAAAGAAGCCCCGCCAGCAGCGCGGGGTTGTCCGACGGAAGATCGCCGACGTAGACGAACCACTCGTGACCGGCTTGGACCGACTCGGTGATTTTGTCGACCTCGGCGTCGGTAAGCGTACCGACCGAGACAACGCTCATCTCTTTCGTCTCGGCGTTATAGGGGGTGCCGCTGTTGGTGTCGCAGATGAACGTTCCGAGGAAAACCGCCTCGCCCGAAGCGCCCTCGGCGGTATCGGCGCCTTCGGCCAGGGCGGCGGCGCCGCTGTCGAAGACGTAGAACTTGGCGTCTTGCTCCAGAAGCGTCTCGCCGAACATCTTAGGACGGTCGTCGGCGCCGAGCCCGAAGACGGTTCGAACCCTGCCGTCGTTCCACTGCGGCATCGCCCGCGGAACACAGTGAGCCCAAAGCGCGCCGCCGTGATGGGCTCGGATGGTGTCGAGCCGAAGCTTCAGCGGCCGCTGGGACCAATCCAGATCATTGGCGACCGAGGTGGAATCGGAATAGATCTCGGCGTGAAGCTTATCGATCTGGCTGGTGAGATCCTCGATCTGCTGCGCCTGCTTGGCGATCTTCTCTTCCCACTCTTTCCCCAACTTAAATCGGTTGGCCCCAAGAACGAAGAAGAAAATCGCGGCAAGAGCGATCAGCGAAAGCAATACCTTGTTTTGTACGCACATGGCTATCCGGTCCTAAACCGCCGCGGACTATCCGGTTTGTAAAGCGGACAATATATTACTTCATAAATTGCCCACTACTGTTATCGACCCGACCCCTAAACCAGTATACACCAAAACCCCCGATTATAGGGAGTTGGACCATCCCCGAGGAACTAATCGGCTTATTTGTAAAAAACGGCACCCCGGCGGACAATATGTCTATATTGCCCCACTTTGCTGGTTTAACAATAAGATATTCCATGCGGTGCGGATTGTCAATTCACTCTGTCAAAAAAACGAGGATGGGGAGACTTTTCGCTGTTTTTATCCGAATATTCCTTAAAAACCGATAAACCCAAACAATCCTAACAACCGATACATCTTAACACGCCGCGGCCCCGCTGTAGTCTGGGCGGGCCCGCCGTCTGTCCTTGGTATCCCGTTTCCTCAAAGACAGGTCACCCGTTGGCGGGTTTCGCGCGGCGTGTGGAAAGATTTGCCTTCGCCACCCTTGTACCCCACAGACGTTTAAAAAACGGGTGGGAACAGTTCACCGCGTGAGGAAACACTATGGCCTTTCATCGATTTGGACAACCGATCTTCGAACTGCGGGTAAGTTCGGAACAATCACCGCTCAAACGCGCCGGCCGGCGCCGCGGCCGCGTTTGGCCGCTTGTCTGCGCGCTGCTTGGCTTGGGGGCGCTGATCCCCTCGGCCGGATGCACGCGGCAAAAATACCGGATGGCGGCCGATAACGAGGTCTACAACCTCCTCAATTCGGTCGACGAACCCGACCGCCTCTGGGAGATGAACGATTTCACCCTCCAAGAGAGCGGCTGCTCCCGCTACGCCAATGTCTACGATAAAGACCTGCTGCCGCAGCCGGTCGACGATCCGCTGGCACACCGGCTGATGGAGTGTGTCGACGGCAAGAGGGGGAGCGCCAAGTGGAACAACAACGGCTTTACCGATACGGTCGAGAACCCGAACTGGTACGCCTCGCTCCCCGTCAACAGCGAGGGGAAGGTCGTCCTCGATCAGGATACGATCTTCGATCTGGCGCTTATTCATTCCCCCGCCTACCGCACGGCGCTGGAAAATGTCTATCTGTCCGCGCTCGACGTGACGGCGGAACGCTTCGCTTTCGATACAAAATTCTACGGCGGCGAGTCGCTGCTGTACAACAACTACGGAGGTTTCCGGAAAGATTCGGTCTCGACGCTCACCAACGATATCGGCAGCAACGCGGCTGTCAGGCGTCACCTGGCGACCGGCGCCGATATTGTCGTCGGCATCGCCAACACGATGGTCTGGACCTTCGGGCCCAACGGTGAACAGTCGTTCAATCCGATCACGTCCCTCGGCTACAGCATTACCCAGCCGCTTCTGCGCAACGCCGGCCGGCAGATCGTTCTGGAGAACCTGACCAAGTCGGAACGCCGGCTTCTGGCCAACGTTCGGCAGCTGGCGTTCTACCAGCAGGGATTCTACGTCGGCGTCCTCACCGGATCGTACGCCGTCAGCGCGCCGTCGGCCGGGGGGTACCCCTCGAGGAATATCTCGAGCGTGTCGCGCGGCGGGTACTACGGCCTTCTTTCCAGTCAGGTTCAGATCCGCAACCAGCAGTCGCAGGTGCAGTCGCTGCGCGAGAACCTCGATCAGTACGAGGAATATTTCAAGGCGGGGAAACTGAGCAACAGTCTCCAGGTCGAGCAGGTCCGCTCGCAGTTCCTCAGCGGACAAAGTACCCTGATGAGCTTGAAATACAACTACGAAAGCAATATCGACAGCTATCTGATCTCGATCGGGCTGCCTCCCGATGTGGCGCAGGTCACGATCCAAGACAGTCTGCTCGATCAATTCACCTTGATGTCGCCGACGATGACCGACCTCTATGATCGGCTCAACGACCAGATTAAAATCCTGCACAACCGCGAGATGCCGGTTCCGGACGACGTGATGGGGCAGATCAAGGAATTCCATAAGGGGCTCGAGGTGGGAGATCAAGAGATCGCCGAGGATTTCAAGCGATTGGAGGATTCGATACCGGGCCGCGTCTCGGCGATGGAGTCGCTCAGGAAACGCCTTGCCGAGGAGCTCCCCGAGGTCGACAGCTCGATTTGCGACGCCGAGGTTCTGAAGGATCGAGTCGCGCGAATTCAGTCGGACTATTACGATGTGAAGGAGGAGATCGGGGATCTGTTCCGGCTGATCGACCTGACCATCGGGCGCTATTCGCCCCAGGAACTGGCGCGGATGATCGTCGAAACGCGGGAGAATCCCAACGCCTCCCCGTTCGACGTCGATACGGTTGATCTGATCAATAAGCTCCGGATGGAAGATATCTTCGACCAGGACAACCTCTCCGAGGAGGTGACCGACGACGCGCTGCGGGTCGGCCGCGTCACCCGGGAGGACACCACTCGAGGGAAATCGTATGATATCCGCGAACCGTACCGCTACTGGGTGAGCAACTGTCTGTCGGCCCTGGCCGAGAAGATGACGACCTTCCGGCTGGTTCAGACCCGGATTCGGCTCGAGACCGTGGAGCTGTCGGATGTCGATATCGACCCGGCCGAGGCGATCGAAATGGCCCGCGAGAACCGATTCGACTGGATGAACGCCCGCAGCGAACTGGTCGATACCTGGCGCAATATCGAGATCGTCGCCAATCAGCTCAAAGGGGACTTAAGCGTCAGTATCTCGGGCAATATCCGCAGCGAAGGGGAGAACCCGGTGAACTTCAGCGCGAAGGGAGCCAGTATGAACGCCTCGGTCGAGTTCGACGCGCCGCTGACCCGGCTGCTGGAGCGCAACAGCTACCGCCGGGCGCTGATTTCTTACGACCAGGCGCGCCGTTCGTACTACACCTATGTCGATAACGTCAAAATGCAGCTGCGCCGCACGCTGCGCGAGATTCACCGCAATCAGCTCGACCTGGAGCTCAAACGCGAGTCGGTCCGGGTCGCGGTCATTCAGGTTCACCAGGCGCAGCTGAAGCTGTCGAAACCCGCCACCAGCGCCAGCCGGTCGGTCGGCGATACCTCGGCGCGCGACTTGGTCGAGGCGCTCAATACGCTGCTCAACAGCCAGAACACCTTTATGACGACATGGCTGGAGTACCAGGTTCAGAGAATGGCGCTGCTGCTGCAGATGGGGCTGTTCGAGATCGACGAGCGGGGCCGCTGGATCGATCCGGGGAAGATCAACAGCGAACTGCTCTCCTCCCGCGCGCGGCTGCAGGTGGTCACCCAGGATGAGCTGGCCGGCATGAACCAGCTGCGTCCGGTCGAGCAGCTGACCGGCGGTCTTGACGGCGACGCGCTTCGGAGAATTACCCCGGCGCAGGAAAATAATACCGGTGTCCCCGCCGAGTCGACCCGCCGAAGCGGTTCTCTTCCGGTGGCGATGAATTCCCCCGCCGCGCCCGGCGCGGCGCTGGTGGCCGAACAGGAGTAAAGCCCCCAAAGGGAAAGCCCCCAAGTGAAAACAACGGGAATAAAAAAAGCGGAAAGTCACCTTTCCGCTTTCTTTTTACACGCGCTGACTAAAAGGATCAAACCTTGAAGAACGCCTTGTAGCGGTACAGCATGTAGAGGAAGAACCACAGCACGAAGATGCCCGCGCAGGAGGTGAGGATCGGCTGCCATTTCTCGCTGGCCAGCGCGATGACACTCTTGAAGAAGTAATCGCGGGTGTAACTGAAGTTGATAAACTGCTGTGCCAGGTAGATGGTGATCGAGTTCATGCCGATCACGACAAAGGGGAACGCCCAGCGGCGCAAGCCGACCACATCGATAATGGCGTAGAAGATGGCCAGGACGATCATATCGCAGCCGGCGACGAAGCAGACGAACGAGCTGGTCCAGAGCTTCTTGTTGATCGGGAAGGTTTTGTCCCAAACCAGGCCGAGGATGACAAAAACGGCGCCGAAGACCACGAGTTTAACGAATTTATTCCAGCCGTCCTGATCGGTCCCGTTCCTGCGCAGCCACTCGCCGGTGAAGATACCCAGCAGTGCCGTGGCGACCGCCGGGATGGTCGAGAGAATCCCCTCCGGGTCAAAGATCCCCTGATGGAGCACCCCGGGGAGGAACTTCTGATCGACGTAGCTGACCAGGCACCCCGCCATCGAGTAGGGGTCGACCCCTTCCTGGCCGGGAACCGGAATGAAGCGCAGCATCATCCAGTAACCGATCAGGATGAGAAACAGGACAAACCATCGGGCGCCGGCCCCCTTCTCACCGCCGAAAGCCAGATACAGCAGCGCGGCGAACATCCATCCCAGGCCGATATGGCCGAGGACCGAGGCGTAGCGGAAGTGCGCGAAATCGAAGTGAATTCCGTTGTTGTAGAGGATCCCCAGCAGTACCAGGATCAATCCGCGGAGGATCACCTTTGCCGTGATGCGCGCTTTCGAGCGGCCGCGGGCGACCTGACTGGCGTAGGAGAAGGGGAAGGCGCAGCCGGCGATGAAGAGGAAGGTCGGGAAGATTGAGTCGTGGTGCGCGAAACCGTGCCAATCGACGTGGTCCATCTGGCCGGCGATCCATTGGGCCCAGGGGGCGTCGGGCCAGAAGGTGGTCATGATCAGGGCGATTAAGCCCGATCCGCCCATGATAAAGAACATATTGGCGCCGCGCATCGCGTCGAGCGAGACGAGACGTTTTTTCGGTGCGGCTTGGGTGACTTCAGGTGCGGACATAGATTACTCCTGCAGGTCAAAAGGGTTTAAGGTACCGCCGATCATTGCCGCCTAGGTTTTGCCGGACGGCAGAGAAAAGTATAACACACCGCCCGACGGCAAGACAAGCTTTTCCCGCGCCGCGTCGGGGAAAAAGAAGAGCCCGCGCGCAAGAGGGCTTAGGCGAGGTAATCGTCGCCGAGCACTTCGCGGCGGTAGTCGCTCATCGTCTTTCCCGTCTTTTTCTTAAAGAATTGGGCCAGGTAACACTGGCTGGTGAATCCGCACATTTTGACAATATCGGCGATGGTATTCTCGGAACGGCGCAGCAGCGAGCAGATATACGCCAAGCGGACCTCCTGGATCTCGTCCAGACTTGAGCGGCCGGTCTGAGCGCGGAAGCGCGCCTCTAAAATCCGGCGGGAGACGTGCTGCCGATCGGCGATTTCCTGAATCGAGAAACCGCAGCCGCGGGAAGACCAAATCTGGAGGAGGACATCGTTGACCAGCGGGTCGTCGTACTGGGGGGCCTCGGTACTTTGGCGCTGAACCACCATCAGCGGCGGATAGCTGACCGTGCGGGGGGAGCGAATTTTCCCCTTGATCAGGGAGTCGAGAAGCTCCGCGGCGAGGAACCCCGCGCGGTAGTTATCGACGTCGACGCTCGAGAGGGAAGGGCCGGCCGACTTGCAGAGGAGTTCGTCGTTGTCGACTCCGAGGATCGAGACCTGCTCGGGAACATCGAAATTCAGCTCTCGGCAGGAACGCAGGAGGACCTGCGCCCGCTCGTCGGTCGTGATCATAATGCCGACCGGCTTGGGGAGGGCGGTGAACCACGCCCGAAACGCCTTTTTGGGGTCGACCGGGTCAAACTTCGACAAGTCGAAAATATGGCACTTATGGCCGCGGCGGCGCACTTCTTCCTCGAACCCGAGACGGCGCTGGCGCGACCAGTGGCAGACGGAAGGATCGTGGGTTTCGATATTGTCGATGAAGGCGAAATTTTTGAAATGCTGGCCGAGAAAATGGCGCGCCCCCATCACGCCGATCGCGCGGCCGTCGCTGTTGACACAGCTGTAGCGCCTGTAAGAGCCGAACGACTTAATGTAACTCGGGGAGGGGTCGAAGAAGACGCAGGGGACATTGCGCGCGATGAGCGGATCGGTCAGATCGCGCCGTTCCTCCCCGATGTATCCGGCGATGTCGGCGATCTGGTAGTCGAAACTGGGGATGGAGAGGGTGTGGTAGTCCAGGAGGAAATCCCACTGACTGTTGAGGCGCTCGTATCGGAGAATACCGCGCAGACGTTCACGGGCAGCGTAACTGGTAAGCTGGTTAAAGCCAATGGCGATTTTCGGCCTTCGCTTCGGATTAGACATACAGCGTCAATTCTAAGTTCAACGATCGTACCGGTCTTATGGTCTGCGGGTACGGGAAGGAACCAGTACGTCCCCCGCGCACGAGCGTAATAAGCAGAATATATAACCTGGGAGCCCTTTGGCAAGGGAAGCGCGCGCGAAAATAACCACAATCCCGGGAAATTTGGAAGCCGTTCACGCCCCCGCTCGGCAATTACCGCCCTTCAAGGGCGCGAAATCACTTGCGCGCGGACGAAAATAATACCAGAGAATAAGATAATAATATATCGATAATTGTTTATCTGTATGCCTTTGCCGACCGTTGTTTTTGGCTTTCGCCCGGCTGAGAATTCCTTTACGGGCGGCTCGAATCCGAAAAGACTTTTTAGGACGCGTTCCCCGGCGGGGGTGTTTTTAACACCGGCTGCCGCCCCCTTGACTATACTTGACTTTTCCCATCCCGAGTCCGACAATCAACGTTTGCGGGAAACAACAGTTCAAGAGGCCATCACAAAATTTGGGAGACAGTTCAGATGCCGAAAAAAACAATCAAAAGCCGACGCAGCTTTTTGAAGGTAACCGGTTTGGGGTACCTGGCCGCCGCGGGGGGATTCCACCGCATCGCGCGGGCCAGCGCTTTGGAGGGGCTCGCGGTGGCGGGTATCGGCATCGGCGGCAAGGGGTCGGGTGATATTCATCACGCCGGTCGTTACGGTAAGGTGGTGGCGCTGTGCGACGTCGATCGGAATTTGCTCGCCGGCGAGGCGCAGAACTTCCCCGACGCGCGGACGTTTATCGACTACCGCGAGCTCTTCGCCGAGATGGGGGATAAACTTGACGCGGTGACGGTCGGAACCGCCGACCATACCCACGCGCCGATCACCGCCGCGGCGCTGAAGCTCAAGAAACACTGCTATACCCAAAAGCCGCTGACGCGCACCGTCGGCGAGGCGCGGGCTTTGGGGCGCCTGGCGAGGGAAAACGGCGTCTGCACCCAGATGGGGAACCAGGGGTCGAACGGGATCAAGTTCCGCCAGCTGGTCGCTCAGATCCAGGCCGGCGCGGTGGGGGAGGTGACCGAGGTGATCGCCCGGACGAACCGTCCGATCTGGCCGCAGGGGCCCGACCGCCGGATGACGCTGGAGCGGTTCATCGAACAGACGAAAGCCGAGAACGCCGATGAGCCGCAGCTGGCCGACGAGGAGATCGCCGAGAAGAAGAAGCAGATCGAGGGGGCGCTGGCGCAGCTGAGCTGGTCGGATTGGATCGGTCCGGCTGCGAAGAGGGAGTTTTGGCCGGGGCTCTACCACTCGTTTGTCTGGCGCGGCTGGTGGGACTTCGGCACGGGTTCTTTGGGGGATATGGGGTGCCATGAGCTCAATTTGCCGTTCACCGGGGCCTCTTTGCGTCATCCCTCGAGCGTCGTCGCGATGACCAGCGGCCACGACTTCGACAGTTTCCCGGCGCGGTCGGTCTGCCGGTATCAATTCCCCGCCAACGACAGCCGGGGACCGGTCACGCTGACCTGGTACGACGCCTCGCAGGCGCTGGCTCCGGAGCTGATCGAAAAATACCACCTTCCCGAGAAGGGCTGGGTGTCGGCGACGATCGGGACCAAGGGGTGCGTGACCAGTGACGGGCAATTCTTCGATCGGGACGGCAACGCGATGGAGCCGCTTCCGGAGTCGGCGCTGGAGTACCCGGTTCCGCCGCGCGAGGACGGGACCAACGACGGCGACCAGCTCCACAAGCTGGAATGGTTCACCGCCATCTGGGAAGGGAAGCCGGAATTGTGCTGGTCGAACTTCCCCGATCACGCCGGACCGCTGACCGAGATGGTCCTGCTGGGGAATCTGGCGGTCTGGGGCGCGTCGCAGCCCGATGTCTGGGGAGAAGAGATCAAGTGGGACGACGAAACGCTGACGATCACCAACCTCAGCGATCTGAAGACCCCGGGGTACGAACAGCTGGTCAGGCCGGTTTACCAAAACGGCTACGAGCCGCTGGAGATGTAGCGGCTTAGGAAGAGCGTTCACTCTCGGCGGCGTTTGAACATAAAACCCGCCGCCGAGAGGGTAACCGCGGCGATGACGAGCATCGGCCAGAGGTTCTCAAAAATCGCTTCCGGCGCCATTCCCCGGAGGAAAAGCCCTTTGATGACGATCAAAAACCAGCGGACCGGATTGGCCACCGTGATCCACTGCATTAACGCGGGCATATTCTCGATCGGGGTCGCGAATCCCGAGAGCATAATCGAAGGGGGAAGGACCAGTATACACCCCAAGACCGCCTGCTGCTGCGTGGTCACCAGCGACGAGACAAAGAGCCCCACCCCGATCACCGCCAGAAGGAAGATCTCGGTCGAGAGGAAGAAATAAATTACCGGTGCCTTCAGCGAGATTCCGAAGAAGTAAATAATAATCAACGCCAAAAACGCCGCGGTGACGGTGGTCAGGAGCATCACCGCCAGCGTCTTGCCGACTAATATCTCGAAACTCGTCAGGGGACAGACCAGCAGCTGCTCGAAGGTGCCGATTTCCCGTTCTCGGGCGACGGACAGTCCCGAAAGAATCGTTCCCACCACCGCGCACAAGACACAGATCAGCGCGGGGATAAAGGCCGGGCGGGGAAGAAGGTTCGGATTAAACCAATGGCGCGTCACGACCGAAATCCCTCCGGTATCGGCGGCCGCGCCTGACTCGCGCATTCGACCGGTGATATCGGCTTGGATCATCTTCTGGAGGTAGCCGACCAAAATAGGGGAAGCGTTGGCGCGTCGGCCGTCGGCGATAATCTCAATAGGGGCCGGCTGCGCGGATCTGCCCGCCGCTGTCTCGGAGAAGTTGGGCGGGAAGACCAGCGCCGCCGAGACGATCTGCTTATCGAGAGCGTCGCGGACTTGTTCCTCGTTTTTGACGGTGATTACCTTGGTAAAGACCGGGGTCGAAACGACATTTTTGATGACCGATTGCGCCTCGATTCCGGTATCGTGATTGAGAATCGCCAGCGATGCGTTTTTGACGTCCAGTGTTATCGCGTACGAGAAGATAAAGAGCTGGATGATCGGCGGACCGATGATGACGAACCGGGACTTCGGGTCACGAAGCGAGACGAGCAGTTCTTTGATGAATAATCGAAGGATACGCTGGAACATAATTGGATATTTTGTTTTTGATCGCGCCGCCTAAAACGCAAAAGCCATACGCGGGAGATCTTTTCATTCGAGTCGACGGGGGGTGACATGTACGGCCAGCATCAGGAAGAAGATACCGATGACCGCCATAGCGGTCATATGGCGGGTAAACAGCGGCCAGACATCCCCGACTAAAAAAACCGTCCGCAGTGAGGCGACACAGTACCGCGCCGGGAAACAGTAGGTGAACATCTGGATCCACCGCGGCATCGAGTCGATCTCAAAAATCAATCCGGAAAGTATAAAGTTGGGGAGAAAGCTTAAAACCAACGCCGCCACCGAGGCGAGGAACTGGTTCTTGGTAACGGTCGAGATGAAGAATCCCTGGATCAGCGCCGCGAAAAGAAAGACCGAGACGATCGCCAGCAGTGCCTCAAGCGAGCCGCGCAGGGGAACGCCGAAAAGAACACGGCTGATGATCACACAGACCATCGTTGAACCGATCCCGAGCAGATAGTAGGGGAAGAGCTTCCCGATAAACAGGTCCGATTTACGAATCGGCGTGGCAAGCATGGCCTCCATCGTCCCCCGTTCCCACTCACGGGCAACCACCAGCGCGGTGAGCAGGGTCCCGATGATGGCGAGGACCAGGACAATGGAGCCGGGGACAAGCGAGAAACGGCTATCCAACTCATCGTTGTACCAAAAGCGTGTTCGGATCGTCCCGCTTTCGGAGGGAATTTGATGCCGGTCCTCGGCTTGGTGCCGCTGCCAGATCGCGACAATCCCCTGAACGTAGTTCTCGATGATCGTCGCCGAATTGGCCTCGCTGCCGTCGGTGATCAGCTGGATCGATCCCCCTCTTCCCGATTCGACATTTTTCGAGAAATCGTTCGCTACGATGATCACCGCCCGAACACGGGCATTGGTCAGGTCGTCTTCGGCCGCTTTTCGTGTCGCGCGGCGGAGGACTTTTAGGTAACGCGAGGCCTCAAACGTCTGAACCAGCGACTGCGCTAAAGGGCCGTTGTCCTCAAGAACCGCGGCGACACGGATATTATTCAGCTCCAGCGACATCCCGTAGCCGTAGACCAGCAGCAGAATCAGCGGCAGAACGAACGCGACCAGCAGACAGCTCGGGTCGCGAACGATTTGAAGAGACTCCTTCTTCATAAAAGCCAGCAGAAGCCGCTTCCTTCGGCGCCGGCCGGTTCCGGCCGGCGCGTTTGCCGCGATGTCGGTTAGGTGATCGGTTCGGTTGTCAGTCACGTTCTTTGGTCTGTTCTACCAGGGAGATAAAGGCGTCTTCCAGGGTTGGGTTCGGACGTTCGTTTGAGCGTGCCATCGCTTTGAGCGCGGAGGGGGTTCCCTCGGCGATCTTTCTTCCGCCGAAGATCAAGCTGATCCGATCGCAGTACTCCGCCTCGTCCATAAAGTGAGTCGTTACCAAAACGGTTACTCCCTTTTCGACCAGGGCGTTGATATGTCCCCAGAACTCTCGGCGTGTCAAGGGATCGACCCCGGAGGTCGGCTCATCGAGAAAGAGAACGTCGGGCTGATGCATCAGCGCGGCGGCCAGCGACAGACGCTGTTTAAAGCCCAAGGGCAAAAGCCCCGAGGAAGTCCCGGCGTAGGGGGCCAACTCGAACAGGTCGATCATCTCGTCGACGGCCTGACGATGACGTTTTCCCGACAGTCCGTAGACGCCGGCGTAAAACGCGAGGTTTTGCCGAACGGTCAGGTCGGGATAGAGCGAGAACTTCTGCGCCATGTAGCCGAGCCGCGATCGGGCGTGTGAACCTGCCTTTTGCAGGTTCTCTCCGGCAATGAACCCTTCTCCCTCGGTTGGCCGCAGCAGGCCGCAGAGCATCTTGAAGGTGGTACTTTTCCCCGCGCCGTTCGGACCGAGGAGCCCCATGATCTCGCCTTGCCGAATCTGAAAATCGATATGATCGGCGGCGGTGAAGTTCCCGTAGCGCTTGGTGAGCCCCCGTGCCTCGACGACGCTGCCTTCGTTATGGGGGATGACGCGGAAACGGTCGGTCAGCCCCGATTGGCGGGAACCGATCCCGCCGAGAATATCGATGTAGCCATCCTCAAAGCGGGGAGAAACCTCGGCGAACCGACCCGGCGGGGTGGGGAACAAATCGCCTGAGAACCGGGCCGGCGGCCGATCGAGGATGATCCGCAGTCCATCCCCCTGGATTGTTCCGTCGCGAACACGCTCATCGCGCAGGAGAACCGCCAAATGCGCGCGGCGTTTTCTCTCTTCCAGTCCGGTGATATGGATCACCCGGCCGTTGACAGACGACATCAACTCGGCCGGCGTCCCGAAGAAGAGTTCCTTCCCCTCCTCCAGCAGAAGGACCTCGTCGCACATCTGGGCCTCGTTGAGGTAAGCGGTGCTCCAGAGGATGATGACTTGGTCGGTGACCATGTCGCGTGCCATTCGCCACAGTTCACGGCGGCTGATCGGGTCGACGCCGACCCCCGGTTCATCGAGGATCAGCAGACGGGGCATCTTGATCAGCGCGCAAGCCAGGCCGAGTTTTTGTTTCATTCCCCCGGAGAGACGGCCGGCCAGCCGATCGGTGAAGGGACCCAGGGAGGTGAAACGCAGGAGTTCATCAAAGCGCGATTTTTTCTCGTCGCAGGGGAGGCCGCGCAGTTCGGCGTAGAGTTCAAGGTTCTCTTGAACGGTGAGATCTTCGTAGAGACCGAACTTCTGCGGCATATAGCCGAGCAGCGGCTTGATCGAGTCGGTTTGCCGAACGGTATCGAATCCAAAGACCGAGATCGTTCCGGAGGTCGGTTCGAGAAGGCCGGCGATGAGGCGCAGAAGCGTTGTCTTCCCCGCACCGTCGGGGCCGACCAGCCCGGTGATCCGTCCCGTGCGGATGACGGCGCTTAAACCATCGAGCGCCGGGTGCTGATTGTGGGCAAAGCATTTGGTCAGCGCCCGGATTTCGATGCCGGATGTACCGTCGCTCGGGGGGGATCCGTTGGTTGACATGGAGGATGGATCCATCGATTATTCGTTGGGGGAATCGGTCTCGGAGGCGGCCTTTGCGGGGGGGGCGGCCTGTGCTTCTCCCGGCGCGTTATCCAGAGGAATACAGACCGTTACCGGCATCCCCTGGCGCAGTCCGTCGTCGGGGGTGTCGGCAAGGACGCGGACGCGGTAGACCAAGTCAGTCCGGAGTTTTTCGGTTTCGACGTTCTTCGGCGTAAATTCCGCCACGGGGGAGATATAACCAACGGTTCCCTTGTAAGGGACGGAACGGGAATCGGTCAGAATATCGACCTTCATTCCCGGGGCCAGCTTCCCTAAATCGGGCTCATCGACGTAGACATAGACCCAGACCGTCTGGGAGAGCGACAGCGTCGCGATCGTTTCGGTCGCCTGAACAACGGCACCGTCTTCCTTGACTCGGGTTAAGAGAATCCCGTCGTTCGGCGCGGCAAGCTCGGTATCGGCCAGAGAGATCTTTGCCTGCTCGACGTTCGCCTCCGTCTCGGCGCAAAGGGCGCGGGCGCCCTCAATCTCTTCTTGGCGCGCCCCCTCTTCCAAGAGGCGAAGCTTCTGTTCGGCCTGCTTGACCTTGGCGGTCCCCATATCACGAACCGCCAGCGTTTGATCGACATCGCTTTGAGTCACCGCGCTGTGCATCACCAGCTCGCGGTTGCGCTCGTAGTCAATTTCCGCGAACTTGAGCGACGCTTTTAGCTCGTCGAGCCGGGCGCGGGCCTCTTCGATCTCTTGGGGGCGGCTGCCGTTTTCGAGCCGTCGGAGGACGGCCTGGGCCGCGTTGTGCCGAGCGGTGACCGAGGCCAGAGCGACCTCGTACGGGCGGCGGTCGAGACGGGCGATGACATCCCCCTTGCTGACGCGGTCCCCTTCCTCAAAACAGATCTCTTGAATTCGCCCCGATACTCTAAAGGCAAGATTGACCCGCCGGATTTCGACATTGCCGAAGAGTTTCAGCATGGCGGCGGACTGACGCCGGTGAAGATTCCCAATATGACCGCGGCAGACCCAAAGACCGACGGCCGCCAGCGCGATGATCAGCAAAAAGGCGGGTTTCTTTATGAAAACGGACATTCGCGAATTTTTGGGCATATTTTTTAGTTTAAGGGGATGCACGCGTTACCGGCAGTTATACACGAAATATCCCAAAGATTCAAACTCTTCTTCGGATGGGTTTTTCCCCTCCAGATTTAGGACAAAAAAAGGGGGCCCTTTAAGGCCCCCTTTTGGGTTTTAGCCGAAGAGGTCCTCCTCGGGGAAGTCGTCGATGTCGGCGGCCCTGATATGGTTCTCTTTGGCGTAGTCCCGGGCGGCGGAGTCCTTCTCGGCGTAGATGGTCTGTGAGGCGCCCAGGAAAAGAAAGAAGGGACGGCGGAAGGCGCGATCCTCGATAACGCGGACCGTCGCCGGTACTTTGATGGCGCGAAGAATCGTGCAATCCGCAAACGCGCCGGCTTCGATCGTCGTGACCTGCTCGGGGACGACCGCCGTTTTTCGCGGCCAGGCGGCCGGGCAGAAGATCAGGTGGGTGAGATCTTTGGAGAACAGTACGCCGCAGCCGCCGCGGAAGAACGGGTTCTCGGGATCGACGTCGACCCGCCGCAGGGAAGAACAGTTATCGAAACATCGCTCGAACCCCCGGACCGACTTCGGGATCCGAATTTCGAGGAGCGACTCGCACTCGGCGAACGCCCGATCCCCCATGCTCCGAAGCGAGTCGGGGAGCGAGACCCCGCGCAGATTTTTGCAGGAGAGGAAAGCGCCCTGCTCAATCGTCCGAACCGAATTCGGGAAGATAACTCGTTCGAGGAATTTGTTCCCCGCCAGCGCGCACGGGGCGATCGTCTCGACCGAGTCGGGGATTCGGAAGGTATCGTCCCTCTTCGCGGGGGGATAGCTGACCAAGACCCGCGCGTTGTTTTTGTAGAGAACCCCATCGATCGCACGGAAGATCGGGTTGGCCGGGTCGACGTCGAACGACTTTAAAAGTGCGCATCCGTGGAAAGGGGAGGCGTTTTTCCGAGGGGGGGTATCGATCGGTTTACACACCGTCTCGATTTCGCGAATCGAGGCGCCCAGACGAATCGACCGGAGGTAAACGCTCGACTGGAAGGCGCCCCGGCCGATGACCTCGACCGTCTCAGGGATATCGAAATGGGAGTCGTCACGACCACTGGGATAGCGGACCAGGCGCTTTAAGTCGCCGGTGTAGAGGACGCCGTCGACAGAGCGGTAACGCTCTTGGTCGGGGGTATTTTTTTCTTCCGCCGGCTGGGGTTCCTCGGCAGGGAAAAGTGTTCCGAGAACCTCGATCCGCTCGAGGAGATTCGTTCGGCTGAACGCCTTGTGGTGAATCGTCTTGATCAGACGGGGGAGATGGATCGCCCGAAGGTTCGGGCACTCGACAATCGTGTTTTTCCCCAGCGTTCGAAGGGTGTTGGGGAAAAGGATGCTCCGCAGCCGCGCACATTGGCAGAAGGCGTATGGTGCGATGCTCCGCACCGGTTCGGGAACCGAGAAGTTCCGGTCCGCCTTCCTGCGGGGGTAAAGGAGGAGTGTTTTTCCGTCTTTGGAGTAGAGAACCCCGTCGATCGAACGAAGGTACGGGTTCGCGTCGGGGACTTTGATCGACCGAAGCGACGCGGCAGCCCTGCGGATCCGATCGGGAATTTTTTTGATCGAGGCGTTTAGGTAAAGCGTTTCGGCCGAACGCAGCTGCAAGAAGGACGAGAACGAGAACGGAAAATCTGTCTTCCCCTCGGGGAGGACAATCCGCTTCGGCGCTTTGCCTATCGAGCGGAACAGCATGTTAGCGAATTCGTTGTCATCGTCATCATCGTCGTCATCATCGT
>JAFRFG010000031.1 GCA_017434455.1 Thermoguttaceae bacterium | reverse complement strand
TCCGGACCTCGGTTCCCGGCTTCCAGTAAGGCCTGGGAGCCAGGTCGTACCGCTTGTCGGTGTAGAGATAGCGGTCGATATTTCCCGGCTCGGCGACGAGGTAGGCAATATCGAAGAAGTCTTTCGAGATAATATCAAAGGGACGAACCGCCACGGAATTGTCGCGGTGAACCTCGACGACATAGCACTGGGCGGCGATGTCGTGTCCCGGCGGGAACTTGTTGTAGCGTCCCCCTTCCATCTCGAAGTAGCTCAGCGTTCCGGTACCGAAAGCGGTGAAATTCCCCTGCCAGGCGCTGCGCGGATCGTTGATCGGGTAGTGAGAGTGGCCGGAGAAGTCGATCACCGTCGGGTACCGGTCCAGCAGCTCGCGAAGGTCATTCACCCCCCAGCGTTCCTCCTTCGAACTGCCGTAGACGGTTCCGGTGACATGGTAATGCTGGAAGAGGAAGATCGGCTTTTGGGGGTCGTCGGCCTTGGCCTGTTCGAGCTGCTCGCGCAGCCAATCGATCTTGTAGAGATAGTCCCCGTTGTAACCGAAGTTCCCGGGGCGGCCGGATCCCAGCTCGGGGGACAGCGCGATGAAATGAAAACCGTTTACTACGTAGTGGGCGTTATCCTCCACGCCGAGCATCTGTTTCCACTCCTCGTGGGCCGCCTCGCGGGACGGGCAGTCGTGGTAGAATTCGTGGTTCCCCATGCACAGAAGTTTCTGCGTTCCCGGACGGATCTTCTCGTCCATCGTTTCCTTGAACAACGTCATCTCTTCCCGGCTGCCGTGATCCGTCATATCACCGGCGACCACCAGCGCGTCGAAGTTCGGGTAACGCTGCCTTTCGGACCAGCCGTACATCAGATCCAACGCCGTCCGGAACCGCTGGAGCTCGACAGACCCGGGATTGTCCGGGATATGAATATCACTCATCACGACCGCCCGCAGGAGAATATCGTCGGAGTTTTCGGCCAAAACGCGGGAGGGGAGACAGGCAAGGGCGAACACCCCCCCCATACTCCCTAAAAAACGACGCCGGGAAAACGGTTTGGCGGCCATGAAGAATCTTTCTTTAGAAACGGATCGAAGTTGCGGGTATTTATCGTTTGTTCTCCCCCCTCCCGGTGAAGGGGAGCAGGGGAAGCAACAGCAGCGCGGTGAGCGCCTCTTTGCCGTTGATTTTCGATTGGCCGTGGGCCCGCTCGGTAAAGGTAATCGGGATCTCCCGAAAGGTCCCCCCAAGACGGCGGATCCGGAACAGCACCTCCTCAAAGAATGAATACCCCTTGGAGAGAATCGTCCCGCGCCGAAGCTCCCTGAGGATCCCGACGCGATAGCATCGGAACGCCCCGCTGTTGTCGCGTGTCTTTAGGCCAAGCACCAGACGGGTGTAACGGTTCATCCATCGACTCATCCATCGGCGCCGACAGGGCCAGCCGACGATCTTGCCGCCGGCGATATAGCGCGAGCCGATCACCACGTCGGCCCCGGAGCGTTCGGCCTCACGCAGCAGATCGGGAATCTTCTCGGGCGGGTGGCTGAAATCGGCGTCTAAATTGACGAGGAAATCGTACCCGCCATTGACGGCGCGATCCATTGCCTCGAGGACCGCTGACCCCAGCCCGAGTTTGCCCGAACGAACGAGGACCTTAAGACGGGGATCGCTTTTGGCGTACTGCTCGGCCCACCGGCCCGTTCCGTCCGGGGAGTTGTCGTCAATGACCAGCAGATCCGCCCGTGGGACGGCCGAGAGAATCGCCTCGCTCAGGGGAGGCAGATTCTCCCGCTCGTTGTAGGTCGCCACCGCGATGAGGATTTTTTTGTCGGCGGATATCGTATCAGACATCACAGATTTCGACGGCGCGGCGCAGGGAGTTGAGCCCGTCGCGCGGCATGAACTCGTGAGCGACGAAGCCGGTGTAGCCGGTCTCAAGAATCGCCCTCATGATCGCCGGGTAGTAGAGTTCTTGGGTCTGGTCGATGTCGTTGCGCCCCGGGTTGCCGCCGGTATGATAGTGGCCGATAAAGTCGGCGTACTTGCGGATCGTCCCGATGATCTCCCCTTCGGAACGCTGCATGTGATAGATGTCGTAGAGGAGCTTAAAGCGGGGGGAACCCACCCGGCGGCAGACTTCCGCTCCCCAGCTGGTGTGGGAACATTGATAGTCGGTGTGGTCGTATTCGTTCAGAAGCTCCATGTGGACGGTGACGCCGTATTTTTCGGCGGTCGGCATCACCCGCTTCATCGCCTTGGCGCAGGCGGCGATCCCCGACTCGTCGTCGAGCCCGCCGCGGTTCCCCGATAAGCTGATCACGTTGGTGATTCCCAGTTCGGCGGCGATCGGAATGTATTTCTCGTAGCAGGCGACGATTTGGTCGTGATTTTCCTCCCGGTTGATCCCCTCGGTGATGTTGACCTCGGGGAGCGACCCCATCGAGACGGCCAGTCCATGGTCGATGACCATCTTCCAGTCGTCGGGCATCACCAGGTCGATTCCGACGATTCCCATCTGGCGGCAGGTGTCGCAAAATTCGGGGAAGGGGATGCTGCTGTAACACCAACGGGAGACGGCCTGATGAATATTCCCTTTGAGATTCGCTTGTTTCTCTATGTTGCTCATAGCTTCTGTTTTGTCTGAACTATTTTTGTTTTTTAAATCGCCTATATTGCCTCCGCCGTTTTCCGCGAGAAGCCCTCCGGCGCCTGCCAGGGGAACCGCCGCGCTCAGCGCGGCCGCGATCCACTCACGTCGATTGATGTTAGCCATAGCCAGTCTCCTTTCCTTTCTGTAAGGATAACAGAACGAAACACGAAAAAAAAGCCGGATCGGCCGATTTTCCGTCCGGTTCGCCCCTTCTTTTGCCTGATTCCGCGCCGGTAAAAGCCCAGTTATAGGGGATGGGACGATTCTTTTGTCCGGGCGGGTCAATCCGGTTCGTTTGGTTCCTCTGTCTGTGAGAATAAGTCGATTTCTCACGAATGAAACGCTTTTTTCTAATGTTTCGGCACGGAAGGAACGATTATGGATTATGACGGACTAAGTGTATTTGCGCTTTGTCTCAGGTCGTATTACCGAGATACGAATCAGCTCCAGTAAGTTTCACGGAGGAAATGAGCGGGGTGACGATATGACGAAACCGGTAAGATTTTTCAGGGAAGAGAAGACGAAAAGGAGTTTCGTTTTGGAACGGACCAAGTTTTTTTCAAGGGTCACGGCCCTAGGGGCGGTGGTTCTGGCACTGCTGTGTGCCGGCACCTCAGTCATGGCGCAGGAGGACACGCTGTCGAAGAATCAGGACCTCCTCCTCAAGGCCCGTCACTCCTTGATGAGTCAGGACGTGGCCAGCGCGGAGAGGTTCCTCGAAGAGGCGGCCGCGTTGAATCCCGCCTATGATGAGGGTTCGGATCGTCCCGAGTATGTCGAGGCGGTTGTCCAAGAGTACAAACTCGCGGTCAGCGCCGCTCAGAGCAACGGAATGACCGAGTCGGTTCGGCGGCTTCTGGCGACCAGCTATCTGAATCAGGCGGAGGCCCTTCGGCGCTGCGCTGATTTCGATGGTGCCGAGGCGCTCGTGCAGGAGGCCACCCGGCTGAATGTCGCGGCTGACGCCTCCGCGCTTCAGAGCGGTATGGATGCCGACTCTGTCGCCCAAAGAATCCGTGACGATCGTCTGGCTGCCGAGACGCTCAACCGTCCGGCTGGAACCGCCGCCGCGCCGATGGTTCTCTCTGAGGCGGCTAAGCAGCAAGTCGCGTCGGTCTCGGCTCAAGTTCAGCAGGCCCGTCTGCTCCTCAAAGCCGGTCGCCTTGAGGAAGCCGAGGCGATTGCCAAAAACCTGGCCGCTTTGGATATCCCCGAAGGCGCCTTCATGGATGATAACTCCCCGCGTCATCTCCTCGGTGAGATCGCGGTGGTCCGCAGCGGTGCCGCGGTTCCGGCGATGGGCGCTTCGGACGATACCGGCGCGATCCGTCAGGTCCAGGCGTTTGAGGTGACCGCCGATTCGGGTGCGAGCAATGGTTCCCTCTATGTCCAAGAGGCGGACGCCGCTCTTCGCGCCGGCAACAACGAGGCGGCCCTGGCCAACTACCGTGACGCTTTGCGCTATGAGTCGGAGCTCGATGCCGAAACCATCCAGCGCGTTTCCAACGCGATTGTCCAGCTGACGAATCCCGCCGCTTTGGCTCCCGAGCCGACGGTCGGCCAGTCGGGGATCGATTTGGCTCGCGCCCCGCAGGATATCCAGAACGATATCACCGGATTCATCTCCAATGCCTATCAGCTCCGCAAGACCGAGCCGCAGCAGGCCCTGGCCAACTTGAAGCAGCTCCGCTCCGAAGTGGAGACCTCGGCCCTGGACGCTTCGGTGAAGAACCACTTCCTCTTCTCGCTCGATACGGCCATTGCCGATACGAACCGCTTCATCGATGTCAATGGCCCGATGATCGCGCAGCAGAACCGCAACAAGGATGTTGAGGATCAGCTCCGCGAGCAGCGCGAGGAAGAGATCCAGATTCAGAATCGTCTGGCTGAGGATACCCGCCTCTTCGAGCAGTACATCGAGGACGGCAAGTATGACGAAGCCGAGATTCTGGCGAAGAAGTGCCAGGACTACTCCCACGGGAGTCTGGTCGCCCTTCAGATGGTCCAGCGGGCGCGCATCGTCAAGCAGGTCGCCTTCAACGATAAGGTCAAGGCCGAACGCGAGAACGGCTGGCTTGGGGCGATGAACGACGTGGAATCGGCCTCGGTCATCAATGTCAACGACGCCAACCCGATGGCTTACGGTCCCCAGTGGGAGCGTGCCAAGAAGCGCACCGCGCTCGATTCCGGGCCGGCTCGTTCCGAAGCCGACCTTCAGATCCTCAGCAAGCTTGATACGCGCATCACGCTGCCGTTCGATCGTCCGATGCCTCTGGGTACGGTTCTGGAGTACATTGCCGATACGATGAAGATCAATATCCTCCAGGATGAGCGCGCCTTCGCTGAAGTCGGTGTCACCTCGGATACTCCGGTCGAGACCAAACTGACCGACATCAGTCTGAAGAACTACCTCAAGCATGTCCTTTCGCCGTACGACCTGGTCTACGTCGTCCGTGACGAGGCCCTGACGGTGACCAGCAAGTCGCACCGCGGCGGTGAACCGGTCCAGAAGGTCTACTATGTCGGTGACCTGATCATCGATATCCCGGACTTCAACTCGGTGAACTCCCCGATGAGTATGCAGTCGGCGTTCGACCGCTCCTACAAGAACGTTCGTCCGAATTCCGGCGCTTCTTCCTCGGCGAATACCCTCCCGGTGATGGCGAACAATATGTACTCCGGTTCGATGATCGCTCCGAACATTCTGGCTCAGATCCAGGCGGCCGGCGGCAATACCCCGATCTCCTCGGGCGCTGCCGGTGGTGGAAACGATCCGACCGAGCTGATCAACCTGATCACCACGGTGATCGACCCCGATTCGTGGGATGAGGTTGGAGAACCGCAGTTCTTCTCGCTGAACAACTCGCTGATCATCCGTCAGAGCGAGCAGAACCATGCCGAGATTAAGGACCTGCTGGAGCGGCTGCGTTCGCTGATGGATCTGCAGGTCGCCGTCGAGGTTCGTTATGTCTCGATCAGTGACGAGTACTTCGAACGAATCGGCGTCAATTTCGGTGCCACGGTCAAGACCGACGCTCCGCGCAACGAAGACGGCGAGCCGGATGGCAAGGGTATCTTCGGGATCACCACCGCCGACTCGGTCTCGGGCAAGCCGTTCACCGAATCGCTCAACGTCGATTTCTCGCAGAACAGCTATGGATTGGCCGTTCCGCAGTTCGGTAACTACGATCCTTCGGTCGGCGCCCAGATTGGGTTCGCTATCCTGAGCGATATCGAGACCTACTTCTTCGTCAGCGCCGCTGAGGTCGACCGCAGAACGAACGTTCTCCAGGCCCCGAAGGTGATGATGTTCAACGGGCAGACCGCGACCGTCAGTGATATGACCCAGGTTCCGTATGTCTACACCGTCATCCCGGTGGTCGGCGACTTCGCCGTGGCTCAGCAGCCGGTCGTGACCGTCATCAACGAAGGGAACTTCCTGACGGTTCAGGCGCTGGTCTCCCCCGACCGCCAGTATGTCCGGATGACCGTTGCCCCGTACTTCACCAAGATCACCGACAGCGATCGTCAGTTCAAGTTCGAAGGGACCGACTCGATCGTGACGAACAGCACCTCCTCCTCGAAGGGGAGCAGCAAGGAGGCCTCGATCACCGATGAGCGCGAGAGTGTCGCGAGCAACGAAGTGGTCAGTACCGGTACGACGATCCAGCAGCCGGTGGTCTCCTCGTTCCAGGTCAGCACGACGGTCAATGTTCCCGATGGCGGAACGGTAATGCTCGGTGGTATCAAGCGTCTGAGCGAAGGTCGCACCGAGGGTGGTGTTCCGATCCTCGACAAGATTCCCTACCTCAAGCGTCTGTTCACCAACGCCAGCGTCGGCCGTGAGACGACCAGTCTGATGATGATGGTGACCCCGCGAATCGTCATCAAGGACGAGGAAGAGAAGTTCCTCACCGGAATGACCGAAGACGACTTCAACAAGGCCGAAGGCCAGTCGCTCTTCAAGTAAAAAGCGCGGAGGTGTAAACCACCCGCAGCGGGCAAGAGGGCTCTTTCAAAGAGCCCTCTTGTTGTTTCTTGTCGGAGGCGCCGCGGCTTTACCTTCAACCGGCATAGGGGTATGATGTTGCCGTAAACCGGTTGAATTAAGGGAAGGTCCCTTGGGATATCAGCAAAGAGAAGGAGTTCGCCGAAAGTGTTTCGTTCGTTTCTGTTAGGGCTGTTCCTCGCGGGGGGAGCTTTTTTGATCAGCGCCTCGGAAGTGCGTTTTCCCGCTGTCGACGACAATAGCCGGACAATTGAGTGGCAGACGGGGCCCGAGGCCCAGACCGCCGAGCTGACGTTCGGCTCGCTGCCGGATTCGGACGACGCGATCCCGGTTTTGACTTTCGACGCGCGGATAGTGACCCCGTCTCCGGCGGGCTGGCATTACTATCTTAAGATCAAAGTCAACGGGAACCTCGTCGGCGAAAAGCGCGGCAGCGGCTCTTCGGTTCTTTTGCGCAGAGGGGACAAGCTCGTCACGTCGACAGAGACAATTCCGTGGTGGTCCGACGACGCGGAATTGCTTCTGTTCTTCGCGCCGAACAGCGGTGCTATGGACGAACGGGTGAGAGAAAGCGTTGAGGAGGGGTTCCGCTACTGCCTGGATATACGTGATTGGGTGAATTACTTAAAGATTGGTCCGGACGGCCGAATCGATGAAGATAAGGGGAATCGGATCTGTTTCGAAATGACGCTCACCACCGATAAAACCAACGGGGAGCCGCTGACCGTGGTGATTCGGGATATCAATATCTTACTGGTCCCGAAAGATGATTTTGAATCCTTCGCCCGCGCCGAACCGCCAGTGACCGAGCCGGGAGAAACAGCCGCGCAGCTGACGCTCGACGGGACGCGGCTGGCGGTCACTCCCGCGGGGGGGATGGAACTGTTCCAAAACGGCGAACCGATTTTTATCGAAAGTACGTTCAGCTGCCCCAAGGAGCCGAAGGCCGGTTTTCGCTGTTTCCGGATTCACGGCAACAGCGACACTTTAACGCCGCAGATCCAACAGGAAGAGGGGAGGATACTTCTTCGCGCCGATCTTCCCGAATATCGCCTCGAGCGTGAAATCACCCGCGCGGGGACTCATTTCGCCGTTCGGGATACCTTCCGAAATACCACCGAAAAAGATATTGGTTTTTCGCATCAGAACCTCTTTTTCCCCAAGACACGCTTTACGCGGGAGTCGCGTCTTTGCGGCGCGTTTAACGCGAGCGTCTCCGGCTTTTTTGGACCGACAAACCCGACCGCGTTTATGACATCGGGCGAATGCTCCGTCGGAATCGTCGCGGAGGATACCGTCTCCCGTTCACAGCTGGAGATGTCCCAGACGAACAGCACCGTTTCGGTCGGGACTTCCGGCTGCGGTGTTCCCGCCGGCGGGGAAATCGTCCGCGAGTGGTCGATCTACCCGGTTCAAAACCGGGGATATTACGACTTTATCAACGTGGTCCGCGGCGAGTGGGGGGTGAATTACACGATTCCCGGACCGATCTGGTTCGACAGTTCGACGGAAAAATGGTTCCCGCCGACCATTGACCCCAAGGTGACGACCGTTTCGGTCTGGTTTGAATACTGCTGTATGAAGGCAAACGAAGGACAGGACCGTGCCGCCTACGCCGAGAGGACCCGCCGAGAGGTGGAGGAGGTTCGTCGGCGTTTCCCGGAGATGAAACTTCTTTCGCTGTTGGAATCGAATCTGATCTATTTCGATACCCGCACGGTTGACTGGGGAGAGAATCTTCATCCGCGTCCGGAAGACGACCTGAACGGGGGGAAGTACGGCCAGTTTATGGGGGAGGACCAGAGCCGGAGAATGCTCGAACTTACCCCGTTCTTTGATTCGCTGATTCGCGACGAGCGGGGGAACGTGATGTATGACTCCCACTATGCCTGTTACCCCTACATCAACCTGATGGTTCAGCCGGAGGAGGGGAATTCCCGCTACCGGCTGTTTGAGGATCAATTCCGGTTCCTGCTTGACGATTTGGGGCTGGATGGGGTCTATATCGACCAGTTTCAAGCGTTTGGTTTTACCGGCTACTCCGAGAACAAATGGGACGGCTGCTCGATTCTATTGGCGGACGACGGCACGATCGCGCGCAAACGGTATCAGTACGGCATTACCGGAGCCGCCGGCCGGTCAAAACTGGTTCGTCAGGTCATCGATCGGGGAAAAATGGTCCTGGTCAACGGCCAGAGCATGACCAAGGAAGAGCAGAACGACGGGCGGATCGCGTTTCAGGAGATGGAGAACGATGGGGTGGTTTCGCGAATCCGCGATTATCTCGGCGAAAAACCGCCGGTTTCCATCGCCCAGACGATGAGTCATCTGGGAACGCCGCTGGCTTTAATGCCGCGAAGCGGCCGGTACGCTTCCGATACCGAAGTCCCCAACTACCGCGCGGAGGTCATGGTGAAGGGGATCACGTGGGCGGCCCGCAACGGGCTTCTCCCCTGTTTCTACAACGACGACGGTTACAATGGCGTTTTCCCGACCGAAGGACCGTACGCCGGGAGCGTCGATGTCATGAATCACCTCTTTCCCTTCACCCCGGTCCGCCTTGACGAAGGGGTCTTAATCGGGAAGGAGCGGACCTTTACGATTCTGTCCGGGACCTATACGGTCGAGGGGAACCATCCTCCGACCCTCTATTATTACGACCGCCGCGGCAATCCCCTTTCCACGGAGACTTTTTCCGTCACCGGCGCTTCCGGCCAATGGCAGGTTACCCTGACGCTGGATGACTGGAATGAGATGGCGGTTATCGAAGTGAATCCTTAAACGCCCGACGGAGCGGTTTAAGGATGGGGGATGAAACCCGCCGACAGGAAAAAACAAAAGGGCCTTTTTCGGCCCTTTTGCTTTTCGAGGAGGTGGGTTTTTCGGAAGATCTCAGTCCGTCTCTTTGAGCGTCGGAAGCGATTCGTCGGTGGAGAAGCGGAGCTTTTCACAGAGAATCGGATAGAGCGCCTCGGCCACAACCGCCTGCCCCGCGGTGTTCGGGTGCATCTGGTCGTCCAGCAGCAGAGCCGAGACGGCGTCTTCCCCCCGCTCGGCGGCGATCTTATCCCACCGGTCAAAAATATCGAGCAGCATCACCCCCGTTTCACTGGCCACCTGACGGATCACCTCGTTGTATCGGCGCAGCGAAACATTGGTGAGCGAAAGCGGATCGTTCGGGTCATACGGGGGGTTCCCATAGTAGCCAAGGGTCTTTTCGCTCCAGCGCAGCTGGCTGGTCGTCATGAGGAGGACGGGGATCGATTTGGCCTGGAATTGGGCGATCATCCATTTTAAATTCTCCGCGAACTCTTCTTCGCAAACGCGCGGCTGAGTTTGCGGGGGATCGGCCCAAACGTCAATCGCCGAATCGTTGATTCCGTACTGAATCGTGACGAAATCGGGATCCGGCCCGGCGGTCAGTTTGGCGAACGCGTTTTTCGCCATGCGGGTGGTGTAGCCGCCAACCCCGGCATTGACCAGATCGACCGAGAAACGGTTCTCTCTCATTCGTTTGCCCAGCTGTTCCTCATACGTCACTACCCCTTCGCGTTCCCGGTGAGCGGTGGTCGAATCGCCGAGGAACAAAATCCGCTTGCGGTCCGGGGAGCGCAGCGCCCGCTGCAGCGCGGCGACCCCATCGAGGAGGTCCGCTTCGGCGACGGCCATGCGGAGATTCCCCTGCATGGTCGTGATCCAGAGCTGGCCGGGAGTGATTTCGCAAACGTAAGGATAGGAGACCCTGTAGTGATGCCAAACCTGTGTCCCATCGTCCGGGTGGGCGGCGATGACCAACGGTTCGGACCAATGCTGCGCGTCGTCGGAAAACGCGATGGAAAGCTCCTCGCGTGACATGAAGAACGGTTCTCCTTCCGGATGGTTATAGGGGGGGACACCCCGCTGCCGATTCCAAAGAAGGATATATTTTCCGTCGGAAAGCTTCGCCATGGTTCCGCAGCAGAAGTTATTCTCGATTCCGCTTGGGACCGTCGGCGACCATGTTTCTCCGCGATCGGTCGAGACCGACTCGTAAAAGACACCGCGGGTGGTTCGAATCAGCAGGCAGAGACTCGAGTCGGGACGTTCGATGATCGCTCCTTCCATCGCGCCGTTGTGATCCCCTTGACCTTCCAGTGCCATTTCCGGGCCCGCTTTCCACGTGAGCCCCTCGTCATCCGAATAGTAGACGATGGTCGTATGACTCCAGTTGTCGATCGACTGCCCGACGAGGAGAATACGGCCGCTGGAATGCTGAATCATCGAACGAATCGCCCCGCACCAGCGGTTTTGAACATTAATCGGCTGCGACCAGCTCTTGCCGGAATCGGTGCTGCGGATCACGTATGTCGGCAGTACCCAGTCGTCGATGCTCCCCGAACCCCACGCTTCCCCTTCGGTCCTTTCTTGATCGTTCAAAAAGGCGCAAAGAATCGTTCCGGAAGCGGTTTTGAGAATCGCGCGTTCTTCCCGGTCGAGCATCCCTTCCGGCAGAGCGTCGGTCGATTCCCAGGTCTTGCCAAGATCGGTCGAACGGTGAATCTGGCGGTTCTCCAGGCAGAGAATCGCCCCGTCGTCGGCCACCACAAACGGCCCCTGCAAGCCGGTCGGCATGATCTCCGCCGTCTGGAAGATTTGCAGGTGATCGGCCCGAAGAGCCGTTAAAAGGCAGAAACTTCCGAGCACGGAGAGAATGAAGGTTCGGATGGACATGTACGTTCCTTTCTTTCAAAACTATTGGGCGTCTTGCTCGGCCGGTGTTTCCTGTTCGGCCGGGGCGGCCTGCTGTTTCGGGCACTGCTCGAACGCCTCGAGAAGCTCCTCGAGGGAGCGGACCCCGTCGGCGGGGTAGTTTTCAAGTTCCGGCCCGAAGGGAAAGAGCGTCTCTTTGGTCTCGATGGTGACCTTCGACTCGTCGATCTTTTCGGCGTCCATACCGAAATGCTTAGCGACGAACGGGTACATCGCCTGACGTTTGCTCGGGCCGTAGTCGTGCTTTTCATCGAAGATCTCGTACTCGACATTCTCTTCGGCCCCGTAATAACCGAAGATCGTTCGGATATACGGGTACTCGACCTCGGGGGTATTCTTGGTCCAGTCTTGTGTGACCGCGACGAGTTTGAGCGGACGCGGGGCGGCGAGGGCGGCGATTTCGGCGTTGCAGGTTCGCGTCTCGATATGAACGGGATTGCCGCTTTCGCAGGGACAGCCGCCAAAGAAATGGGCCGAGACCATCACCACCGGAACCGCTAGTGTGATACGATCATCGAGCGCGGTCGCGTAGAAGGTTTGCGTTCCTCCCCCCGACTCGCCGGTGATCCCGACCCGCGTCGGATCCGCTCCCTCGAGGGAGAGAAGGTAATCGACCACACGCATCGTCGCCAGGGTCTGCATTGTTCCGGAGATCGGGTTTTGGTGATCCGTATGTTTCAGCGGGGTCTCCCCCTCGATCCAGGCGAACATGCTGTAGGCCAAAGCGGTCGCCCCCATCCGGGCGAGGGTCGCGGCGCGAATCTGCTGGTTTTCGTCGAAACGGCCATTTTGCCCGTGCCCGTGCGGAACGGCAAAGACGGGGAAGGGGGTGTTTTGCTCAAGCGGCCGGTAAAGCGATCCGCACAGCCAGTAGTGCGGAATCACCTCCAGGGCGATATTGCGGACCGAGTAGCCGTCGTGAATTCGTTCCTCGCCGAGGATCGGATCGGAAGTGCAGCGGATCGGCATCGGGTCGAGGCGCAGCTTCCTGAGCATCGAGGCCTTGACCTCCTCACGCCGGGCTTCCCACGAGGCCAGATCAGGGTAGTGGGCCAAAAGACGCTTTAGGTGATTGGCCGCCTCGGATTCGGGACGTATGTGGTAGATCGGTTCAAAGACAAGGTACTCGTTTTCTCCCTTTTTTTCGAACGAAAGGTCGAGCGGCGCCAGGATGTACGCCAGCCGAAGCTGCGGATCGGACCAATATTTCCAGGGGGCCATGGGAACGGTCTGATCGAGGTATTTTTCGGCCCCGGGAGTGACATTGATCGTGATTCCCAGATCGTCCCGCGCGGCGTCGAGAAGTGCCCGGAGTGTCTGTGAGAACGGCTCTTTATTGAGTCGGTAAATGGAGTCCTCGGCCAGCAGCGCCGTGGCGGAAAAGGCGGCCAGCAGGAGCAAGGCCGCAAGAGCGAAGGTTTTGGTGTGTCGCATCGTCTAAAGTACCTTGGGTTAGGGGGATAGGATAGTTTTTTCGGCAGGTTTCAAAGGACAATTGTATCCGCCGCGCAAGGGAGATTTCAAGAGGATCGTGACAAAGAGCGGGGGAAAAAGCACGGGCAATTCGATCTTTCCCGGGCATTCTTCGTTTTTCGGAGCCCCATTTGAGCAGCGCGACACCGGGAAAAAGGTTACGCGACGCGGCACGGAATGGCCAGCGATTTAAACGGCCGCAGCAGCTCCTCTGTTTGCGGCTGGGTTAAAGGGGCGATGGCGGCCGCGTCGTGAGAAGTTGGGGCATGACACTCCCAAAACGCCTTCGATTCGGGGGTATCCGGAATCGATGGCGTTGACAATAATGACCGCTTCGCGCGTCCCCCGGCATGAAAAGGAAGGAGTTCCACACGCAAAAGCTTGTCGGATCCCCTCAGCAAGGACGCCGCGGCCGATAAATCCTCCGCCGAATCGTTGACCCCGGGAATGAGCGGGATCCGAATGATGAACGGGATATTCGACTCTTTTAATATGGCCAGATTCCGTAAAATCGGCTCGTTGGACCGGCCTGTCCATCGTTTATGAATCGCTGAGTCGGGGTGTTTGATGTCCTGAATGACCAAATCGACCGCGCTGATGACTTGGCGATAATCCTTCTGCGAGGCGTAACCGCTCGTCTCCACCGCCGTGGATATCCCCTCCGCTCGAAGCCGCTGGGCACACAGCGCTACCCACTGCGCCTGAAGAAGGGGTTCCCCGCCGGAAAAAGTCACTCCGCCCCCTTCCGCCTCAAAAAACGAACGATGCCGCACAAGGCGCTTCACTAAAGCATCATCGTCAATTCTTTCACCGCAGATCCGCCGAATACGGACCGGACAAGCTTGGACACAGCGTCCGCAGGCGTTACAGCTCGTACCCCGGAAGGGAACACGCTCACCGCTTTCTTTCCGTTCGCCGCTCGGACAGACGGCGCGGCACTTTCCGCACTTTCGGCACAGATGAGGATTCACGAGGAGTTCCGGCTCTTCGCGGATCCCTTCGGGATTATGACACCACAGGCAGCGAAGGGGACACCCCTTTAAAAAGACGGTCGTCCGAATCCCCGGCCCGTCGAAAAGGGAAAACTCCCGAATTTCAAAAATGGTCCCGATCATGCTGGAAAGGTCATTTCCGCCCGCTTAATGATTTGGTCCTGGTAGGGACGGTCCAGCTCTACAAAATAACCGCTCCATCCCCAGACACGAACAATCAGATGGCGCCATTTTTCCGGATGACGCTGCGCGTCGAGGAGCTGATCGCGGTTAATGGTATTGATTTGAAGCTGGTGACCGCCGCGTTTGGCGAAATATCGGACCATTTGCGCGACTTTTGTAATCGATTCCGGTTCCCGAAAGACGGAATCGTGAAGCTCGATCGTCAGGGGGCCTCCGTTCACGACGCGGGTTAAGTCGGGGGCGGTAAAGGCGTCGATGACAGAGAGTGGGCCTTGAACCGGATACCCTAAAGAGGGCGCGTAATTGGCCGGAAACGGTTCCCCCTTAAGACGGCCGTCCGGGGAAGCGGGAATTTCGTTCGGATGGCGGACATAGTACATCGCCGAACCCGTCCCACAGCGCCAAATACCGCCGCGGCAGTTCACCCGTCCTTCCCACGATTCGGCAAACCACGCGATAAGCCGCTTCGCGATTTCCTTCGTCCCCAACACGCCGTTTTCGGTTTCGCTGTCTCGGATCCCCAGCCGCGGCGAATCGTATTTCACCTCGGCCAAAAGGTCGTCGCGCCCCTGAAAATTCGTGTCGCAAACCGCCGCCATCTCCGCCAGGGTAACGGAGTGTTCCTGAAAGACGGTCTTTTGCAGGGCCGCCAGTGAATCGACCGCCGGCGCGATTCCCGTTCCGTGAACGCCGAAGTTGTTGTAGCGATTCCCCTGCGCCGCGTCGCGCGCTTTCTCGATTCGGCCGTCGCATAACAGCGAGGTAAAAGGGCAGGGAAGCATATCGACCCGCTGAAGTTTTTGCGCGATCAAATCGGCCTGGCTGCGGATTTCCCGGTGAACGAGCTCTAAAAAAACCTCAAAACTCTTCGCGTTCTGTCCTTCACGCGAATGAAGAACCGTATTTACCACCGCGGGAAAACAGACCGCGTCGATGTTCGGAATATCCATTCCGCGGCCGGGGATGATAAACTCCCAGCAGGCGGCAACGGTATAATCACGGGCATCCGCCAGGTCATAGCCGAGCCGAACCAATCCGGGAATCACAACGTCGTCATTCGCGTACTGGGGGAAACCGAGCCCCAGACGCGTGAGCTGCGTCGCTTTTTCCAAAAGAGCGATCGGCGATTGCGCGCTGATGCGCAGATTGATCTTGGGGTCGATGAGCTTAACTTCGCAGCACGCCTCAAGCGCCATATAGGTGAGAGGGTTGACCGCGTCATTTCCCTCGCGGTCGACCCCGCCGAGCATCATCGATTGCCCGTTGTCTCCCTGCTGAACCCCGATGTACAGTCCGGTGTCCCGATTGAAAGAAAGAAAAAATTCCTCCAGCAGTTCCAGCGCCTCATCGCGGCCGAGGCGTCCCGATTCAAGATCCGCCTTCAGATAAGGCCAAATGAACTGATCGAAACGCCCGATCCCGTTATGATAGGTTCCCTCGCACCAGAGGGAAAAGTGGAGGATCCGAAGAAACTGAAGCGCTTCCAGAAAGGTACGGGCCGGTTTGCGAGGGACCTGCGCTAAGGTTTCCGCGATATCGCCGCGTCCCTCTTCGAGCGCCTTCAAACGGTAGGCCTCGGCAAGGGAGCAAACGGCGTCAATTCCGGAAAGGACGGCGTCTAAAAACTCGATTCCTTCCGAGTCCCCCTCTCTAAGCGCGGTTTCACGGCGGGAAAGCACCTCTTCCCGCCGTGCGTCAAGGCCCGCCGCCAAGGTAGCGCCGTAATTGGGAGAAAGATTAAAAACGACCCCCATTTCGTGGAAATAGGCCGTTTTCCTAAGTTCCGCCATCTCTTCGTCGGAATAACGCTTGGGGAGATTCCGAACATGACGCGTCAGGACGATTCGCTCGTCCGGGTGAATAAATGGATGCTCCGATTCCGCTTGAAGGATGGCGGCAAGACAAATCGCCGCGCGTTTGCAGCGGGATGATTCCGATTGCAGGGGAAGCCCCGACCAATCGACGTCGATGCGTTCGGCGGAATCTTTTTGAAGCCAAGTCCAGTCGCGGAGCCGTTCGAGTTTGGGAGTCATTTTTTCGATGAAAAATCGGAATGGATAATGCTGGAGGAAGGTTTTTGGGGTCAGGCGGATCTCTTCATGATTTCCTTTTCGAGCGATTCGATCGTTCCCCCCTTCGTTTCGGGCATGAGCTTCCACGCGAAGAAGAACTGAAGAAGTGTCATGCAGCCGAAAAACCCGAACGCGTAACTGCCGCTCGACGGCGACAGGCCCGCGATAACCGGGAAGGCCCACGAGATGATCGTACACATCACCCAATGGGTAAAGCTCCCGAGGGCTTGTCCTTTCGCGCGGACGGCGTTCGGGAAGATCTCGGAGATGAAGACCCAAATAACAGCGCCCTGCGAAACGGCGAAGAAGGCGATAAAGCCGAGAATGGCGGAAATCGCGATGATCGGATTTGCCTTATCGGCGAGCGAAATCTGCCATGCGGCCAGAAAATGCATAGCAGTGGTCCCCAGCGCGCCGAACATTAAAAGCGCCCTGCGTCCGTATCGGTCGATAAAGAGAAACGCGAGCGAGGTGAAAATCAAATTCACGCAGCCAAGACCGATTGTCGCGGCCAGAGCGGAATGGGTTCCCATAAACTGTTTAAAGATTCGGGGCGCGTAATAGTTGATGGCGTTAATTCCCGAGAGCTGATTAAACATCGCCACGGCCCAGGCGAGGAAGATCGGCCAGAGGTATTTTTTCTGAAAGAGGGGAATATTGACGCCATTCTTCGTGTTTTGAAGGGTTTCGACGATTTGGTTGACGGTCGTTTGAGCGTTTTTGTCTCCGACGGAGGTTAAAATTCTTAGGGCTTCGGTCTTCCGGCCCGCGCGGACAAGCCATCGCGGCGATTCCGGAATGGAGAAAAGCAGAAGAATAAAGAGAATCGCCGGGATACACTCAACGCCGAGCATCAGACGCCATTTAATCGATTCGGCGGCAAGGGGATTTGTCGTAAACCAGCCCACAATCTTGAGACAGCCGGACCAAATGACGGTCTGATGGTCGATAGCCATCGCGGCGAAATAGTTCGTTATATAGGAGACAAGAATGCCGAGGACGATGTTGAATTGATTCAGCGCCACGAGCCGGCCGCGGACGGAGCCGGGCGCGATTTCGACGATGTACAGCGGAACGACGACGGACGCCCCCCCGATGGCCAGTCCGCCGATTCCCCGCATGATCACGAGGGTGAGCCAGTTTAAGTCGGTCGGATAACCGCACAGGTTCACTGTCGGCCAGCTTGTTGGGGTAAAGGCACACCCCGCGGCGGAAATGAGAAACAGAACGCCGAGGATCATCAGGGAAATTTTACGACCGAGCCAATCGGAAGGCCGCCCGACGCAGAACGCGCCGATGATGGTTCCGATCAGCGCGATGGAGACCGTAAAACCGTGCGCGAAGGAGGAAAGGTGATATTCGGCCTGAATTCCCTGCTCGCATCCGGAAATAACGCCGGAGTCGAAGCCGAAGAGGAACCCGCCGAGCGCGGAGACAAGAACGACGTAAAGGAGCCAGAAAAAATGACCACTTCGGGGCTGCGCCATGGTTTTCTCTTTAGTTTTTGGGTGGTTTGTGACTTTTGGCCCTTCCGACAGTTTGGGAAAGCCAATTAGCAGAGCGGACAAATGCTTCTGTTAAAATAGTTCTGGTGTGGGTTAACCCGGTAGAAGAGCCATTGTCCGCGCTGACATTATACCGGCAGCAAGGGATTCGTGTCTATGGGCATCAAAAAAACGATCGCCAGCAATGATGGATGTTCGCCAATCCATTTTTCGACTCCTCTGGAACGATACTCCTGCTTCGAGTGTGTCGTCTGTGTCTCTTTGGGCTAAGCAGTGGAGGCAGCATGAGTTGATCCCGACATTCTTTCGATCTAAACAAAGACGATTTTTGTTGTGAAGGATCCGGAAGTCGGTCCCCTCGTTCTGCTACATGGTAAGGTAAGTTATTTGTTATTCGCAAAGACCAATGAGCATGATACCCACAAGGTACGAAGAGATTGTTTATCATTTCTAGAGGCAATGACGGTCACCGGCGCAACACGGTTTCTTAAAGTTTCATAGGGTAGAATCGGGGAGATCGAGTAATGTTGCCTTGAGAAGCGCTTTTCTCGTTCTTCGTTCAAAGGATTACGCTTTTCTGCAATCGAAAGAAATATTCTCTCTAGGAAGGATTTCCTTTCCTGACGCAGGCAACGTAATTTGAGATCGGTCCAGTGAAATGTTTTTAATTGTTGGTGGATACCGGGAAGACGGTCTAAATCCATCGATGGTTGAAGGTTAAGAAAATTTGAGGAGCCAACTATTAGCGTCTGACGTCGATATACCGTATCCATGATGCGGCAGAGCAATACACAAGAATTTGCTTGACGCGGCACACGTCCTTGACCTTTTTCATATCATCAAGATGTTTAGCGATACTGCCGACAATTTTCAGAATGTAATCCAACGCAAAGGATGAAAAGACGAAAGATACACAGACTGATGAAAGAGAGGCCTCGCAAGGCGAATACTCGATCTTCAGTATTTGATTTATTAGGCCAGGTAGGACTTGAACCCACGACCAAGGGATTATGAGTCCCCTGCTCTAACCAACTGAGCTACTGGCCCGAAGACGAAGGGAGGAAACCTCCTCACCTCATCCGACTAAGGAATCGTAGCGGAGGAACAAAAATTGTCAAGATTGTCCTTTCGATCCAGGGGACAGGATCGGGAATCTGGATTATAATAGTGAGAAGGGGAATTCCCAAAGAGAGACCCCCCGCCTGGCCGATTACTACGGTTAGCCGGGATGTCTGCGCCATGTTTGTGGCGTTTCCATGAAAGAACAACAGGTAAAAACGATGAAAAAATTTACGCTGTTTGCCCTGTTTGCCGTTTTGATGTGGTCGGCTGTTGACGGCTTTTGCCAGTACCCGGTCTGGGGAGGGCGTCGAGCAGTAGGACAGTACTATCCGCGTTCCACCGTGAGTCAAGCTCCTGCGGCGGCTCAGAACCAAACTCCCGCGACGACCGTGAACCAAGCCCCGGCGTCAGCCCAGAATCAGGCCACGGCGACGACCGTGAATCAAGCTCCGGCGGCCCAGAACCAGTCGGCTGTCCCGACGGCCGGTGGCTATCCGATCACGGTTCCGATTCACGGCTACGACAGCCAGGGGCGTCCGATTGTCGGTATGGGCTTCGACGGTATCCCGTTCAATGGGAGTCATCTTGAGGCGCTGCGGATCAATATGTACTACCGCGGCGGCCCGTTTCGAAGGTAAGTTTCCTCCATCAAAACCTCTCCTCCCGTAAATGATCGCGGGGAGATGGGGACCTAAGGAACTCGCCTTTCCTCACGTGTGGGGAGAGGTGAGTTTTTTTATAGTGTTTTGGCGGCCTCTTCCATTGTACCCCCCCCCCCCCCTTTTTTTTTAGAGTTTTTCTATCTTGTCTATTTTGGTGCTTACGGGAAAATTCTCCGAAAATTTCTCCGTTAGTCGAGAGTCTTTTTTCCCGAACCGGTGATTACTAACAGTAGAGCGGGTTAAGCTTCCACGCGTCCCTTCCTCTGTTCCGACAGCCGGGAGACGCGTTTTATCTTCAGGCAATAGGCAAATGTCAGGAGAACTCACGATGAAAAAGATAGGAAAGGTGGCTCTGTTTGGGATGATCACCGCTATGGTGGTCTCTTTCGTTCGTGCCGATGAGGGGTGCGCTGCCGGCAGTCCCGGCGCAGCCCATCCCGGTCGGGTGCTTGTTCTGCCTTGTGTCACTGATGAGGGGGGGAACATTGTCATCGACAACATCGGGAATTTTCTCTCCAGTTTCGATGTCGATTCGGATGGCTTGCTCTCGGCCGAAGAGCAAAAGGCCCTCTTCGCGCTCGTTGGGGATCGTTCTTGTGCTCCGTGCCCTCCGAAACCCAAGGCCGCGCCGCCTCGGGGCGGGAGACAGCGTGTTCACGCCTGCGGCGCGTGCGGATGCGATCCGTGTCGCTGCGCCGCGTGTGATCACAAGGGACCCAAGGGCCCGCGTTCGAAGATGAAGGGTTGCCCGTGTGGGCCGAAGTGTGACTGCCCCCAGTGCGACTGTGACAAGGGTCCGCGGCATAAGGGGCCCGGCCCCGGTTTCCACAAGGGTGCCAAAGGCCCGCGTCCGAAGATGAAGGGTTGCCCGTGTGGTCCGAAGTGTGACTGCCCTCGGTGTGACTGTGGCAAGGGTTCGCAGCATAAAGGGCCCGGCCCCGGTTTCCACAAGGGTGCCAAGGGCCCGCGTCCGGGGATGAAGGGCCGCCAGCGCGGACCGAAGTGTGACTGCCCCCAGTGTGACTGTGGCAAGGGACCGCGTCCGGGGATGAAGGGGTGCCCGTGGGTGAAGAAACACGATCATTTCCCGTGCCCGCAGGGGCCTCCCGCCTGTGA
>JAFRFG010000030.1 GCA_017434455.1 Thermoguttaceae bacterium | reverse complement strand
GACCAAAAACGCCTCGGGGGTCTCTTTGGCCAGAGGGAACTGACGAACTTCCCAGCGGCCGAGCGAGCCGCGGGCGTGGAATTCCTCCTGAGGGAGGAGCTCCTCGACCCCGGAGCCGTTCTCCCCGCTGAACTTGGGGACGCCTCGAAATTGACCGGAGAGGATGTTCCCCCGAAGATTGACCGACTCAATGTTTCCCGCGTCGAGCTGCGCGCGGAAGCCGTTCCACGTGATCTTGGTGGTCTTCAGCGACAGGCGCGAGGTGTAAAACAGCCATATCCCCAGCCCAATGAGGAGGAGAATGAACAAGGGAGAAAGCGACCCGCGCGGACGGGACGGCTCTTTGGACGGACGTTTCGGGAAGGGAGGAGGGCCCGGCCGTGCCTGTCTGGAATGGCTCTTTTTGTTGGAAGAGGACGGACCGCCGGTCGGGTTTTTCCTCTTTGGGGGAACGGCTTTGGGGAGAGAACCGCCCTGATCACCGGGGGAAGAATCGGTGCTGTTCACATTGCTTTCTTCGGGGGCGGGCTTCTCTTCTTCGGTATCTTTGCCTGTATCGGTATGATTATCGCCATCTTTCTCGGACGAACCGCCGCCGGGGTAATTCGGATCTTTGAAATGATCCGGAATACGCTTAAACAGTTCGTCGTTGATGGAGTCCGGTTCTTTCCCCTGAGGGGGTTCGGGGGTCGGACGATCGTTATCACTCATCAGCGGACTTGTCCTTATGGGCAGGTGAACAATATGGGTGTCAAAACAGCAAAAACGGTCTGCTTTTTACTATTATAGTCGATTTCGCGAATAATTCACCGACCCGCCCGGAAGAAATCGGCAAGGATGCGCAAGTTGTTCACGTTTCGAGAACATTTTCTTTTCGGCGCGTTTCTGTTATCATAATCAGGTGCCTTTGCCGGCGATGACGTCACATGTTTTTCCGGCCGGCTGGTACACGCCACATTTAGAGAGGAGTTCCTTCATGAATCGCGCCCGGACCAATTTTTTTATCGACCTGGTTCTCTTTGTCTCCATGCTGGTGGTCTTCTTCACGGGAATTATCCTCTGGGGTTGGACCCGTCCGGCCGGTATGATGGGACCGCACGGCGCCGCGCCCGCACACGGGCATGGTGCCGCGGCGGCCGCCTCGCCGCGTGGTGATGCCGCGCCCGCCGAAGCGCCTCGCCCTGATGCTCCGCCCGCCGAGGCGAAGCAAGATGAGGGGAAGGGCCCCGGGGAAAAGGCCGCCGGCGCGCCCCACGCACGGGCCAAGGTACTCTGGGGACTGACCGAAGCGTCCGAGGATGGGCGCTTTTGGGGAATGAAGAAAAACGAAGGATGGAAACAGATTCACTGCTGGGTGGGGATGACGGTTCTGCTGCTGTTCCTGATCTTCCATCTGGCGATGCACTGGGACTGGATCTGCGCGATGTGCGGCTGCCGGTGTGCCCAGCGGGCTCAGGAAGAACAAAAGAAGCTTCAAGAGTAGGTCCCTGACCGGCCGCCGGTGGGGCGGTTCACCAGGGCATTTCCATCATGCCGACGACCCGCTCGGCGATTTTGTCGATCATCTCCTCGCTGGCGGTGGCGAACGACTGCCCGGTTTCCGCCACGAGGTATTCCTGCGAGGCGATGTCGATTCCCAAAGAGGTCAGCGGAGTTGACTTAAGCTCGGCCATCTTGGCCCGGTCGCGGTCGATCCAGATGGCGCTTACCGACCAAGAGAGGGTCTTCTGCCGAGTTTCGTTGTATCGATCGAGCCCCGAGACCGTTTGGTTCTCGGCGGTGAGCCGAACGATCAGGCGGCTGTCGGCCTGTTCGGGACCGGCCAGCGTGTAGGGCGTCTGCTTGGTGACCTTCTTGCAGATCGCCTCGGTCAGACGCTCGCCGATGCCGTGACGGTAGGTGTCGGCTTCGACCATCGGGACAAAGACGGTTCGTATATCGCGGTTATACAGTCCCTGCGTCCCGATGTGGTATCCTCCGCAGCAGCATCCGGTCAGGGAGAGAATCCCCCCAAGGGCAACAGCCGCCACGAAGAGGGCGATACCATCGGTGAGACTCTTTTGCCGTGTCATTGTTAACCGCCTTGATTGTTCGGTTTTTCGGTTGCCGCCGGATCAGAACAGACCGCTCTTCGGTTTTTCCCGGCCGGACTCTTCCCGGTCGCTGTTATCCAGGGCCGTGAAATCGGGATCCCCCGTCCCCTCCGACGCCGGGCGTTTCCCCAGGGCCAGCGCCTCGAGCGTCTGCGACGGGTGTTCTTCGTAGTACTTGTTCTTGCTCTTGGGGAGGAACGGCATCACCGGACGGATGAAGGCGAACTGATCGACCTCGGCCGGCCGTGCCTCGATCGCCTCATACCGCTGAGCCGCCTCGACCGCGTACTCGCTTTCGGGATACTCGTTCACCAGCTGGTTGTAGTAACTTCGCGCCGAGGCGTAGATCTGCTGGCGTTCGTAGTACTCCCCGCGCGTTAAGAGGTAGCGCGCCTGCTCTTTGCGGATGAGCCGCAGCTGATCGGCGATGACCTCTTTGTCCCCTTTGCCGGCCTTCTGGGCCGCCTCGGCGATCTCGCGGGCCCTCTTCAGCGGGGTCGAGTCATAGAGGGGACCGCGGTACGACATATACAGCGCCAGCATCGCCAGCTGATACGCCTTGTCGACATGCTTGCAGGCGGGGTAGAACTCGTAGAGCTGCTGGTAATACCGCGCGGCCGAGTCGAACGAGGCGTCCCCCTGATTGACACCGCGGCGCATGTAGCCGTTGGCCAGCGCGAAGAGCGCGTCTGGAGCGCGTCCCTGGTCGGAGACGTCGTTCATAAAGATTGTCTCGAACGCCTTCTTCGCCCCGGCGAAGTCGCTGAATTTCGGCCGCTCCCCCCTGCTGGTGAGGTTGACGACTTTCGGGTCGTTCTCGTAGCACTTCAGCCAGTAGCAGCCGAGCCAGTAAAGGCGTTCGGCCGCGTCGCGGCGCAGAACCGAGTTGCTGAACTTGGTGATCAGCGCCTTGTAGAGCGTCAGCGCCTTGGTGTACTCCTTGGCGAAGAAGTGACATTCCGCGGCGTAGAAGAGCGCGTCCTCCTCCAAGAGGGAGTCGGGCCACTTCTTCGAGGCCTTCTCGTACAGCTCGGCCGCCTCTCGAAGCGCCTTGACGTCTTTGGTCTTTTCGTACTCCTCGTGTTTGGCGCACGCCTTGGCCATCAGCGAGTACGCCTCTTTCTCGTCGGGGCCCATGCCGAGGAAGCCGCGGAACTTGTTGTAGAGCGTCCCGGCCGAGTATTTCGACCAGTCGGTGTATCCGTCCTGCTCTTTTTCCCAGTCCATCAGCTCGCGGTCGGAGGAGACCTGGCTCATCATGTTGAGGTCGGCCGCCGAGATGCTTCGAATGAACTTGTGCTCCTGCTGCGA
Organism: Thermoguttaceae bacterium; assembly: GCA_017434455.1. Classification (GTDB taxonomy): domain Bacteria; phylum Planctomycetota; class Planctomycetia; order Pirellulales; family Thermoguttaceae; genus RUG695. The sequence continues at coordinate 17,716 of JAFRFG010000030.1, read as the reverse complement.
TTCCTCCTGGAGCGAACGGGCAAACGGCCCGTGCTCAAAGACCTCGCGGTCGTCGGACAGGGGCCGGAGATAGCGCGGGAGCTTCGATTTTTCTTTGTCGGCCCGTTCCTGCTCGGCGGCCCAGGCGCGGTAGTTGGCCTCCAGCTCTTCTTCGGCCCGCTGGCGCTCGGCCAGAGACTCTCGAACGCGATTGGGGATTGCCTTTCCCGTTTTCGGATCGATGGTTCGGGCGGCATCGTCCCCGCTCGGCGTAAGGTCCTCTAAGTCGGCGTAGGCGTTACGGGCGAATTCGGGGAAGTCGGGGGCCGATTCCGGCGGGGAAGTGACTTCCTCGTCCGGCTGGGGCTCTTGGGCAAAGGGAGTTTCGCCCAGGAAGGGGAGATCGGGAATTTCGGGCAGGGGAGGGACACTGTCGGCCGCCGAGGCAATCGGCTGCGCCGACTCGGCGGGGGGTACGGCCGGAGTGTTTTGCGGCGGGCCCGGGACGGTTGGCTCCTGAGTCGCCGGCTGCGTGGCCGAGAATTGAACCGTCTGATCGGCATCGGCGGTGGGGATGGTCCCGTAGACACTCGTTCCCTGGGTCGGGGCGCCGTAGGAGGGCTGGATTTCAGCGGTGACCGCCGCGGAACTCCCGTAGGAACCGCTGTATTGCGGGGTATCGGTCTGCGTGCCGGCGCCGAGATAAGAACTTTGGCCGCGCAGTACGGTATCTTGCCGCGCGGCCGGACGCGGAGCGCTTTTGGCGAACGGGTTCCAGCCGGTTCGCTCGACGTATTTGGACCCGCCGGAGGAGCACCCCGCCGCCGCAAGAAGCGCGGCGGCAAAAAGCGGAATCCAGCTCAGCCGAATTCGAGAAAGCGGTCTGTGTCGCGTATGCTTGGACATCCTTGTCCTCAAAGTTCGGAAATACATTTTCACCGAAAACGTCGGCGCGAGGCGTCACAGCCACCGGCGGGCCAGCGGCTGCGTTTTCGGGCGGCGGGAGAGGATGTGGCAGAAATCGAGATCGAACAGCTCGCGCACCCCTCCTTGGATGTTCCTGGAGACCGTCTCGATCGAGGGAATCGGCTCGCCGGCATCCAGCCGTTCCAGACGCAGGAAGACGTCCGGATGGAAAAGGGCTGTCTGGGTGAACGATCCCCGCGCCTGGCACGACGGGCAGATCACCCCCCCCTCCAGAAAACTGAAAAGAATCCAGTTTCCCGCGGCGGCAAGGCGCTCTAAACCCAAACGCTCACCGCACGAGGCGCAGAGGCGGATCGACGGTTTCTGCCCGATCTGATCGAGGAGATTCCATTCGAAATACTCCCGCGCGTCGGCGGTTTTGTCGCCTCGCTGATAGCGGTCGAGCGTCTCGGCGGCCAGATCGTAGAGTTCCGGCACCGGGTCGTCGTCGACGGTGGTCAGATCGAGCAGCTCGGCGAGATAATACGCCGAGTAGAGCGCCCGAACCGTGGTCCGCTCCGGGCGAAAACGCGCCCGGAGCTTTGCCTCGGTGAGAAGGTCGAGCACCTCACCACTTTTCCGAATGAACGATACACTTATTTGGGCCAGGAGGTCAAGGGCAGACTCGAAAGGATTTTTCAGCCGCCTGGCCCCCTTGGCAATCGCGTGGATCTTCCCGTAATCACGGGTCAGAAGGGTCAAAACAAGACTCGATTCCGAAAAATCGACGCCGCGAAGGACGATGGCATCGGAAGAGACCTTCGGCATACCGCGCTATTGCGCCCCACCGGTCGACTGCCGAGTCAGCAGCCGAAGCTGGGCGGAAATGTCCTGCAGTTCGGTCTTAAGAGAGTCGATCTCGGCTTTCAGCTCGTCGATCGTCCCCTTGAGCTCACCGACCCTCTCGGCCACCGGCTGATCCGGGCTGTACCATTGGTTTTGACCGGCCAGCGGCTGATTGGCCAGCGGGTTTTGACCGGCCGGGAAATCGACCATGGCGCTCGGGTCGGTCTGAATGATGATCTCGGCCAGATCGTTCAGGCCGGCCTCGCGCAGGAGAGCCGCCGCCTGGGTGATCTTAGCGGTTCGCTCGGCAAAGGCGTTTTCCGACGCCGCCGGGTCGGCGATCGGTGTCCCCACGGGAGTATCGGCCGCGGGGGGGACGGGAGCGGGGGACGCGGCAGGAGCGGCGGCGGGGGGATTGCCCGGCAGCTGCGCGGCGGGGTCGGCCGGCGCGGCACCGAGGCGGGTTTCAATCTCTTTGAGCTGCTCGAGGAGTTCTCCCTTTTGGCTGTTCAGCGCCGTGGCCAAGGCTTCCTCCTGCGGGCCGAGCATCCCGAGGGTCTGCTGGATCTGCTGAATCTGGAAGGTCAGCTCCTCTTTGATCTGGCGCAGCAGGGCCGGATCGTTCATCGGGTCGAACGCCCCGGAGACACCCGGAGGGGTCAGACCGAAAGGACCGGCGTTGTTGGCCGGGGGAACAGGAGGCATACCGGGCGCGGGGGGTGCGGGAACAGCCGGTGCCGCAGCGGCTTCGGGGGCGGCCGCCGCCGGCGCGGCGGGTTCGCTATTCTTCGCCTGAAGACGAAGCTCGCGCAGTTGAGAACCGATCTGCTGCATCCGCTCGGCGTAGTCCGGGGCGTCGGGCTGCAAGGCCGAAAGCTCGTTCAACAAGGCCTGTTCCTGTTCCTGCGGCGACTTGGACTCTTGCGCTTGCGCGACAAAGAGCGCGGCGCTCATCGTCAGGATGGCTGCCAGTACCCAAATAGTTCTTTGATGAAGCGCGACGCGAAACATAGCTATCTCCCACTGTGGATCAAAAAGCGTCATACAACGTTTGTACTAACGACGTCCCTATATTATATATCATTACCCGGCTTCATATTCAAGAGAAATCGGGCGGTTATTCAGCACCGTCGCCGCGGCCGGTCCCTCTCCCCTAAGATTGGGCGTCCGTGCGGATTGGGAAGAGATTCTTAATCTCGTCGGGGACACGGGTCGGGTGACCGGTCTGGGAGGAGACAAACGCCCAGAGGGTCTCGGCCGTGGCGATCAGCTGGTCGTCGCTGACCCGTGTGAAGCGGTAGCGCCGGACGCTCGAGAGGTTCTTCATCTCGCAGACCCAAGTCTCGGCCTTCATCGTCTCTCCCGGGAAGACCGGGTGGATATAATCGATGGTGTGCCGCCGGGCGACCCACATCACCCCGCGGCGGAGATATTTTTCGGAGGTCCAGCCGAGCTCGGCGGAGTGATCCGTCGCGATCTGCTGCATCCAGTGGACGTAACGGGTGTTGTTGGCGTGTCCAAACTCGTCGGCGTCCTCGTCGGTGACCGTGATCATCTCCGAATAGACGACCGGAACAACGGAATAGTCCCGTGCCTGTCTCATCGTGTTGTTTTCTCCTTGAAATACCTTTGGGGCCTCGGCTTCAGTCGTCGCCGAGAACCGATTTTCGTCTGAGGATATGGTGGTAGTGCTGGGCGAACCGGTGCGACTCGTCCCGGACATGCTGCAGCAGCCGAAGTCCCCAGCTCTTGCGGCTGAGGCGCAGCGGCTCCTCGGCGCCGGGAAGATAGACTTCCTCCTCTCGCTTGGCCAGCGAGAGGATCAGTTTAGGACGGCAGGCGGCGTTTTCCAGCGCCCGGCAGGCGGCGTGGAGCTGCCCCTTGCCGCCGTCGATCAGAAGGATATCGGGCGGGGTGTTTTCGGGGTGGGGGGAGGCGAAGCGGCGGGCGACCACCTCGGCCAGCGAGGCGAAGTCGTCGATCCCCTCGACGGTCCGGATACGGTAGCGCCGGTACTGCGGCTTGAAGGGGAGGCCGTCGATAAAGCGAACCACCGAAGCGACCGTCTGCTGGCCGCTTAGATGGGCGATATCCATCCCCTCAATGACGCGAGGCGGCTCGCTGAGATGAAGAACCTTCTGCAAACCGAGCATTCCCCGCTTGGGGTCGATCCCAAAGACCTCCGGCTGCTGGTGGACATCGACCTTTCCCCGCAGTTTGAGCGATTCGAGCGCCAGAAGCTGGTCGCGCAGGAGGGCCGCCCGTTCGTACCGGCGCTGCGCGGCGCAATCGGTCATCTCGTTTTTGATGTCGCGGATCAGTTTTTTCCGTTTGCCATTGAGAAAATCGGCCAGACGGCGGATGCTCCGGCGGTACTCCTCGCGGGAGATTCGGCAGGCGCAGGGAGCGGAGCATTGGCCGATCGACGCTAAGAGACAGGGGCGGTACTCTTGACGACGGGGATCGCCGTCGCGCAGAACCAGACCACAGGTCCGAAAACGGAAGATCTTCTGAAGGACGACCAGGGCTCCGCGCAGATGCGACGCGTTGGGGAAGGGGCCGAACAGCCGAGCGCCGGGCCTGGGAGAGCGGGTGATCTCGACCCGGGGATACTGCTCCCGCGCGAGGATTTGAAGATAAGGGAAGCTCTTGTCGTCTTTTAGGTCACGATTGTATTTGGGGCGGATATCTTTGATCAGCCGCGCCTCGTTGAGGATGGCGTCGACCTCGCTTTTGCAGGGGATAAAGTCGATATCTCGGATTTCGGCGACCATCGGCGCGGTGCGCGGGTCCTCCAGCGCGCGGCGATGAAAGTAGCTCGATGTCCGCCGATGGAGGTCTTTCGCCTTCCCAATATAAATGACCCGTCCCGATTCGTCCTTCATCAGGTAGACGCCGGGAGCGTGCGGAAACGCCGCGGCCTTCTTTGCCGCGTCGGCGTAGGCGGCGATGATCCTCCGGATATGGGGCTCGTCGGGAAGCGGCTGCTCGGGGGTGACCGAACCGGCGGTGGCGCGCGAGCGGCGCTCGGGGAGATCTTCTCTCTGGCCGTCGGGCCGCTCCGCGGCGCCATGGTTCAGATCGTCTGACGGTTGGTGATTCATAAATGTTCGGTGACGTTAAAAAAGCCGTCGCGCCGGGAATAGCGGACATGCGGTGCCTTGAAATTAGAAGTGTATCAGTTTTGTTGCCATTGGGCAAGGATTCTTTTCCAGTGAGCCCTTGCGCCGGAGGGCCATTCATGGAACAATGCACGGCAGGGGTAAGATATTATCCAAAAACACAGGGAAGGAATCGTTATTAACCATGGTCGACGAAAAAGACAACGCCGCCGTTATTGCCGAGGCGATGCAGCGGATCCGGGAGGGAAAGGCCCCCGAGGCGCTCGAAGCGCTCTCGGGTGTGATCGATCGTCTGACGGCCGCCGGCACAGCCGCCGCGCCGCTGCTGGCCGAGGCGCTTCGCGCGCGCGGGACGGCCTATTTCTGCCTTCGAAATCTCCACGACGCCTGCCGCGATTTTACCGCCGCGGTGAAGAGCGATCCGAGCAGCGCCGTGGGGTTCTTTGATCTTGGGGTGGTGACGGCGCTGATGGAAAATGGCGCCTCCACGGCGATGAAGTGCTACAATCGGGCCTTGGAGCTGGACGATTCTATGGCCGACGGCTACTACAATCGGGGGAATCTCCACGACTCGCTGGGGGAATACGAAGAGGCGATCGCCGATTTTTCCAAGGCGATCGAGCTGGTCCCCGAAATGACCGCCGCCTGGAACAATCGGGGGAACGCCCGCATGGAACTGGCCGACTACACCGGGGCGCTGGCCGATTTTGAGGAGGTGATCCGTCTCAATCCCGAGCGGGAGAACGCCTACACCAATCGCGGCTATGTCCGGGAGGTGCTCGGCGATACCGACGGGGCGTTGGCGGACTACAACCGGACACTGGAAAAACATCCCAACGATCCCATTGCCCTGGCGAATCGAATGCGGCTTCTGAGCGATATTCGGCGCGGAGGGGAGACCGACAGCGCCGAGCCGCACAAGGGGGCGGAGGAAGCCGAAAACTCCTCGGGAGAGAACGCGTGATGGCGAAAAAAAAGCCCGGCGGCGGAAAGATCCGGATCAACTTTCGGAAGAATCGTCAGGCGCGCACGCGGCAGGGGAACTTGGCCCGCCAGTGCGACGCCCAGGCGCTGGAGTCGGAAGAGGGACTCGACGTCTTTGACACGACGGTCTCCAGCGAGCGGCTCTCCGGCCGCGGTTCTCTGACCCGCCGCCGGACGGTGGTGGGCCAGCGCCTGGCGGAAGAGAACGCCTCGGGGGAGAGGGGGGATTTTGTCGTTCTCCCCGAAGTGAACCGTCAGACCCTCAAGGGACGTGTCCGCGTGGTCTATGGCCTTCACTCGACGGTGGAGGCGGAGGACGGCCGGCTCTTTACCTGTGTGACCCGCCGTGTGCTCAAGACGATCGCGACCGAACAGCGGCAGGTGGTGGTCGCCGGCGACCGGGTTCACTTTCGCGACGCGATGAATCCCGACCAGAACGAGGGGATCATCGAGCTGGTCGAGCCCCGCTTCGGGAGCTTGAGCCGAACGAGCCGAAGGCGCAAGCACATTATGGTGACGAACGTCGATCAGGCGGTCATTGTCGCCAGCGCGGCGATGCCGACACTCAAGCCAAATTTGATCGATCGAATCCTGGTCACCTGCGATCGGGCGGGGATCGCGCCGATCATCTGTATCAATAAGACCGACCTGGTCGATCCGGCGCCGCTGATGCCGCTGGTCGGCGTCTATGCCCAGATGGGATACAAGACCGCGCTGGTCAGTACCAAGACCGGTTTCGGGATCGACGCCCTGCGCCGCTGCTTCCAAGATAAAGAGACGGTGATCGTCGGTCAGTCGGGGGTCGGAAAGTCGTCGCTGCTAAACGCCGTCGACGATCATCTCTCGCTTCGTGTCGGGACGATCAACGCCGAAACCCAGAAAGGGAAGCACACGACGACGACTGCCGAACTGCTTCGTCTTTCGTTCGGCGGCTGGGTGGTCGATACCCCCGGGATCCGACAGTTCGCCCTGTGGGATATCATTCCCGAAGAGGTGATCGGGTTTTACCGCGATCTGCGTCCCTACGAGAATCTTTGCCACTACCCCGACTGCACCCATACCCATGAGCATGGCTGCGCCGTGAAAGACGCGGTCGCCGACGGCCGTCTCGATACCCGCCGGTACGAAAGCTACTTAGCGCTGCGCGCCGGGGAGATGGAGACGTAAAGAAGGTACTCATGAAACGCCTGGTAACCCGACTGGCCGCCGTCGCGCTTCTCGCCTCGGCAATGTTCTTTCCCGCGGTGGAAGGGTTTGTCTTTAGGGCTGATCCGCTCCTGGGACTGGTCTGGATGGCCGGCGACGCGAAGAGCCCCACGGCCGTACGGGCGGCGCAGATGGTGATCACTGCCGCCGTGGTGGTCTTGTCACTGTTTGTCCGGCGGTTTTGGTGCCGGTGGCTCTGTCCTTTTGGCCTGGTTTTGGACGGATGCCGCTTTTGCGCGCGCCGATGTGTGCGGCCGCGCCTCACGCGCTTGGGGGTTGCGGGAGAGGTGATCGGGTTCGCCGCCCTGGCGCTGGCCCTTTTTGGGGGAGTGGGGCTGCTGTGGCTTGACCCCCTCGTTCTCTTCCTGGCACTGGTTCACGGAGGGAAGGGGGCGGCCGTGGCGTTTGTTTGGGCGCTGTTCGTCCTGGCGGCGACTTTCTTCTTCCCCGCTTTTTGGTGCGCGGGGCTTTGTCCCGCCGGGGGAGTGAGCGAACTTTTGTATAAGATGGGGACCCCCCTTCGGCGGCTTTTGAGCCGCCGCAAAACAAGCGCCGGGGCCGAAAAAAGCGTTTCGCCGGGCACACAGTACCCGCCGCGAAGGCCATTCCTTCGCCGTATCGCCGGCGGGGCGGCCGCGTTTTTCGCCGGCGCGGCGGTCTTTCTTCGGCTCGGCCGGATGGCCCGCGGCGCCGCGCCGGCCGTGCGTCCCCCCGGGGCGGTGAAAGATGATCTCTTTCTGGCTCGCTGCGCTCGCTGCGGCCAGTGTATTCGAAGCTGTCCGCAGAAGGTGCTTCGTCCCTCGCGGGGGCAATGGGACATTGGAACTCCCGTGGCCGATTTCGCGCTCGGCTGCTGCGACGATCAGTGTGATCGCTGCGCCGCGGTCTGTCCCAGCGGCGCTATTGTGCCTTTGACGGCCGAGCGGCGCCCGGTCCGGCCGATGTCGGTGATTCGCCTCCACCTCGACGGCTGCCGGCTGTGGTATGACAGGGAGTGCCACTTGTGCCTGACCGAATGTCCCGCCGGGGCGATTCACTACCGGTGGAATCAGGAGGAGTATCTCCAGCTTCCGGAGATCGACCCGGCGCGCTGCAGCGGCTGTGGACGTTGCGTCCATTACTGTCCGGGGTACAATGGACACAAAGGGCTTGTGGCGCTTCCCCCGGAAGAGACGCCCCCCCTGGATGAATCGAAATAAAAACTTTGTAAGAGGAGGATTTCCTCGATGCCCGAACCGCTGAGTTTTTCGACTCGCCGAACCGAAATCGCCGGTGTCAGTGTCTTATCGCTGGCCGAACAGTTTGGAACGCCGCTTTATGTCTACGACGCCGAAAAAATCAGGACGCGTCTGCGCGATCTGTCGATTTTTCCCGTGGTTCGCTACGCGCAGAAGGCGTGCTCGAATCTGGCGATCCTCCGTCTGATCCGCGACGCCGGCGCGGTGGTCGACGCCGTCAGCGGAATGGAGATCGAGCGGGCGGTGGCCGCCGGCTGGCCGGTTTCCGCCGAACCCGGCGCCGTTGCGCCGATTGTCTACACCGCCGATATCTTCGATCGGTATACCCTCGATCTGGTGACGGGAAAATACCCGGTTCACGTCAACTGCGGGTCGATCGACATGATCCACCAGTATGGCAGCCGTGTTCAGAACCGTGAAATCACCCTGCGCATCAATCCCGGCTTTGGCCACGGTCACTCGCGCAAGACCAATACCGGCGGCCCGGGGGCGAAGCATGGGATCTGGCATGAGCAGCTCGATGAGGCGCTCGCCGCCGCGGCGCAATATCGGCTTCGGGTAACCGGACTTCATCTGCACATCGGTTCGGGGACCGATATGGAGCACCTCTCGAAAGTGGTCGACGCGATGGATGCTCTGGCCCGCAAGGTGGGAAGCGCCGTGACCTCGATTAGCGCCGGGGGCGGATTGCCCGTCCCCTACCGGCCGGGGGAGGAGTTCGTCGATCTGGAGGCGTACGCGGCGCTTTGGAAAAACAAGATCGATCAGCTCTCGGCCCTGTTCGGGCATCCGATTAGTTTCGAGATCGAGCCGGGACGCTACCCGGTCGCCGAAAGCGGTTATCTCCTCTGTGAGATCCGCGCCGTCAAGCGTCAGGGCGAGAACCTCTTCTATCTGGTTGACGCGGGGTTCAACAACCTCATCCGTCCGTCGATGTACGGGTCGTACCATCCGATCTCCATCGTCCATCGGGCGCCAAGTTCCGAGCAGGGGGAGCGCGAGGTCATTGTCGGCGGGCCGCTGTGCGAGTCGGGGGATATCTTTACCCAGGCCGAAGGGGGATATGTCGAAAAACGAACCCTTCCGGCCGCCTCGGTCGGCGACTATCTCGTCCTGGAGAACGCCGGCGCTTACGGAATGGTGATGGGATCGAACTACAACACGCGCCCTCTGTGCGCCGAAGTGCTGATCGACGGCGGCCGGGCGCGGCTGATCCGCGCGCGGCAGAGGTTCGAGCAGGTCGTCGAGAACGAGGAAAGGTAACGTTCTAAAAAGGATGGGGAGGAGCGGCAAGTGCTCGTTAAGCTCAAGACATACACGCTGCGCGGTATCGACGCGCTTCCGGTCGAGGTCGAGGTTGATGTCGCCGCCCAGGGGAAACAGGCGACGATTACCTTGGTCGGGCTTCCCGAGATGGTCATTCGCGAGAGCGCGCACCGTGTCTCCCGCGCGATTGTCAATTCGGGGTTTCACCTTCCCGCGCACCCGATTGTGGTCAATCTCGCTCCCGCCGATCTCCCTAAGCATGCCTCGTCGTTTGACCTGCCAATAGCTCTGGGGATCATCGCCGCCGGCGGGGAACTGCCGACCGACGAGCTGGGACACTGGGGGGTCGTTGGGGAGTTGGCGCTGGACGGAATGCTTCGCCCCTGCAAGGGGGTTCTCTCCATGGCGCTGACTTTGGCTCGTCAGGGGGGACTTCGCGGGCTGATCGTCCCGGCGCAAAACGCTCCCGAGGCGTCGGTGGTGGAGGGGATCGAGGTGATTCCGGTCTCTCACCTAAGTGAGGCGGCCGATTTTCTCGCCGGCAGAATCTCGATCGAGCCGGTCCCGCCGCTCGGCTTGGAGCGTTTTCAGGAGCTAAGCCGTTACGAGATCGACTACTCCGACGTCCGAGGACAGGAGATCGCCAAACGGGCGATGACCGTCGCCGCCGCCGGCGGGCATAACCTCTTGATGATTGGCCCTCCGGGAACGGGGAAGACGATGCTGGCCAAGCGGTTCTCGACGATTCTCCCCCCGATCGAGCTGGACGAGGCACTGGAGACCACCCGCGTCTACAGCGCGCTGGGATTGATTGTCAGTGACAGGCCGCTGATCGCGACCCGCCCGTTTCGCGAGCCGCACCATACGATCAGTGAGCAGGGGCTTGTCGGAGGCGGGGCGCAGGCGATGCCCGGAGAGATATCCCTGGCGCACAATGGGGTCCTTTTCCTCGACGAACTGCCGGAATTCAACCGCCGGACACTCGAGGTCCTTCGCCAGCCGCTGGAAGACGGAAAGGTGACGATCGTCCGCGCCGCCCATACGGGGACCTTCCCGTCGAACTTTATCTTGATCGCCGCGCTGAATCCCTGCCCCTGCGGTTACTTAGGGGACGCGCGCAGGGCCTGCCGCTGCTCGCCGACCCAAATCGAGAAGTACCGGTCGCGGATCAGCGGCCCGCTTTTGGACCGAATCGATATCCATCTGGAGGTTCCGCCGATTGAGTATCGCGAGCTTTCCTCTCGCAAACCGGGGACCTCCAGCGAAGAGATGCGCGGCGCGGTGCTGAAGGCCCGCGCCATTCAAAAGGAACGTTTCGCCCGAAGCACGGCGCGGTACAACGGGGATATGAACCATCGCCAGATTACCGCCTATTGCCGTATCTCACCGGCGGGGGACGCCATTTTGGAGGCGGCCACACGCGAATTCGGGCTTTCGGCGCGGGCTCATGACAAGATCTTGAAAGTCGCCCGGACCATCGCCGACCTGGATGGGGAAGAGCAGATTTCCGAGCAGCATCTATACGAGGCGGTCGGCTACCGGTCGCTCGACCGAAAGATGTGGCGGGGGGCGTGATCCCCTCGTCTTTCCGCTGACGAATCCACCCGAGCGCTTGTTCTGCGCCGCCGGGAGGGATATAATGCGAAGGAAGTTTTCGCTCTTTTACCCAAAGAGCCCCAAATCTCCCTTCTAAGCGACACGTCAAAGGCCAAGGAAACATGAGTCCTGATATGAACCGTGATGATAACCCTTTTGTGATACCCGAATCCGACGAGCCGCTCAGCGGCCCTTCCGCTTCGACGGTTCCCCCTCCGTTCCCCAACGCGGCGGCGAGGCCGCGGCCGCATATGATCCCCCCCCGTGAGCCGATCTGCGGCGGCTGTGCTCGTCACAAGGAACCGCGTGTCTTTATCCCGTTCCTGAAAAAGAGCATGACCGTGGCGCTGATTCTGCCGCTGGCGATTCTTTTGTTCTTTTTCGTCTTCGGTCTGCTCTTAAGCGGGATGAAGGTGATATCGACCATGTCGATGGGAGACGTGGGAGCGCAGATCGATAACCCGGACGTTACCGAGAAGATTCTCGCCGGTGATGACCTTCTCCCGCACAAGATCGCGGTTCTTCCGATCGAGGGGATTATCACCGAAAATGAGGATGGGTTCATTCGTCAGGCGATCCGCACCGCCTACGAGGACGCGGATATCGACGCGCTGGTTCTGCGTGTGAACTCCCCCGGCGGGACGATGACCGGGTCCGATTACTACTACACCCTCCTGAAACAGCTCAAAGAAGAGCGATCGATTCCGGTCATTGTCAGCATGGGGCCGGTGGCGGCCTCGGGGGGGTACTACGTTTCGATGGCGGGGGACAAAATCTTTGCCGAGCGCTCGTCGGTCACCGGTTCGATCGGCGTGATCTGCGAGATCCCCAACGCCTCGGGGCTTTGCGAGAAGATCGGTGTCACGATGAATAATATCACCAGCGGTCCGCATAAGGCGATGGGCGATTTTACCCAGCCGATGGCCGACGACGAAAGAGCGATCTGGCAGGCCCTGGTCAATGAGTCGTACCGGCAGTTCCTCGAGGTCGTTCGCGCCGGCCGGCCGAATCTGGGAAAGAAAGGGAACAGCGCCCTGGAAAAGACTCTTGTCGAAACGGACGCTCAGGAAGCGGTCGGCGAGGAAGACGATGATTTCTTCGGCGCTGAGGAGGAAAGTACCGCCGCGTCCGGGCCCGCCGGAGATTCACTCGAAGCGATCGCCGACGGGCGTGTCTATACGGCGCCCCAGGCGCTGGAGCTGGGATTGATCGATGAGATCGGGTTCCTGGACGATGCCATCGAAGCGGCCGAGAGCGCCGCCGGGATCCCGCATGAGAAAACCGAGGTGGTCCGTTACACGAAGAAAGAACCGTTGTTCAAGTCGCTTCTGGGTGAGGGGGAGGTTCGTTTTCTCCCCGGGCGCGGGAGCAAGGCCGACGCCCTGGTCGACGCGTTCGCCACGCCGACCGTCTACTGCCTGATGCCGGGCGCTCTTCCGATCGAAAGCGGTCCGGCTCGATAATTCGCGTCCGAATTGTCCCGCGAAATTAACAAGACAGAATAAATTAAGGGAAGAGTACGATGAACGAACTTGCCGCTCAAGGGACTCCCGACCTGTTCTACCTGATCTTTATGATCCCGCCGATGCTCTTGGCCGGCTGGGCTCAGTCGCAGGTGAAGAGCCGCTATATGGCCGCTCGAACGATGCCGGCTTCCTGCAGCGGGGCACAGGCCGCGCGGCGGATTCTCGATTCGGCGGGATTGCAAAATGTCCGGATCGAGGAGATCGAGGGGACGTTGACCGATCACTACGACCCCAGGACGAAGGTCCTGCGCCTAAGCAGCGATATCTATCACGGGCAGACCCTGGCCGCGGTCGGGATCGCCGCCCACGAAGCCGGTCACGCGATCCAAGACGCGACCCACTATCCGCTGATGGTGATTCGTCAAATGGCGGTCCCGATGGCGAGTATCGGAGGCGGCGCGGGGATGTCGATCGTCGCCGTCGGCGTGGCGCTTGGGGCGATAGGGCTGGTCCTCCTCGGCGTTCTCCTCTTCTCGGGGGTGGCGATTTTTCAGCTGGTCAATCTCCCGGTGGAGTACAACGCCAGCGCCCGCGCCAAGCAGATTCTCCCCCAATTGGGGATTGTCTCGCAGGGGCAGATGCCGATGATCCGCAAAGTGCTAGGCGCCGCCGCCCTGACGTACGTCGCCGCGACTCTCTCGGCTGTCATGCAGGTCCTCTACTTTGTGGTCCGGCTGTTTGCCGGCTCGCAGCAGCGCCGCCGCTAGAGGGGGGGGAGGCCTAAATTTAACGGCGGTTGACTTAGAGGGTTAAAAGTTTATACTCTGTCCAAACCGGCTGTTGTTTTTGTTGTGAACCGACAGCTAAGGATCCCGTAAGATAAAAAATACGAACGACCGTGAAAGGCAGGAACGCGGGATGCGGCGAAGGCATCGGCAAAGCATGAGCGTGAGAAGAATTCACTCGAGGTCCGGCTTCTGAAGTTTTTTCAGCAGTGCAAGACGAACCGGCAGCTGGTTCTTCAGTATGTCCCGATCATCCTTGTGGCAATCGCCGCGGTCATCTTTGTCCGCTACTTCACCGGAAGAAAGAATCTGGCTCAGCGCCGTCTGGATGATGCCGATGCCTTTGTTTTGGCTCCCGTCATGCCCAGGAGTGTCGCCCCTTGAGGAGCGGTGACACGGGGACAGAATTGAAGTATCTCTTCGATATTCCCGAGGAAAAACGCGCTTGGAACTTTGTTATTGAGCTGCCGATGAAGCTTTCGGAGCACTCCGTGGAGTTTAACGGTCCGGACGATCAGTAAGAGGTTGAAAGGAAGAACGATGCCATTTTTTTCCGTAGTGGTCCCGGTCTATAATGTCCGCCAGTGGGTGGGACGAGCGATCGAGTCGATACTGGCTCAGACGTTTGAGGATTTCGAGCTGATCTTGATCGACGATGGTTCCACCGACGACAGCGCCGAGGTGATGGCTCAATATACCGATCCACGCGTGAAGTTAATCCAACAGGAGAACCGCGGCCAGGGGGGAGCCCGCAACCGAGGGATCGAGGCCTCGACGGGGGAGTGGATTGCCTTTCTCGACCCGGATGACCAGTGGTTGCCGGAGTTTTTGGAAGATTATTATCGCGTCATCGCTGATCATCAGGAAATTGATTTTTGCTATTCTTCTTATCGCAGAATTTATCAAGACGGACGTTCCGTTCCTGCGATGAAGATAGAGGGAATCGACACACCGATTCTATCCGAGGACTGTTTTCGGGATAGGTTGTATGGTCGGTTCACTCCCTGGGTTGGAGCGATGGCCGTTCATCGCGCGCTTCTCGAAGAGCTCGAAGAGACAGGCCTTTTTCCTTCGGGTGTGAGATTAGGGACCGATCGCTATTTTATCATACGTGTTGTGCTTAAATCGCGGCAAACAGCTTTTATTCCTCGGGAAGAGACACTCTATTACTGTGATCTTGGTGTGTCGGCCAAATACACCAAGTTGAAGCGGCTGGGCATGGAGAAGCCGTGCTATCCGGCGATTCTGCTGTCGATCGAAGAGTGGGACGCTCAAGGGAAGGTTCCCCCCGAGCGCCTCGCTTCGTGTCGGCGGTATTTCCGGCAGAGACTTATTCCTTGGATCAGCTGTCAAATGGGGTTCGATCGGGCGTACGGCGTGGCGTGGACGATGCTGCGCCGGCATGTTTCTCCCCTGCGTCACCCGATCTGCTATGCGCGGGCCCTTTTATCGTTCGGCTATGGGTGGCTGCGTTCCTTCCCGGCCCTTCGTGCCATAGCCCGCCTGGTGACGGGGAAGAGGAAACGTACCGCCGGCTGAAGAGGGGCCTTACCGGTTACGGACTGACGTTCGGACCGAAACATCGTCGATTTTCACCGTTCCGAGCCCCGACATGGCGAAGGTCAGGGGCATCTCGCTGTCCCAGGCGGCGAAATGATAGAACACGAAGGGGCGCCACCCGTTCCGATCCCGGTAACGCTGAGCCAATGCGATTCCTCCGTGGTTATCGTAGACCATGAACCCATCGACCCCGCTGGTGAGGGTCTGGGGGATGGCGATCTACCCTTCGATGCAGAGCATTTCGCCGGTATGGACCGGGAATGAGATACTGACCGCCAGCGGCGGGTTCGACGTCCGCCCCACTAATTACCTCGTTCGAAGCATAACCGTCGTCAATCAGGAGCGTCATCTCCTTTCCGGTATCCCGGAAGTACTCTGATGCCCAATGGATCAATTCAACCGCCACTGAGTGCTTTGTCTTGAACTAATATTGCGTTTTCCCCTCGGCGTGAAGTCTTTGGTATATCTTCCTTCTTGACATACGGCATAGCACGCAGCGGTATGGCGTTATATCCGTTTACTGGGTGAGGAACGACGATAGTGATCACGATCCAAGAATGGCCATACGATATAACTGAGCTGGTCTTGGATGGGTTAGGATTATGGCGGTAACCGGCGCAGCTGATATTTATCTGGTACGTTTGGTGGGAGTATCATCGATGATGAAGCAGACTCATCTCCACAAATCGAGAGTCTCTAACTGGCTGACCAAGCAAGCGGCAGCGTTGGCGAATTCAAGCTCACACTGTCCGAAGGTCGCCACGCTATAATGGGCGGCGGCCGTTTTTATGGGGTCGATGTAGCTCCCCAACCACCTGGTGATGGTGTATCCCGTGGAGATGATCATAGCATAAAGAATTATTTTCTGGCTAAGAACACTTTCCCTGTTGCGCAGATATACCACAAGGGTTATAATGGTGGCGACGAGTCGCCTCCGTAGCGTTCATCACGGGGTCCTCCTTTGTTTTGTGTTCCCGTGTCAAATACTGCAAGGGGGTCCTTTTTCCCTGTGTTAACCGTCCAAAGTCTGTCTTAAATCGCAGATTTGTTAGAAAGAACAGGAGGAAAGGTGCCTTTTTTTTCTGTGATAGTCCCGGTCTATAAGTCCCGCCAGTGGGTGGGACGAGCGATCGAGTCGATACTGGCCCAGACGTTTGAGGATTTCGAGCTGATCTTGGTCGACGATGGTTCCCCCGATGACAGTGTCGAGGTGATCGCCCAATATACCGATCCACGCATGAAGCTGATCCAACAGGAGAACCGCGGCCGGGGGGGAGCCCGCAACCGAGGGATCGAGGCCTCGACGGGAACGTGGATTACCTTTCTCGACCCGGATGACCAGTGGCTGCCGGGGCTTTTGGAAGATTATTATCGCGTCATCTCTGATCACCCGGGAATTGACTTCTGTTATTCTTCTTATCGCAGAATATGTCAAGACGGACGTTCCGTCCCCGCGATGAAGATAGAGGGAATCGACACACCGATTTTATCCGAGGACTGTTTTCGGGATGGGTTGTATGGTCGGTTCACTCCCTGTGTCGGAGCGATGGCTGTTCGGCGTGCGCTGCTCGAAGAGACAGGCCTTTTTCCTTTGGGGCTGAGAATAGGGGAGGATAGCTATCTGATTATACGAATTGCGCTTAAATCACGGCAAACGGCTTTTATTCCTCGGGAAGAGACCCTCTACTACTGTGATCTTGGTGTGACGGTCCAACACGCCAAGTTGAAGCGGCTGGGCCTGGAGAAGCCGTACTATCCGGCGATTCTGCTGTCGATCGAAGAGTGGGACGCTCAAGGGAAGATCCCCCTCGAGCGCCGCGCTTCGTTGCGGCGGTTTATCCGGAGACTTATTCCCTGGATCAACTGTCATATGGGGTTCGATCGGGCGTACGGGGTGGCGTGGACGATACTGCGCCGGCATGTTTCTCCCCTGCGTCACCCGATCTGCTATGCGCGTGCCCTTTTATCGTTCGGCTATGGGTGGCTGTGTTCCTTCTCAACCCTTCGCGCCATAGCCCGCCTGGTGAGGGGGAAGAGGAAACGCGCCGCCGGCTGAAGAGGAGGGTTATCGATTACGGGCTGACCGTTCGGACCGAAACGTCGTCGAGTTTCACCGTCCCGAGCCCCGACATGGCGAAGGTCAGCGTCATCTCGCCGTCCCAGGCGGCGAAACGATAGAACGCGAAGGGGTGCCACCCAGTCCGATCCCGGTAGCGATGAGCCAGCGCGATCCCTCCGTGGTTGTCGTAGACCATAACCCCGTCGACCCCGCTGGTGAGAGTCTGGGGGATGGCGATCCACCCTTCGACGCAGAGCATCTCGCCGGTATGGACCGGGAACGAGACGATGACCGCCAGCCACAGCGTTGGCGAATTCAACTCACATTGTCCGAAGGTCACCACGCTATAATAGGCGGTGGCTGTTTTATGGTGCCGACGGAGCTCCTCAACCGGCTGGTGATGGTGTGTCCCGTGGAGATGATCATAGCATAAAGAATTATTTTCAGGCTAAGAATCCTTTTTCTGTTGCGCAGATATGCCGCAAGGGTTATAATGGTGCCTGTGAGTTGCTTCCGTGTGTTCGTCGTGGGGTCCTCCATATGTTTTGCTTTCCCGTACCTAATACGGCAAGGAGACCCCGTTTTCTCAAATTTAAGTTGTCCAAAGTCTGCCTGAGATCGCAGATTTTCTTAGAGGGTACAAGACGATCAGTAAGAGCTTGAAAGGAAGAACCGTGCCATTTTTTTCAGTAGTAGTCCCGGT
>JAFRFG010000029.1 GCA_017434455.1 Thermoguttaceae bacterium | reverse complement strand
TGTGGGGCGCGACTCTATCCTTCCCGCAGGTTGGCTCCGGCTCGTGGTTTCAACCCACGCGCCCCGTGTGGGGCGCGACGCAAGGCACAGGAAGAGGAACAGCGCAAGGCACAGGTTTCAACCCACGCGCCCCGTGTGGGGCGCGACGCTATCATTGTTTGTAATGTCGGTTATCAACATGTTTCAACCCACGCGCCCCGTGTGGGGCGCGACCCAGCAGCAAAATCGCCGAATCAATATCAATTCGTTTCAACCCACGCGCCCCGTGTGGGGCGCGACGGCGACCGAGACGGCGACCGAGACGGCGACAAGTTTCAACCCACGCGCCCCGTGTGGGGCGCGACATTGTCCCCACCCCTTATCGATCCAATTCCTTGTTTCAACCCCCGCGCCCGGTGTGGGGCGCGACTACGCTTTGCGGACGGCTGCCCATTGTAACGTGAGTTTCAACCCCCGCGCCCCGTGTGGGGCGCGACAGATCTATCTAATACCGGGATCGACAAATATAGGTTTCAACCCACGCGCCCCGTGTGGGGCGCGACATTGTCTCAAATAATTCTTTTATAGTATTTGCGTGTTTCAACCCACGCGCCCCGTGTGGGGCGCGACAACAATCCCCCCCCTAGAGACAATAGGTAAAGCTATGTTTCAACCCACGCGCCCCGTGTGGGGCGCGACAGCAAGGGAAGAAAAAGAGCGTATAAAGCAAGAGGTTTCAACCCACGCGCCCCGTGTGGGGCGCGACACAGTTTACCACGACAGACCGAGACGATCTGAGGTTTCAACCCACGCGCCCCGTGTGGGGCGCGACCTTGTTTTATCTTGCGACAAAAAACGGAACATACCGTTTCAACCCACGCGCCCCGTGTGGGGCGCGACTCGACTCCATAGACACTAAGTAGCACGTACAAGGGTTTCAACCCACGCGCCCCGTGTGGGGCGCGACGACAGTTTACCACGACAGACCGAGACGATCTGCGGTTTCAACCCACGCGCCCCGTGTGGGGCGCGACCACGGACTAGTTGAACCAGACCGCCTTCTTGACGTTTCAACCCACGCGCCCCGTGTGGGGCGCGACTTTTTCGCCGAGACAGTGCCCCCGAGACGTGCCTTGTTTCAACCCACGCGCCCCGTGTGGGGCGCGACGATAGGGTCTTTCTTACTCCGGCCCCCCTTTCCGATGTTTCAACCCACGCGCCCCGTGTGGGGCGCGACTACACCGCACGGACGAAGACGGCGGCCACGAAGGGGTTTCAACCCACGCGCCCCGTGTGGGGCGCGACAGCAGCTGCGCCGCGTTTGCACGCCGGCCCTCTGGTTTCAACCCACGCGCCCCGTGTGGGGCGCGACAGGGTCGTCGATGGACAGACTGTGTTTGACGTCGGGTTTCAACCCACGCGCCCCGTGTGGGGCGCGACCGTGCTGCGCCCGACGCCCAGCACAAGCGCCGCCTGTTTCAACCCACGCGCCCCGTGTGGGGCGCGACCTGATAATTTCCTTTAGTCAACAGTTTCCGGGGGTTTCAACCCACGCGCCCCGTGTGGGGCGCGACGGCCGGACGGGGGGACGGGGAACCGGGAACGGAGGTTTCAACCCACGCGCCCCGTGTGGGGCGCGACGCATTGACGAGAGGACGTCACCACCGCAGACCGAGTTTCAACCCACGCGCCCCGTGTGGGGCGCGACGTCGTGGGCTTGGCGTTCCGCCTAAGCTGTCCGATGTTTCAACCCACGCGCCCCGTGTGGGGCGCGACCGGCCGAAGCCGCCAACGACGCGATGGACGACCTGTTTCAACCCACGCGCCCCGTGTGGGGCGCGACGGTCTTTACGCGGCGACGAAAGCGATTCAGGCGATGTTTCAACCCACGCGCCCCGTGTGGGGCGCGACTTTAGCCGTGAACGATCCCCCGAGTTTGCGCTTGTTTCAACCCACGCGCCCCGTGTGGGGCGCGACAAGAGGAACAGGCGCGCAAACAAGCGCAAGAGGTTTCAACCCACGCGCCCCGTGTGGGGCGCGACGCAGAGGAACAGGCGCGCAAACAAGCGCAAGAGGTTTCAACCCACGCGCCCCGTGTGGGGCGCGACTGTATGCGTTGATTCTATCTATATTTACGGGACTTGCAACGCGGTTTTCGCGAACCTGAAGGAGAAATGAATCTATTAGACATCTATTCGCAGACGACTTTCGTTAAACGCTGGAAAACATGATCTTTTCTCAATGCGCGGACCTCCCGGGGGTTTTATGAGAGCATAGGGTCCGCGCGTGAGGGGGTATCGGGTTGATTTAAATAATAAGCGGGCCCTCGGGGTTATAGCTTGGCTTGGCACCGAAGTGCTCTACCCGTGTGCTCCAGTTATTTCCCAGATTATAACAGCGCAGACTGTCCTTTTCCAGGTCAATCTCTTTGAGAAGCTCGGCTTTGAGCGTCACCCACATCGCGTTGTCGACGAGGATCTCAAAGACCGAGAACTGAACCCGCTGTCCGTGATTGACGCAGAGCTTGGCGACACGCCGCAGCCGCTTGCGGCCGGCAGGCGTCTCGGTATTCACGTCGTAGGCGACTAAGACCAGCAAAATATTTCCCCGTTTCTTAAAGTGTCGATCGAATCGGTTATTTGTAAAAATAGGGAGGATAGGCGTCCAGATCACCGCGCAGCCAGCGCGCCATGAGCTGTGCTTGGACATAGGGAACCAGACCGATCGGAAGCCGCTCGTTGATGAATGGGTGGACCAATACCGTATCCTTGCGTTCCTTCCATGCCACGAGAACCGTTCGGCGTGTATCGTCGTCCATCTTCACGCTGCCGTTCTCGGCCGTGATGAACCCCTTGGGCTGTACCTGCCCTCGGTTAATGAGCGACAGAACCAATCTGTCGGCCAGCCAGGAGCGGAACTCCTCCATAAGATCCAAGGCCAATGACGGCCGACCGGGGCGGTCGGCGTGCAAAAAACCCATCTGAGGATCCAGTCCGACCGATTCACAGGCGGCGGCGACATCGTGCACCAAAAGCGTGTAAACGAAAGAAAGCAGCGTATTGACCCGATCCATCGGAGGACGGCGCGAGCGTTCACGAAGGAAAAAATCTTTCTTTTGCGCGCGGATCAGCTGATCGAATACGCTGAAATACTGCCGAGCCGCGTCCCCTTCGATACCTCGGACCGTGTCGACTGGAAGTGGATGCTGCAGTTGGTTAAGATACTGATCAAACAGCCGTGTCACCGCGTCGATCGATTCGCAAGGGGCCTCGGCGAAATATTCGCGCTGGGCGCGTCGAAGAACCGTTCGGGCATTGGTGATCTTCCCGATAATAAAGCACCTGGCGGCCAGTGATATCGTTTCGTCGCTGCGCGAGGCCTGATGCTGGGCCCGGCGCAGGATAATGCTCCCGGTTTGCGGCCCGCAGCTGCGAGCCATAAAACGCCCCGATTCGGTCATCATCGAGACCGAAACCCCATGCTCGCCGCAAAGGCCGAGGGCGAACGGCGTCCAAAGAACGTTCCCAAACGATACCGCCCCGGAGATTGTATGGATCGGCAGCCGAAGGCGCTCGATTCGGTCAATCGAGACAACTAAGTTCTCGCCGTCCCGACTGACATACGCCCCCTGCGTGGTGATATAAAGCGTGTTGCCATGCTTCTTCATTCCGCGATGTCCCTTTATCCTTCCAAGGCGTGGCGCCGGATGTACTCTTTCGCCGACTTAAGACGGTTCGGGAGGCACAGCTCACGAATCGAGCACGACTTGCAATGAGGCCCTTCCCGGGCCGGAGGGGTGATACCGCTGTCGATCATTTCGTGAAAATGCCGGCTCGCGTCTTCAGTCTCTTGGCGAAGCGCGGTATCGAGCGGGACAGTCACTCGATGGCGTGTCTCTCCATAAAAGAGCGCTCCCTCTCGGATCGTCAGACCAAGCATCTCCTCCAGACAGATCGCTTGAGCGCAGAGCTGGGCACGATCGCAATTATTGCGCTTCGGGCGGCCGCGCTTGTATTCGACCGGGTAAGGATACCATCGTCCACGCGCGTGGGGCAGCTTAACCCCCGGGTGCTGCGCGTCGGCAAGATGAAACTCCACCGCGTCTGCGATACCCGTCAGGCCAAGCCGAAACGAACGCATGCGAAGCTGCCGTACGGTCCGAATGTCTCCGCGCGATTCATTCGGACCTTTGTGCACCCGATCGTGCATCACTGTCCCTGAAGCGGTAAGGTAGTTGTCGACCCAGAGCTGCTCCAAGAAGATCAGTGCGCATTGGCGGGGGCAGAACAAATAATGCTGTACCCCCACCAGTGGGAGAAACTGATCCTCTCGATACATCAGTTCGGCAGTATTTCGACTCCCTTCGGAAGTTTATCGTCTTCGATCGTCAGTTCATAATCAGCGAACGAACGAGGAACTGAAACCGAGTCCTTTTTCTTGACATGAATCAGACTGAAGAGCGTGCCCGACGAGGCGTTCCCTAAGGCACTGTCATGCTTGAAGACGATCAACTTGCATGTCGACATCATCCCGCGGGCCGCACTGTGGTCATGCTCAAACATATTTTTGAGGGCTTCCCAAAGGAGGGCAAGGTCGTCCGAGTCAAAACCGGTTTGCGCGGCAAGTGACGGACTAACGAACCCATGCGCGCAGTACAGAGCGTAGGGTACCGTATTTTTACGTCCCATCGTCCGGTTATCTCCACCCTGCTTTTCGGCCTCATCCTCAGTCGCGACAGCGCATCGAGTGATCGAGTGTTCCAAGGCAGCGATCGGGTCGACCGACCGAGCGAAGGTGAGCTGAACCGGGCCGCGAACTTGACCGGCGTTGGCTCCGGTCATCATCACCGCCCCGAAGGTTCGCACATCATAGTAGGTGCGGCACATACGCATACGGGCCGACTCCACCTCAGAGCCCTGCCCTTTTCCGGGAGCGGTCCGCTTTTTTCCATCCTTTTCATCCTTCGGAGCCGCCGTGAGATCGATCCCTTCCTTCTCATAAGCCGCGTCAATCAGCGTATTGAGAACCGCCTTTTCTTTGATGAAGATATCGTATCCATCCTGTTTGGCGCGGGCCAATTGGACGTAGTTGCGGACCTTCCGCTTGAGACAGACATCGGTCACCAAACCCTGGCCGGTCTCCGGATCGATACGCGGCATATTGCCGGCGTCGGGATCACCGTTCGGATTGCCGTCCTGGACATCGAAAAACAACATGAAGTCATAGCGATTACGGATCATATTGAGCTCGTTACTCATCGTGCTTACTCTTTCTTTTCTTCTCTTCCCCTAATATCCCAAAGAGTCGACAGCCGTCGATAAGAGACATAGGGAGATATGATGGATGGTTATTTGTTTGTTACCGTTCGTTGTTGTCAGTTCGTTTCGGGGGTTTCTTCGTCTTTCGAACGTTTTTTGTAGAACTCCTGAATCTGGTGGTAATAGCCGATGGCAAACCGTCCCTGATCGGCCAGCGAGAGGTGCCCGGGGAAATCATCGATCAACGATAATACCTCGGTCAGAAGCTTCTCGTAATAGACACGGGTTCGCTCGCTGGTGAGTTTCGAAAGGTGGTGATTCTTCAGGCGGAGCAGGTTCGGGAAAGCCGTCAGCGGTGTTCCCGAGGCGGCTCCGTAATAACGATCGCGGATGGTGGCGTTGATACCAGGATTGGCATCTCTTTGAAGTTTTTCCAGCACGGCGAAGAGCCGCCCCAGAACATAGCCAATGTTCGTATTCTGCTGATTGAGTGACACAGTCAGTTCCTCCTGTTCTATAGATTCAGACGATAGTGATTTCGTTTTTAGGGATCGATTCAGACACGCTTTGATTAACGCGGCGCGTTCATAATTGACATCACGCTCGGCACGATTGCGCCGCACGGCGGCAGAGAGCAGCGTCAGCGGGTAGGGAAGGCCTTGAAGGATTGCCCGCACGAAATCCCCCTCGACGTTTGGCGGAATATTCTCGGCCTTTCTCTGAACCGCTGTCGACACCAGCAAGCGGAACAATGAGAGTCGATCGGGGGACGATGAACCGTGGATAATCTCGGTGTCATCGAAGAACTGTTTGATGTTCTCTGACATCTCACCGACGGTCGAGACAATCCAAAAGCGGATCATAATCCGAGCGGCGTTGGGGGCTAATCCCAAAACGAAGAAACGGATTTTCTTTTGATCCTCGGTGTAAGCGCCCGTATGAATCGATTCGAACAACGCGCGAACCGCCTTGATACCCTGATCCGGATCGTCCTTCGGCGGTTCCCGGAAAAATCTTGGGAAATTCGTTTCCAATTCGGTCGGTTTTTCGCTCCAAAAAACGGTTGTCGCGTCTCCCACGGTAAGATTATTCAGAGAGTCTTTACCAAGTAGTGCATTGAGCGCGGTTGTGTAGGCAAAGGCCGAGCGGCTGCCGACAGGCGCGTTTTCGCCCTGTTCCTTTCCGAACGATTCCACTGAACGCATATTGAAGCTGACAATATTCGTCCCGGTCGGATTACCGCCACGAACCCCCTTGATAGACGGATGGGTTTTTTCGATGGCGTCCGGTTCTCCGGTGACCAAGCAATAATCGTCACCGCCCGATGAAACATTCATCTTATCAATGGCGTTGCGGACCGCCGGGGAACGTGCCACAATATCGGTTTCGCCCTGGAGTTGGAAAGCGATATTAACGTTCTTCCCTGCCTGGATGGCCTCCCAAGAGTCCGGAAAGCCTGAGAGCTTCGCGGCTTTTTCTTCAAACGGGAGACGGCAAAAAAGCTTCAGTGCCCTTAAACCGGCATCGTTGACTTCCCCCAGCTCGTCGAGTTTTGCCAAAAACGCCTTGTGTTTCTCGGCTGCGGGCTTTTTGGGGTTGAGTTCAACCCCAATGGCGTATTCAGGGTTTTCACACAGCAGACTGGAATTGATCCCGCTTGTCCGCTTCACCCCCTTGGGAACCAGAAACGACTTCACCGTCATCTTTTTTCCCGTCCCCTCTATCATTTTCTCAATACCGACAGGAATACCGTCTTTATCGAGAACGATGATGTAGTGGATCGGCCGCCATTCCCAGCCATTCGGCGCGATACCCGATGCTGGGTCATTCGCCTTACGGTCGTAATATTCTTTCAGCGCTTGCAGGATCATCCACGCACCTCCTCACTATCGCGGTCGGGGACATTGATTACGCCATCGATCATCGAAGCACGATAAAAGAGCGGCTTGGTGTTCTCTGGGTCAGAGAAATCCATGTCGTAGAGCATCCATCCGAGATCGGTCTTTCCGCGAAGAGACTCAGGGATTTCTGGTTCTTCCACAGGAGCGGGAATCAGCCGGAAATTGACCGGGAACTCTCTACAGCCAAAATATGGCTGGGTGAAACATTGGCCTCTTTTGGCCCTGCGCTCGAACATGGCCGCATATTTGGCCTCCGTCTCGTCTTTGCGGGGGATGGAAGGATTTTCTCGAAGAACCTCCTCCGATTCATCGAGCCATTCGGGCACTTGGCGCGGGCACTTTGGCCTTTTTTCGGGGGGAGTGAATTCAAATTCCGCCAGGAAACGGTATTTTACATCCCGAAGAAACAGCCCCGCCCGCTGTGTCCGGTCTTCCTCAATGAAATAGTCTTTGACCGAGGAGAGCTTTGATTTGAGCTCATTCCGACGTACCGAAACCCATTTAATCGGGCTGAGAACCACAATCTTTTTGACATGCCACCGAATCGCGGGTTTCCACAAAATCGCCTCGTAAATGGCGCGAACCGCGGAAGGCGTGGGAACGTCGTACGAGACGCGCTCTACCTTCATTTCGGGGCGGGTGAAACAAGCATAGTCCCCCGTCGCCTCTAACCAGAATCCTCTCATTGATCGCGTTTTCCTTTCCTATAAAAGAATCTTTATCTCTAATGACTCTATTCTATCGACTCCTCGATTAAATGACTACCGCCTCTACCGGAAAAGTGTCGCGGAAAATATTCATACCGACGGTATCCTCATAGATACCGAGCATTTCCTGAACAAAGATCCCCGGATAGACCTCGCGGATGATTCCGCCGGCGATCGCTTCGCACAGTTGATTCTTGCGCAGCGTTACCGTATAACGCTGAAGCGACCGCATAAGATCACGACGAATCCCGAATTTTAGCTGTTTTATCAATTTTCTGGCCTCGTCGTTATAGGGAACAATCACGCCGTAGGCGGCTTCGTCCTCGATCAGTTGAAATTGATCAGCGACCGATCGGAACGGGACCTCCGGGTCACCACTGGAATTGTTGACGTCTTTGGTGAGCTGTTCGACGACTTGGTCTTTATCCAAGGTGTTAAGCTTGTTATAAAATTGACGAAAAAAATTAAGGAAGAGCATCGGATCGTTAGGGTCTATATCTGGCTTATTCTTAAGCATTTGCGCTGTAGTATCGGCCCCCTTGCGCATTACCCCGCCCCAGATCGGGTTGGGCGCGGTGAAGACTCGAACCATCCCTTCACGCGAGAGCTTCCCTTCACGGTTACAGCGTCCCGCCGCCTGCGCCACCGAGTCGAGCCCGGCGCAGGCACGATACACCACGGGAAAATCGATATCGACCCCCGCCTCGATCAACTGCGTACTGATCACCCGAATCGGGACGGTCGGTTCTCCCTTTCGACGATGTTCGCGGTTTTGAGCGAGCCGATCCTTAATTTCACCGATCAACCGCATACGGTGACTGCCGCATTGGAGCGCCGAAAGGTGGTAGACCGCCCCCCTCTGCTTTTCCGGTACCGCCGCGCTTAGGGCCTGATATAGGTTGTAACAATCCCGCCGGGTATTGACGATACAAAGGACCTCGTCGATTCCGGCCAATTCCCTCGCCAGCGTTTCCCAGCTTCGGGGTTGATCGGGATCGTCAAATTCGTATCGCACCCGCTTGAGCGCCTTAAAATGGCGGCAGACCACATCTTCCTCGATGATAGGTGTCGTTTTATCAAGAGGCGTGTATTTAATATTCGGCGTCTCAATGGTTTTAAGCTGCTCGAGCGCCGGCTGGGTCGCGGTACAGATGACCGAGGTAACCCCGAAGGCACGGCTGAGCTGGTTTAGCAGGTGAACACAGGGAGAGAGCAAGTCGGTCGGGAGCATTTGAGCTTCGTCAAGTATCACCACACTGTTGGCTATGTTGTGTAATTTGCGGCAGCGGCGGGGATCGGCGGCAAAACATGATTCAAAGAACTGAACATTGGTCGTGACAATGATGGGCGCGTCCCAATTTTCGGTCGCTTGGAGATACTGCTCCTCGGTGAGTGTCTCCTCAAAGGGGGCGTCGGTCTTGTTTTTATCCTCACCAAGGCGCGCCGGGTCAAAATTACAATGATGCTCCAGAACATTCCCCTCCCCGAAGATCTTTCGAAAAACGTCGGCGGTCTGCTCGATGATGCTCGTGTAGGGAATAGCATAGATGATCCGGCTTTTATGGTGGCGAACAGCGTGTTCCAGGGCGAACGCCATGCTCGATAATGTCTTTCCGCCTCCGGTCGGCGCGCAAAGGGTGAAGAGCCCCGGTTCTTTTTGGGCGGCCCGGAGACAAGCGCGATAGATTTCGTCGCGGACATGTTTGATTGTCTGTGTTTCATCGCTGGTGCCACCGGCTGTCTCTTGTCCAACGATGCCGCTCATATACTGATCGAACCGCGCTTTGAGGTCACAGAGCGAAGGGAATGTTGGTCGGTTTTGATATCTGTTGATGTCGGAATACCGTTCGGTGTCGAGCCAGTCGGCGTCGGTGAGACACGAGAAGAGCATCCGTACCCAGAGGTGATAAACATCCTCAGTCATATCAAATGTCTCAGGAGGAAGAAGCGTATTTTGGGTGATTTCGCCGAGCAAAGAAAGTATCTTATCGTTTTTAGTGCTGATACAGCGCCGGCAATCGTCGGCCTCATCCGACAAACGGAATTGTAAGGACGATTTTGGCTCTACACCACCGATATAATCGGGAAGGCCGGCGTGATGCCCCAGAATAGGATAGGCAATGGTCTGGCCAAGAAAGGGACCCAATTTCTCTTTTGCCCAATAGGCCCCGGCGGCTGAGTGATTCACCGGACTGTGCCGTTTCACCTTGCGTCCGGCGCCACCGCGGTTATCAACTCGGCTGCTGTCCTCATCTCCGACGGTTTGGTTGTTGCCTTTCCCCTCGGCAGGTACATTCTCGAGTGTCGAATCGATTAGGTACTTCTGAAACTTCGGGTGAACCTTCCCCAGATCATGGAGAACACCCAACGCGTATCCCCAGGGGGCTGATCCGAACGGTTTCGCGAATTCGGCCGCCATCTCGGCGGTTCCCCGAAGATGATCCGCCAGGGAATGCCACCCTTTGGGGTTCTTCTCGTCGTTCGTGTGCGCGTAGAGGGGTTCGTTCATCGATAGACCCGATATCCTTCTTCCTGGGCATTTGCTGATCCGGGAAAGGGATCCGGATCAACAAAACCAAACGACCCAGTATCTAATCATCTTTTCTAACGCAGTGAAAAGCGGTTGTAAAGTGGGGTTGACAGCATGTGTCACAACATTGGGCAGATTTTCCGAAATTTCCGAAAATTCTCTTTTTCGACATCGAGACGTCTCGTCGTGATTTGTCAAAAAACCCGTGTTTTTCAGTGTGAGCTGTTCATAAATAGGCAGATATACCAGACTTTAATCTTGGACAAAGTGGTTTCTGCTAGAATGTTCCTCTTTTGTCAAACAAACTCTCGATTTCACCGGCATACAAAGCGGCGATCACCCCGCAAAAACAGGGACGTTTGGTTGTTTTGTGTAAAAGCTCTTTAACACAAGACGTTATCGATTTCTCTATTATCCCGGATTTTACTGTAAACGTTGAAAGAGCCCTTCACACCAAAAAAGAAGGGGGCCTCTCAACGATTGCCCCCCGGATTCTATCGGCTCTGCTGGCTCGGCTGTCCTTGCTGGCTCGGCTGCGCCTGCTGGTCCGACTGACGCGGACGGTATCCGCCGACGGCATGAACCGCGCAGTCGAGATAAAAGAGAATTAAGAACGGGTCCGTTCCTTTGACCTGCGCGAAGAGCCGGCCGCCCGCGTAAATGCGGACATCGGGGATCGGTCCCAGCTGGATCTGTTTGATGAACTCCTCGTTCTCCTCGGTGGCGATTTCATCAAAATCAATTCGGGCGAATTTCACCCCGACCGGACCGTAAGCCGCCTCGATCTTCGCCAGGTAGGGGACCAGCATTTGGCACGGAGCACACCACACGGCGGTGAAATCGACCACCGTCACCGCCGAGGAGACGATAAACGCCTCATAGGCCTCGGGGGTCGTGATCTGAGGAGTGTCGGACGGCGGGAGTTTGATATCTTTGACCCAGTCGGCCACAAGCTGTTGGAGCTTCTCCTGATCGTCCCCGATCGCGGAGGCCGCGATCTGAAGTTCTACGAACTGACGCTGAACCTTGTAGAGCAGCGACACGGGAAAGATCGCCAAGGCGGCGTCGAGCTCACGCAGCGCCCCTTTGTAATCTTCGTCGGCGAAGCATTGGTTCGACGCCATGTAGTGCTTTTGATCTTCGGTCAGCTCCGGCTCCTGCTCTTCGGACGGCTCGGCGCCGGTCTGATCCCCGGCACCCGGCTGGTTAGGAACCGGAGCGCTGCCGGGGATGACCGCGCCGCCTTTCGGCGGGGCCGTTTGCGCGGCGGCCGGGGCACTTTGTTGGTCGGCGCCAAGCGCCAAAGAGGCCTGCAGGACGGTTGAAAGAGCCGCCATTATGAGGGAAAGCAGAAAAATCGTTCGTTTCATCGTTTGTGACCTGATTGGGAAATATGTTATTCTTCCGCCCCGAACCGCAGGGCGTAAAGATCGGCGTCCTTCATCACGAAGCGCAGAATCACCTCTTGGCCGGCCAGCGAGCCGGCCGATTTGTCCTCCGCCCAGCGGACCTTCTTTTCAATCCAGTTCCCGGTGAGAACCGGCGATTTGTCCAGTTCGTAACCGGGGATCGGCTGGCCGTTTTTGTCTAAGATCTCGATTTGAATCGTCCCCGGGGCGCTGGTGTTGGCGTTGATGAACAGATCTTCACCGGAGAAGATCAGTGGACGGGTTCTAAATTCTCCCCCCGCGTACGGCGCGCTGACCGAAGCGATCCGATCGAGCGTCCAGCTGTAACGGTGGATCCGAGCGCGCGGCTGGGCATAGAAACGCCCGGCGTACATCGACATCTCATCCGGGCCGGTCTGGACAATACCGCGAACCGGGTAGTTCGTCCGAGAAATCCAGTCCCCCGGATCGAAACCGGGACGGATCAGCCCCTCCATAAAGGTCCGGTCATAGACGCTCCCGCCGCGGGTCGTCATCAACACCGCGTCAGAGCAGTCGCCGTCGTAACCGGGAACCACCGAGCACGCCTTGGCCGCTTCCGGGGAGACGATCCGCCTGCCTTCCATAAAACGGGCGGCGGTGGCGATATAAATCTGCGGCGCGCGGAAATAGGGGGCCGTCTGATTGACGTAAATCTGCTCCCGGGGGGTATCGCCGTAGGTCATAAAGACACCCCCCTCCGGGCTCCAGTGAATGAAGTCGTCCGACTCGATCCGGATGACCGTCCGATAGCTGTCCCAGCCGCGCAGATAACAGAGGTACTTCCCCTCCGACTCGGACCAAAACGCGACATTCTGCGAGTCGCAGGCAAAATTCGGGTGCTTGGCGACCGGCTCTTCCTGAAGCTTCTTCCAATGGATCCCGTCGGGGGAGGCGAAGGCGACCAGCCCGGCCAGACCGGCCAGCGCCTTGTACCGCTGCTCGGGCGGGCAGTTCGGATTGGTGTCGTAGAACGGCGCGAAGTTGTGGCTCAGCTGCGGGTCGGTATCAAAGAGAATATTCGTCTGGTCGTTCCCCTCCCACGAGAAGAAACCAAGATTCGGGCGTGTCCAGTGAATACCATCGTCGCTCTCGGCATAGCAGGTCCGATCGTCGGTGCCGTCCCCCTTCCCCGGGGTGGGGCCGCCGCGATAGTAGAGCCGGTACTTTGAGTCGACGTGAATGACGGTCATATAGAGGCAGAATTCACCCTCCCACGGACGATCGAGGAAGAGAACCGGCCCCTCGTCACGCGGGGGCCAGAGTTTTTGCGCCGTCCCGTCGAGCGAACCGATCAGGTACTGGTCGACAAAGAGCTCTCGATTCGAGCCGATGTTGACCGCCTCGCCGGTGTCTGTCTCCTGGGCACAAAGTGCCGACGGGAGAACAAAAAACAACCCTATCGCCAGACAGGCCGGAAGGATCATCGTTCGTTTCATCGTTTATGACCTGATTGGGATATGTGTTACTCTTCCGCTCCGAACCGCAGGGCGTAAAGATCGGCGTCCTTCATCACGAAGCGAAGAATCACCTCTTGACCGGCCAAGGAAGCGGCCGATTTGTCCTCCGCCCAGCGGACTTTCTTCTCGATCCAGTTCCCCGTGAGAACCGGCGATTTGTCCAGTTCGTAACCGGGAATCGGCTGGCCGGACTTATCTAAGATCTCGATCTGAATCGTTCCCGGGGCGCTGGTGTTGGCGTTGATGAACAGATCCTCACCAGAGAAAACCATCGGCTTAGTGCGGAACTCGCCCCCGGCGTACGGCGCGTTGATCGAGGCGATCCGATCGAGCTTCCAGCTGTAGCGGTGGACACGAGCCCGCGGCTGGTTGTAAAACCGCTCGACGTACAGGGACATTTCGTCCGGGCCGGTCTGAACGATGCCGCGCACCGGGTAGTTCGTCCGCGCGATCCAGTCCCCCGGATCGAAACCGGGACGGATCAGCCCCTCCATAAAGGTCCGGTCGTAGACGCCCCCGCCGCGGGTCGTCATCACGACCGAATCGGAGCAAGAGCTGTCCTCGCCGGGAACCACCGAGCACGCTTTGGCCTCTTCCGGCGTGACGACCCGCTTGCCTTCCATAAAGCGCGCGGCGGCGGCGATGTAAATCTGCGGCGCGCGGAAATAGGGGGTCGTTTGGTTGATGTAGATATGCTCCCGGGGGGTGTCCCCGTAGGTCATAAAAACACCCCCTTCCGGGCCCCAGTGGAGAAAGTCGTCCGACTCAATCCGGATGACCGTGCGATAACCGTCCCAGCCGCGCAGATAACAGAGGTACTTCCCCTCCGACTCGGACCAGAAGGCGACGTTCTGGGAATCGAGCTTGTAGTTTGGGTGCCGTATGATCGGTTCTTCCCGGAGTTTCTTCCAATGGACCCCATCGGGGGAGACGTAGGCGACCAACCCGCCGAGACCGGCCAGCGCCTTGTACCGCTGATCGGGCGGGCAGTTCGGGTTAGTGTCGTAGAACGGCGCGAAGTTGTGGCTCAGCTCCGGTTCGGGGCCAAAGAGGAGATTCGTGTTGTGATTCTCCCCCCAAGAAGCGAGGCCGAGATTCGGCTTCGTCCAGTGGATGCCGTCCTCGCTTTCGGCGTAACAAGTGGATCCCTTGCCCCGGTAGTAGAGCTGGTACTTTGAACCGACGTGCAGGACGGTCATATAGATGCTCAGCTCCCCCTCCCAGGGAGAATCGAGGAAGAGGATCGGCCCCTCGTCGCGCGGGGGCCAAAGTTTCTGCGCCGTCCCGTCGAGCGAGCCGATCAGGTACTGGTCGACAAAGAGCTCCCGGTTCGAGCCGATGTGGACCGCCTCACCGGTGCTGGGCTCCTGCGCATGAAGTGCCGCTTCGGACGCGAAAGACAGCCACCCCATCGCGAGGGAGGCCAGAAAAATCATCGTTCGTTTCATTGGTCTGTCACCTGAATCAGGCGTACCGGGGTTGTTATTCCTCCGCCCCGAACCTCAGGGCATAAAGATCGGCGTCCTTCATCACGAAGCGCAGGATCACCTCTTGACCGGCCAGCGGGGCGGCCGATTTATCCTCCGCCCAGCGGACCTTCTTCTCGATCCAGTTCCCGGTAAGAACCGGTGATTTGTCCAGTTCGTAACCGGGGATCGGCTGGCCGTCCTTGTCCAGAATCTCGACCTGAATCGTTCCCGGGGCGCTGGTATTGGCGTTGATGAACAGGTCCTCACCGGAGAAGATCAGCGGTTTGGTACGGAACTCGCCGCCGGCGTACGGCGCGTTGATCGAGGCGATTCGGTCGAACTTCCAGCTGTAGCGGTGGATACGAACCCGCGGCTGGTTGTAGAACCGCTCGACGTACAGCGACATCTCATCCGGGCCGGTCTGAACGATACCGCACACCGGATAGTTTGTCCGCGCGACCCAGTCCCCCGGATCGAGTCCCGGACGGACCAGCGACTCCATAAAGGTCCGGTCGTAGAGACTCCCGCCGCGGGTCGTCATCATCACCGCGTCGGAGCAAGAGTCGTCTTCACCGGGCATCACCGAAAGCGCCTGGGCCTCTTCCGGCGTGATCACGCGTTTGCCTTCCATAAGGCGCGCGGCGGTGGCGATGTACAGATGCGGCGCGCGGAAATAAGGAGCCGTCTGATTGATGTAGAGATGCTCCCGATCGGTATCGCCGTAGGTCATGCGAAGCCCACCTTCCGGGCCCCAATGGATGAAGTCGTCCGACTCGAGCCGAATGACCGTCCGAAAACCGGTCCAGTCGCCGTCCCAGGCACGGAGGTAGCAGAGATACTTCTTTTCCGACTCGGACCAGAACGAGACGTTCTGCGAATCGCAGGCGTAATGCTGATGCTTGGCGACCGTCTCTTCCTGAAGTTTCTTCCAATGGATCCCATCGGACGAGACAAAGGCAAACAGCCCGGTGTCGGCCCTGCCGGCCAGGGCCTTGTACCGCTGCTCGGGCGGGCAGTTCGGGTTTTTATCGTAGAACGGCGCGAAGTTGTGGCAGATATTCGGATCGTCCTCAAAGAGGATGTTCGTCCCGGTATACCCCTCCCAAGAGACAAAGCCAAGGTCCGGCCTTGTCCAGTGAATCCCGTCCTCACTTTCGGCGTAACAGGAGCGGTCGACCTCGGAGGTTCCTTTGCCCCGGTAGTAGAGCTGGTACTTTGAGCCGACGTGCAGGACGGTCATATAAATACTCAACTCCCCCTCCCAGGGACGATCGAGGAAGAGGACCGGCCCCTCGTCGCGCGGGGGCCACAGTTTCTGCGCCGTGCCGTCGAGCGAGCCGATCAGGTATTGGTCGACCAAGAGCTCACGGTTCGAGCCGATGTTGACCGCCTCGCCGCCATCCTGAGCGCGAAGCGCCGCTTCCGACACAAAAGACATTACCGCCATCACAAGGGAGGCCAGAAGAATCGTGGTGCGTTTCATTCGTCAAATCCTTGGTTGAGTATCACTTGGTTGGGCAGACACTTGAGTATCGCGGGGAGGATTTATTCCTCCGCCCCGAACCGCAGGGCGTAGATATCGGCGTCCTTCATCACGAAGCGCAGGATCACCTCTTGGCCGGCCAAGGAGCCGGCTGATTTGTCCTCCGCCCAGCGGACCTTCTTCTCGATCCAGTTCCCGGTAAGAACCGGTGATTTATCCAGTTCATAACCGGAGATCGGCTGACCGTTCTTGTCTAAGATCTCGATCTGGATCGTTCCCGGGGCGCTGGTGTTGGCGTTGATGAACAGATCCTCACCGGAGAAGATCAGCGGCTTAGTGCGGAACTCGCCTCCGGCGTACGGCGCGCTGACCGAAGCGATTCGGTCGAGCTTCCAGCTGCAGCGGTGGATCCGAACATGCGGCTGGGCGTAGAACCGCTCGACGTACATCGACATCTCATCCGGGCCTGTCTGGACGATTCCGCGAACCGGGTAGTTCGTCCGAGAGATCCAGTCTCCGGGGTCGAGCCCCGGACGGATCAGCGCCTCCATAAAGGTCCGGTCGTAGACGTTCCCGCCGCGGGTCGTCATCAAAACCGCGTCGGAACAGTCGCCGTCGTAGCCGGGATTCACCAGGCACTCGGCGGCCTGCTGGGGCGTGACTACCCGCTTGCCCGACATAAAGCGGGCGGCGGTGGCGAGATAAATCTGCGGCGCGCGGAAATAGGGAGCCGTCTGATTGATATAGATCTCTTCCCGCGGGGTGTCGCCGTAGGTCATAAAAACACCCCCCTCCGGGCCCCAGTGAATGAAGTCGTCCGACTCGATCCGGATGACCGTACGATAGCCGTCCGCGCCGCGCAAATAACAGACGTACTTACCTTCCGACTCGGACCAGAACGCGACGTTCTGCGAATCGAGCATATAGTTCGCGTGCTGAATCACCGGTTCTTCCCGGAGTTTCTTCCAATGGACCCCGTCGGAGGAGACGAAAGCCGTCAGCCCTTTGGGATAGTAGCCGGTCAGCGCCTTGTACCGCTGCTCGGGCGGACAGTTCGGGTTGGTATCGACGAACGGCGCGAAGTTGTGGCTCAGCAGGGGATCGTCATCGAAATCGAAGAGGACATTCGTCTCTTCTATCCCTTCCCAGCGGAAGGCGCCGATATCGGGGCGGGTCCAGTGGATGCCGTCGTCGCTTTCGGCGTAACAGGCGCGGCCGACCGAGGGGGTATTCTTCCCCGCGGCGGGACCGCCGCGGTAGTAGAGCCGGTACTTTCCACCGTCGTGAATGACCGTCAGATAGGCGCAGAATCCCCCCTCCCAGGGACGATCGAGGAGAAAGACCGGGCCCTCATCGCGCGGGGGCCAGAGTTTCTGCGTCACCCCGTCGAGCGAACCGATCAGGTACTGGTCGACCAAGAGCTCTCGGTTCGAGCCGATGTTGACCGCCGCGCCGGGGCTCGGATCCTGAGCGAGGAGCACCGCGCCGGACACGAAAGACAATGCCCCCATCACAAGGGAGGCCAGAAGAATCATCGTTCGTTTCATTTGTCTGTCACCTAAATCGGGCATACCGGGGAGAGGTTATTCCTCCGCCCCGAACCGCAGGGCGTAAAGATCGGCGTCCTTCATCACGAAGCGAAGGATCACCTCTTGACCGGCCAGGGAAGCGGCCGACTTGTCGTCGGCCCAGCGGATTTTCTTCTCGATCCAGTTCCCCGTGAGAACCGGCGATTTGTCCAGTTCGTAACCGGGGATCGGCTGAGCGTTCTTATCGAGAATCTCGACTTGGATCGTCCCCGGGGCGCTGGTGTTGGCGTTGATGAACAGATCCTCGCCGGAGAAAACCAGCGGCTTTGTCCTAAACTCGCCCCCCGCGTACGGCGCGTTGATCGAGGCGATCCGGTCGAGCTTCCAGCTGTAACGGTGAATCCGGGCGCGCGGCTGGGCGTAGAACCGTTCGACGTACATCGACATTTCATCCGGGCCGGTCTGGACGATACCGCAAACAGGATAGTTCGTCCGCGCTGTCCAGTCTCCGGGGTCGAGCCCCGGACGGATCAGCCCCTCCATAAAGGTCCGGTCGTAGAGGTTTCCGCCGCGGGTCGTCATCAGAACCGGATCGGAGCAGGCGTCAACCTGGTTGGGAGTCACCGCACAGGCGGCGGCCTCTTCGGGCGTGACCACGCGCTTGCCTTCCATAAAGCGGGCGGCGGTGGCGATGTACAGCTGCGGCGCGCGGAAATAGGGAGCCGTCTGATTGACATAGATCTGCTCCCGAGGGGTATCGCCGTAGGTCATCCATATCCCCCCGTCCGGCCCCCAATGAATGAAGTCCTCCGACTCGATCCGGATGACCGTGCGATAGCTGTCCCAGCCGCGCAGATAACAGAGGTACTTCCCCTCCGACTCGGACCAGAACGCGATATTCTGCGAATCGAGCGCGTAGTTCTTATGCTTGGCGACCGGCTCTTCCTGAAGCTTCTTCCAATGGATCCCGTCGGGCGAGACGAAGGCGACCAGCCCGGTGGAATCTATCCCGGCCAGCGCCTTGTACCGCTGTTCGGGAGGGCAGTTCGGGTTGGTATCGTAGAACGGCGCGAAATTGTGCCCCAAAGCGGACGCATCTTCGAAGAGGACATTCGTCTCTTGGTTCCCTTCCCAGCGGAAGGCGCCGATATCGGGCCGGGTCCAATGGATCCCGTCCTCGCTTTCGGCGTAACAGGTGCGGCCGACCTCGTCGGATCTGTTCTGCGATCTGTGTTCACCCCGATAGTAAAGCTGGTACTTGTCGCCGACATGAACGATGGTTATATAGGCGGAATACTCCCCCTCCCACGGACGATCCAAGAGGAGCACCGGTCCCTCGTCGCGCGGGGGCCAGAGTTTCTGCGTCGTGCCGTCGAGCGATCCGATCAGGTACTGATCGACCAAGAGTTCCCGGTTCGAGCCGATATTGACCGCTCCGGCGTCACCCGGCTCCTGGGCGGCAAGCGTCGAGCCGAGCGCGAAAGACAACACCCCTGTCATCAGGGAAGCCAAAAGAATTATCGTTCGTTTCATTTATCTGTCTCCTCATCGGGCATATAGGATTCTCTACTCTTCCGATCCGAACCGCAGGGCGTAAATGTCGGCGTCCTTCATCACGAAGCGAAGGATCACCTCTTGACCGGCCAGCGGCGCGGCCGATTTGTCGTCCGCCCAGCGGACTTTCTTCTCGATCCAGTTCCCCGTGAGAACCGGTGATTTGTCCAGTTCGTAACCGGGGATCGGCTGGCCGTTTTTGTCCAGAATCTCGATCTGGATCGTCCCCGGAGCGCTGGTGTTGGCGTTGATGAACAGATCCTCTCCGCTGAAGATCAGCGGCTTGGTGCGGAACTCGCCCCCCTTGTACGGCGCGTTGATCGAGGCAATTCGGTCGAACTTCCACGAATAACGGTGGAGGCGTTTGCGGGGCTGGGGATTGAAACGCTCGGCGTACATCGACATTTCATCCGGGCCGGTCTGGACGATACCGCGAACCGGGTAGTTCGTCCGCGAGACCCAGTCCCCCGGATCGAGACCGGGACGAATCAGTCCCTCCATAAACGTCCGGTCATAGACGTTCCCGCCGCGGGTCGTCATCAAAACCGAGTCGGAACAATCACCGTCGTAACCGGGAACCACCGAGCAGGCGGCGGCCTCCTCCGGCGTGACCACGCGCTTGCCTTCCATGAAACGCGCGGCGGTGGCGATGTAAATCTGCGGCGCGCGGAAATAGGGGGTTGTTTGGTTGGTATAGAGATGCTCCCGCTCGGTATCGCCGTAGGTCATGTAAAGGCCACCCTCCGGGCCCCAGTGGGCAAAGTCGTCCGACTCAATCCGGGCGACCGAACGAAAACCGGTCCAGTAGCCGTCCCAGACGCGGAGATAGCAGAGGTACTTCTGCTCCGACTCGGACCAGAAGGCGACGTTCTGCGAATCGCAGGCGTAATTCTTATGCTTGGCGACCGGTCCTTCCTGAAACCTCTTCCAATGAATTCCGTCGGGAGAGACGAAAGCGCACAGCCCTCTGACCTCGCTGCCGGCCAGCGCCTTGTACCGCTGATCGGGCGGGCAGTTCGGGTTGGTATCGTAGAACGGCGCGAAATTGTGACTTAACGCCGGATCGGTATCGAAGAGGATGTTTGTCTCGTCGTTCCCCTCCCACGAGAAGAAACCGAGATTCGGCCGCGTCCAGTGAATACCGTCGTCGCTTTCGGCGTAGCAGGTTCGATCGTCGCTGCCGTCCCCCTTCCCCGGGGTGGGGCCGCCGCGGTAGTAGAGCTGGTACTTGTCGCCGACGTGGAGAATCGTCATATAAGCGCTGTGCTCCCCTTCCCACGGCTTATCGAAGAAGAATACCGGTCCCTCGTCGCGCGGGGGCCAAAGCTTCTGCGTCGTGCCGTCGAGCGATCCGATGAGGTACTGGTCGACAAAGAGCTCTCGGTTGGATCCGATATTGACCGCGGCACTGTCGCTTGGCTCCTGGGCGGCAAACGCCGAGGGGAGGGTGAAAGATAACACCCCCATCACCAGGGAGGCCAGAAGAATCATTGTTCGTTTCATTTGTCTATCTCCTCATCGGGTATATAGGGTTCTTTACTCTTCCGATCCGAACCGAAGGGCGTAAATATCGGCGTCCTTCATCACGAAGCGAAGGATCACCTCTTGACCGGCCAGCGGCGCGGCCGATTTGTCGTCGGCCCAGCGGACCTTTTTCTCGATCCAGTTCCCGGTCAGAACCGGCGATTTTTCCAGTTCGTAGCCGGGAATCGGCTGACCGTTTTTGTCTAAAATCTCGACTTGAATCGTCCCTGGGGCGCTGGTGTTGGCGTTGATGAACAGGTCTTCGCCCGAGAAGATCAGCGGCTTGGTGCGGAACTCGCCCCCCTTGTACGGCGCGTTGATCGAGGCGATCCGGTCGAGTTTCCAGGTATAGCGGTGAATCCGCTTACGGGGCTGGGCGTTGAAACGGTCGGCGTACATCGACATTTCATCCGGACCGGTCTGAACGATGCCGCGAACCGGGTAATTCGTCCGCGAGACCCAGTCCCCCGGATCGAAACCGGGACGAATCAGTCCCTCCATAAAGGTCCGGTCGTAGACGTTCCCGCCGCGGGTCGTCATCAAAACCGCGTCGGAGCAATCGCCGTCGTAACCGTGGACCACCGAACAGGCGGCGGCCTCCTCCGGTGTGATCACGCGCTTGCCTTCCATAAAGCGGGCGGCGGTGGCGATATAAATCTGCGGCGCGCGGAAATAGGGGGTCGTCTGGTTGATGTAGATATGCTCGCGCTGGGTATCGCCGTAGGTCATGTAAAGCCCCCCCTCCGGCCCCCAGTGGGCGAAGTCGTCCGACTCAATCCGGGCGACCGAACGGAAACCGGTCCAGTAGCCGTCCCAGACGCGGAGGTAGCAGAGATACTTCTGCTCCGACTCGGACCAAAACGCGACGTTTTGCGAATCGCAGGCGTAATTCTTATGCTTGGCGACCGGCTCCTCTTGGAATTTCTTCCAATGGATTCCGTCGGGGGAGACAAACGCGACCAGCCCCCTGGCCTCGCTGCCGGCCAGCGCCTTGTACCGCTGGTCCGGAGGACAATTCGGGTTGGTGTCGTAGAACGGCGCGAAGTTGTGACTTAACATCGGATCGGTATCGAAGAGGATGTTTGTCTCGTCGTTCCCCTCCCAAGAGAAGAAGCCGAGATTCGGCCGCGTCCAGTGAATACCGTCGTCGCTCTCGGCGTAACAGGTCCGGTCGTCGCTGCCGTCCCCCTTCCCCGGGGTGGGGCCGCCGCGATAGTAAAGCTGGTACTTGTCGCCGGCGTGGATGATCGTCACGTAGCCGCAGTGCTCTCCTTCCCATGGCTGATCGAAGAAGAACACCGGTCCCTCGTCGCGCGGGGGCCAGAGCTTCTGCGTCGTGCCGTCAAGCGACCCGATGAGATACTGGTCAACGAAGAGCTCTCGGTTGGAGCCGATATTGACCGCGCCTCCGTCGTCGGCTTGCGGCTCTTGGGCGCAAAGCAGCGGGAGGAAACCGACCCCTAAAAGGGCAACCGCCGCCAGAAGAGACCGACGGACCGCGGTGCGGCGACGGGATAGGTTTTGAGACAGGACTTTTTGACGCATCAATTTCTCCTTAGGATGTTTGCTCTGCGGGGGCCACGGCGGGTATAACGGCTAACATAGAGTTTAACGATCGGCCCTTTCCAATGCAATAACCCGACCGCCGGCGGAGAAGGACAAGGGGAAACAAAGGGAAGCAGAGGGATTTGACAGCGACGATACCGGACAATTATAATGGGGGGTAGTTTGCCTGTCGTGGAGGGTCGTTTGCCGTACTCACCCCACGACGTCATTTCCCCGGGAGAAGCCCCCATGCGTCACCGTGTTTTCCGCTGTCTGTGCCCATTGGCACTGGCGCTTGTTTCCTCCGCTCTTTTGGCCGGCGAGGCAAGCGAAGTGCGCGGCGCGCCCGATTGGCTTATCGACGGGGTGATCTATCAGATCAATATGCGGTCGTTCGCTCCCAACGGCCGGCTTAACGAGGCGGCCGAAAGACTTCCCACGCTGGCAAAGCTGGGGGTGAGCGTCGTCTATCTGTGCCCGGTCTTTGAGGCGGACGACGACCCCCGAGAGGAATTCTGGTCACCGCGCCAGAAGAGATCGGGGACGGGAAACCCCAAAAACCCGTACCGGATGAGCGACTACTTCCATGCCGACCCCGAATACGGAACCGACGCCGACCTTAAGGCGTTTGTCGATCAGGCCCACCGGCTCGGGCTGAAGGTGATGTTCGACCTGGTCTATCTGCACTGCGGACCGTCCGCCAAAGTTCTTAAAGAACACCCCGACTTCGCCCAGCGTGACAAAGAGGGGAATATTGTCAACGCCGCGTGGGGGTTCCCGAAACTCGATTTCGGCAATCCCGATCTGCGGGAATATTTCTGGCGGAATATGGAGTATTGGGTCCGCGACTTCGGCGTCGACGGCTACCGGCTCGATGTCTCGGACGGTGTGCCGCTGGACTTTTGGGAAGAGGGACGCCGGCGGCTCGACGCGATCCGCCCCGACATCGCGCTTTTGGCGGAGGGAACACGCAAAGAAGATCAATTCCGGGCGATCGATATCGACTACGGATTTATTCTGTCGGCGGCGATAGGCAAAGTAATGGATCAAGGGGAAAGCGCCGCCGTGATCCGCGAAACCTGCGAGAAGGTGCTCGCCGACTGGCCGAACGGCTTTCGTTTTATCCGCTACACCGACAACCACGATATTTCCAACGACGACTACGAGAATCGCCAGGAAAAGCGCTGGGGCGATACCGCCTGCCGCGCGCTTTTGACGCTGTGCTTCACCCTCGACGGAGTTCCGATGCTCTACAACGGGCAAGAGATCGCGGAGGACGGCCGGCATTCCATCTTCGGGAATTTCCCGATCGACTGGTCCCGGGCCAATACCGAACAAGGACGCGAGCGCTTCGCGTTCGTTCAGTCGCTGGCCCGGCTGCGCCAAGCGCATCCCGCCTTGCGGCGCGGGGGTATCGAGTGGCTGGACAACGGCGCCGACGAGAAGGTTCTTTCGTTCCTGCGCGCCGCGGACGAGGAGACGCTCTTGGTGCTGATCAACCTCAAGAACGCCGAGGCCCAAGGCGAGGCGGCCGCGCCGGGAACGTGGGAGAATCTTTTCGGGGACGGCTCGGCGGCCGCCGCCGAGGGGAAGGTCCGCTTCACGCTGGCGCCGTACGGCTTTGCCGTTTTTCGCCGGTAATAACCCTTAAAAGAGATACAAACACCGCCAGAGGATCATTTTCCACGCCAGAGAAACCACCATGCCGAAGCACAGCCGTCCTTCACTCGCGTCCTTCCTTTTAATCGCTTTCGCCTGTTTCCTCCCGGGCGCTTTCGTCCAAGGGGGAGAGCTTACGGTTAAGTTCGGTGATCGGCCAATTCTTCCCGCCTTCGGTTCGGTCACCGGAACTTGGTTCTACGCCGACGCGGCGGAAAAAGAATACTCCTCGCAGATGCTCCTGATCGGTCACAACGCCGGCGGCACGAACGGCGAACCGTGTTGGGAGATCGTCGCCGACGCGGCGCCGGGGGAAACCATTACGGTGACGCTCACCCAGGCGGCCGCTCAGGAACAGCCGCGGCCGGAAGGGCTGTCGTACTCTTTGCGGACGCTGCGGGGCGACCCCCGCGTCGACTATAAGTCGGGTGTCCGGGGGGACTTGTTTGTGGAGGAGATCACCGTTCGAAGCGGTTCCGATCAGCGCGCCGCGGCGAAGATGGACAAAATCACCTCGGCCATCGAGCCGGTGCGCCGGCCGCTGCCGCGCGCCGATGTGGCGAAAGCCGGTAATCTCGCCGGCCTGACGATCGAGAACCAATCCAAGCTTCTGACCGCCGTCACCGAACCGGTCGACTGCTATCCCGATATGACCGCCCCGCTTTGGGAAGAGCTGATCGTCTGGGATTGGAAGATGCGCGACGGCATCGGAACCGAGAACGAGCCGAGAACCTACCTTCAGGCGGCCGCCGAACAGATGGAGGGAATCCGCGCGCAGCTGGACGATTTTCTCCAGGTTTGCGACGAGGGGCAAGAGGAGCTGGGAGTGCAATTCCAGGAGAGGTTTGACCGGATCACACAATCGCTGCAAAATGCCGAACAGGAAGATGAGTCCGCGCACGAGGGCTATTGGCTTTCGGCCCACCGCCTGCGCC
The DNA here is from genome assembly GCA_017434455.1 of Thermoguttaceae bacterium. Lineage (GTDB taxonomy): Bacteria > Planctomycetota > Planctomycetia > Pirellulales > Thermoguttaceae > RUG695. The sequence continues at coordinate 24,780 of JAFRFG010000029.1, read as the reverse complement.
GCGAGATCGCGCTGGCGCACCCGCTGTTCCCCAAACGGCCGATCCTCTTCGCCAAATACGTCCCGGGGGGACTGAGCCACCAGCTCAATCAGATCTACGGATTCTCCTCGCTTCCGGGGGGCGGGCTGTTCATTCTCGAGGACCCGGGGCATTCCAACGCCACGCGCGAGATTCCGACCGGTCTGCCGCTGGGCAGCTATATGACGCCGACGCTTTCGTACGACGCAAAGACCGTCCTCTTCTCGTTCTGCCCGGCGCCGCAGAAAGATCCCCAGCCGGGTGTCCCCGAATCGGCCAACCGATATTATCAGGTCTACTCGATCGGGGTGGACGGAACCGGTCTGCGCCAACTCACCGACGGCCCCTACGACCATTTCGCCGCGAGATTCCTCCCCGACGGCGATATTATCCTCTCCAGCGAACGGCGCGGCGGTTTCCACCGCTGCGGTTCCGGCCCCTGTCCGGTCTATACCATCTCGCGAATGCGCCCGGACGGGAGTGATTTTCAGGTCCTCTCGTGGCACGAGACCAACGAGTGGGATCCGTTCCCCACCGCCGACGGCCGGCTGATCTATACCCGCTGGGACTACGTCGACCGCGGCGCGACCTTCTATCAGAACCTCTGGTCGATGCGGCCCGACGGAACCGATGTGCGCATCTATTACGGGAACAATACCTTCAGCCCCTGCGGGCTGTGGGAGGCCAAAGCCGTCCCCGGCTCGGCGAAGATTATGGCCGTCAGCGGGCCGCACCACGGGATGAGCGCCGGGAGCATCGTCCTGGTCGATAATACCCGGGGGGTCGACGGCGCCGAGCCGCTCACCCGAGTGACCCCCGAGGTTCTCTACCCCGAGGCCGAGGCGCCGCTGCCGTCGATTCCGCCGCTGCCGACACGGTTTGACTTCGATACCCCGGCGGTGGGCTTTTGGGACGGGAATAAGCCGGAGCGCCCGGCGGAGCGTCTCACCCACACGGTTGGGAACAGCCGCTGGCCGGTCCACTGCTTCAAGTCCCCCCAGCCGATCTCGGAGAAACAGTTCCTCGCCTCGTACAGCTTCGATAAGCTTCTCGGCGAGGCGGGACCGAATATCCCGAATCAGTTCGGGCTCTACTGGTGCGACGCCTTCGGAACCCGCGAGCTCCTGTTCCGCGATCCGAATATCTCCTCGCTCTGGGGGACGGTGATTGACCAGACCACTCCCGGACCGGTCTACCGCTCGACGCTTCCCGAGAGCGCGCCCGGCTCCGAACCGCTCCCCGGACGTTTCTTCGTGAGGAACGTTTACGAGAACTGGCCCTGGAAAATGCCCGAGGGGGTGAAGATCAAATCGCTGCGGATCGTCCAGGTTCTCCCCAAGACCACGCCGAACGCCAATCAGCCGATGGTCGGCGCGCCGTTCGCCTCGCCGGGGAAGCAGATTCTCGGAACCGTTCCGGTGGCGGACGACGGCTCGGCGTACTTCGAGGCCCCTGCCAAAATCCCCTTCCTGATGCAGGCGCTCGACGAGCGGGGACGGATGATCCAGGGAATGCGCTCGCTCATCTACGCCCAGCCGGGGGAGACGCAAAGCTGTACCGGCTGCCATGAAGACCGAATGTCCGCCGCCTACACGACTTCAACGGCCGTTCTCCCCGAAACTCCGTCGGCGATCGCGCCGGGACCGTCGGGAAGCCGTCCTTTCTCGTACCCGCTGTTGGTCCAGCCTGTGCTCGACGCGAAATGCGTATCGTGCCACAACGACGAGAAGGCCGAGGGAAATATCAACCTCACCGGCACGCCGGACGGGGCGTTCACCAAGTCGTACAACGCGCTGACACCGTACGTCAGCTACACCGCCTGGGGCATGCCCGACGGGAATAAAGAACCGATGACCGAGCCGATGGAGCTGGGCGTCTACGACAGCCGCCTGACGGAAATCCTCGACGCGGGGCATTACGACGTCTCGCTCAGCGACGACGACTGGGAGCGGCTCTGTACCTGGATCGACGGTTCGAACGCGCTCTTCTACGGGACGTTCAACCCGGAGAAACAAAAAATCCAGCAGACCGGCGGAACCATCGACGGGCCTGATTTGGAATAGAATATTTTACTGACAAGCAGAATCAGAAATGAAGAGACAATGACACTATCTCCCCTATTCGGCGCCGCCGCCCTCTCGGCTTTCGGTCTTTGGGACTGGATCACTATCGCCGGCTACTTCGGCGTCTTATTGGCCATCGCCTGGTGGGTCGTTCTCCAGAAGAACCATACCTCGGGCGATTACTTCCTGGCGGGGAAGAACGCCGGCTGGTTTGTGATCGGTGCCTCGCTGTTCGCCTCCAACATCGGCTCGGAACACCTCGTCGGCCTGGCGGGAACCGGAGCGCGCGACGGAATGGCGATGGCGCACTACGAACTGCACGCCTGGTGCCTGCTGGTTCTCGGCTGGGTGATGGTCCCCTTTTACCAGCGCTCGTGCGTCTATACGATGCCCGAGTTCCTTGAGCGCCGCTACTGTCCCGCCGCCCGATGGTTCCTGTCGCTCTTCTCGCTGGTCGCCTACGTCTTCACCAAGATCTCGGTCACTCTCTTCGCCGGCGGGGTCGTCTTCAAGGCGCTCTTCCCGATCGAGATCATCGCGGGGATCGACAACTTCTGGTTCGGCGCCTGCTTTATGGTCATCCTGACTGGGCTTTACACCATTGCGGGGGGGCTGCGCGCGGTACTCTACACCGAGGCGATTCAGACGGTCGTTCTGCTGGTCGGCGCCCTGGCGGTTCTGCTCATCGGTCTGCAGCATGTCGGCGGTTGGGATCGTCTGCGTGAACTTTGTCAGGACGCCCCCCGAATGGGACTGGCCGGCATCACCTCCTCGGACGGCTCCATCATTACGGTACTGAGGCCGACACAGGAGAAGCTCGACTTCTTTAACCTCTGGAAACCGAACTCACACCCCTCCTACCCCTGGCTTGGACTTTTGGTCGGCGCCCCGATCGTCGGACTGTGGTACTGGTGCACCGATCAGTATATCGTTCAGCGGACCTTGGCGGCGAAAGACCAGACGCAGGCGCGCCGCGGGACGCTCTTCGGCGCCTACCTGAAGCTTTTCCCGGTCTTTTTGTTCATCATCCCCGGCATGGTCGCCTACGCGATCGCCGCCAGCGGGGACAGCCGGATGTTCACCGTCCTCGAAGAGGGAGGGGCCAACGAGGCGTTTCCGCTGATGGTCAAACATATCCTCCCGATCGGCGTGCGCGGCCTGGTGATCGGGGGGCTGCTGGCGGCGCTGATGAGTTCGCTCGCCTCGGTATTTAACTCTTGTTCGACACTCTTTACCATCGACATCTACAAAAAGATCGTCCCCGACGCCTCCGAGCGGCAGCTCGTCTGGGTCGGACGGGTCGCTACCGGCGCGATGGTGCTGCTCGGACTGCTCTGGATCCCGTTCGTGATCCTTCTGATGAACGGCTCGCTCTATAACTACCTTCAGTCGGTTCAGTCGTATATCGGACCGCCGATCGCCGCGGTCTTCTTCCTTGGAATTCTCTCGCGGAGGGTCAACGCCGCCGGCTGCATGGCCGGGCTGGGGGTCGGGTTTGTCCTGGGGGCGGGCCGGCTGATTCTCGAGATCCTCAGCAAAGGCGATGGACCGGTCGCGCAGGGTATCCTCGGCTGCGCGCCGCTGGCGTGGTTCGCCACGACCAACTTCACCTTCATGGCGATCTACCTGACGCTGATTGTCTCGGCGGTCATTTTCCTGGTCTCGTACATGACGCCGAAACCGTCGGAAGAAAAAATTCGTGGTCTAACCTTCGGCGGCCGGTCGAAAGACCAGATCGCCGAAACGCGCGCCGGATGGAACTGGCTCGACGTCGTCGCCTCGGTCGGGCTGATTCTCTGCATCCTCTGCGTCTATGTTTACTTCACGGGGAATATATTCCATCATTGATCCCATCACGGACCGCATCACCGGTCAAGCGCGCGCCGGCGACCGCCGCTGACGCCGTTCGCCTTAATGAGGAGAAAATAGCCATGAAACGCCGCACCTTTCTTCAAAACGCCGTCGGCGCGGCCGCCGCGCTGACGCTGGGTCGTTTTCCTAAGCTCCGCGGTGAGGAGCCCCCCCGTCTGAGGATGGGCGCCATCGGGGTCGGAAACCAGGGGTACTGGAATGTCCTGTCGCTGAACCAGTACGCCGATATGGCCGCCGTCTGCGATCTGGACATCGATTATCTGCTGGGGAAGATACTCGAGGAAAAACGAGTCTTCCGGAAGGAGGGAGACGAACAGGTTCCCCCCGACGTCTACTCTGATTACCGCCGTGTTCTGGACCGCGACGATATCGACGCGATCCTGGTCGCCACGCCCGACCACTGGCATACAAAAATCGCCATCGAGGCGCTCCAGGCGGGGAAACATGTCTACTGCCAAAAGCCGCTGACGCTCACCCTGGCCGAGAGTGTCCTGTTCGAGAAGGCGGTCGCGAAATACCCCGACCGCGTCTGCCAGGTCGGGACACAGCGCCGCACGCAAAAGCACATGATGCAGGCGGCCCTGCTGGTTCGCGGCGGGTTCCTCGGGGAGATTCAGAGGATCACCTGTGTTTTGGGAGAGGGACGCCAAAGCGGCCACCTTCAGAAGTTCCCCGTCCCGGGCAAGCTCGATTGGAATACCTGGATCGGCCAGGCACCGATGCGTGATTACATCGCCTCAAGCGCCGATGGGGGAACTCTCTGGGGAGATATCGCCAAAAGAGGGGCCTCGCTCCCCGACCAGAGCAACGGCCATGTCACCTACCGCTGGTGGCACGATTTCTCGGGAGGAAAGTTCACCGACTGGGGAGCCCACTTCGTCGACATCGCTCTTTGGGCGCTGGGCCGCCAGAGCGTGGGAACGGGACCGTCACTGGTCGACGCTTCCGGCTCGACCTTCCTGGTCCCCCACAAAGACGGCTATCCGGTCGAGGACGATATCTACCAGACGGCGATCACCTTCGACGCGACGTGCGTTTTCCCCGCCTCGGGAGAGCATCCGGCGTTTGAGATGCGCATCAAGAGCAACGCCCCCGAAAAAGAGGGGGTTCTCTTTGAGGGGACCAAGGGACGCATCCACGTCAACTGCGATCGCATCAAGGGAAAACTGATCGAGGAGGGAGCCGCCGATCAGTTCACCGACGAGGACTATGTCTCGCTCTACGGCGGTCTGCCGGTGGAGGACCACTTCAAGCATTTCGTCCGCTGCGCCTCGGAAGGAAAAAAACCGATCTCCGATGTTCCTACCCACGTACAGGCGCTCAATGTCTGTCACCTCGCGGCGATCTCCTCCCGGCTGGACCGCCCCATCGAGTGGGACGACGCCAACCGTCAAATCGTCGGCGATGATCAGGCGGTCTCCTTCTTCGCCCGAGATCAGCGCAAAGGGTTTGAGCTGCCGCAGGTGTGAACCGTTCTTCCGTGAAAAAGATATTTCCCCTAACCAGTGTTTAAGGAAACCCCGCCATGAAACGCCGTCATTTTCTCCAAAGCGCCGCCGGCGCGGCCGCAGCGCTGACCTTGGGACGTTTTCCTAAACTTCGCGGCGAGGAGCCCCCGCGCCTGAGGATGGGCGCCATCGGTGTCGGGGCGCAGGGGTACTGGAATACCCGTGAGCTGGCCGAGCTGACCGATATGGCCGCCGTCTGCGACCTGGACCTCGACTATGTTCTCGGGAAGGCGCTGGAGGACAAAAAGATCACCCGCAAGCAGGGCGAGGAGCGAATTCTTCCCGAGGTCTATTCTGATTACCGCCGTATTCTGGACCGCGACGATATCGACGCGGTCGTGATCGCCACCCCCGACCACTGGCATACAAAAATCGCCATCGAAGCACTCCAGGCGGGGAAGCATGTCTACTGCCAAAAGCCGCTGACGCTCACCCTGGCCGAGAACGTTCTGTTCGAGAAGGCGGTCGAAAAATACCCCGACCGCGTCGTTCAGGTCGGGACGCAGCGCCGAACGTTCAAGCAGACGATGCAGGCGGCGCTGCTGATCCGCGGCGGCTGCCTGGGGGATATTCAAAAGATCACCTGCGTTTTAGGGGAGGGGCGCGAAAGCGGTCATCTCCAAAAATTCCCCGTCCCCGGCAAACTCGATTGGAACACCTGGGTCGGTCAGGCGCCGATGCGCGATTACCTCGCCTCCAGCGCCGAGCCGGGAACCTACTGGAAAGAGGTCAAACAGCTCGATATCGCCCTCCCCGACCAGAGCAACGCCCACGTGACCTTCCGCTGGTGGCACGCGTTCTCGGGGGGAAAGTTCACCGACTGGGGAGCCCACTTGGTCGACCTCGCCCTTTGGGCCGTCAACCGTCAGACCCCGGGAACCGGGCCGTCGCTGATCGACTCCTCCGGCGCGAAGTTTATCGTCCCCCACAAAGACGGTTATCCGGTGGAGGATAACATCTATCAGACGGCGATCACCTTCGACACAAAATGCGTCTTCCCCGCCGTGGGAGAGCATCCGGCGCTGGAGATGCGCCTGATCAGCACCTCCCCCGAAAAAGAGGGGGTTCTCTTCGAGGGAACCAAGGGGCGTATCCACATCAGCGACGGGCGAATCAAGGGGAAACTCATCGAGGAAGGAGCCGCCGACCAGTTCAAAGATGAGGACTACATCGCTCTGTATAACGGTCTGCCGGTCGAAAACCACTTCAGGAATTTCGTCCGCTGTGCCTCCGGCGGCGGGAAGCCGATCTCGGATGTCCCCACCCACGTGCAGGCGCTCAACGTCTGCCATCTGGCGGCGATCTCCTCGCGCTTAAACCGCCCCATCGAGTGGGACGACGCTAAGCGCCAAATCGTCGGCGACGAGCAGGCGGCGTCGTTCTTCGCCCGAGATCAGCGCAAAGGGTTTGAACTGCCGGAAGTGTGAACCGTTCTTTCCAAGGAGAAAAAGCCGTGAAACGCCGTGTCTTTCTTCAGAGCGCCGCCGGCGCGGCCGCCGCGCTGTCGCTCGGTCGTTTTCCCAAACTCCGAGGCGAGAAGCCACCCAGACTGCGGATGGGAGCCATCGGTGTCGGGGGACAGGGAAGCTGGAACGCCTACGCGCTCAGTCAGCTCACCGATATGGCCGCCCTGTGCGATCTGGATTATGACTACTACGTCGGCAAGATGATGAACGAGAAAAGTATCGTCGTGCGGCGCGGCGATGAAACGCTCCTTCCCGACGTCTATACCGATTACCGCCGTATTCTGGACCGGGACGATATCGACGCGGTCGTGATCGCCACCCCCGACCACTGGCATACAAAAATCGCCGTCGAGGCGCTCCAGGCGGGGAAACATGTCTACTGCCAAAAGCCGCTGACGCTCACCCTGGCCGAGAACGTCCTGTTCGAAAAGGCGGTCGAAAAATACAGCGACCGCGTTGTTCAGGTCGGAACGCAGCGCCGAACGTTCAAGCAGATGATGCAGGCGGCGCTGCTGGTCCGCGGCGGGTACCTGGGGAAGATCAAAAAAATTACCTGTGTTCTGGGAGAAGGTGCCAGAGGGAAAAAACTCCAAAAATTCCCCGTCCCCGGAAAACTGGATTGGAACACCTGGGTCGGTCAGGCGCCGATGCGCGATTACCTCGCCACCCAAGACTGGGAGGGAAGCTACTGGTGGGACGGCAATTTATCGCTCCCCGATCAGAGCAACGGCCATCAACTCTTCCGCTGGTGGCACGACTTCTCGGGTGGGAAGTTCACCGACTGGGGCGCCCACTTCGTCGATCTGGCGCTTTGGGCGCTCGATCGGCAAAGTGTCGGCACGGGACCCTCGCTGATCGACGGTACCGACGCGACCTTCCCGGTTCCCCACAAAGACGGTTACCCGGTCGAGGACGATTGTTACCAGACGGCGGTCACCTTCCGCGTTAAATGCCGATTCGATCAGGTTGATTCCTGCCCGGCGTTTGAGCTGGATATCATCAGCGGGTCGAAGGAACAGAACGATCCCGATTTCGGGATTCTCTTTGAGGGGACCAAGGGGCGGATCCATATCAACGACCAGAGAATCAAAGGAAAACTGATCGAGGAGGGAGCGGCCGACCAGTTCACCGACGACGATTACACCGCGATTTTCAACGGTCTGCCGGTCGAAGACCACTTCAGCAACTTCGTCCGCTGCGCCTCCGGCGGAGGGAAACCGATCTCGGACGTCGCCACCCACGTGCAGGCGCTCAACGTCTGCCATCTGGCGGCGATCTCCTCGCGCTTAAACCGCCCCATCGAGTGGGACGACGCCAAGCGCCAAATCGTCGGCGACGAGCAGGCGGCATCGTTCTTCGCCCGAGATCAGCGCAAAGGGTTTGAGCTGCCGGAAGTATAAGTCCGCGAGCGTTTTAAAACAGCAGCAAAAACGCGCACGCCGCGGCGCCGTCATCGTCGCTGTCGTAGCGGGCGTCGGGGAGCCCAAAGGTGGTGGCGCCCAGCCAAATTTGCCCGTTCTCGTACCGGGCGTCGGGGAGTCCGAAAGTCGTGGCTCCCCGCCAAATCTTCCCACTCTCGTACCGGGCGTCGGGGAGCCCAAAGGTCGTCGCTCCCTTCCAAATCTTCCCATTCTCGTACCGGGCGTCAGGAAGCCCGAAGGTCGTGGCGCCCTTCCAAGACTGCCCGTTCTCGTACCGGGCGTCGGGAAGCCCGAAGGTTGTGGCTCCCCGCCAAAATTGTCCGGCCATATTTCACCTTTCCTTTGTTGAGACAGTGTTTTGCCGCCGCGCGTGATCATCCCGCCCGATTGTGTGGCACAAAGAGGTTTTAACCGCCTAAAACACGGGACCTCGCGCGCTTTAAAGCAGCAGTAAAAACGCGCATGCCGCGGCGCCGGCGTCGGTCCCTTCATATCTTCCGTCAGGGGTGCCGAACGTTCGGTCCCCCATCCAAACCTTGCCGTCGTCCCAGCGGGCGTCGGGGGTGCCGTAGATTCGATCCCCCCGCCAGATCTTCCCGTTCTCGTACCGAGCGTCCGGGGTTCCGTAGGTCCGATCCCCTATCCAAATTTTACCGCCGTCGTATCGGGCATCGGGGGTGCCGTAGGTCTTATCCCCGCGCCAGATCTTCCCGTCTTCGTACCGAGCGTCCGGAGTTCCGTAGGTCCGATCCCCCCGCCAGAATTTTCCTGCCATCGTTTACCCTTTCCTACTCAAGACAGTGATTCAGCCGCCGCCGGTACCGGATTCGTCGTGACGTTTTTTACGGTCCGGCGCTTCTACCTGTTATTATAGGTTAAAAGGGACTTTTTTCACGAATTAACTTAAGCGTAATTTTTCCGCCAACAGACGGCCGATCCAGGCGACCGGAAGGATCGACGCGGTCAGCGCAGTGATCCCGAGCCATTGGCCGGCGCTCAGCGGACAGGTACGGAAGAAAATCCCGACGGCGTGTATCTGGACCATCGCCGCTTGGACTAAGGTGATCGACGTGACGATCACGATAAAGAGGATATTCTTGTGGAGAAGCTCGAAGGGGCGGTCGCCGTGGCGCAGAGCGCGGCAGTTGAATTTGTGCCAGAACTGGAACATCACGAAGATCGTGAAAAAGACGGTCAGCGCCGGAAGGTTATGCTCGAGATACTCGGGGCTCGACGCGGCGATCGCGCCGTTGTACTTTTCCTCCGGGGACAGGAACCAGCCGCCGAACAGCGCCAGGAAGAGAATCGCCACCTGATAGAGCCCGTTGAAGAGGATACCGAAGATCATCGTCCCGGTGATGATGTGGGCGTCGCGGGCAATCGGCTTTTCGGTCATCGTCCGCGGCCGGGGAGGGTCGTTCGACAGCGCCAGCGCCGCAAAGGTGTCCATAATGATGTTGATCCAAAGCAGCTGCGTGACGGTCAGCGGAAGGGGAATGTGGACCAGCGGTCCGACCAGCGCCGCTATGAGCGCGACGACATTGACCGACAGCTGGAACTGCAGGAACCGCTGGATATTCTGATAGAGGGTCCTCCCCCACCAAACCCCGGTGACAATGCTCTTAAAGTTATCGTCCACCAGAACAATGTCGCTCGCTTCCTTGGCGACCTCGGTTCCGGAGATCCCCATCGACAGCCCCACGTCGGCGGCCTTCAGCGCGGGCGCGTCGTTGGTTCCGTCGCCGGTCATCGCCACCACCTCCCCTTTGCGGTGCAGTGCCTGAACCAGCCGGAGTTTGTCCATCGGGGTCGATCGGGCCAGAACGCGGATATCCCCGGCGGCCTCACTGAGCTGATCGTCCGAGTACTCGGCGAACTGGTCAGAGGTAAGAACGAGCTCGTTGGGTACGCCGGTTAAGATCCCCGCCTCGCGGGCAATCGCCTCGGCGGTGGGAAGAGCGTCGCCGGTGATCATCTTAACGTCGATGTGCGCCTTTCGGCAGCGCTTTACCGCGTCGGGAATCTCGCGGCGGAGAGGATCGGCGATACCGACCAGGCAGGTGAGCGTATAGCCGCTCCCCCTCCATCGGGGGGAATCGGTTTGGCGTTCATCGTCGGCCAGCGGCCCGTCTTTGGAGCAGAACGCCAAAACCCGAAGCGACTGCCTGGCGTAATCGGCCAGGGCGCGGTCGATCTTCTGACGGTAGGGGGCAATCGGCTCGACCCGGCCGTCGACGACGATCGTCGAGCAGGCGTCGAGTATCCTCCGCGGCGCTCCCTTGGCGAAGCAAAATCGGCCCCCCTTGTGGTCTTGAAACTCCACCAGCGACATCTTCCGCCGCGAGTTGTGCCCCAGCTCAAAGAGGATTTTCCCGGACGAGCGCTCTTGATGATAATCGCCGCCGTGCCGGTGAAGAAACTTCAGCAGCGCGCACTCGGTCGGATTGCCGATACCCGTGACGATCATTCCTCCGTCTTTCTCTTCGAAGTGAAGATCCGCCTGAGAGTTGACCGCCATCTGACGAGCCCAATCCCCGGCGCCGGGGAAGGCCTTGATCTTTTTGCCGAAATCGTCGGCGGCGTAGTCCCGCCCATCGGCGAAAATTCGCCGGGGAACCATTTTATTTTCGGTCAGAGTCCCGGTCTTGTCGGTGCAGATGACGGTCGCCGAACCGATCGTCTCGGAGGCGACCAGACGGCGGACCAGGCAGTTCTCGCGCGCCATCTTCATCATATTCATCGCCAGACTGATCGTCACCATCATCGGGAGCCCCTCGGGGACCGCCACTACAATGATCGTCACCGCCACGACAAACGCCAGGAGAACATCTTTGAGAAGGTCAACCCCGTCGGGGAGATTGGCTTGGCGAGACAGTCCCCAAAGGCCGAGCAAAATCGTGAAGGCCGCCACAACCATCGCCAGCCACGCCAAAAGGGCCAGCCACGGGGATTTCAGCTTCATATCCATGCTTTTGAGGAACGGCTTAAGAGCGAATCGTTCCAAAAGCCAGCCGACCGCCAGCGACGCGCCGACAACCGCCAGCAGCTCGCCGGTACAGTCCTTAATGGCGCCGCGAAGCGGCGACTGCCACGCGTCGATCACCGCCATCACGGTAAAGATGCCGATCGCCGCGGTGATCCCGCCGACACTGATCTGCCGCGCGAGAACCGTGAGCTTGCCGACCAGCGGGGTCTCTTCGTCAGAATCGCTCTGGGCCGCCAGCGCCCCGGCGATCTGCCCCATCTGGGTCTGGTCTCCGACGGAGGTAACGACCATCAATCCTCGGCCGTCAGTCACCATCGTCCCGCGGGCGGTGAAGTACGCCTCACCGAGGCGCGCCTTGGCGGTCAGTTCTTTCAGATCGAACTGATCCGGATCTTGGTCCGGGCCGTTCTTATACGCCTTTTTGAGCGCCGGGAGCGATTCGCCGGTGAGCATCGACTCGTCGATCGAGAGATTGACCGCCTCCAGAAGGACCCCGTCGGCGGCTAAGCGATCACCCGGTTCCAGCACGACAATGTCGCCGACCACCAGATCGGCGATCGGAACCATCGTCACCTGGCCGGAACGGATCGTTTTGATCGTGATATCTTCTTTGACCTGGTTGAGGAGCTCGAACTCATGGGCGCTTTTGCGCTCGCTCAAAAAGCCGACCACCGTCGCCAGGCCGATCGCCAGAAAAATCCCGATCGAATCGACAAAACTCGCCCCGGAATCGTGAAGGCACCAGCGCTCCACCGCGGTGACCGCCAGGGAAACGACCGCCGAAACAAGGAGGACGATGATCGTCGTATCACGGAACATCCCCAAAAGCGCCACCCACCAGGGAGTTTTGGCGGGCGGCGTCAGGGTGTTCCGGCCTCGCTCGCACCGCTCTTCGCTCAAGCCGACATCCAGACCGTAGGGGTCCCCCTCTATGGGGCGAATCGTCTTCATTCCAAGCTCTTCTCTTTCTGGCCCCGCTGCTGAGGCGGCCTAATCGGTTTGTCCCGCGCGGGAATGTTCTCTCAGCGCGCCAATTCCCGGTCAAGCAGTCCCGCGGCGAACGCGACCAGATCGCCGCAGGGGCGCTTACGGTAGTACCCCTCGGTTCGCTTTTCCGGGGTCGGCTCGGAACACTTTTGCGTCAAGCCGAGCAGCTCGCGGCAGACGATCGACCCGTTGGCGTCGCGGAACTGGCCGGCCAGATTTTGGATCACCTGGTACTGTGCCTTCTTTCCCTCGGCATCGGCCGGGTCGGCGCAGCCGCTGATCATCCCAAGGGCCATGCACATCCCGCTGAACGCCCCGCAGACCTCGCGCAGACGGCCGATGCCGCCGCCGAACGAGGAGGCGAAACGCGCCGCGTCGGCGTCGGCCAGACCGGTCTTATCGCCAAAAGCCAGCAGCACCGATTGGGCGCAGTTGTACCCCTGCTCAAAAAACGCTTTCGCCTTTTGGGCCCGGGGGAGCCGGAGGATCGCGTCGATATCGCTGTTTGAGTTGGCCGCGCCGTTAGGTGTTGTGTCGGACATCGTTTTGTCTCCTTGCTTGCAGTATTAGGGAAACGTTTTTTCGTTTTGCCGTATTTTTTTCCGCTGGCCGCCGGTTTTTACAGGTCGAAGAAAATCATCCCAATCCCGCACAGGGTGATCATCAGCCCCGCCAGCAGGTGGGACGCCCGTTCGATCCAGGGCGAGGTGAGCTGGCGAAGCCCCAGGTACCCGAGCGTCACGGCCAGGAGCATCGTCGCGACCGTGACTGCGGTGAAGACCATCGTTGAGCAAAAGACGCAGAGTCTATCGACCGACGCGGCGGCGAGGAGGATCGGCAGAAGCGCCTCGCACGGCCCGAGCACGAAGATAATGAAAAGCGACCAGCCGAGCAATAACCGGTGGCTCGAGTCGCCATGGATATGCGCGTGCTCATCCACGGCGCTGTGCTCGTGCGTGTGAACGGTTCCGTCGGTGTGAATATGGGCGTGCGTATGGGGCCGGCGGAAGAGGTGAATCAGACCGAAGATCATGTAGACCACACCGAGAATCAGAAGCATCCACGCCGCCAGGGAGCCGCGCGTTTCCTCGACCCATTCGGGGGCGAATCGGTCGCTTAAGCGGCTTAAATAGCTGAGCAGCAGCGCCAGGCCGAACGCGCTGGCGATATGCCCCAGTCCCGAAACAAACGTCAGCGTCAGGGTCCGGCGCAGCGTCCAGTGACGCGCGCGGGACAGGACGATGAAGGGAAGATAGTGATCGGGGCCTGTGAACGTATGGACAAAGGCCGTCGTCACCGCGGTGGCGATCACCGCCCAAAAGGTCAGGTTTTCGGTCATAGCGTCTTAGGAGGGGTTATTGTTTGTTCGCGGAGTCGTCCGCGGAGGCCTCGTAAAGACCGGCGGAGATCAAAACCGCCGCCCCGTCATTATACCCGATCGGAGGGATTTTACACTACACGCTCGGGCGCAGCGGCTTGGGACCTCTGCCCGGCGAAGTGTTTTTAAGGGTCGTTCTTTTGCCACGACTCACCTGGAATCGGCCGGACAACCTGTTATAATTTTTTGTGGAGCGTCTGTCCCCCGATGCGCAAGGGGGAAATATCAAACACCCGAAAACGTTTAGAGAACACCGCAAAGGACGATACCGATGGACCAGAACACCTATCCGTACTCCTTAGACGACTTCGAACCGCGGGCCGTCGCCGGTCCCGGGAGCTTCCTGGTGAAGACCTACGCCCATCTGTTCGGCGCCGTCGTCCTCTTCGCGGCGCTGGAGGCCGTCCTGTTCACCGTCTTCCCGACGCAGGTCCTCAGTGCCATCAGCGCGCTCGGCCCGAAGGGAACGGGACTGCTCATCCTGGGGCTGTGTTTCGCGACCTCGTTTATCAGCGGCCTTCTCTTAAGCCGCTCCCAAAGCCGTCTGGCCCAATACGCCGCCCTGGGGCTGAACGTCGTCCTGGAGACGCTCATCTTCGTCCCCATCCTCGCCTACGCGGTTCTTCTGACCAACAACATCGGCATCGTCCTCCACGCCGCCGTCGGCACGGTTCTTCTGACCGCGCTGCTGTCGGTCATCGTCTTCATGACGAGGAACAACTTCTCGTTCCTCCGTCCCTTCCTCTTCTTCGCCTCGATCACCGCGCTGGGGCTCATTGTCGCCAGCTTGATCTTCGGCTTCCCCCTGGGAACCATCTTCGTCTACGCCATGATCGCCCTGGCCTGCTGCTACATCCTCTTCAGCACCGGCAGGGTGATGGACAGTTACCTCGAAGACGGCGGCAGCGGCAGTTATGTTCTCGCCGCCTCCGAGCTGTTCGTCTCGGTGATGATGCTCTTCTACTACATCCTGATCGCCTTGCTGAACCGAAGCAGGTGATTCCGGGGGGAGGATAAAACGATGGCGCCGCAAACACCCAACCGAGACACATCCAAGGCAAAATTCCCTGCACGGGTTGTTGTTTCTGTTCTTTTTGTGGTGTGTCTGTTTGGAATGATGGCAGGGGAACTCTGGAATTCCACGAAAATTAGTTGTGGTGAAATGAGGGCAACGCACAAAAAGGTTCCCTTATGGAAATACGCCCTCAGTCCCATAACCACCTTTGTCAAACGAGAGGAATCTCTTTTTTTCAGTCGGTTTGCCTGTACCGATCTTTACGGCGGTCTGGCCAGAATTTGTGGGAAAAAAAGCATTTTTCACTCCCCAACGGACGGTTATCTGCGTACGTCAGATGATATCAATTTCGAATGTTCCGGTCCCTTACGTCCTTTGCCTTGTGTAGAAACCCCCATTCCGCAATGGTGTATTGAACAAATTACTGACTTCAAGGATTATCTGGAATCTAAAGGAATCCCATTTCTTTATCTTCTCCCGCCGGGCAGAGAGTTTCTTGAGTCCGATTCATCTTTAGGTGCTCTTGATATGTATATGCAATCCTCTTCCTACGCTGAACGCCAAAAGTTAACTGGGCAATTCAGGGAAAACAATATTCTCTATTTCGATGCCTTTGAAGAATTTATCAAGAATTCCCCTTCTCCACAAAACTGGTTCTATAGAACAGACCATCACTGGAAAATCGAGAGAGTATTTGAGATGATGCCCGCGCTGACGGACGAGATTCGTGATATTCTTCACCTTGACCGTCCTGATGGAAAAACGATTTTTAACAAATATCTTTTTTGCGAGAATCAAGATCCTCGGTCGTTTATCGGTTCTACAGGGCGAAGGGGAGGCCGTTTTTTTGTCCCGCCCGATGATCTCATCTATTATTTACCAAACTTCGAAACGGATTTTTCTGTAATCACAATTAACCACCATGGGTTAAACATCTTCAACAGAGGATGTTTTGAAAAAACTCTGATAGCGACCGATAAGGTCAGTAATAACGGTTTATTTAAAATCTATCAGTACCGTTACTACATATATTGTGGTACTGATTATTATAAACAGCACATCATTAACCATAAAATCGATTCGGGACGAATCCTAATTCTCAAAGACTCAACGGGAATTCCTGTGGGTACGTTTCTCTCTTTTTGTTTCCATGAGACAATGATGATCGATCTTCGATATCAACCAAAGAATTTTAATCTTGATCGTTTGATTGATCAATATCATCCTGATATCGTTCTCATCGTGTATCAATTAAACTGTTATAATGATAAGGTCTTTCGCCTTCGCTAGATCAGGTTCTACAAACAATTGACTCTTCACGGAAACATACGACCTAAAACAAAAATGCCTAAAAGTCCTTTTACATCGAAACAAATATACTTTTGCACCGGATTCACTTCACTGGGACTTTTCATCCCTCCCGTGTACGGTTGCCCGCATACAGTATATATAATCATTTAGGTATCGTTCCGATGGTTTATCAGACAGACAACTACATAGGCACGATAATTTGATTTCTCTAACGATTTCGGCAATAGCCATCTAAGAAAGCAATTCTTCCGCTGTTGGCTTGTTTTTAGCTTCCCACGCCGGTATACTTTTCTTGTTCGTTTTTTGCCCCACGCCCCTCGCGGAGCTTAGGTTGTACGATGAACACTCCAGGGAGAAACTGTTTCCATGAAAACGATGAATACAATAGTCCCGGCGATCGCCGCGGTTTTCGTCTTCTCGGCGGCCCTGCTCGCCGCTGAGCCGGCCTTCGAGAAAGTCGTCCGCGGAGACCTCGTAAAGACCGGCGGAGATCGAAACCGCCGTCCCTTCATTATACAGGATCGGATGGATTTTACACCACACGCTCGGGCACAGCGGTTTGGGCCCCCTCTGGTGTGGGGTCTCTCCCAGGTGAAGGGGTATTTAGGGAGTGTGCTTTTGCCGGAACGCACCTGGAATCGGCTGGATAACCTGTTATAATTTCCTGCGAGACGCCGGTATCCCCGAAGCACACGAGGGAAACGCCAAGCACCCGAAAACATCTAAAGAAAACCACAAAAGAGAATACCGATGGAACAGAACACCTATCCGTACTCCCTGGATGACTTCGAATCGCGGGCTGTCGCCGGCCCCGGCAGCTTCCTGGTGAAGACCTACGCCCATCTGTTCGGCGCCATTGTCCTGTTCGCTCTTCTGGAGGCGGTCCTGTTCACCGTCTTCCCGACACAGGTTCTCGGCGCCATCAGCGCTCTCGGCCCGAAGGGAACGGGACTGCTCATCCTGGGGCTGTGTTTCGCGACCTCGTTCATCAGCGGCCTTCTCTTAAGCCGCTCCCAAAGCCGTCTGGCCCAGTACGCCGCGCTGGGGCTGAACGTCGTCCTGGAGACGCTCATCTTCGTCCCCATCCTCGCCTACGCGGTTCTTCTGACCAACAACCTCGGCATCGCCCTCCACGCCGCCGTCGGAACGGTTCTTCTGACCGCGCTGCTGTCGGTTATCGTTTTTATGACGAGGAACAACTTTTCGTTCCTGCGTCCCTTCCTCTTCTTCGCCTCGATCGCCGCGCTGGGGCTCATCGTCGCCAGTTTGATCTTCGGCTTCACCCTGGGGACCATCTTCGTCTACGCCATGATCGCCCTGGCCTGCTGCTATATCCTCTTCAGCACCGGCAAGGTGATGGACAGTTACTATGAAGGCGGCGACGGCGGCTATATCCTCGCCGCCTCCGAGCTGTTCGTCTCGGTGATGATGCTGTTCTACTACATCCTGATCGCCCTGCTGAATCGGAGCAGGTGATTCTGGGGGGAGGATAAAATGATGACGCCACGAACATCCGACCAAGAGACACCCCGAGCGAAGTTCCCCGCTCGGGTTGTTGTTTCCGTTCTTTTTGTGGCGTGCCTGTTTGGAATGATGGCAGGGGAGCTCAGGAGTTCCGCAAAGACATACTACGAAGATATGAAGGCGATGGGTAAAAAGGTTCCCCTCTGGAAATATTCACTTGGCCCCATAGCCTTCTTTGTCAAAACTGGCCAGAATCTTTTTTTCTGTCGGTTTGTTTGTGCCGATCTCTATGGCGGCATTGCCAGAGTCTGCGGAAAAGAAGCCATCTTCCATTCACCGACTGATGGTCATCAACGAACTGATGATGGTTTCATTTACAAATATTCCGGTCCGCTACAACCTTTACCTTCCGCAAAGACCTCTATGCCATTAGAGTGTATCGAACAGATAAGAGAACTCAAAGATTATCTGGAAACGAGAGGAATTCAATTTCTTTACCTGATTCCGCCGGGAAGGGAATGCCTTGAATCCCCCGCATCCTTAGATCCTCTCGAAATCTATAAACAATCCTCATCTTACGCTGAACGACAACGGATGATCGAGTTTTTTGAAGACAACAACATAAACTATTTTGATGTATTTCGGGAATTCTCAAATAATGCACCTTCTCTCAAAGACTGGTTCTATAGAACGGATCATCATTGGAAGATAGAACGCGTCTTTGAAATGATGCCCTCATTAGCTGATAATATTCGAGATACACTCCATCTTGGCTGGCCTAATGGAAAGGATATCTTTAACAAAGATCGTTTCCGTGAGGTTCAGTATCCCCAATTTTTTATTGGTTCTATCGGGCGAAGAGACGGTCGTTTTTTTGTTCCACCCGATGATTTAATATTTTACCTGCCCACTTTTGATACCGATTATTCCATCAATATAATGCTCTGGGATGGCAATCAGGCTTCTATCCGAGGAAATTTCGAAGAAACATTATTCCACCGTGATTATGTTGAACCGAAAAGCCCGTATGGCACGAACAGATACCTTTATTATGTTTACTGCGACAAGGACTACTCATTGCAACTTATTACCAACAACAATGCAAAAGAGGGGCGCGTACTGATTTTAAAGGACTCGATGGGCATTCCCATCAGTACTTTCCTGTCTGTTTTATCTCATGAAATCATAATGGTTGATCTTAGATATCAAAAAGGAGTGGGCAATCTCTACGAGGTCATTGAAAAATACCAACCAGATATTGTACTCGTTGTATACTGGCTGGGTGATTACAGAGATGTATTATTTAACTTTCATTAGATTCACTGAGTATCTTGATAATCAGGGAATCGAACTCATTTATCTGCTCCCTCCCTTGTAGCGAAGAACTCGGAGAGGATACCTCCGAGTATGATCTGTCTTCGTACAAACAATCCCCTTCGTATAGGAAAACAGAAAGGATCATCGAGTTCCTGCGGGCAAATGACATCCCCTTTTCGATGCCTTTGGGGAACTCGTGAAGAACTCTCCCTTAGCGAAAGACTGGGTTTATCGTACGGATCATCATTGGAGGATCGACCGTGTCTTCGAGATGATTCCCGCGCTTGCAGATCTGATTTGAGACATCATTCACCTCGACTGACCGAGCTGAAATGACATTTTCGGCAAGGATCGGTTCTGAGAAATTCGTCAACCGCGTTTTTTTATCGGTTCTGTAGGACGTCAGGCAGGCCGCTTCTTTGTCCCTCCCGACGACTTTGTCTTTTTTCTCCCTGCGTTCGAGACCGATTACTACGTCGATCTAAATCTGTTCGACGGCAATACGGTTTCCTTCAGCGGAAATTTTGAAGAGACCCTTTTCGACGGCGATATCGTCGAGTCAGACAATTTATTCGACACGTTCAAATACCGCTACTACGCCTATTACGGACTGGACTATCCCCAGCAGCACTTCATCAACCGTAGCGTCGAGAGGGGCCGTATCCTGATTCTCAAGGATTCCATGGGGATCCCGGTCGGCACGTTCTTATCGTTTATGTTCCGCGAAACAATGATGATCGATCTTCGTTATCAAATGAATGACTTTCAGCTAAACCGGTTAATTGAGCAATACCGGCCGGATATCGTCCTGATTGTATACCGGACAGGCGATTACCAGGACGCGAAATTTCGGTTGCTTTAACATTTTGGCCGCGGCTGTCTAAGAAGGTGATTTCCCCCGTCGTCGGCTTGTTTTTCGCTTCCCCCGCCGGTATACTTTTCTTGTTCGTTTTTCGCCCCGCGCCTTGGCGCAGGGTTTAGGTTGTACGATGAACACCCCAGGGGAGAAACAGTTTCCATGAAAACGATGAATAGAATAGTCCCGGCGCTCGCCGCCGTTTTCGCCTTCTCGGCGGCCCTGCTCGCCGCTGAGCCGGCCTTCGAGAAGATCGACGTTTCCGACAAGTTCCACACCGAGGGAGCCACCGCGGCCGATTTTAATAACGACGGGGTCGTCGACATCGTCGCGGGACACTATTGGTACGAGGGTCCG
The DNA here is from genome assembly GCA_017434455.1 of Thermoguttaceae bacterium. Lineage (GTDB taxonomy): Bacteria > Planctomycetota > Planctomycetia > Pirellulales > Thermoguttaceae > RUG695. Next base: position 4,761 of record JAFRFG010000029.1, on the reverse strand, counting down.
CGATTTGAGAAAGCCCATGCCATCTACGAGGGGGAAGACTTTAACCCCGAGAGCTACTCGAACTCGTTTTTGATCTTCGCCGACGACTTCAACGGCGACGGCTGGACCGATATCGTGATCTGCCCGCATCCGGGGGTCACCGGGTACTGGTACGAGAACCCCAAGGGGGAAGAGAAGCTCTGGGAACCGCACGAGGCGTCGATCGAGCTCGGCGGCGAGACCCCCATCTGGTATGACATCGACGGGGACGGCCAAAACGAACTGATCTTCAACCGGGTCGGGAAGTACGGATTCGCCAAGCCGAATCGTGAAAAACCGTACGAACCGTGGACCTTTGTCCAGATCTCCCCCGACGAGCCGAAGTTCCAGCGCTACTACGAGGGGAACGGCGCAGGTGACATTAACGGGGACGGCCGCGTCGATTTCATCGAGAAAGACGGCTGGTGGGAGCAGCCCGAAACGATCACCAATACCCCCTGGGCTTTCCACCCATTCCCGTTCGCCGAGGCCGCGGCCGATATGCTCGTCTACGACGTCGACGGGGATGGCCTCAACGACGTCATCACCTCGCTGCGCTGCCACGAGTACGGCTTGGCGTGGTACAAGCAGGTTCGCGGCGCCGACGGGGCAATCGATTTTCAGAAGAATGAGCTGATCCCGACCGAACCGGCCGAGGATTTCTTCCCGCGCGTCAGCCAGCTTCACGCGCTGTTCCTCATTGATATGAACGGCGACGGCCTAAAAGACTTCGTCACCGGCAAGCGCTACTGGGCTCACGGCTCCCATGGCGACGCCGACCCGCTGGCGCCGCCGATCCTGATGTGGTTCGAGCTGAGCCGCGGCGCCGACGGCGCGAAGTTTATCCCCCACATCATCGACGACGCCTCCGGAGTCGGGACCCAAGTTTGGGCCGGCCGCGTCAATGACGACGATACCCCCGACGTGGTCGTCGGCAATAAGAAGGGCGTCTTCGTTTTCCTCAGCAGGTAGGTTCCTTTTAAGGAAAGGCAATTTATATGTTCCGCAAAACCTTGACGATCGCCGCGGCGCTCGCGGCAGTCGTTCTTCTTACCGCCCACGCGGCGCTCTTGGCCCAGTCTGTGGTTGAGGAAGCGCTCAAGCCGTTTGTTGACTCCGGAGCGATACCGGGGGCGGTCTCGGTTTTGGTCAAGGATGGTCAGGTCACCTTCGACTGTGTCGGCTGGACGAATATCGACAAGAAGACCCCGATCAAGCGGGATTCCCTCTTCTGGATCGCCTCGCAGACGAAAGAATTCGTCGGCATTGGGATCCTTCTCCTCGCTGAGGAGGGGAAGCTCTCGATCGAGGACGAGGTGGAGAAGTACCTCCCGGAATTCGCCGACGTTCGTGTCGCCGAAGAGAACGAGGACGGAACCATCACCCTCCGGCCGCCGAAGACTAAGCCGGTTATTCGTCAGATGCTCTGTCATACCTCGGGGCTTCCGTTCATCACCCCCGAAATGAATCAGGTTGGGCTCGACGCCATCCCGGTCCGCCCGCTGGCGGCGGTGATCGCCGGCACGGCGCTGACGCAGGATCCGGGAACAAAGTACTCCTACAGCAATATCGGCATCGACACCGGCGCGGCGATCATCGAGGTGGTCAGCGGCCAGCCCTTCGCCGAGTTCCTCGACGAGCGTATCTTTAAACCCCTGGGAATGGTTGACACCACCTTCTGGCCGAACGACGAGCAGCTCTCCCGCCTGGTCAGTGCCTACCATATCGAGGAAGACGGCTCATTCACACCCACTACGGTCACCTGTCTCCATTATCCTTTGAGTGACCGCGCGGTCCGCTTCGCCGAGGGGGGCGGCGGTCTGTTCTCGACCCCGCAGGATATGATCCGCTACCTGGTGATGCTTTCGAACAAGGGGGTCTACGAAGGAAAACGCGTCTTGTCCGAATCGATCATCGATCAGCTTTCGACCAAGCAGACCGAAGAGGGGATCGAGGAGAACTACAGCTTTGGGATGGGCGCGGGGGAATGGATCGGCCATGGCGGCGCGATGGGGACCTTCGGAGCGGCGAATTTCTCCAAAGGATGGGCCAAGCTTTGGATGATCCAGCTCTACGGCTGCTACGGTGAAGCCAGAAAGGCCTGGGACGAGGCGGCGAATAAATTCTTCTCGGCCGAGTAACCCCCCTTCCAAACTTGGCCCCTTCCCGAAAAAACAAGACCATCGCGAGATCTTACAATGTTCCGTAAGCTTCCACGCGTTTTTGGCTCTATTGCCGTCGTTCCCGATGTGGTTTGGGGTTCGCCGCGTCCCTGCCGACGATCCCCTCGACCCGATCGTCGGCCATTCGTTATTCCTCAGCAAGTAAATTCTTTAAGGAGACAGTGACTATGTTCCGCAAAACCTTGACGGCCGCCGCCGCGGCGCTTGCCGTAACCGTTGCCCTCACCGCCCACGCGGCGCTTTTCGCACAGTCCGAAATCGCCAAGGCGCTTGAGCCGTTTGTCGACTCCGGGAAGATTCCGGGGGCCGTCTCGGTTTTGGCCAAGGATGGTCAAGTCACCTTCGACTGTGTCGGCTGGTCGAACCTCGACAAGAAGACCCCAATGAAGCCGGACTCTCTTTTCTGGATCGCCTCACAAACCAAGGAATTCGTTGGTGCGGGAATTCTTCTCCTCGCCGAGGAGGGGAAGCTCTCGATCGAGGACGAGGTGGAGAAGTACCTCCCGGAATTCGCCGACGTTCGCGTCGCCGAAACGAACGAGGACGGTACTGTCACCCTCCGGCCGCCGAAGAGCAAGCCGGTCATTCGTCAGATGCTCTGCCACACCTCCGGGCTCCCCTTCATTACACCCGAGATGAGTCACATCGGGTACGACGCTATTCCGATCCGCCCGCTGGCGGCGGTGATCGCCGGCACGGCGCTGACGCAAGATCCGGGAACAAAGTACGCCTACAGCAATATCGGCATTGACATCGGCGCGGCGATCATCGAGGTGGTCAGCGGCCAGCCGTTCGCCGACTTCCTGGACGAACGTATCTTCAAACCGCTCGGAATGGTCGATACAACCTTCTGGCCGAACGCCGAACAGCTTTCCCGCCTGGTGACCCCCTACCAGATTGAGGGAGACGGCTGCTTCACGGCAACTACGGTTAAGAACCGTCATTACCCGCTCAGCGACCGCGCGGTCCGTTTCGCCGAGGGGGGAGGCGGTCTGTTCTCGACCCCGCAGGATATGATCCGTTATTTGGTGATGCTCTCGAACAAGGGAATCTACGACGGAAAACGCATCTTGTCCGAATCGATCATCGATCAGCTTTCGACCAAGCAGACCGAAGAGGGAATCGGGGAGAATTACAGCTTCGGGATGCTCGCCGGGGAATGGATCGGCCACGGCGGCGCGATGGGGACCTTCGGAGCGGCGAATTTCTCCAAGGGATGGGCCAAGCTTTGGATGGTCCAGCTCTACGGCAATTGCGGCGAGGCAAAGAAGGCCTGGGACGACGCGGCCGGAGCATTCTTCCGGGCCGAGTAACCCCTCCTAACCCGGTTCCTCCCACCTTAAAAACAAGATGAACGCGAGATAACACAATGTTCCGCAAGCTCCTGCGCGTTTTTCTCTCGGCCCTATTTATGCCGTTCGCCGTCGGGGTGTTCGCTCAGCAGGCCGCCGTACCGCGGTTCGACAGCGGCTGGTCGGTTCTCGGCAAGCGGGTCGTGACGATCAACGCCATTGTCCGCGTCAATCAGATCGAGGTCGCGCGCGATAAAAACGCCGGCGAGGACGAAAGCGATCTGCACAACGCCGAGGCGGCGCGCCGGTTCCGCAAAGCCGTTTTCGACGGGATGCCCGGCGCCAAGGTCACCTGGGCGTTCTCGTGGCTGGCGCTTCAAGACCCGCGCCCCAACTATGTCGAGCTGCGCGAGCAGATCGTCGCGTTCCATCGCCTTTACGGGGATGAGATCACCTTTATCCCCGGGGCTTACTTCGGTCCGATCTATAACTCCCGCGAGCAGCTTAACCGCGATATCCACGATGGGCTGAGTCTCGTCTGTGAAATGGTGGGGGACGGCTATCGTCCGCACGCGGTTGTCGCCGGTTTTTTAGCCGCCGACAACCTGCGCTTCTTAGCCGAGGAAGAGAATATCCACGTCGCCCAAGGGACCATCTGGAGTCAGTACGGGATCGACAACGGGGACGGCGACGGTTCGATCTGCTACCCCTACTACCCCAGCAAAGAGCACGCCTGCAAACCCGCGCAGGGAAAGGGCGACTTCATCGACTGTGTCAATCTCGACGGATGGACCTGCGATTTCGTCTGCGCCCGCCGGTTCGGGTTCGAGGAGGGAGGAAACAGCCGCCTCGGTGTCGGCCCGATCGAAACCTACCGAAATATGGGGGCCGAGCGGGGGCTGGCCGAGTCGCTGGCGATCACCGCGACACACTTCGACGACCATATCAAAGACAACGGCTTCGGCTGGGTTACCGTCGCGTGGGAACTTTCGCTGGTCACCGGCTGCGAGGAGTACGTCACCGACTGCCTGACGCTGTGGCTGCGGGAAATCCACCGCCGCTGGCCCGACGCCATTGTTCCCCTGCTCGGTGAGTTCGGCGAGGCGTGGCGGCGCGATTTCCCCGATAACTCCCTGTTGAATTATCATTTCGTTCAGCGGGGGACGGGTATCGAGGGGGCTCACTCCGAACCGAACACCGAGATCGAGTGGTTCATGAATCAAAAGTTCCGCCTGGCGCTTTTGCGCGACACGGACAAAGACGCCGAG
>JAFRFG010000028.1 GCA_017434455.1 Thermoguttaceae bacterium | reverse complement strand
GCGATCGTTCGTTTTTGGATCACCGCGCCGCAGTACGTGAACAACCTCTACTTCTACATCGACGGGGCCGAGGAACCGGTCGTCGCCGGCCCGAGCGATCAGGTCATCGGCGGGGCGCTTTTAGCCGGCGAACCGCTGTCGCAGCACACCGCGCGGGGACGGAATCTCTATCTGCCGATCCCCTACGCCAAGAGCATTAAGGTGACATGCGATAAGATCGACACGCAGCCGGCGTTCTACTACCAAATCAACTACCGGACCTACGCCGACGGCACCGAGGTCGAGTCGTTCTCGGCCGGCGCCCTGGCGGCGGCAGCCGAGAAGATCGCCCAGACCAACGCCGCGCTGGCCGATCCGGCCGCGTCGTTCAAGCGCGCCGGTACGCGCCACGAAGGGTCTGTCACTGTGGTTCCGGGGCAGACGATCGTCTTCGATCCGTTCCGCGGTCCGGGGTGTGTTACCGAGGTGACGGCGAAGATCGAGGCGGGGGACGGCGGCGACCCGAAGACGGCTCAGGCGCTGCGCTCGCTGGTCCTCTCGATGAAGATCGACGGCCAGGAAACGGTCTGCGCCCCGATGGGGGATTTCTTCGGCAGCGGTGTCGGGGTGAACCCCTATCAGACCTGGTACACCACGGTCAACAGTGACGGAACAATGGTCAGCCGCTGGCGGATGCCGTATAAAGACAATGCCGTCGTCTCGCTGATCAACCGGGGAACCGAGACGGTGACCCTCACCGGGAGCATCCTCATCGAGGACACCCCCTGGCGTGACGATTCGCTCTATTTCCACTGCCAATGGCGGCAGCAGCGGGGGATTCAGACCGTCGAGGGGAACGGCACCTGTGACTGGAGTTACCTCGACGCGGCGGGGACGGGGATTTACGCCGGCGATGTTCTGTCGCTGGTCAATCGCGACCGCGCCTGGTGGGGTGAGGGGGACGAGAAGTTCTTCGTCGACGATGACACCTTCCCGTCGCACTTCGGGACCGGTACGGAAGACTACTACGGCTACGCCTGGGGGACCCCGGAGTTCTTCCAGTCGCCGTGGCGCGCTCAGCCCCGCGCCGAGGGCCCGGTCAATGGCGGCAATATCACGAACCTCCGCTTCCGATCCCTCGACGCGATCCCGTTCAAAGAGCGTTTCCGCGGCTCGATCGAGATCTGGCACTGGAAGGCGGCGACGGTTGATTACGCCGTGAGTGTTTTCTGGTACGGCGACGCCAAGGCGGCGAGTGTTTTCGACCGTCAGGCACTCTTAGCCGAGGCGGCCGAAAAGGTCTCGTACACAACGCAGGTGCCGCTCGATCTTCCCGGCTTCAAGGTGACCGACGGGACGGCCGAGGTCGGCGGGAACGTGTCGATTCAACAGATGAGCGGTTTCGGACCCGACTGGAGCGGCAATCGCCAGCTCTTCTACACCGGTGGGGCCGTCGGCGATAAGATCGGCCTTGTCGCCGAAAGCAGCGGGGCCAAGACGCTGAAGATCGGTCTGACCGCCGCGCGCGATTACGGGATCGTTCAGGTCTATGTCGACGGTCAGCCGTACGGCGCGCCGCTGGATTTGTTCAACGCCGATAAGGTGATCCGCCGTGTCCAGATGTACCCGCTCCCGGAAGGGTTCGCCGACGGGGAACATACCGTCGAGTTCGAGATCACCGGTAAAAACGAGCGCTCGATCGGGCTGTATTTCGGCACCGACGGGGTCTGGTTCGAATAAAAAACGCTCCCGGGACCGCCGTCGGCGCTTTTTCCCTTCCCCGCGCGGAGCAAAACCGCGTGGGGAATTTTTGTCTTTAAAGGAGGGGTTTTTAAGGGGCGGGAGGGAATTTTTCCAATTGTCGAAACCCGGGGGGATTGGTAAAATACCTCTTTAGCCGCAAGCGATGTTTTCTCCAGTCCACGGGAAATACCAAGACAATGAAGTGCCAAAAGTGCGATAAACCCGCCACTTTCCATATTACCGAGATGATCGGCTCCAAACGGGTCGAGCTTCATCTGTGCGAGCGCCACGCCAACGAATACCTGCATCAGGCCGAGAACGGTTCCCTCCCCGACCCCGGCGAGGAGACCGTCGCCGAGGCCGGTCTGCACGAGACCAAAGAAGATCTGCTCGATCTTGACTACAAGGTTTGTCCGGTCTGCGGCCGGAGTTTTCAAGAGTTCCGCAAGACCGGCCGTCTTGGGTGTCCCTACGATTACGACTTCTTCGCCGAGCAGATCGATCCTCTGTTGGTCGGGATCCACGGAACCTCGCAGCATTCCGGGCACCGTCCGCCGCGCGAGTGCGATCTGAAGTGGGGGTTCCAGATGATCCGTCTGCGCGCCGAGCTGGACGACGCCGTCAATATGGAGGACTACGAGCGCGCCGGTCAGCTGCGCGACCAGATTCGCGCGCTGGCGACCACCGAGCCGGTCGGTCCCTGAAAGGAAAATCTTCCCTATGCCCATCAAGCCGCTCAAGGACCTAGGCGCCGGGACGCTGCGACATATCGACTGGCAGGAGCTGCTCCCCGCGGTGACGCTCCTTCGGGCGCTGGCGCAGTCGTTTCGTCTTCTGCCGGTTCTCGGCTTTTCGCTTCTGCTGTCGCTGTGGTTTCATCTCGGGGGAGAGGCCCTCATCGGCTCGGTCTTCCCCGCGGTCTTTCGCTTCGTTCGCGGGGGTGTCCTGGTCCTCGACGGCTGGGAGCTTTCCCCCAAGTCGATCGGTTTTATCGCGCTGTCGGTCCTGTTCGGGGCGTTCTTCCTTTTGGCGCTGGCCCGCGGCGCGGCGGTTCGCTTGGCCTCGACCGAGCGCTCGGGGATGTTTCGATCGCTGCGCTTCGCCGCGCGGCATTATTTCCCCTTGCTGGGGGGGCTTTTTATCCCGATCTTTCTCTGCGCGCTGTGCCTGTTCCCCTGCTGGCTGCTCGGGTGGTGCCCCTCGTGGCTGGAGGCCCTCTGTGTCCCGATTCCCGTTGTTTTAACGATCGTCGCGGCGCTGATCCTCTTTGGGCTGGCACTCGCCTCGCCGATGACCATCGCCTCGGTCGCCGTCGATCGGTGTGACGGTTTCGACGCGTTCTCCCGGTCGTTCGCCTATCTGTTCCGCAATCCGGTTCATTACCTCTTTTACGTGCTGATCCTCACGGGGCTGGGGTACCTCGGCGTTTGCGTGCTGATGAGGTTCGCCTACTTAGTCGGCGCTTTGCTGATGCTCCTCGGCGCCGACGGCTGCCCGTCGATGTTCGACGCGACCGTGGTGCGCCATTGGCACGATTTCTGGCTCGATACGGTTCGATTCCTCCCTTTCGGGTTCGCGGTCGTCTATTTCCAAACCGCCTTCACGGCGCTTTACTACATGCTTCGCCGTCTTACCGACGACGTTCCCTTCGATCAGTTCGCTCGCGAACACGCCAAAGAAAAGCAAACCCTCCCGCCGATCACCACCGACCAGCAGGGGGCCCCGGTGATGGTTGAACCGACCCCAACCGGCGCGGGCGAAAGCTCCACTTCCGCCGAGGAAAATCGGCGGTAATGGCGGCTCATCCGGTGGAAATCACGCGCCTGACGGCCGCCGGAAGCGGGGCGGTGGCGGTCCTTCGTCTGGAGGGGGAAGATCTTTTACCCCTGCTGGGGCGGCATCTTCTTACCCCCGGCGGCCGGCCGATCACCGAAGAGCGGCTCGCCCAAGAGGCGGATTCCGCGCGTCACCGGCCGATTTTCGTCCATATCCCGCTGACTAACACGGCCGCAAGGGACGCCGCCGACCGCCCGCGCGAGGAGGCGGTTCTCTATCTTCCCTCCCGGACAACGGCCGAGCTGAGCTGCCACGGCGGTGACCTCCTGGTCGAGTCGGTGATATCCCTGTTCTTAGCCGACGGCGCGGCGGCCGCCTCCGGCGCCGTCCCTCAAGACGAGGGCTTTCGCTCCTCCGCCCGGCGGCTCCTCCCCAAAGCCGAGACCGACCGCGCCGCGGAGGTGCTTCTCGATCAGCTCGGCGGGGCGGCGCGGCGCTTTTGGACCGATCTTTTTGACGCGATCGATACGCGCGCGCTCACATTGGCACAGGCGGCCGAGCGGCTCGAAAAGATCGCCTCGTACGAATCGTTCGGCGAGCATCTGGCCCGGCCGTACCGGGTCGTCCTCTCGGGAGTGGTCAACGCCGGAAAGAGCACGCTGTTAAACGCCCTGGTCGGCTACGACCGCGCGCTCACCGCCCCGGAGGCGGGAACCACCCGCGACGCGGTGAGCGCCGAAACCGCCTTCGAGGGGATCGCCGTGCGGCTCTACGATACCGCGGGGATGCGCCCGAACCGGCCGTCACCGGGCGAAACCGGTCCCGATACCGTCGATGCCGTCGAGCGGGAGGGGATCCGCCTGGCCGAGTCGCTTCTTTCCGGCGCCGATTTGGTTTTGATCCTCAATCCCCTGGACGATCCCGACGACGAGCTGACCGGCCGGCTGGCCGCCGCGGCGGCGGCCGGATCGCGCGCCTGCGCGGTTGTTCGGACCAAGGCCGACCTCGTCCCCGATCACCGGTCCGATCCCCTCACCGTCTCGGCGCTGGACCCGAAATCGGTCGAGCGGCTGGGAAAACAGATCGCCAACATCCTCGTCCCCGCCCCCCCCGAAAGCGGCTCCCCCGTCCCCCTGACCGGCGATGAGGCGGCCCTCTACCGCCGCGCGGCGGCGGCCCTGCGCGGGGGGAATCCCTTGTCGGACGCCGACCGTGAAGTTATAATAACCCGGCTGGACAGCTAGCGCTTTTGGCGCTGAAAAAGCCGTTTTTTTCGGGCCCTCGTAGCTCAACTGGATAGAGCAACGGATTTCTAATCCGTAGGTTGTGTGTTCGAGTCACACCGGGGGTATTCCCTATTTTCCTAGTATCAATCAATGCTTATTGCCCGCAGGATATTTTAGCAGCGCGGGGGAAAGGAGTGAACGATGAGTGAGAAAAAGCGTGACGCCATCAAAAAGAAATGCGAAAAGCTCGCGGAATTTCTCACCGAGACGAATGACATTCTCGGTGACTCGTTCGGCGTCGATCAAATGTTCTGCTTCGTCTCCCGCATGGACGGTCTTTGGATACGGCTCGGAGACAGAGTGAAGCGTCTTCAGGCGCTGCGAAAAAACGGGAAAAACTCGATGAGTTCGGAAGAGGAGCAAGTCGTGGCTGAAATCGCCGGGCTCTGTATCCTTCTGCTGTGCGAGGATGATAATATCCACGCCGGCGCCGAGGAGGAACAGGACGACTACGATGACTTCGATGACGCCGACGAGCCCCCGGCACCCGCCCAATAGCCGAAAAAGACCTCGAAGAAGAAAAAACGCCGATGATACTCGGCGGCGGAAAGAAAACAGTTGAAAGAACCCCTCGGTTCCGACGAAAAATTTTATAAAAACCGCTTGACAACCGTCCCGTATGAGATAAAATGGGGGTGTCCTGAGGGGGAGAAGTCTGCCCTCAAACGGTTGGGACGAGTTTTTTGTTTTTTTCGTCCCCCGCGCATATCGCTCCCGCGGTAAGAAGAGCGTGAAATTTTCGCGCGTGTGTATTTTTATCACGGATTGTCTGTGTAGAAATATTCTCACGCGCGCGAAAAAAAGCCCTTTTTCCGTAGGGATACTCTGTACCCGCGCGGCTGTGCGGGAATAGTGATAAATTTAGAGCGCTTTTCTGTGTACTGTTTTCTGTGACGCCGCGCGTCAGAAATAGGTTCACTGTGGTGTGATCGTCTGTGGAATCCATCTGTGGTGTACGTGTCTACGCGCGCGGGTACGCGGAAATATTTCCTCTAGTTTTTTCGCTCGTATTTTTTATCTCCCTGTAGAGAAACGCTTCTTCAGAGAATTGTTTCCGCGGAGAACTATTTCCGTAGAGAACTGTTTCTGCAGAGAACTATTTCTGCAGAGAACTGTTTCTGCAGAGAACTATTTCTGTAAAGAACTGTTTCTGTAGAGAATCGTTCCTGTAGAGAATCGTTCCTGTAGAGAATCGTTCCTGAGATACGCTTCCTCGGAAGTATGCCGCCGCGCGCGGCGAAATCGAGACGAATATCATTTCTCTTGTGTCTGTAAGGCAGTACTGTCCGTATGGACACAAATATTTTTCACCCGGCAGAACCAAGAAAGGAAGATGCCCTATGTCGACGTGTAAGATCTGGTGTCAGATGCGTGAAACGAAAACCAAGCGCGGGGAACCGGCTTTTGTCATCCTCGAGATCGCCGTTAAGCAGACCGATTTCAAAATCGAGGGAGGGTGTCTGTGGTACGTGTACGGTTTCGTTGACGGAACGAATTTCGATCCGAAGAAATTCATCGAGTCGCTCCGATGGTGGACCGACGACTTGAATGTGCCCTCCCGAAGCGCCCGGTCTGCCCTCAAGAGGGGGATCGACTTTAAGGTGTCGAGACTGACGAGAGAAACGCGTTGGGGAAAACAACCGCTGTGGAACGATCTCGACGTTGGTGACTACAGCGTGTCGATTAATATGAACCGTAAACGTCTGTTCCACCCCGATTATCATGTCGTCGTGAGGAAGTGTGACGGTTACGAGTTTCTCGCGTTACACTGTCACTCGGATCAGCCTCGTATCTATTATTTCCAGCTCAACAGCGGCGACGGCCGGCGCGCCATCGATCTGGGGCTCCTCCGCGATCTGCTTCGCCCCTACACCCCGGGCGAAAGGGGAGTGGACCGCAAGCTGGCCCGGGAGGAAGGAATCGTGGTCACGATTCCGCAAGACGATATTCCGCGGCTGATCGAGCGGATCAAAGAGGCGGCCGACTGGGACGAGTTTTTTGATTCTTCTCAGGGGACGGCCGAGAAAACCACGGCGGATACCAAAATCGACGACAAAACCGAACAGGCACAGTAAAGAAAGGAACACTGATGAAGAGACTATTAGGATTTATCTCCGGCGACAAGAACACTGACGGCAAAGGTCATCCCCACTTCCTGATGGGGGGAATTTCCCCCGCGAGGATGTATGAATTCAAGGGCGGCAGCAATGAAGATGCCATCAATCGCGTCTTCGAGCTGATCTACCCCTACGGACGCAAGGAAGAGAATCTCTTCCGGGAGATGTGTTCGCTGATCGAAAGTCATCTCCCGGGAGAGCGGGAAGAATCGGCCTCCGAGAAATACTCTTTCGTGATGATGCGGCTCGACATTCCCGACGCGGCTGACCCGCTGCATGCCAAGCGGTTCGAAAACGATCCCGACTGGGAACTGAGGAAAAACGGCTCGGAAGAGACCAAGACTGACTCGGACACTTCCGGCGAGTGATTTTTTCCTCCCTTGGCGGCAAAAACGCGCGGCCCTTTCCTCGGGCCGCGCGTTATTTGTGTATCGCCCCCCAAGAAACCATATCTCGAAAAAAATCGGGGCAAAAAGGCCGGGATTCTCGGCAAAAACGCAAACGGCCTTCCTATCATAACCAGTGAGGGAGTCAAACGGGACGGACGCCGGAGGAGATATTTTGCCCCGGGCGCCGATGTTTGACGTCTGTCAAAAAGGTTAAACAGCCCGGCCAATTGGCGGTCGGCTGATTTACAGTCACTTAGCAACAATTAAAGAAAGGGGTTCAAATGAGCCATTTTAACCATGTCAAGTATCAATTAGGAAACAGCGCTATCTATATCCCCACACGGTCGATGAAGAAGACATCGGACAGTCTCCGGGGCGTCTACCCGATTCCCGTGCCGCGCCGAGGGGAAAGACTTTTCACCTACAAGTGGCACAACGTGGAGAGATACGAAGGGGAGGAGAAATATTACGTGATCAGCATCAAACACAAGAAGGTACTCCGCTGCCTCCCGACGATGAATGATTGCGTCAAGTTCATCGATTCCCTCGTTGAACAGAGTACCTGATTCTCTCTTGCCCTCGACGGCAAAAAAAAACGCGGGTGCGTTCTTTGAACACACCCGCGTTTTTTTAGAACCCCGCGCCGCGGGACTTAATCCAAAAACACCCCCTCGCGCAGGAGTGTCGGGACGTATTCTTCGGTCACGTAGCTTAAATCGCGGCTGATCAGCGCCTCGACCTCGAGTTTGAAGCCGTTGGAGAGCATCTGGGCGATCTCTTTCTGCCACGACTTCTTTTTGGCGAACCAGGGGTACTCGGCGATCTGGCGCGCCCGGCGGCGGTCGGTGTCGTTGAGCGAGATCTTCACGCTGTCCGAGAGCTTGCACCGCTCGAAGTCGCGGCTGCGCAGGCCGATGAACCGCGCCTCCGGGATTGCCATGCGCTGCGACTCGTACGCCAGGTTGATCGATCCCTGCTTGATGACGCTGTAGATGTAATACCCCCACGGGTCGTTATCGAGCAGGCAGTAGACCGGCAGCTTCAGTTCGTGGTGCAGACGATTGAGCATACGGCGCACCCCGCGCGGCGGCTGACCGGCGCCGTGGGTGAGAATGCAGTTGTGCTGCTTCCAGAATTTATCCTCGTTGAACCGCTGCCAGACGGTGCCTTTTTCGACGTGGAGGATAAATTTGGCTTTGCACTTTTTGAACTTAATCACATCCGGTTCGACGATCGACGGGACGGCGTAGCCGCCGGAGCCCATCCGGGAGCAGTCGATTTCGTCCCCCTTGTCTTCCAGGATGATATTGCCGACCATATCTCCCCGCTTGTCGGCGAACAGATGCAGCTCCTCGCGCAGGGCGTCGAGCAGGACCTCGCAGTCCTCGATGATCGGGTCACACTCCCCCTGGTCGGCGAAGGTCGGTTCCTTCGTCGGCTTGATATCGTGCTTGAGCATGTAGTACAGACCACGGATGCTCGTGGTTTTCCCCATCTCGATGAGCTTCTTGGTGCCGCTGGCGACCAAGATCGTCTGCATAAAGCTCTTCGCCTGGCCTAAGTTGAAGAGCTGGCGGTCGGTCGTGCGCTTCCCCATTTCGAGGATGCGCCGGGAGGCGTTGTAGCGGATATTCGACAGCGTCCGCGCGGGGATCGAGATCGACGGATCCCTCTGAGCGGCGATCCGCCGGCGCAGGACGTCGGCCAGATTCCGGATACTCTCGAGGGTCCGCTGATCTTGCTTGGAAAAGTCAGGCATTTTGGTTCCTTCCAAAAGAACTCGGGCGGTTCGGCTTCTTCGCTTATCAGGTCTCGACGCGGCACTTGGGGAGCGCTTTCTTGAGCGCTTCCAGCTGGGCGGCGCCCGACTTGTCGGTGATCCCCGTCCCCTTGAGGTAGAGGGTCTTCAGCGACGTCAGCGCGCCGAGCTTCACCAGGGCGTCGGCCGTCAGGCCGGCGTTCTCGCGCAGGTCGAGGGTCTCCAGATTTTTGAACTTCAGCAGCGAGTCGATCCCCTCGTCGGTCACCGCGACGGCGCGCAGCTGCAGCGACTTGAGGTTCGGGGAGTTCGCGGCCAGGCCGGCCAGCGCCTCGTTGTTCAGCGGAATCGAGAAGAACGACGCCTTCTCCAGCTCTTTGAGGCCCGACAGGGCGTCGGTCAGGCCGGCGGCGTCGACACTGGCCAGCTCCGAGAGCTCCAGGGTCTTGATCGTCGTGTTGTTCTTCAGCGCGGCGATCCCCTCGTTCGAGACGTTCAGGTCACGCAGTTCCAGGCGCGTCAGCGGCAGGGCGGCGACCCCGGCGACCGCCGGGTCGAGGAACCCCTTGCAGCGGAAGACCCGCAGCCCCTTTAAGGCCGGCATCTGCTGGAAGAAGGGGACCGCCGCGTCGGTGATGTCGCCGCAGTCCTGGAATTCGACAAAGTTCAGTTTCGGCGCGGCGGTCAAATGCTCGACCCCGGCGTTGGTGATCGAGAAACGGAACTGAAGCTCTTCCAGCTCGGGGAGTTTCGCCAGGTACTTGGCGCCGTTGTCCGAAACGTCGGAGCAGCCGCGCACATCGACCTTCTTGAGCGTCACCGCCTTGGCGATCTTATTCATCCCCGAGTTGGTGAAGCTGTTGTAGTGGGCGTGAAGTTCGGTCAGTTTCGGCATTGAGGCCAGCACCGCCAGGGCGGCGTTGTCGAGCTTCAGGTCGCGGCGGATATCGAGCATCGTCAGCTCGGGGAGCTTGGCCAGGGTCTCCAGACCGGCGGCGGTGATATCGGCGTTGTTGATCGTCACGCTGTTGAGTTTCTGGCAGGCGGTCAGCGGCTCGATCATCTCGTCGGTGAAGACGGCCCCCTCGAACGAGACCGACTCCAGATCGCCCAGGCGGGCGATGAGTTTCATATCGTCGACGGTGACGTTGTCCCCGCCGGAGGCGGCCAGGCGGATCGAGGTGATCGCGCCGTTCTTGGCGGTCTTGACGGTCCCCTTCAGCGCGGCGACGCGGTCTTTGACGGCCTTGATATCTTCGGGTTTCGCCAGCGGGGCGTCGGCGGCCGGGGCGGCGGCTTTCCGCGCCGCGGCGGCGGCCCTTTGGGCGGCCGCTTTTTTAGCTTCGGCCGCGCGCTTTTGGTCCGCGTCGTATTTCTCGGCCCACTGCTTTTGGTCGGCCGGAGGGGTAACCTTCTCGGCCGCGACGGTCACGACCCGCTCTTCCGGACCGGTCGGACGGGACAGATCGGTGAGGTAGACCAAGGTGCTTCCGTCTTGCGTGTCGATCGAACCGGGGGTGTCACATCCGGCGAAATAAACGAATCCGACCAGGCAAAGCGCCCCGGCCAAATATCCCTTGTACTGCATTGTCTTCCTCGCTTGTTTCGAGAGTTTATCGATAGAGGTGATTCGCTTTTTGTTTCGGTTTTGTGTTTCGCCGCCCCGCGCTTTCGTGCCGCGGCGGCTTTAGCGCGCCCCGTGAGAGAGACGCCGCCAAGCGCCCATTTTACCACAAGTATCAAGGGGAAAAAAGGGTTTAGCCGACCGCCGAGCGGAGCTTTTCGGCCAGTTCCTCCGGGGTGATTCCCTCGATGAGAAACTTCTTCTGCCCCGAGGTCTCCCCGGAAAGGAGGGTGATTTGCGATTTCCTCAGCTTCAGTCCCTTGGCCAGAAACTCGACGATCGCCTTGTTCGCCTTCCCCTGTTCGGGAACCTGCGTCACCGAGACTTTCAGCAGGCCGTTTTGAACCCCCTTAAACTCGTTCTTCCTCGCCCCGGGGTGCGCCTGGACCGGAAGGATCACCCCGGATGGGTGCGTCTGAAGGTCAACCGCGGACATAGAACCTCCCTGGAAAAACTCTTTGGGGATGCGGCGTGATGGGTGAACGATTTCGATACAGTTGTATCAAAACAAAACAACAACTCCCCCCTCGTCAAGCCCTTGTTCGGGCGCGATCGCCCGCGATTTCCCCGTATTGGGGCCGGTTTTAGAGGGAATTATCCGCCAAAAACAGCTCTTTCGGCGATGTTTTTTAATTTGGCACGGTGTTTGCTTGATTTTTCGGGCGGGGCCAAAGGCGTTGTGTTTGGAATGAAGATACCTTGCCCTTACCTTCTCCGCACGGGCTGGTTACCCGTGAGCGCCGGAAGCCCCAACGATATTCACAAAGACCCCGTTTTTCTCCCCCCCGTCTTGACGGAAGAGAAAAACGGGGTATCTTTTTTTCTACCCTTGGCCCCTTGGGGCTGAAGTGGCGCCCGCGTAGCTCAACTGGCAGAGCGCAGCATTCGTAATGCTGAGGTTGGGGGTTCGATTCCCCCCGCTGGCTTAGTTTACCCCGCCCGGCTGAAGCAGGCGGGGTTTTTTATTTGGCTTTTCGTTACCAGCCCTCTTTAGTAATTGAGCTGAATCTCACCGGTCGGCGCTTCCGGCGCGGTGAAGAACTCGACGATCGGCGCGGGGTCGCCGAGGGAATGCGGATGATGGTCGTTCCCCGGCTTGAGGATCAGACGCAGCGGGCCGCCGAACTGTTCGTAGCGCTCACGCAGGATTTGCGCGTTTTCGGGGAAGGGGACGGTTTTGTCCGAATCGCCGCAGACCGCCAGGATCGGGACTTTCTTTTCGGCTAGTGTTTTAAGCGCGGGGTTGTCGATCGGGTTCAGCGCATAGGTCTTGGCGGTCTCCTCGGTCAGGCCGTAGGAGGCCAGCGTGGCGCGCCAGTCCCCCTCGCTCCCCGGGCCGGCTCCCAGACCGCCCGGCCAGCTCTTGAAGTCGAGGACCGGATTGTCGATGTAGACCCGCCGAACCTCATCGGGATAGGCCAGAACCCAGTTCATAATGTAGAGCCCCCCGCGGCTCATCCCCTCCAGGTCGGCGGTGCGGGAGAAACCGAACGTCTCGGTCAGGTAGGTATAGAACCGCTGCCACAGGGCGACCGATTCCGGCGAGCCCATCAGGGGCGCGGAGTCGATCCAGACGACATGCCAGCCAAGAGAGAGCATCGCGATATCGGTCTGCGGCTCGTGGCCGAAGAAACGGGCGCGCCACAGCCAGGGGGTCCCTTCCGCCGGCTTGGCCGGAACGACGATCTTCGCGCTTCGCCCCTCGAACTGGAAGTCCCAGCAGTCGTATCCGTTCCAGTCGCTTCGCGTCCCCGGGTAGGCGGCATCGTCGGCCCGCATCACGGATCTGTCCGTGACACTGCCGGCCAAAAGAAGGACCGTGAATAAAGTTCCAAAAACAAAAATCTTCCCGCGATTCATCATAGTTTCCTCTTGCGTTTTTGTCTTGTCGGTTAGCGGTTGGCGGGTTTTTTAGATAGTCATCATCCCCGCCGATAGTTTTAGTCTACCCCCGCGCGCGGGAAATATCAAACGCGCGCGCTCAAAAATCCCCGCGCGGCAGGAGCATCGGGGTTCCCGTGCGCGGGTGGGGGGTCAGAAGCGGGTCGAAGGCGAACAGCTCTTTGATCGTCTCGGCCCTCATCAGTTCCGCCGCCGGGCCGTCGAACGCCAGACGCCCCCCGGCGAGAACCAGCGCCCGGCGATTCTCCAGCGCGGCGCGGTTTAAGTCGTGGGTCACCTCGATCACGGCGATCCCCTCGCGGTGGATCTGTTCCAGCAGCCGCGCGGCCTGGTCTTGATGCCCCATGTCAAGGAATACCGTCGGTTCGTCCAGCAGCAGAAGCTCCGGTTCCTGCGCCAGGGCCCCCGCCAGCAGGGCCCGCTGCCGCTCTCCCCCCGAGAGGGTCGCCACCGGCCGGTCGGCCAGCGGCCCGAGCGCGCACAGCGTCAGCGCCCGATCGACGGCCCGCCTGTCGGCGGCCGTTTCCCCCGCCAGGCGGCTTTGGTAGGGGTACCGCCCCATGGCGATCCAATCCCGAACCGAAAGCGACGAAAAATTCCCCGGGCTCTGCGGAATATAAGCCAGACATTGCGCCAGCTCGCGGCGGCGATACGCGCGAACCGAGCGGCCCCCCAGGGTGATCTCCCCCTCCCAGCGCTTTTCGAGCATCGCCAGACAGTTCAGCAGCGAGCTCTTTCCCGCGCCGTTTTGCCCCAGGACGGCGACATACTCCCCCCGCGCGACCGAAAAGCTCAAGGGCGACAGCAGCGGTTGGCCGCCGTACGAAAGCGAAAAATCCCGCACGCTCAAAAGCTCGCTCACGGCCAATCTTCACCTCCCTCATGAAAGGGGTGGCAGCGCAGAATCCGGCGGCACCCCTTCCAGGCCCCGCGCAGGGGACCGTACTTTTGAACGGCCAATATAAAGTACTGACTGCACGTCGGGGTATAGCGGCAGCACGGGCCGATCAGGGGGCTGATCGTGATCTGGTAAAACCGAACCAGGCCGATGAGAACAGCGGAAAAGAATCGACGGATCATCGCGGGGAATACCCCCACTTTTTGGCCGCGTAAGCGGTCTGCCGCAAAAGCGAGCGGACAATCGCGGCGTACTCGGGAACCGCGTCGGCCGGCCGCGGGATGACGATAAAGTCGAACCCGGCGGGGATCTCTTCGCGGTGGGTGCGAAACGCCTCGCGCAGGCGGCGCTTCCACGTATTGCGAATATGCGCTTTGCCGACCTTGCGCGAGACCGAAAGCCCCAGGCGCGAGTACCCCAGCCCGTTGGCTCGGGCCAGGACCGTCAGGCGCGTGTCGCCGGAGCGTTTGCGCAGACGATAGACCGCGGCAAAATCCCGCCGGGACCGAAGCCGGCGGCGTTTGGGAAATCGCTGGTCGTTTGCCTCGTGGTCCATCGCCTCGCGCCCGTGCCAGTAGTTCGCGGCGGCGAATTATTTATTATTGGCCGCCTTGACCACGTTCTCAAGTTTGTTCATCAGCCCCATCGGGTCGTTCCCGACGATCCGATCGGCCTGTTCGCCGTTGACGAAGATCCGGACATCGGGGATGTTGCGGACCCCCAGGTCACGGGAGATATCCTCGTTCTTGTCGATATCGACCTTGGCCACCTTCACGCCGTCTTTGGCGTAAACCTTCCCCATCTTTTCGACATAGGGGGCCAGCTTCTGGCACGGACCGCACCAGGTGGCGGAGAAATCGACCAGCGCGATCGGCGCGGAGGCGAGGAACGCGTCGAACGCCTCTTTGCCGACGATCTCCTGGGGGGCCGCCGCGTCGTCGGCCGCTTCGTCGGCGGCGGGCAGATCAGCCGCCGGCGCGGGGGTACCGCTGTCGGCCGCCGGCGCGGCCGGAACGGTCTCTTCGGTCGGGGTGTCGGCCGGTTTGCAGCCGACGAAAACGGCCGAAATCAGCAAAGCGGCGCAGCCGAGGGCAAGGGTCATGAAAGCACGTTGCATGGAAAATCTCCTTATTTTTTTTCTCTTGGTATGCGGGGAGAGAAACTCCCGTTCCTTAGGCGCCGTACTTCTCCAGACGCCCGGCGTGCGCCATCGCCAGCGGCATGAGGTAGATCGCCTGGAAGTGGCCCAGCCCTCCCTTGTTCGCCTCCGTCTCGCTGAAGGCGGCGCAGGCGTCGGGACGGGCCAGGTCCGAGACGATCATCGTCGGAACCGGATGGAAGCTGTGCGAAGCCATCTTCGCCGGGGTGCTGTGGTCGCCTGTGACCACCAACGCGGCCGGGCCGAGCGCCTCGATCGCCGGGACGACCGCGTCGAGTTCCTCGATCATCTTGACCTTGGCGTCGAAATCGCCGTCTTCCCCGCGGCTGTCGGTGTACTTGAAGTGGACGAAGAAGAAGTCGTACTTATCCCAATTCTCTTTGAGGACTTCGATCTCCTCGGCGAGCGACTTCGGCTGGCCGACAAGTTCCATCCCGACCAGCGAGGCGAGCCCCTTGTACATGGGATAGACGGCGATCGCCGCGGCGTTGAGGCCATAGAGCTCTTTGTAGGAGGGAAGAGTCGGCTTGGTGGCGAACCCGCGCATCGTCAGGCAGTTGGCCTTCGGCTGGGAGGCGAGGATCTCTTTGGCCTGGCGGAAGAACTCTTTGGCGACCTCGGCGGTCTTCTTGCTGGCGTCGTCCTTGGCGACCGGGTCGAGCGGCTCAAAGCCGACCTTCTGCGGATCGGTATCGGCGACGTTGCCGCCGAGCCCCTCGCCGCGGAAGACGACGACGAAACGGTGTTCCTTCACCGGCTCGACAAAGACCTCGATCCCGGGGATCTTCACGGCGCGCAGGGTCTTAACGACCTCGGCCGATTCCTCGGTCGGGATACGGCCGGCGCGGCGGTCGGTGATCTTGCCGTCGGGGCCGATGGTGCAGAAGTTGCAGCGGATGCACACATCGTTCGGACCGACCGGGAAGGCGATTCCCGAGGCCTCGAGGACACCGCGCCCGATGGGGTACTTCAGCGGATCGTAGCCGAACAGCCCAAGGTGACCGGGACCGCTGCCCGGGGTAATGCCCGGAAGGATCGGAATCGACATCCCGAGCGTCCCTTTTTTGGCCAGGGCGTCGAGATTCGGGGTCTTGGCGGCTTCCAGTTCGGTCGGCCCGCCCGGGGTCATCGGCAGACCGCCGATTCCGTCGGAGACGAGCATCACAATTTTTCCGCCGTCGGTCTTGAGCATCTGGATCAGTTCGTGAAGGTCCATTCTCTATCCTTCCTCTTTCCTTCTTTTATTCGTTGTTGATCTTTCCCTTCGCCGAAGGGGCCTCACGCGGCCTTTCCGGCGCGGAAAAAGCGTTCGTCCGCGCGTAAAAGGTCTATTTTATCCCCGAATCCCTCAGCGCGCAAGATTGCCGAAAGGGCAATTTCTCTCGGCGCGCCTAAGTTGAAAGCCGATAATCCCTCGGTTATAATGAGGTAAAGGTTTCGGGCAGTGAACCTCTCCACTCCCTTTTTTTACGTGGTCACAATACAAGGATACCCACCCATGAAGCGTTTTTTCCTTTGGTGCGCGCTGTTGGCCTCCACGGCGTTCGCCTCGGCGTATGACAGCCACTTCCCCGGCAACGACAACAATCGGCCGTTCAACACGATCGAGTCGGTTCGGCGGGCGATCAACGATATGCTCGATCGATTCGACGACTACGACGGGGAAGGGTACCTCGACCAGCTCGATCAGCTGGAAGAAGAGTACAACGCCCTAGAGAACAAAGACGACGCCGACTGGAACGCGCGCTTCGCCGCCTTCCGCCGCGAGGCGCTTTTGGCCAACCCGCTGCTGGACGACCTTTCCCTGGTGGCGGTCGTCTCCAGCCGGATCCCCGCCCCGGGCGATAACTTCATGACGATCGACAAGGTCGCTCACGAGGGGTGGGACTGCGAGCTGGCGGTCGTCTCCGATCTGCGCAGCGACGACCCGACGGTCACCCCCTTCTTCCGCCCGAAAGACGGCCGCCCGATCTGCGAGCCGGAACTGCACTGGGACGCCAAGCGGGTGATGTTTTCGAGCATCACCGACGAGAACGGCTGCTGGGGGGTCTATGAAGTCGGCGTCGACGGCCAGAACCTCAAGCTCCTGACCCCGACCGACCAGCCGGACGTCAACTTCTTCGACTCCTGCTGGACCCCCGACGGCGCGGTGATCGCCTGCTCGAACGCCGGTATGCAGGCGCTGCCCTGCATCAACGGCTCCGACCCGATGGCGAACATCTACCGGATCGAGAAAGACAAGACCGTCCGTCAACTGACCTTCGAGCAAGACTCCGACTGGCATCCGACCCCGCTGCGCAACGGGCGGATCATGTATCTGCGTTGGGAATATTCCGACATTATGCACTACTACAGCCGGATCCTCTTCCACATGAATCCCGACGGAACGAACCAGTCCGAGCTGTACGGGAGCGGCTCGATGTTCCCGACGGCGTTTAAGCACGCCCGCGAGTTCCCCGATTCCTCGAAGATCGTCGGTATCGGCGGCGGCCACCACGGCCGAGGCGACACCGGCCGTCTGCTGATCATCGATCCGACCGTCGGGCGCAAGTACCCCTTCCGGTTCCATCCCGAAACAAAAGAATGGGGCCCCGAGAACACGCAGTTCGACGCGCACCCCGAGGTCCTGCCGTTCGAGCAGACCGGCTTCTACCGCGAGATCCCCGGCTGGGGGCAGGATGTCGTCGGGAACGTCCTCGATATGCAGTCCACGGCGCTGGACTGGAACTTGGGGCTGACCTACAACTTCGTCTTCCCCTACCCCCTGGGAGAAAATTACATCCTCGTCAACTGCGAGATGGCGAGCAATCCGGGGACGTACGGCCTCTACCTGGTCGATACCTTCGACAACATGACGCTGATCAAAGAGATCCCCGGCAAGGGGCTCTTCTGGCCGACCCCGCTGGTCGAGCGCGAGGTTCCCCCGGTCCTTCCCGACCGCTGGACCCCGGGCGAAAAAGAGGCGACCCTCTTCGTGACCGACGTCTACAACGGGCTGGGGACGGTGAACGTCCCGCGCGGCACGATCAAAAATATCCGCATCTTCGCCTACCACTTTAACTACCTTAACAGCGGCGGCCACGAGTCGGTCGGCGTTCAGTCCGGCTGGGATATCAAGCAGATCCTCGGAACCGTTCCGGTCGACGAGGACGGAAGCGCCTTCTTTAAGATCCCCGCCAACACGCCGGTCTCCCTCCAGCCGCTGGACGAAAACGGCGCCGCCGTTCAAATCATGCGTTCCTGGACGGTCGGCATGCCGGGCGAGGCGGCCAGCTGCAACGGCTGCCACGAGTCGCAGCTCGACGTGACCCCGTCGGTCCTCACCAGCGCCAGCCGCCGCGAGGCCTCGGAGATCAAGCCGTTCTACGGCGAGAAGCGCCCGATGACCTTCGAGCTGGAACTGTACTACAATGTTGTGAAAAAGTTCTGCATCGGCTGCCACGACGGCACCAAGGACGACCGCCCGTCGTTCGCCACCGCCAAGGAGGCCTACGACAATATCCATCCGTTCGTGCGCCGCGGCGGGCCCGAGACCGATATGGATGTCCTCTATCCGTACGAGTACCACGTCTCCACCAGCGAGCTGTGGCAGATGCTCGAAAAAGGTCATCACGGGGTGGTGCTCGACGACGAGGCGCGCCGGCGCATCGCCGCCTGGATCGATATGAACGCCCCGTGGCGCGGCAAGTGGGATCGTCCCGATCAGGCCGAGCGCCGCCTGGAGCTGTCGGCCCTTTACGCCAACGTCGTCAACGACGTGGAGAACGACTACGATCGTCTTTTGACCGACATTCAGTCGAAGCCGGCGCCGGAATTCATTAAGCCGCCGAAGCAGGAAAAGCCGACCGACGAGCTGAAGGCCGAAAACTGGCCGTTCGACGAGCAGACCGCCAAGGCGCTGCAGGAGACCTGTGTCACCAACGGCGCCAAGCGGATGACGGTTCCGCTGGCCGACGGCGTGGAGATCTCCTTCGTTCGGATCCCGGCCGGAACGTACGTCATGGGGTCGCTCGACGGCTATCCCGACGAGAACCCCCGTTCGGTCGTTACGATCGACAAGCCGTTCTGGATGAGCGAGACCGAGGTGACCAACGCCCAGTACGCCGTCTACGATCCGGAACATGATACCCGCTACATCGAGGAGCACGGCAAAGACCATATCGTCCCCGGCTACATCGCCAACCATCCGAATCAGCCGGTCGCCCGCGTCTCGTGGCTGGAGGCGACCCGCTTCGCCGAGTGGTTCTCGCAGGAAAAAGGTGTGCGCGCCGTTCTTCCGAGCGAGGCGCAGTGGGAATGGGCCGCGCGGGCCGGAAGCGATCAGAAGTTCTACTTCGGCACGTTCGACACCGACTTCTCCCCCTTCGCGAACCTGGCCGACGCCGGACGTCAGAAGCTCTACACGACCTGGGAATTCGGCGCGACGATCCACCTGCGCCGCGACTGGCCCGACGGCGTCTTCCCGCTTCGCGATACGCGCTTTACCGACAACTGGTTCACCGTCGACTACGTCGCTCAGTGCGCGCCGAACGCCTGGGGGCTCTACGATATGATCGGAAACGTCTCGGAGTGGACGCGCGACGATTATAAGAAGTACCCCTACGACGCGGCGGGCGCTTACAGCGGCAACGACACCGATCGAAAGACCGCCCGCGGCGGCTCGTGGGCCGATCGTCCGAAGGTGACCGGCTCGGCGGTCCGCTACGCGTACCTGCCGTGGCAGAAGGTCCACAACGTCGGGATCCGCCTGGTGATCGAGGATTAAAACAGCCACCGGGACGCGTGAAAAAAGGCCGCTTTTTAAGCGGCCTTTTTTTTATGCCCGGCAAAAGGCGCGGTCTTTCATCACAGCGGCTTTTCGCTTCACCGAAGCGGGGCGATCGGGCCTTTGTCCGGCGCGGGCGGCTCGGCGAAAACCGAGCGCGCGTCGTTCCCCGTCATCTCGCGGTAGCGCTCGAACGGAACGATCCGGGGGCCGCCCCCCTCCTGATCCGCCTTGCGCCCCAGCCCCCAAAGGAAGAGCGGCTGATCGACCCCCGCGACACCTTCTTCCTCGGGCTGCCACCAGGTGTTCTGGTCGATGTCGAACTCCGCGATCCGATCATTGCTAAAGCGGGTCAGGCCGTTGCGGGCGTGACAGAAGATATTGTGACGGAACTTAAAGTCGATCGAAGCGGCCAGCATCGCGTAGCTGAGCAGGTGGGTTCCGTTTTTATCCGGCCGCTGGACGTGCGACCAGCCGAATCCCGAATCATAGCAGCGGTTATACTCAAAGACGCAGTCGGTGATCCGCGACTCGGGGTTCGAGAGCCAGACCTCAAACGACTGCTCGCAGTTCCAGACGGTATTGTTCCGCCAGACGATGTTTTTGTAATTCGCCGGATCCCGTCCCTGGATCGAGAAGGCCACGTCGTAGACCTGCCAGACGCGGCAGTTCTCGACCAAGTGATCTTCCCCGACCCCCCAGAACTCGATCCCGTTGCCGAACCGCGTCGGGCTGGAGAAACCGCCGATTTCGGCGCCGCCGATCCAAAAGATATCGCAGCCGCGCACAACGCACCCCTTCGACCCCAGACCGGCGATCCCGTGGCGCCCGGCGTAGCCGATCGCCAGGTCCTCGAAGATCTGATATTGACGCGCGACGACGGCGTAGCGGCTCAGGGCCGCCTCGCACTCGCCGTATTTCAGCGCGGGATTGACGTCGCTGAAGTAATAGATTTGCTCGGCGGCCTTGTCGTACCAGAAGTCGTCGTTCTGTTTAAGGTCCTCGAGCTTCCACCGCTTAAAGGCGGCGCGGCGGTGAGTGTCGTCGGTTCGATCGGCGCCGGGATCAAACTCCTCCCGGGGGGTGAGAATGATATTCCCGACGTCTTTGCCGAGGCGCTTTGGCTCGAACCGGCAGGCCTCGGCCCCCACAAGGATGATATCCAGTTCGGTATCGTCCGGAATACAGCTGCCGGCGAAGATCGTCAGGCGGGCGTTGGGGTCGTCGGCCTCGCCGAGGAAGTGAAGCTCCGCGTCGGTCCACTCCTCGGTGACCTCGACCGTCTTTGGGGACGATTCGGCCCAACGGTCCCACGGTTTCGACCGCTTGTTGATCGTGATGTTATTCAGTGTCAGGGGACGGCTGGCGCGAAGCCGCAGTTTCATCGTTACCCCGAGCTCCCGGGAAATCGGCACCGCGGCGGCGATCAGCTGCGTGGAGCAGCCGCGCGGGCCGCTGACGCGGCAGCGGTACTTCCAACCGGCCTGACCGTCGAAGTCGGCCGCATTCAGCGATCCGGATGCCCCCTCCTCGGTCCAGACAGACCAGCCGATTCGGTCCGTCGGGATCGGTTCGGCGCTGAGTATTTTCACCGGCCGGCTCTTCCAGATCGAGCTCCCCTCCGGCGGGGCGATCCAGTCGTCGGGATCGGTCAGATCGACGCTGCTGTAGATCGTCGGCTTCTCCCCCTCGCCGTAGGGACCGTAGTAGATCGGCGCCTCGGGCGTTCCGCTCGGGGGCTCCAGACAGCCGCGCCAAAGGCCGCCGCGTTTGAGCAGAACCCTGTCCCCGGGCTGAATCAGGCCCGAGAACGTAATCTTATCGAGCGACCGCCACGCGGTTTCGGGGGTGGTGCCGTCGCGATCGTCGCTGCCGGCCGGATCGAGGTAGTAATCGGCCGCGGCGGCGAGCGACGATACGGCCAGAAGCGCTATAAGGGTAAAGATTCGCGGCATGGCGATACGACTCCTTGCCGCGCGGGCGCGGCGGGCGGTGTTACGGTTTTCGGCAGACATAAAGGTGGGCGATCGGCCCGAACGGGACGAAGTCGGCGATATTCAGTCCGGCGCGGGTAATGATTCCGTCCATGATCCAGCGCAGCGTGCTCGATTCTTTGGCGATGTGGCCGTGCAGATCGGCGAGCATCCTCTCGCCGATTTTGTCCACGGTGTACGAGCGCTTCACGTACTCGTCAAGCTCGCCCCCCTGACAGTCGAAGACAACATCGACCAGCAGAAAGACCCCGCCGGGACGCAGGGCGCGCGCGACGCGCGAAAGCGCCTCGGCCTTCCAGACGTCGTTGATATGATGCAGCGCCAGGGAGCTGACGATCGCGTCGAACGGCCGGGAGTTGTCGAACGACAGGAAGCCGGCGTTCTCGAACCGGATATTGGTCAGCCCCTCCTCGCGCGCCTTCCTCTCGGCGAAGCGCAGCATCGCGTCGGAGACATCGACCGCCAGGACCTCTGCGGCGCGGCGCGCCGCGGCTCGGGCCAGCGCCCCGGTCCCGGTGCCGATCTCCAAAAGCGACGCCTCCGGCCCGAGCGCGCCGAAGCCGTCCAGTATCTCGAGCAGCCGGCGGTTTTCGCCGTCAACATCGCGAACCGTGCGCATCCGCTGATCGTACTCGGCGACGGCCGACTCCTCGTGGTACGCCGTCACCGCGGCGAAGAGACGCTCATCGAGCGACCAGGGATACGGCATTCGGTTTTGTTCGTTCATTGTTCTTCCGTTTCCGTCAAAGGCGCGATCGGGCCTTTGTCCAGGGCGGGCGGCTCGGCGAAGACCGAGCCGCTGTCGTTCCCCGTCATCTCGCGGTACCGCTGGTACGAAACCCTGCGGGGGCCGCCCCCCTCCTGGTCCTTTTTGCGCCACAGTCCCCAGAGGAACAGTTCCTGATCGATCCCCGCGACACCCTCTTCCTCGGGCTGCCACCAGGTATTCTCGTCGATATCGAACTCCGCGATCCGGTCGCTGTAAAAGAATGTCAGCCCGTTACGGGCGTGAGAGAAAATATTGTGATGGAATTTAAAGTCAATCGACTTGGCCTTCATATCGTAGTTGAGCAGGTGGGTCCCGTTCTTGTTCGGCCGCTGGACGTGCGACCAGCCGAACCCCGCGTCGTAGCAGCGATTGTACTCAAAGACGCAGTTACTGATTTGCGACTCGGGGCTGGTCAGCCAAACCTCAAACGACTGCTCGCAGTTCCAGACGGTGTTGTTCCGCCAGACGATATTTCGGTAGTTTGTCGCCGCCGGGCCCTGAATCGAGAAGGCGACGTCGTAGACCTCCCAGACGCGGCAGTTCTCGACTAAGTGATCTTCCCCGACCGCCCAGAACTCGATCCCGTTGCCGAATCGTGTCGGACTGGAGTAGCCGCCGATCTCCCCGCCGCCGATCCAGAAGATATCGCAGCCGCGGATCACGCACCCCTTGGAGTTCAGCCCGGCGATTCCGTGACAGGCGGCGTAGCCGATCGCCAGGTCCTCGAAGATCTGATACTCGTGCGCGATGATCGCGTGGTAGTGCAGCGCCGCCTCGCACTCGTCGTACTTCAGCGCGGGGTTGACGTCGCTGTAGTACCAGACTTGCTGCGTCTGTTTATCGAACCAGAAATCGTCGTTTTCCTTGAGGTCCTCGGCCGTCCACCGCTTGAACGCGGCGCGGCGGTGGCTGTCGTCGGTCCGGTCGGCGTTCTTGTCAAATTGGCCCTTCGGGGTGAGAATGATATTCCCGACATCGCTGCCGAGGCGCATCTGATCGTAAAAGCAGGCGTACGCCTCCAGCGGGATAATATCCAGCTCGGTATCGTCCGGGACACAGCTGCCGGCGAAGAATGTCCAGCGCGCGGCGGGGTCGTCGGCGCCGCAGAGGAAGTGAAGCTCCGCGTCGGTCCACTCGCCGGTGACCTCGACGGTCTTCGGGTTCGACTCGGCCCATTGGTTCCACGGTTTCTCCCGCTTATTGAGGGTGATATTCCGCATTTTAAAGGGACGGCTGGCGCGAAGGCGCAGCTTCATCACGATCTCCAGATCCCGGCTGACCGGCAGGGGAGAGACGATCAGCTGGATCGCGTTGTCCCGCCCCCCGCTTTTTTGGCACTTGAGCGTCCAGCCGGTCTGACCGTCGAAGTCGGTCTTCTCCAACGACGCCTTGGCCTCCCCCTCGGTCCAAAGATGCCAGCGGGCCTGATCCATTCCCAGAGGTTCCGACCCCAGAATCAAGGCCGGCCGGGTCTTCCAGATCGAGCTCCCCTCCTCGGGGGGGATCCACAGATCGGGGTCGGTCAGATCGATACTGCTGTAGATCGTCGGCTTTTCCCCCTCGCCGTAGGGACCGTAGTAGATCGGCGCCTCGGGCGTCCCGCTCGGGGCGTCGAGATGGCCGCGCCAAAGGCCGCCGCGCTTAAGTAATACCCGGTCCCCGGGCTGCACCAGTCCCGAGTACTTGATATGCTCGAGCGTCTGCCAGGCGGTTTCGGGGGAGGTGCCGTCGTTAGCGTCACTGCCGGCCGGATCGAGGTAGTAATCGGTCGCCGAGGCGACGGCCGCCGAAATAACGGCCGCGCATAAAACAGCCGCGAAAGTGAAGGTTCGAAGCATAGCGGGGTAACTCCTTTGCTGTCTTAGGTATAGGTTCTGTATAGGGGAGGGGAGGCGGGGATCTTTTCGGCGCGGCGGTTTCGCTTTTTCCCCCGCGCCTTTAATTACTTGCTCAGCGGCGCGATGGGGCCTTTGTCCAGGGCGGGCGGCTCGGCAAAGACCGAATGCTTATCGTTCCCCGTCATTTCCCGGTACCGCTGGTACGAAACGTGAACGGGCTGTCCCTTTTGCTCTTTTTTGCGCCCCAGCGCCCAGAGGAAGAGCTCCTGATCGACCCCCGCGGCGCCCTCTTCCTCGGGCTGCCACCAAAAGTTTTCGTCGATATCGAACTCCGCGATCCGGTCGTTGTGAAAGCGGATCAGCCCGTTGCGGGCGCGGGAGAAAATATTGTGATGGAACTTAAAGTCGATCGACTTGGCTTCCATCGCGTAACTGAGCAGGTGGGTTCCGTTCTTGTTCGGCCGCTGGACGTGCGACCAGCCGAACCCCGCGTCGCAGCAGCGGTTATACTCGAAGACGCAGCCGCTGATCCGCGACTTGGGACTGGTCAGCCAAACCTCGAACGACTGCTCGCAGTCCCAAATGGTATTGTTTCGCCAAACGATATTGCGGTAGTCGGTCGCCTCGGGGCCCTGGATCGAGAAGGCGACGTCGTAGACCTGCCAGACGCGGCAGTTCTCGACCAAGTGATCTTCCCCGACCGCCCAGAACTCGATCCCGTTGCCGAACCTTGTCGTGCTGGTCGGGCCGCCGTGCTGCCCCCCGCCGATCCAGAAGATATCGCAGCCGCGGATCACGCATCCTTTCGAGTTTTTGCCGGAGATCCCGTGCGAGGCGCCGTAGCCGATCGCCAGGTCCTCGAAGATCTGGTACTCGTGCGCGGTGATCACGTGATAGTGCAGCGCCGCCTCGCACTCGTCGTATTTCAGCGCGGGGTTGATGTCGCTGCGGTACCAGACCCGCCCCGCGTCGAGGTCGAACCAAAAATCGTCGTTCTCCCGGAGGTCTTCCTTCTTCCACCGTTTGAAGGCGGCGCGGCGGTGGCTGTCGTCGGTCCGGTCGGCGTTTTTATCCAGCTGGCCTTTGGGGGTGAGGATGATATTCCCGACGTCGCTTTTGATCCGCATCGAATCGAACTGCCGCTCTTGCGCCCCCACGAGGATAATATCCAGTTCGGTATCGTCCGGGATACTCCCGCCGGCGAAGATCGTCCACCGCGCGTTCGGGTCGTCGGCGATGCAGAGGAAGTGTATTTCCGCGTCGGTCCAATCTTCTGTGACCTCGATCTCTCCCGGGTTCGCCTCGGCCCAGTGGTCCCACGGTTTCGACCGTTTATTGAGCAGCATGCCGCTTAATTTCAGGGGACGGCTGGCGCGCAGCCGCAGATTCAGCACGATCTCGCGATCCCGCCGGACCGGCATCGGCGAGACGATCAGCTGCATCATGTTGTACCGCGAGCCGCTTTTTTGGCACTTGAGCTTCCAGCCGGCTTGGCCGTCGAAGTCGGCCTTTTCCAGCGATCCCTTCGCCTTTCCCTCGGTCCAGAGGTACCAATCGGCGTGATCGGTCGCCAGCGGCCGCGACTGAGAGATCCCCGCCGGCCGGGTCTTCCAGATCGAACTTCCGTCCTCCGGGGCGATCCAGTCGTCGGGGTCGGTCAGATCGACGCTGCAGAGGATCGTCGGTTTTTCCCCCTCGCCGTAGGGGCCAAAGTAGATCGGTTTATCTTTCGTCCCGCTGGGGGCCTCGAAGTGGCCGCGCCAAAGGCCGCCGCGCTTAAACAAAACCCTGTCCCCGGGCTGAATCACGCCCGGGGACTCGATCTTCTCCAGCGACCGCCAGGCGGTCTGGGGGGAGGTCCCGTCATTGGCGTCATTGCCGGCCGGGTCGAGGTAGTAATCGGCCGCCGCGGCGACGGCCGCCGCCGCGCACAATAAAGCCGTCAAGATGAAGGTTCGTGACATAGCGGGGGACTCCGTCGGGGGGTAGGGATGGGCGCCTTTTTACGGACGCGTTCTGGTAAAGAATTGTACCGATTCCCCCCCGCGCGGGAAAGGCGTCGGAATCTCGGCCTGACCCGGAAAATTTTCTTTCCTTTGCCCCGTTTCTCTTGATTTCACCCTTCCGCGCGGTGATAATAAAGCTTCCCGACACAGATAAGTCCGATCTTTCCACCTTTAGGAGTTTTCGATGTTAAAGAGATGTTTTCCCGTCTTGGCGGGGCTTTGTCTGATTTTGTTCGCCTCGGTTCTGAGCGCCGCCGAGCTGCGCGTCGGCACGGCCCAGGCCGACGTCACCCCCAAGGGGTCCGCGCCGCTTTGGGGGCAGTTTAATCTGCGCCTCTCCCAGGGGACCAAATCCCCCCTGACGGCGAACGTCTGCGCCATCGAGGCGCTCGAGGGGGATAAGGCGGTCGACGCGGCGATTCTCGTGTCGCTCGACCTGGTTCATATCCCGCAAAGCTGCGCCGATTTAGTTCGCCAGAAGGTCGCCGAAAGCGACGCCTCGATCCCGACCGACAAGATCGTGATGTTCGTCGTCCACTCGCACGACGGTCCCACCCTGATGATCGGGGCGGAGCTTCCCAAGCGCGAGGGGGTCGAGGACTATCCCGAGACGATCGACAACTACGCCGCGGCGGTCGCCGAGACGATCGTTAAGGCGTGGCAAAGCCGCGTGCCGGCCAATTTCTCCTGGGGCTTGGAGCAGCTGGTCCTCGGCGAGAGCCGCCGCGTCTGCTACTTCGACGGCAGCGCCAAGATGTACGGCAACACCAACGACCCGAACTTCTCCCACTTCGAGAACCGCACCGACCCCGATATGGGGGTTCTCTTCTTCTGGGACAAGGCCGGCAAGCTCCTGTCGGTCGTGGTCAACTACGCCTGCCCCACGCAGATTGTCGAGCACCTGTCGGTCTACTGCGCCGACTTCGCCGACGAGATCCGCGCCCAGGTCCGCGAGCACTTCGGGGACGACTCCCTGGTGGTGCTCCCCTGCGTCGCGCCGGCCGGCGACGATTCGCCGCACCCGCAGTACCGCCGGGAGGCGTACAATCGTGAGATCCGCCTGCGCTACGGCGAGGGGGACATCCTCGATCTTCAGATGAAAGAGTTCGGCCGCCGGGTGACCCGCGCCGTCGACGACGCCTATCAGTGCGCCGAGAAAGACATCCAATCCGAGGTTCCGTTCGCCCACCTGTTCGAGGTCGTCCCGCTTCAAATGCGCGCCGTGACCGAGGAGGAGTACAACGCCTCCAAGGCCGAGATGGAGCGAGTCCAAAAGCAGCTCGACGAAAACACCACCCTCTCCCAGGCGGAAGTCGCCTTTATGGGGACCGGCTGGTACGGCAATGTCGTGCAGCGCTACCAGCGGCAGCAGACCAACGGCATCGAGGACTACCCGGCGAACGTCCACGTCATTCGCATCGGCGACGTCGTGATGGCGACCAACCAGTTCGAGCTGTTCAGCGATTACGCGATGCGGATCAAGGCCCGCTCCCCGGCGATAGCGACCTTCCTCTATGAACTGGCCGACGGCGACGGTTCGTACCTGCCGACCGCCCGCGCGATCGCCGGCGGCGGCTACAGCGCCGTGATCCAGAGCGATCAGGTCAGTCCCGAAGGGGGCCAGCAGCTGGTCAACGAGACGCTGCGGATGATCGGCCAGGTCTGGAACGAGCAGTAAAAACAACCTAGAACAAAATAACAACTCACGAGGGGGCGGTTCCTTTAGGGGAGCCCCCCTTATCCACCAAAAGCTTTAATTGGAGAAATCTATGCGCAAGACTACACTCTCCCGCCGTGGTTTTTTGGCAGCCGCGGCGGCCGCTGCCGCCTCGCCGCTGGTTCTTCCGGGCTCTTCCCTGGGGATGGACGGCGCGATGGCGCCGAGCGAACGAATCACCATCGGTGTCTTCGGTGTCGGTAACCGCGGCAGCGACTCGATCCGCGCCATGACGCCGCTTCCGGACCACCAGATCGTCGCCATCGCCGACTGCCGCCGCGACCGCGCCGAGCGCGCCCGCGACGTGGTGAACAATATCTACGCCAACCGTACCGGTTACGAAGGGTACAAGGGGTGCGACATCACCTGGGACTTTGAGGAAGTGATCGACCGCCCCGATATCGACGCCCTTTGGGGAACGGTTCCGGACCATTGGCACGGGCCGATCTATTCGCGCATGATCCGTTCGGGGAAAGACCTCTACTGCGAAAAGCCGGTGACCCGCTACGTCAAGCAGGGGCAGAAGATCGTCGAGCTGGCGCGCCAGTACGGGACGATCATCCAGGTCGGAACCCAGCAGCGCAGCTCGTGGCACTTCCGCAAGGCGTGCGCCCTGGCGCGCAACGGCTACCTGGGAAAGATCCACACGATCCAGGTCGCCGCCCCGCGCGGGGCGGCCTACCCCGCCGCCGAGCCGTGCGACGTCCCCGAGGGGTTCAACTACGACCGCTGGTCCGGGCCGGCCCCGATGTTCCCGTTCGACAACCGCCGCTGCGAATGGCTGGCGATGTATATGATCTCGCACTACTGCGCCGGGTTCATCACCAACTGGGGTGTCCACCATCTCGATATCGCCGGCTGGGGCGTCCCCGAGGTCTTCGAAAAGCCGTTCACCCTCGAACCGGTGATGGGCGAGATGCCCGAAGGGGGCATGACCGACACCTGGGTCAAGTGGCGTCTGAACCTGCGCTGGGAAAGCGGCCTGCTTCTGGAATACTGTTCCACCGGCGACCCGTACCCGCAGGGGTGCCGCTTCATCGGCGACGAGGGGTGGGTCCACGCCAGCCGCGCCGAATTTTCCGCCTCGGATCCCGCGTTGCTGGAGGTCGAGTTCAAAGACACCGACGATCCGCTCCACATCTCCCCGGGCAGCCATCTCGACAAGGGGCCGGGCAGACCCGGGTACGCCTACACGCCGCACACGGCCGACTTCTTCCGGTCGATCCGCACGCGCCAAGATCCTGTCTCGCCGATCGAGCAGGGGCACTGCGCCACGACCCTCGGTAATATTTCTGACATCACCCTTCACTGCAAGCGGCCGCTCAAGTGGGATTGGGAGACGACTTCGTTCATCGACGACGATGAGGCGAACAAGATGCTCTCGCGCGCCGAGCGCGCTCCTTGGACGCTGTAAAGAAAGGAGCCACGACCCATGAAAACGATGAAGCAAACGCTGTTTATCCTTTTTGCCCTGGTTCTGGCCGTTCCCGCTTTGCGCGCCGAGGACGAGATTCCCTCCCGCCAGTGGACCAGCGAGGAGGCCTGGGCTTACCTGCCGACCTATCAGTACGGCGACGACTGGAAGCCGCTGCTGCTGATCGAAGACGAAGTCGACGCGATGGCCGCCGAAGAGGGGACCCGCGCCGAGGCCGCCGCCCGTCTGGCCGCCCTGCTTAACGACGACTCGACCCTGGCCGCGCGCCAGTTCGTCTGCATGCAGCTGCGCCGCGTCGCCGGCGCCGAGCAGGTTCCGGCGATCGCCGCCCTGCTCGATCGTCCCGACGAGCGCGAGAACGCCCGTATCGCCCTGGAGGTGATCCACGTTCCCGAGGCGCTGGTTCCCCTGCGCGCCGCGCTCGATACCTTTGAGGGAACCGCTTTGGTCGGTGTGATCAACACCCTGACCAAGCGTCAGGACGCCGAGTCGTTCGATAAGATCGCCGCCCTGGCCAAGAGCGACGATAAAGAAGTCGCCGGCGCGGCGGTCTACGCCCTCGGCAAGTTCGGCCCCAAGGGGCTGGAAGCCCTTCAGGCCCTCGACACCCCGGTGGAGTGCCCGATCGCCGCCGCGGCGATGATCAACGCCGCCAATAACCTCGCCGCCGAGGGGGACATCGACGCCGCCCGGGCGATCTTCGAGAAGTACGCCGTCGACGCGGCCCCGCGCGGCATGCACCGCGCCGCCCTGATCGGTCTGATCAAAACCGCCGGCGACGGCCGTGATCAGCTCATCGCCGACTGGTTCGCCAGTGACGATATCTTCAAGGTTCAGATGGCGGGGGACTTCCTCGGTCAGCTTTCCGACGAGCAGTTCCAGGCGCTGGCCGACAAGCAGGATTCCCTCTCCCCGGCCGCCAAGGTGGCGCTGATCGACCTGATGGCCGACAAGAACGGCGGCGAGAACTCCGACGCGCTGATTCGTCAGCTCGACTCTCCCGATCCGCAGGTCCGCGCGATCACGATCCGGACCCTCGGGCGTCTGAACGCCGGCGACGGTCTCCTCTCGAGATTCATCGATCTGCTCGACGATCCCGACGAGCAGATCGCCGCGGCGGCCAACGACGCGATTCAGTGCTACCCGAACGATATCGTCCTCGCCGAGCTGAAAGACAAGCTCTCGGACGGTTCGAAGACGGTGATCGATCTGATCGCCGAGCGCAAGTGCTACGAGGCGATCGATCCGCTCATCGAGCTGGTCAAAACCGGCAGCGGCGAGGCCCGCGCCAACGCCCTGGCCGGTCTGTCGCGTCTGGCCGACCCCGACGAGTTTGACCTGCCGCGCCTCATCGCGCTGATTCCCGAGGGGGCCGCAAACGGCTACCTGACCGACGTCGAGCGGACGATCACCATCGTCTGCGACGGGGATGAGGCCGCCGGCGAGAAGGTCCTCACCGCCGCCAGAAAAGTCTACGGCACCGAAGACCTCGCCGGGCTGACCGACGTTCTTCCGCTGCTGGGGCGCTTGGGCGGTGCCGCCGTTTTAGAGCAGGTCAACGCCGGTTTGCGGAACCCCGACGCCAAGGTGCGCGCCGCCGCCTTCAAGGCGCTGTGCGCCTGGCCCGACGACTCGGTTTCCGATATGCTCTGGAGCTACAGCGGCAGCAATAACCCCGCGGTCCAGAAGCAGGCGCTGCGCGCCTTCATCCGCGTCCTCACGCTCAAGAGCGACCGTGACCCGGAAAAGACCCTCTCGCTGCTGAAGAAGGCGTTCGACGCGGCCCGCAATGACGAGGACCGCAACTGGGCGCTGACCCGCGCCAGCGAGGTTCGGATCCTCCCGACCGTCGAGTGGCTCGAGACGTTCCTCGAGATGCCGGCCCTCAACCAGGCCGCCTGCGCCTCGATCGCGAAGATGGCGCACCACCGCGATCTGCGCGAGCCGAACAAAGAGTACTTCGTCAAGGTGTTGGAGAAGGTCGAAGCGACCGCCACCGACCCCGACGTGGTCGAAGCCGCCAAGAAGGCGCGCATGGGGATGTAAGCCCCGCGGCGCCGTAGCGCCGTTAAGCCGAAAAAAAGGGAGGTCTTTTTAGACCTCCTTTTTTGTGTGTAAAGTTCTTTTGCGCTTTCCAAGAAATTTCGGTTAAACACAGTGAGAAATCAGCATTTTTATGAACTCCATCATGAAACGGCTATTGTTATGTGAAACACATGGTGTATGATGAATCTCCATGAATCCTTAAACTCCGGAAGGGGCATAAAGATGAGAACAACTGAGCGTATCAGCAAAAGGGCTTCCTCCTTCCTAAGGAACTTCTGGGAAATATGCGTTCGCGGCATCATTGTTTTGTCGAGTTTTTTTCTGCGAAAAAGAACGCTCAAAATCTCAGCAGGAATGGAGGATATTGAGTACGATGAACTCCACGATAACCCAAGCTTGGCAAAGATCATTGTTTCCCGCGACAATCCCACCTATAGTTCTATCGACGGTGTTCTCTATTCCAAGGATGGGACAAAGCTGATTCGTTTTCCACCCGCGAGCAAAAAGAGCACCTTACAAGTTCCTGACTCCGTTTCATCGATTGAGAATGGGGCTTTCTGGGACTGTACATCCCTAACCAAGCTCACGATCCCCAACTCCGTTACATCGATTGGGGGGTTTGCTTTCGCTTACTGTGAATCCCTGACCGAGATCACGATTTCTGACTCGGTTACATCGATTGAGGATGATGCTTTCAATGGCTGTACATCCTTGAATAACATCAACGTTTCCCCCAATAACCTCGCGTATAGTTCTATCGACGGTGTCCTCTATTCCAAAGATGGGGCAAAGCTAATTTGTTTTCCACCCGCGAGCGAAAAGAACACCTTTCAAGTTCCCAACTCCGTTACAACGATTGGGAGGGGGGCTTTCGCTTACTGTACATCTCTGACCGAGATCACGATCCCCAACTCCGTTACAACGATTGGTGATAAGGCATTCTATGGCTGTAGTTCCCTGACCGAGATCACGATCCCTGACTCGGTTACATCTATTGGGGAGTGGGCGTTCGCTTACTGTACATCCCTAACCAAGATCACGATCCCCAACTCCGTTACTTCGATTGGGGGGTTTGCTTTCGCTTACTGTGCATCTCTGACCGAGATCACGATTCCCAACTCCGTTACTTCGATTGAGTGGTTTGTGTTCTCTGACTGTAGTTCCCTGACCGAGATCACGATCCCCAACTCCGTTACTTGGATTGGGGAGGATGCATTCTCTGGCTGTACATCCCTAACCAAGGTCACGATCC
Source organism: Thermoguttaceae bacterium (assembly GCA_017434455.1). Lineage (GTDB taxonomy): Bacteria > Planctomycetota > Planctomycetia > Pirellulales > Thermoguttaceae > RUG695. The sequence goes on along the minus strand of JAFRFG010000028.1, from coordinate 24,726 downwards.
CCAATTCCGTTACATCGATTGAGCATAGGGCTTTCGCTTACTGTGAATCCCTGACCGAGATCACGATTCCTGACTCCGTTACATCGATTGAGTATGAGGCATTCTCTGGCTGTACATCCCTAACCAAGGTCACGATCCCCAACTCCCTTACATCGATGGGGTATTATGCGTTCTATCGTTGTGTGTCTCTAACCGAGATCACGATTCCCGGCTCCGTTACATCGATGGGGTATGATGCTTTCGAAGGCTGTACATCCCTGAAGAACATCAACGTTTCCCCCAATAACCTTACGTATAGTTCTATTGACGGTGTCCTCTATTCCAAAGATGGGACAGAGCTGATTCGTTTTCCACCTGGGAGCGAAAAGAACACCTTTCAAGTTCCTGACTCCGTTACATCGATTGAGGAGTGGGCATTCTATGAACGCACATCCCTGACCGAGGTTACGGTTCCTGACTCGGTTACATCGATTGGGAAGTGGGCTTTCGATGGCTGTCGTTCCCTAACCAAGATTACGATCCCTGATTCCGTCACATCGATCGGAGACAATGCGTTCGACGCCTGCCCCGTAACGATCATCGCCACACCCGGTTCCTACGCATGGAAGTTCGCACAGAAGAAGGGCATCAAGGTCGTCGCTGCGGATAAAGAATAATCGCGCTATGAGATGAGTAAACCATGACGAACAGCAATAGCATCAATGAATAGTCCGGTTCTCCTTAATCGGCTGATCGGCTGTTAGAAGTCATTATTCATGGGCCGTTTTTAAGGTAATTTATAGGCAAGTGACCGGAGCAAAAGCGCGATACAAGGCAATCTCGGGGGAGAACGTTGTCTATGGATATGGAGGGCGGCTATGAGGCGTTGCCGGACAAGGTGATACGGCAGTTGGCGCCATAAAAGGGACTCCCCCAAAACGGGTGAAGAGCCGGATTTTCTTAGAAATCCCCGGTTTGTTCGCCGGTACGGGTGTGTCTTTTACCCCATCGGCACAAAATGAATTTCGTTCGCCTCGCCGAAGAAGTTTCCGCCGACGACATACTGCTCGGCGGTTTCCGAGAACTTCCCCCGCCAGGGAAAGTGCAGGTGGCCGCAGAGGATCGCTTTTAGCTGTGTCTCTTCTTTGAGGTAGTCCAAAAACGCCTGGGTAACGGCGTTGGTCCGTTGCTGGCGGAAGCGGTGATTGGGGTAGCCGGCGGCCTTCATCTTCTCGTCCGGGGCGCCGATCACGTAGGCGACCTTCTCCCCGTCTTTGCTGAGCGAATAGTCAAACAGCTCGGGGGTATACAGGGGGCAGTGGCACATCGCGACGATCGGCAAGCCCTTGGCCGCCTCGGCCCGGAAGCGGTCGATCAGATCGTCGGCGACGTAGTAATAGACATCGTCGAACGCCACAAAGTTAATCCCGCCAACCTGGCGGGCGCAGAAGCGCAGATCGTTCGGGAAGGCGGCCTGGACCCGATCGAACGAGAGCGTTTTGTATGCCTCGTCTTCTTTCCCGTCGTCGTCGCCGGCCCCCCACCGCGCGAACTCATGATTCCCCGAGCTGACGAAGCAGTCGTGATCGGCCAGCGCCTCGCTTGTGAGGCGGAGATTCTCATCGGTGACAAAGTCGATCATATCCCCGGTATGCAGCAGAAGCTCCCCGCGCTGCTGCGCGCAGAGGACCGAGGCGCGCAGCATTTCGAGGGTCTTTCCCCCGAACGCCTTCAGCCGTTTGGCGGCGATATCGCGCATCGCGTCGTTGTCCCGGTCGTTGGCGTAGGCCAGGTGCGTATCGGAAATATGCAGCGCCGTCACCTCCCGCTCGATCGGGAGGGGGATGGTGATTGGGTGGATTTTCAGATCGGCCGTTTTCTCCTCGGCGCCGAGCCCCAGCCCCCGGAGGAGCCACTCGGCCGAGCACACCGCCGCCGAGGCGCTTAAGAATTCACGTCTGTTCATAGGGTATCCTTTGAGGTAACTTAGGTTGTTTGTTTTGTTACGCCGCCGGCACGAACCGAATTTCGTTCGCCTGGCCGCTGAAATTCCCGCCGGCGATATACTGTGTGGCGGTTTCCGAGAACCTCCCCTGCCAGGGGAAGTGCAGATGCCCGCAGAGGATCGCTTTGAGCGCCTTCTCCTCGCGCAGGTAGTCCAAAAACGCGCCGGTGGCGGGGGTGGTCCGCTGCTCGTTGTATCCCCACTGGAAACACCATTTGGGGTAGTGGGCCATCTCCTCGTCGGAGGCCCCGACGATATAGGCGACCCCGTCACGATTGCTGCCGGCGCAGTACTCGAACAGCTCGCGGGTATACAGCGGGCAGTGGCACATGGCGACAATGGGGAGACCCTTGGCCGCCTCGGCCTTGAATCGGTCGACCAGATCGTCGGCGACATAGTAGAAAACATCGTCGAACACGACAAAATTCACGCCGCCGATCACGCGGGAGCTGAAGCGCAGATTGTTCGGGAAGACCGCCTGAACCTTATCGTACGCGATCGCCTTATACTCCTCGTCTTCCCTGGGGCCGTCCCCCTGGGTGGGGTAGAAGTCATGGTTCCCCGCGCTGGCGAAGCAGTCGCGCCCGGCGAACGCCTCTCTTGTCAGATCGAGGTTCTTGGCGGTGACATAGTCGATCATATCCCCGGTGTGCAGAAGCAGCTCCCCTTTCTCCTCGGCGTAGCGAAGCGACGCCTGGAGCATTTCCAGCGGCCGGCCGCCGAACACCTCCAGACGCTCCAGCGCGTGGGTGCGCTGTCTTTCGCTGTCACGCTGGTCGGCATATACCAGGTGCGTGTCGGAGATATGCAGCGCCGTGAACTCCCGCTCGATCGGCAGCGGTATCGTCAGGGGGGTAATCTTCAGCTCGGGGATATCTTCCCCCGCCGGGGCGGGGAGACAATTCGCCAGCCAACCGGCCGAGCAGATTGCCGCCGAGTGGGTGAGAAATTCACGTCTGTTCATAAACGGTCTCCTTTACGCTTGCCGAATTGCTGGAACCTTCATTACGCCGCCGGCACGAACGTAATTTCGTTCACCTGGCCTTTGAAATTCGCCCCGGCGATATATTGGGGGGCGGTATCGGAAAACTGCCCCTGCCAGGAGAAGTGCAGATGCCCGCACAAAACCGCCTTGAGCAGCGGCTCCCCCCGGAGGTAATCGACGAACGCCCGGGTGGCGATCTGCTCGTCGTGTCCCCACCGATAGCGCTTGAAGTACGACTCGGGGTAGTGGGCCATCTCCTCGTCGGAGGCCCCGACGATCAGGGCGACATGGTCGCCGCGGCTTTCCACGCAATGTTTATACAGCTCGGGGGTATACAGGGGGCAGTGGCACATCGCGACGATGGGGAGCCCCTTGGCCGCCTCGGCCCGGAAGCGGTCGATCAGATCGTCGGCGACATAGTAGAAGGCGTCGTCGAACGCGACAAAGTTCACCCCGTTGATCACACGGGCGCAAAAGCGCATATCGTTCGGCCAGGCCGGCTGAGCGTCCACCATCGCGCGCTGTTTGTACTCCTCGTCCTGAACGGCGCCGTCCCCCTGCATCGGGTAGAAGTCGTGGTTTCCCGCGCTGAGGAGGCAGTCTCGATCGGCCAGCGCCTCACGGGTCAGATCGAGGTTCTTGGCGGTGACAAAGTCGATCATATCCCCGGTGTGCAGAACGATCTGGCCCTTCTCCTCGGCGTGGCGCAGCGCCGCTTGGAGCATCTCCAGGGGATGGTTTTTGAATACCTCGATACGTTTGTCCGCGCGGGCGCGCTTTTCCTCGCTGTCGCGATCATCGGCGTAGGCCAGATGCGAGTCGGAGATATGCAGCGCGGTGAACTCCCGCTCGATCGGCAGCGGTATCGTGATCGAGGTAATCGTCAGCTCGGGGACTTCCCAGGTTTGGTCCTGCGCCCAAGCGGGGAAAAACGACGCCAGCGAAGCGGCCGAGCAAAGGGCCGCGCCGCGGCGGAGGAATTCACGTCTGTTCATGGGGTTTGATCCTTAGGTTGTTTGTCTCTTGGTTTTGGAGGGCGGTTCACGCCTCCGGCACGAACCGTATCTCGTTCGCCTGGCGCTTAAAGCCCGCGCCGGAGATATACATCGTCGCGGTTTCGGAGAACGCCCCCTGCCAGGTGCGGTGCAGATGCCCGCACAGAATCGCCCGAAGGGCTTTCTCCCCCCGGAGGTACTCCAAAAACGCGCGGGTCGTTTCGTTGGTCCGCTGTTCCTCGAACATATCCTGGGGATAGTGGGCGATCTCCTCGTCCGAGGCGCCGACGATATAGGCGACCCCCTGGCGGGCGACGGTCTCTTGGAACAATTCGGGGGTATACAGCGGGCAGTGGCACAGGGCGACGATCGGCAAGCCCTTGGCCGCCTCGGCCTTAAAGCGGTCGATCAGGTCGTCGGCGACATAGTAGAAAACATCGTCGAACGCGACGAAGTTGATCCCCGCCACCTCCCGGGAGCAGAAGCTCAGATCGTCCGGGTAGGCGGCCCGCACCCGGTCGAACGAAAGATGCTTGTACGCCTCATCTTCTTTGGCCCCGTCGCCGACCCACTGATAGAACTCATGGTTCCCCACACAGGCGAAACAGTCGCTGTCGGCGAAGCAGGCGCGCAGCAGGTCGAGATTCTTCGCGGTGCACGAGTCGATGAGATCCCCCACGGGGAGAAACAGCTCCCCCTTCTCGCGGGCGTAGATCAGCGCGGCGAGGAACTTCTCGGCCGAGCGGCCGCCGAAGCGCTCCGCCCGTTGGTGAGCCATCTCGCGCTGCCGCTGGCTGTCACGCTCATCGGTCAGGGAGATATGGGTGTCGGAAATCTGAAGCGCGGTGAGCTTCCGGCGGATCGGCAATGGGATCGTAATCGGGTTGACTTCCAGCGCGCGGGTTTCATCATCCTGCGCCCGCGCGGGGAGACGCGACGATAGAAAAGCGGCCGAACAGGCGGCCGAGCGGGCGAGGAAATCGCGGCGGTTCATCAGAGGCCTCCGGCGGAAGAAAAAAAGCTCTCTTCGCGGCGAAAGGCGCTTCCCCCCCAAAAGCCCCCTTCCGCCGCGAAGAACAAAACAAACCGCCCGGCGGTGTTATTTCTTAGCGCCGTCGCCGAAGAACGACGGCAGCGCCGCGGCCAGATCGGCGTCGAACGCCTCGGCGTCGACCTCGGCGGCGTCGGCCGACAGCGGCAGGCGGCTTTTGCCGAACTTAATGCCGACGGCCCGCTCGAGGATCAGCCGGCTGGCCGAGCTGATCTTGTGCTTGAACAGCAGCTGGACGAACTTCCAGATATCGAGCTGAATCTTGCGCGCCTTGACCCAGTCGCCCGCGTCGATCGCGTCGAGCAGCCGCAGGTACAGCTTCGGCGCCAGGGCGTAGGTGCTGCCGATCCCGCCGCAGCCGCCCAGGGCGAACCCGGTCAGGAGCGACTCGTCGCAGCCCCACAGCGCCTCGTACTTGCCGCCGCCGTACTGGGTGATCTCCAGGAAGCGGTGGCCGATGGTATCCGAGAACTTCACCCCGCGGAAGGTCGGGCAGTTCTTCTCCATCTCGGCCAGGAGGACTCCCATATCGATATCGACGCCGGTCAGCGACGGGATATGGTAGTAGTAGATCGGGGTATTCGGCGCGGCCGAGGCGATATCGATCAGCCACTGGGCCATCGTCTCGGTATCCCGAATCTTAAAGTAACTCGGGGCGTTGGCGCTGATCGCGTCGGCGCCGAGCGATTCGGCGTGCGCGGCCAGTTCCTGGCAGTCGCTCTCGGCGTTGGCGCCGACCTGGACCACGGCGGTGATCCGTCCCCCCGCGGCCTTGACGAACGCCTCGTCGAGCGCCTTGCGCTCGGCGACGCTCAAGCTCGGCCCCTCGCCGGTGGAGCCGCAGATATACATCCCGTTCATTTTCGCGTCGACGAGGTAATCGACGTACTTCGGGATATCGTCGATATTGGGGGTCCCGTCCGGCTTAAACGGGGTAAAGACGGCGCTGATCAGCCCATGGAGAAGCGGCTTTTTGGCGTCGGCGCCGGCTTTAACGGACGAGCCGCTTTTGGCGGCCAGGGCGGCGAACAGACCGGCCGCGGCGGTTTGCTGGAAGAAATGACGTCGATTCATAGCGGAAGATCCTTTCGTCAGACGGTGGTACGGACAGCGGTATAAAAACGGCTTTGGTTTTTGGCCGGGTATTCTCGGCCGCGCGGCTTTTACAGCCACATATTATTTTTTTTCTCCTTCCCCGGTGTGGTCGCCGGCCCGTGGCCGGTATAGAGGATCGTATCGTCGGGGAAGGTGAGGATTTTACTTCTTATCCCGTCGAGCAGCTGCCGGGTGCTTCCGCCGGGGAAATCGGTTCGGCCGATGCTCCCGGCGAAGATCACATCGCCGACGAAGACCGCCGGCGGCTCGGTTTCGAGCAGCTCGTAGACCATATGCCCCTTGCTGTGCCCGGGGATCTCGATCGCCCGCAGCGACAGTCCGGCGCGGGTGAACGTCTGGCCGTCGGCCAGCGGGGCGGCCTCGGCGCGGACGGTGATCGGCAGGCCGAAGTAGGCCGAGAGATTCTCCTCCGGGTCGGTCAGTTTCGGCCGATCGCCGGCGCCGATGAGGATCTCCGCCTCCGGCCAGAACCGAACGAAGGCGTCGATCCCCGCGATATGGTCGCAGTGCCCGTGGGTGATTAAAATCGCCTCGACCGCCAGCGGGCGGTCTTGGATAAACCGGATCGCCTCTTGGGGCTCCAGTCCCGGATCGACCACCACGCAGGGGAGCATCCCGCGGTCGTTCTTCGGCGCGTCGTCGCGCCAAAGAACGAAGATGTTCTCGGAGAAATCGGAGTTCTCGAAGGTTTTGATATGCAGTGCCATAGCGTCTTGCTTCACCAAGTGCCTCAAAAAACAAAAACGATCACGGCGCCAGGGCCGGCTTGTCCTGCGACTTCACCGGATCGGCGGGGCGCTTCGGCAGGGTGCGCGGCTCGGCCTCGATCTTCTTCATGATCTCGATGATCCCCCGCTCCAGCTGGTCGTCGATCCCCGCGGCCTGATCGAGCGGATTTTGCCAGATCTCGATATCGGGATCGACCCCATGCCCTTCGATCACGTACTGGCCGGTCTTGTCGTTTGTCGCGCTGAGCGGAACGTAAACGGTTCCGCCGTCGGTCAGCGGGCCCAAGCTGGTGATTCCGACGACCCCGCCCCACGACCGCTTGCCGATGATCGGCCCGAGTTTATTCTCGCGGAAGTAGTAGGGGAAGATATCGCCGTCGCTGGCCGAGGTCTCGTTGATTAGGCAGACCAAATGGGCGTTGCAGGCGAACGACGGGTAGGTGGTGGGGGTATCGCGCATCGAGCCGAACCGGGTCCCGAGCATGCGCTGATTCAGCCGCGCCAGGATCCACGAGGAGATATTCCCCCCGCCGTTGTTGCGGTCGTCGATGATCAGCCCCTCTTTGCGCAGCTGCGGATAGTACCACTTGAGGAACTCATATCCGCCGTTGGCCCCCATATCGGGGATATGCAGATACCCCGCCCGGCCGCCGGTGGCCTCCTCGACCCGTTTGGCCGCGCGCAGGGTAAAATCAAGGTACCGGAGATTCGCCTCGTTTTCGATAGGCCGATAGGTGATTTCCCGGGCGTCGCTTCCGTCGCTCTTAGAGGCGACCCGCCAGGTAACCGTCCGCTTCGCCTTGCCGCGCAGCAGGCGGTAGGGGTTATCGCCGCCGAGCAGCTCCTCCCCGTCGATCGCCAGAACGTAATCGCCGACCTTCACGTCGACCCCGACCTCGGTCAGGGGGGAGCGGTATTTCTCCTCGCTGTTCTGCCCGGGGTAGATCTTCGCGATTTTATATCTTCCGACGGCGCGGTCCAGCGCGAACTCGGCCCCGGCCAGCCCCGACTTGAGCCGCTTCGGAACGACGTAGTCGCCGTTATCGACGTAGGTATGCCCCGACGACAGCTCCGAGATCATCTCGGTCAGAACATAGGTCAGGTCGCTTCGGTGCGCCACGTACGGCAGAAGCGAGCGGTACTGCGCGCCGATTTTGTTCCAGTCGTAGCCGTGCATATTTTTGACATAGAAGTAATCGCGGTACCGGCGCCAGACCTCATTGAAGATCTCGTTCCACTCCTCGCCGGGGTCGCGGTCCATCGTCATATCGCCGGTGGAGATCTGTTTATCGTCGTCCGACGCCTTTTCGCCGACCGCCGCGACGCGGTACGATTCCCCGCTCTTATAGCCGATCGACTTCCCGTCGGGGGAGATCGTATAGGAGGTCACGTCCTCGGCGAAGACCGACGACTTTTTCTTCTCCAGGTTAAACGCGGTCAGCTTCGTCTTGGCGTAGCTGTCGCGGCCGTAGAAGTTCGCGCCCGCCTGGAAGCAGTAGAGGAACCCGTCGGCGGCCAGCAGCCCCTCGTAGTTCTCGCTGGTCATCGGCAGACGAACGATCCGTCCCTCGATCCCGTCGTAATCGACGGCGAACTTTTTCGCGTCGTCCTCTTTGGCCTTATCGTCTTTGGCTTTGTCGTCTTTGGCCTTATCGTCCTCGGGCTTTTGATCCTCGGCTTTCTCCTCGTCCTTTTCGTCCTCGGTATCGGCCTCGTCGCTTTCCGGCCCGAACCGGTTTTCGACGTCTTTGCGCAGCGCCACGGCGAACAGCCCGTCCATACGGTTGGCGGCGAAGTTCCATTCGATGGTACTGATCTGCGGATAGAACTCGCACTGGCCGATCATATAGAGCCAATCGCCGTTAAGATCCCACGCCGGGGAGCGGAAATCGAACATCGGATCGGTCACCCGGTGATGTTCGCCGGTCGCCAGGTCGTAGATCCAGACCGTTCGATAGTAGTTCTCACCTTCCATGGTATACGCCAGGCGGCTGCCGTCCGGCGCCCAGCTGACGTTTAAATCCCCGCCGTTCGGGTCGCGAACGACCTCGGTCGGCTTCCACATGCCCGCGCCGTTTTCCGGCTCGGTGAGGATCCACAGGCGATTATCGGCGTCGTGGAAACTCACGGCGTTTCCTTTGGGGGACCACGTCAGGTTATGGAGCATTGAGGTCATCGAGTCGGAGATCTGCCGCGGCGGGTCTTTCCCGAGGGGGTCGGCCAGCCAGATCTGATCCTCGCCGGTACTGTCCGAGATCATCGCGATCCGGCGGCCGTCCTTCGACCAGACGCCGCCGCGCTCGTGTACGCCGCTGGTGCGGGTGAGATTGCGGGTATTCCCTTTTTCGGCCGGGACGGTGAACAGGTCTCCGCGGGCGGTAAAGACCATGCGCTTACCGCCGGGGGCCAGCTCGAACGACTCGATAAAGTCGGCGGCGTTGATTCGCTCGGGCCGGGCCGCCAGGCCGTCGTGCGGCACGTGGATCGGGATGCGGCTTTCCTGGCCGGTGGCGGTATCGTAGCGGTACAGTTCCCCGCCCATTTCATAGACGATCTGCGAGCGGCCGTCGCTGGAGGCCCAGCGCAGGTCCCAATCGTCGTGGCGGGTGCACTGCTGGACCTCCCCCCCGGCGAAGCGGTAGAGGTTCAGGGTACCGTCGCGGTCGGAGAGGAAGTACACCTCCTGGCCGACCCACATCGGATCGCGGTCGGTTCGTTCGGTGGTTGGGACGCGGGTATAGGTTTTGCTTTGGAAGTCGTAGACGAGCAGGTACTGCGCCCAGCCGCCGGAGTAGCGTTTCCAGTGGCGGAAGTCGCGGAACAGGGGGGAGTAGACGACCCGCTGGCCGTCGGCGGCGATATCGCCGGCCCCGGCGCTCGGCATGGGGAGTTTTTCCGGGAGGCCGCCGTCGATCGAGACGGTATACAGGGCGGTGAGGGAATCGACCCCGTTGCCGCCGCGTCCGCTGCGGAACAGGATCTGTCGGCCGTCGGCGGTCCAGCCCATGACCTGGGCGTCGTATCCGCGGCGCGGGGCGCTCGGCTGGGGGTTGGGGTAGTAGGTTAATTGCTTGGGGACGCCTCCTTCGGCGGGGATGACGTAGACCTGTTCATCGCCGTCGTACTGGCCGGTAAAGGCGATCCACTTTCCGTCGGGGGAGAATTTCGGGAAGAGCTCCAGCCCTTCGTGGGCGGTGAGGCGGGCCGCCTGGCCGCCGGCCAGCGGGGCGCGCCACAGGTCGCCGGCGTAGACGAAGACGACCGCGTCGGAGGAGATATCGGGGTAGCGCAGCAGTTTGGTGCAGGTGAAATCGTCGGCTTGAGCGCCCGGGGCCAGCGCCAGGAAGGCGAGCAGTGCTATCAGCGCCGCGGCCGGGGGGGTGAGCGGAGACTTGGGTGACATACGCATGGTTTTTCTTCCGTTCTTTTAGGGAGGGCCTTATCAAGCGGAATAAGCGGATAAGGCGGCTGGTGTTGTTTTCATTCGGCGCGCCGCCGAGAGATACAACCCGGCGGCCGTTTTGATTATACGCAAAATATAAAGGCAAGGCAACAAAGCCGCGAGGCGCGGCGGCCGCTATGCCCTTGGCAATGCTCGCGGCAGCCGTTCGCCGCGGTGCGGCTCAGACCAGCGGCCAGCGACCAGCGGGAGCGGTGAAGCCGCGGTGATTGACCTACGCCGTATAAATCCCCCTACGGCAGCAGTGGTCAAGCGCACTGCGCTTGCCGCCGGAGGCAGACAAAAGAACCTAACACAACACGACAAAGCAACCCCCGCCCCAGCCGCCCCCCCGCAAAAGTCACGCCGACACGCCAAGTCATACGCCAGCAAACGGCCGCAAGCCGACAGACCCCCCAGGGGGCGGCTGGACGGAGCGGAAGCAGCGGCCGAAAACCGACCGACCCCCTCACGCGAGCAGACCGGCCGCGTCCTCCCGCGGTTAGTCGGTGTGAATTGGCCTATCACCGAAAGACCCCTCCCCCCCGGCACCCCAAGGGAAAAATCCCCGGAAAAATTTCTTCCCAAGGCGTGCGGGGAACGTTGTCCAGCCCGGCGAGGGGGCTTTTTGGGCGGAACATGACCGGGAAACCTCGTGTTTTCCGGCGTCAGACGCGCTTTCGGCGCTGTTGACGGGCGGGGTGGTTCCGGGTGGGGAAACAGCCAGGTTGTGACAGATGCTGTCCAAAGCGGGGGAGGACCGCTGTTTTGAGGCGGGGGCGGGCGTGGCTGCGGGGGATTCTCGGTTTGAGAATCGGGGGGTTGTTCCTATAATACTTGGGGTAGGGGGGGAACCGTGCGACGAATAGGAACGCTGAACGGACTGAGGAACAGTATGAGTGAACTAAATCGGCTGATTCAGGAGCTTTGTCCCGAGGGAGTGCCTTATCGGGCGCTGGGGGAGGTTGGAACGTTCACCCGCGGCAACGGTTTTCAGAAGTCTGACTTCGTTGATTCCGGTGTCGGTTGTATTCACTATGGGCAGATTCATACCTACTACCGAACCTCCACGGATCGGACTATATCCTTTGTTTCGGAGTCGGTTGCTCAGCGGAGTAAAAAAGCTCATCCTGGGGATGTGATCGTCGCCATCACGAGCGAAGACGTTGATGCTGTTTGTAAGGCCGTTGCTTGGCTGGGGCAATACGAGATTGCGGTTAGTGGCCACACGTGTATATTGCACCACAACGAGAATCCAAGATACATCGCTTATTGTTTCCAGACCAAAGACTTTGCGAGCCAAAAACGCCGTTATGCGAAGGGAACAAAAGTCGTCGAGATGAAACCGGATAATGTGGCCAAGATCAAAATCCCCGTCCCCCCTCTCCCCGTTCAAGCCAAGATCGTGGAGATCCTGGACAAATTCACTCAGCTGGAAGCGGAGCTAGAGGCACAACTGGAGGCGGAGCTGGAGGCCAGGCGCAAACAGTATGAATATTACCGAAACGAGCTTCTTTCGTTTGACAATCTAGTTAAACGGGGGGGGGTGGTCAGGTTAATGGCTCTAGGTGAGATTGGGGGGTACCAACGAACCCGGATATCAGCGTCAGAATTGAATGAAGAAATTTATGTTGGTGTGGAGAATCTGTTGCAGGACAAGCAAGGTAAGGTCAATTCTTCCTGCGTTCCTGCGACGGGTAACTTTATCCGCTATCAGAAAAACGACGTTCTGATTGGGAATATTCGTCCGTACCTCAAAAAGATTTGGCTTGCGACAAACGATGGCGGTACAAACGGCGATGTTTTGGCGTTTCATCTTTCTGACGACTTTCAGAGCCAGTTCAATCCCCGTTTTCTGTACTACCAGCTATCCTCGGACAAATTCTTTGATTATGACACCCAACGGTCACGGGGGGCAAAGATGCCCCGTGGTGATAAAGAAGCAATTCTCCAATACAAAATCCCCGTCCCCCCTCTGGCCGTCCAATCCGAAATCGTCGCCATCCTGGATAAGTTCGACGCCCTAACCAACGATCTTTCGCAGGGGCTCCCCGCCGAGCTGGCGATGCGCCGGGCCCAATATGAGTACTACCGAGACAAGTTGTTAACCTTCAGCGAAAAGGAGAGCGCCTGACCCCCCCAGCCCCCCTAGAGGGGGGCGACCGTCACTGGGCTTGATGGGGAAGCAATGTTAGCTGTTCCCCCCCCCGCCCCCCATGACGGGGGAGCCGATAATGTCACCCCTCCCACCCCCCCCTGAGGGGGGGCGTTTTTCCCCCGGTGTGTTCCGGCGGCTTTGGCTGTTCCGTCCGGCGGTTCCTGGCGGCTTGGCTGTTCATCCGCGCGGTTCGAAGGGTGAACGGCTGTTCCGCTCGGTGTGTTCCGGCGGCTTTGGCTGTTCCGTCCGGCGGTTCCTGGCGGCTTTGGCTGTTCATCCGCTCGGTTCGCAGGGTGAACGGCTGTTCCGCTTGGTGGTTCCCGGCGGCTTGGCCGTTCATCCGCTCGGGTTCGCAGGGCGAACGGCTGTTCCGTTTGGCGGTTCCGGTTGTCCGGTAAACAAACCGATTCCCATTTCCTTAAACAAGTCCCGGGTGTTTCCCTATGGCCCAGCAATTCAAGCTCATTCTCGAAGACGACAGCCAAACCGTCGCGGCGGCCCTGCCGATGGAGGGCTGCCCGCGGCGCTGCGGCGATTACCAGTCCGAGGCGGCCCTGGAGAAGGAACTGATCGCCAACCTCACCGATCAGGGGTACGAGTATCTTCCGATCAAAAAACCGGAGGCGCTTCGGGCGAACCTGCGCCGCTGCCTGGAAGAGCTCAACGGCATGACCTTCACCGACGGGGAGTGGGAGCGCTTCTTCCGAACCGACCTGGCGGGGGACAATCTCGGGATTGTTGAGAAGACCCGGATCATTCAGGAGGACTATATCCGTATCCTCCACCGGGAGGACGGGACGGACAAGAACATCCACCTGATCAACAAAGAGAACATCTACGCCAATAAGCTGCAGGTCATCAATCAGTATGTCCCCGAAGGGGGGAAGCGGGCGAACCGCTACGACGTGACGATCCTGGTCAACGGCCTCCCGCTGGTTCATATCGAGCTCAAACGCCGGGGGGTGAGTCTGCGCGAGGCGTTCAACCAGATCGAGCGCTACGGCCGCGAGTCGTTCTGGGCGGGGGATGGGCTGTTCGATTACGTTCAGCTGTTCGTCATCTCCAACGGGACCTACTCGCGCTATTACAGCAACAGCACCCGCAGCGAGCAGGTCAAAAAGGCGAAAGACAAAACCCCGAACCGCCCGGCGCGAGGCGGTTCGTACGAGTTCACCTCGGTCTGGACCGATATCGAGAACAACCCGATCCACGACATCGTCGACTTCGCCCAAACGTTCCTCGCCAAGCGGAATCTGCTTTACATCCTCACGCGCTACTGCGTCTTCGATTCCCAGAACCGCCTTTTGGTGATGCGGCCGTATCAGATCGCCGCGACCGAGAGGATCCTCAATCGGGTCCAATTCGCCCTGCGGAACCATAAGCTCGGGGCGATCGACGCCGGGGGGTATATCTGGCACACGACCGGCAGCGGAAAGACGCTCACCTCGTTTAAGACCTCCCAGCTCGCCTCGCAGATGGAGGGGGTCGAGAAGGTCATGTTCGTCGTCGACCGCAAGGACCTCGACTACCAGACGCAAACGGAGTTCAACCGGTTCGAGAAGGGCTCGGTCGACGCGACCGCCAACACGGCGATGCTCGACCGGCAGCTGCGCGACCCCAAGAGCCGGATCCTCGTGACAACGATCCAGAAGCTCGCCAATATCGTCGGCCGAAAGGGGGATCACGTGATCTTCGATCGGCCGGTCGTCATTATTTTCGACGAGTGCCACCGCTCGCAGTTCGGGAAGATGCACCGGCAGATCACCCGACGATTTAATAAATACTCCCTGTTCGGCTTTACCGGCACGCCGATTTTCGCCAAGAAAAACGCCCTGAACGACTATCAGACGACCGAGCAGGCGTTCGGCGAGAAACTCCACACCTACACCATCGTCGACGCTATCCGGGACAACAACGTCCTGCCGTTTAAGGTCGACTATGTCTCGACGATGAAGATGAACGATCGTCTCTTCGATACCGGCGTGGCGGGGATCGATACCGACAAGGCGTTCCTCAAGGATGAGCGGATCAAGGTGGTCGTCGATTACATCTACAAGCACTACAAGATCAAGACGCGCCGGGGCGAGAGCTACCACCGAGGAAGCGACGGCCGGTACGCCAGCGGCTTTAACTCGATCTTCGCCGTCAGCTCGATCGAGGCGGCGAAAATCTACTACCGCGCGTTCCAACAGCGCGCCGCCGACGAGCCGCCGCGCAATCAGCTGAAGGTCGCCACGATCTACAGCTTCGCCCCCAACGAGGAGATCCCCGACCCGACGGGGCTGGAGGAGGAGAACTCCGACAGCGCGGCCAACCTTGACGTCAGCTCGAAAGAGTTCCTCGCCTCGGCGATAGCCGATTACAACAAGATGTTCCAAACGAACTTCGGCATCGAGAGCTTCGCCGACTACTACAAAGACGTCTCGCAGAAGGTCAAGGAGCGGAAGATCGATATTCTGATCGTCGTGAGCATGTTCCTCACCGGGTTCGATTCCCCGACGCTCAATACCCTCTGGGTCGATAAGAACCTGCGCTATCACGGGCTGCTCCAGGCCTACTCGCGAACCAATCGAATCCTCAACGCCGTGAAACCTTGCGGGCAGATCGTCTGCTTCCGCGACCTTCGGCAGGCGACCGACGAGAGTATCGCCCTGTTCGGCGATAAAGAGGCCCTCGGGATCGCGCTTCTGCGCACCGTCGACGATTACTACGACGGATACGACGAAAACGGCGAGCACAAACGGGGGTACCGCGAGCTGGTCGAGGAGCTTTTAACCCGCTTCCCCTTGGATACCATGCCGCCGGTAGGCGAGATGGAGCAGCGGGAGTTCTTCATTCTCTTCGGGGAGATCCTGAAGATGAAGAACCTGATCGAGACGTTCGACCAATTCGGGGACGAGCGGCATCCGCAGATCGTCACCGACCGCGATCTGCAGGACTATCAGGGCCACTACGTCGAACTGCACGAGATCTTCCGCCGTCGGCGCGACAGCGACAAGGCCGATATCAGCGACGATCTGATCTATCAGGCCGAGCTGGTCGCGCAGGTCTCGTACGATATCGATTACATCATCGAGCTGGTCAACCGCTATCGGGATAACGCCGGCCAGCCGGGCCAGCGCGAGCGCCGGGCGAATATCATCCGCGCGATCGGGATGAACGAGGCGCTGCGCAGCAAGAAGGAACTGATCGAGGAGTTCCTCGACCGCGTCGATTCCCACGACCCGAACCTTCCCCCCTGGCAGCTCTACGTTCGCTATCAATTGGAGCGGGAGGTCGCCGAACTGATCGACTCCGAAAAGCTCAAAGAAAAACTGGCCCGCGCGTTTATCCGAAAGATGTTCAAGCGCGGCTACGTCCTCTCGGCGGGGACCGAACTGTCGGAGATTCTCCCCCCGATCTCCCGTTTTCGGGGGAACCTCTATATCGAAACCCGCGAGCGGGTCGAGCAGCGGCTCAAGCGGCTGCTGGAACGCTACATCGATATCTTTATCGAGGAGGAGCTCAGCGGGGAGTGATTTTTTCATCGCGATAAAATAACAAATACTATCAACTATATTCAGGAGCGAAAACCGCTATGGGTAAGGCACAGGAACGCGCCGAACTGCACCGCGCCATTTGGCAGATTGCCAACGACCTTCGGGGGAGCGTCGACGGATGGGATTTTAAGTCGTACGTCCTCGGGATCCTCTTCTATCGATTCATCTCCGAGTCGCTCACCGACTATATCAATAAAGCCGAGCGCGAAAGCGACCCGTCGTTCGACTACGCCGATCTGCTCGACCTGGAGGCCGAACCGGGCCGCGCCTCGACGGTGCGGGAAAAGGGATTTTTCATCCTCCCCTCTCAGCTGTTCGTCAATGTGCTGGCCGGCGCCCGGGGCGATCAGAACTTAAACGAAAAGCTCGCCCATATCTTCAAGGCGATCGAGGGCTCCGCCGTCGGGACCGAAAGCGAGGAGGATATCAAGGGGCTGTTCGCCGATATCGACGTCAACAGCAATAAGCTCGGAACGACCGTGATCAAGCGCAACGAGAAGCTCGTCCAGATCCTCGAGGCGATCGGCGGGCTCGACCTGGGCCAGTTCGGGACCCAGTCGATCGATACCTTCGGCGACGCCTACGAGTTCCTGATGACGATGTACGCCAGCGGCGCGGGAAAGTCGGGGGGTGAGTTCTTTACCCCGCAGGAGGTCGCCGAGCTGCTGGCGAAGATCGCCATCGACGGCAAGCGGAAGATCAATAAGGTCTACGACCCGGCGTGCGGGAGCGGCTCGTTGCTGCTGAAATTCTCGAAACTCCTGGGGCTCGACCATATCGAGGAGGGGTTCTTCGGCCAGGAGATCAATATCACTACCTACAACCTGTGCCGGATCAATATGTTCCTCCACGGGGTGAGCTACGAGAAGTTCAGCATCGCCCTGGGCGATACCCTCACCGAACCGAAGCATTGGGACGATCGGCCGTTCGACGCCATCGTCTCGAATCCCCCCTACTCGATCAAATGGGCGGGGGACGCCAATCCGCTTTTGATCAACGATGAGCGGTTCAATAAGGCGGGGGTTCTCGCCCCGAAATCGAAGGCCGACCTGGCGTTCGTCATGCACTCGCTGTCGTGGCTGTCGCAGCGCGGGACCGCGGCGATCGTCTCGTTCCCCGGCGTGCTGTACCGAGGCGGCGCCGAGGAGAAAATCCGCGACTACCTGATCAAGGAAAACTTCGTCGATACGGTCATTCAGCTGCCGCCGAACCTCTTCTTCGGCACGTCCATCGCCACCTGCATTTTGGTTCTGAAGAAGAATAAGAAGAATAACGACATCCTCTTTATCAACGCCTCGGAGAAATTCGTCCACGAGGGGAATAAAAACAAGCTCTCCCCGGAGAACATCGAGGAGATCTTCAACATCTACCGCGATCGCCGGGACGTCGCCCACATCGCCCGGCTCGTCCCGTGCGCCGAGGTGCTCGCCAACGGCGCGAACCTGTCGGTCAGCAGCTATATCGAGCCGGAAAACAAAGAAGAGCCGGTCGATATCGAGCAGCTGAACAAGCGGATCGCCGAGATCGTCGAGCGGCAGAATGCCCTGCGGCGGGATATCGATCGGATTATCGCGGAGTTGGGGCGGCTGTAGGGGGATCGCGCCCCCCCTCAGGGGGGGCCGGGAGGGGTGACTAACATGGCACACCCCCCCCGTAATGGGGGGGGCTTGGGGGGGCAGCTAACACTGCTTCCCGAGCATAACCACAGGTGATCGCCCCCCTTTGGGGGGAGGGGGGGCAAAGCGGGGGCCTGGGGGCGGCTCGAGCCCCCGGGAGCTTTTATTGGTGATAGGTTGATCTTTTCCAACTAACCGCGGAAGGTCGCGGCCAGTTGAATAGCGTGAGGTGGTCTTTCGGTTTTCGGCCGCTGCTCCCGGCTCCGTACAGCCGCCCCCGTTGGGTCTGTTGGCTTGCCACCATTTGTTGGCGTATGATGTGGCGTGTTGGCGTGACTTTTGTGGGGGGCGGCTGAATGGGGGCTTGTTCTTTTGGGTTGTGTTTGGTTCTTTTTCTTGCCTCCGGCGGCAAGCGCGGTGCGCTTGACCACTGTTGCCGTAGGGGGCTTTTGCGGCATAGGGGGATCACCGCGGCTTGGCCGCTCCCGCTGGTCGCTGGTCTGTAGAAATCCTCTTTACTCACTCACCAAAAAACACTAAACTCCCGCCGCTCGGTATATTTCATCCACCAAAGAGCTAAACCGCGATGATCCATTTTTCGCCGCGCCGACGCGCAAATTACCGCCGTTTCTCGCTTCCCGCCCGCCCCTTTATCGGGTTTGTGGCCGCGGTCTGCCTGCCGGCGGCGCTGCTGCTCTTCGCCCTAACCGGCTGCGGCACCACAAAATGGTCCGATACCGCCCGCACCGCGACCGAACAGTTGCTCATCTCCTCGGCGATGGACGAAGCGATCGATGAATATGACTTCTACCCCCTCACCGGGCGCAAAGTCTTTATCGAATCGGGGGGAGTCGCCGCGACCGATAAAGAATACCTCCTCACCATGCTGCGCCAGCAGCTGGCCGCTAACGGCGTCTTTATCCAAGAGACAAAGGAAACGGCGGACTATATCCTGGAAGTCGCTACCGGCGCGGTCGGTACCAATCGGTACGACCTCATGTACGGGATCCCCGAAACCTCTATCCCCTCGGTAATGGGCTCCCCCGCAACCTCGCTGCCCGAACTGCCCATTATCAAACGAACCGACCAAAAGGCCCAGGTCAAACTGACCATGTGGGCCTACAATAAAACGACCGGCGCCATTATCTGGCAGTCGGGCGAAAAACTCAAATCGTCCTGGATCCGCGACCGCTGGGTCCTCGGCGCCGGCCCCTTCTCGAAAAGCTCCTTTAGCGACGCCACCGAAGTCGGCGGCCGCGAGGTCAAAATCAATGACTTCTTCGACCAGCATATCGCCGGCGATGAACGTCCCTCCGTCCGTACCGAGGCGATCTACCGCGAACTCGATACCAAAGCGATCGATCACCTCGAGGAAATCCGTAAAGAAGGGATCGCCGCGATGACCAAAAAAGACCCTGAGCCCGAAAACGCCGAAGGGGAAGAACCGATCGTCGCCGAAGACGCCGCCGAAGGGGAAAAACCCGCCGATGGCGACCTCGCCGAAGGCGAAGCCGAGGCGAAAGAAGAAAAGACCGTCGCCGAAGAAGGCGGCGGGGACGAAAAAGTCGAAAAGACCGCCGCGAAAGAAGAACCCCCCGTCGCCGAAGACGATACCGCTAAAGCGGCCGCCGGACCGCTGGTTCAAAATGAACCGAAAGTCACCGCCGATTCGCTCGCCGACGCGCTCGCCGATCCGCCGGAAGTCCCGACCCTCACCGTCGTGACCATCCCCTCGGCGCAGAACCCGGCGCAGACGATGGCCGTGACCCCCGAAGCCGCCGCCCCGCCGCTGGTCGCCCTGGTCCCCGCCCCCGCGGCGGCCGGACAGATCCCCCTGACTGTCGGACAAACCGCCTCGGCGGTCCCCCCGGCGTTCGCTAATCCGGCGATCGGGCAGGGCGCGGCGACCCAACTGACGATTCAGCCCTCGGCGCAGAATACGTCTGTCCCCCGGCTGAACTTGGGGGATAACGTTACCTTGCAGCTGGGGCAGCCGGTTCAGCTGATTCGCTAGCCGATTCACCCGGCAGACGAATGCCAAGATCACTGAATCGGTAAATCCGCAGTACCACCGCGCCCGGCTCCCCCAGGGGACCGGCGCCGACGCGGACGGTTAAAACGGGACTCTTATCGGCCAGAAGCTTTTTGTCGATCGGTGAGTACGCGCCGACTCGGCTTTGCAGTACATACCAGCGAAAGCGGGGGATGGAGACTTCTTCCCCCGCTTTTTTTCTCGCCGCGGCGTCGCGCAGCCGCTGCAGCGTCATCCAGTTCGCCGTTAGCTTGCCGTCTTGCCGGTACAGATCGAGCGTCGCGGTCGAAAACGGCGCGAAAAGAACCGCCTCATCATCTGCCGTGTGGTCGTTGAGCCACTCGAGTACCCCGCCGCCGAGGCAGTCCCAGTAGTAGGTCGGCTCCATCCCCCGCGCCTCGGCCCCGCCCACCCCGCCGATCAAGGCGTTGTAGTACGAAAGCCCGTTCGGGAAATAAAGAATCGGCCCGTAGAGGGAGCAGATCAGTATGACTAAAGACGCGGCCCGGCGCGCTCCCCCCCGTTCGTACAGCCGGGCCAGGGCGCAGCCGGCGGCGATCCCCGCGAACGGAAACGCCGCGATGAACAAACGCGTTCCGTCGTGCACCGGCAGACGCGGAAACGCGCGAACGGCCAAAAGCGTCAGCGCGCAGAAGATCGCCAGGTATAGCGGGCCGGCGCCCTTGGTACGGCGCTCTCGCGCCGGGGCGAGGAGAAAGGCCGCCAACAGCCCCGGGGGGACGGTGACCGCCAGCCAAAAGAGGGTGTTCCACCAGGGAAGAGGATGGGTCAAGTCGGCGCGGCGGCCCAAAAACTCGATGGCGATGTTGTAGCTCTCCCGGTGGGTGTTGAGATAAACGAACCGGGACACGCCGGCGATCGGGTCGTGCCACAGGGGGGGATTGATCGCGAAAAAGACCGCCGCGGCACAGACAAGGGCTAAAGCGGTGGAGAATATTGCGCGGCGAAAACCGCGCCGGCGGGTCAGTACCACGGCGTAAAGCGGCAGAAGGGTCGCCGCGGCGATCAAGCCGGTCGCTTTGGCCGCGGCGCACGCGCCAAGCGCCAGGCCGAACAGGGCGGCGCAGCGGCGTTTTTTCAGCGCGGGAAAGAACGCCCCCCACGCCAGAAGCCAAAACGACAGCAAAACAGAGTCGCAAAACGCCAGCTGCGCGTGGACGAAGACCCCGGGGATCAGAAGGATCGCGGCGATCGAAAAGAACCCCGCCGCCGATGATATTTCTCGGGCCAATCGGTAAAAGACCACCCCCAGCGCCGCGGCGAACAGAAGAATCGGACCGAAGCGCCGCGCGCGCCGGGGATCGAGCCAGCCGCGCGAGATACGCTCGCCCGCGGCGATCGTCAGGACGTAGCCGCACGGGTGCCCCTCGACGGTGACCACCCCCGGAAAACTTTTGCGCAGCTGTTCTTTGTCAAAACTCTCGGCCAGTGGGCGGGTACAAAGCGACCCGAACCACCGATCGGCTTTGGCGACCCGGCCGAAGGTGTCCCCCTCGTCCCACGAGTAGGGAAGCGCCCCGGTCAGCGCCAAAAGCCCCGCGGCCGCGCAAACGGCAAGCGCCGCGGCGATCAGCGCCGGGGGTAGGGGGCGGGGTTTTTCGGGCATCGGCTTGGCTCGGCGGCTGTATTGTTGGGCCTTTGGGGGAACGGGGATTTCCGCGGCCGGTAAGATGAGCCGCGGCGGGATCAAAGAATTATACCACCGATTTTCTTCGGCCGTGATATCTGGCGCTCCCCGGCCGAATCGGGTACATTGGTTCTTATCAATAACATTAAGACAAACAAGACCGGCTCCCGCCGGCAAGAAAGGTCTTTACCCCCCCGATGACCTTCGCGGTTCAAATCGTTTCGCTCTTCGCCGCCGGTGCCCTGGCGGGGCTTTTGGCCGAGCGGCTCTCGCGCCGTTTCAGCGGCGCGAAGGCGGCCGTGCCGCGGCGCCTCTGCGCGGCGCTTTTCCTCGGCGCCCTGGCCGCCGGGTACTGGTACTTCCTGGGACGTACCGGCGGTGTGCCGCTGGCCGGTTACGCCGTTCGTATGGCCGCGGCGTTCGTGATGCTTACCGTCTCGCTGACCGACTTCGATCTGCTGATGATCCCCGACGCGGTGATGATCCCCGCAACGGTCTTGGCGGTCACGGCGATGAGCGCCTTCGACGCGGCTTTCCCGGTGATGTGGGTCACCGACGAGGGGCTCCTTACCCCGACGATGCCGCTGACCGCGCTCCCCCCGTGGCTGATGCCCGGCACCGGAGTGATGCTCGCCGTTTCGATCGCCGGGTGGCTGTTTTGGTGCTTCGCCCTCCTTGACCGGAGGTTTTACCCCAAACTGGGGGTTCGCCGCGCGGGCTATCTGTTCTTCCGACGGCTGGCGCTCTCGCGCCTGACGTGGGTTCTGGCCGGCTTGGCCCTGGCGGGCAGCGCCGCCGCGTTTATGGTCGCCTGCCGCTGGCCCGTCTGCCTGCCGCGGCTGTTTTCGTCGGTGGTCGGCGCCGCCGCGGCGATGGTTCTCATCTGGACGGTGCGCCTGGCCGGGCGGGCGCTTCTCGGGCGCGAGGCGATGGGGTTCGGCGACGTGGTGCTGATGGGGTTTATCGGCGCGGTCGTCGGCTGGCAGGGGGCCGTTGCGGTCTTCTTCTTGGCGCCGTTCGCCGGGATTGTTTTCGCCCTGGGGCGCGCCGCGTTTCGGACCGAGCGCGAGATCCCCTACGGGCCGTTCCTCTGCCTGGCCGCCGCGGCGGTCTACTTCCTCTGGGGGCCGATCTGGCGCGCCACCGCCGAGCTGTTCTGCGCCCCGGCGGTGGTGCTGATCCTCGCCGCGGTCTGTCTGGCGGCCTTAGTCGTTCTGCTGGGGATCATCCGCCTGATCCGCGCCCTGTTTTAGCGGCGGTTCCGGCTCCTCGGCGGTGTCCTCATTATCTGTGGAAGAAGTCTCCCCCGTTGCCTGATCCTTGAGGCGGTCGAGGGCGTATTGAAGAGAGATTTTCTCGGCCTCGTTGATCGACTGCTCCAGCTTATAGTGGAGCCGCACGGCGACGAAATCGATCGCCGCCAAAATGATCCCGCCTCCCAGGGCGAGGAGGACCACTCCCCAAAAGGCGAGGAACAGCTTGGGGTGCTCCCGCGGCGAGACCCCCAGCCCGAGGAGCATGCCGATGGCCGAGACGGCGAACAGAAGGTTCATCTTGAACCGGCGCGAGGTCTGGTCGATGAGGAACTTCGCCAGCTCCGGCGACATTCTCTCGCGCTTGAACAAGATCACCGCCGCGCGCCGGCCCAGGACGCGGAACTGCCACAGGCAGAACAGCAGCAGTACGCTGGCCAGCGCTATCCCCGTGATTTTTGTATCCATCGGCGTGTTTCCCGCGTCGGTGTTTTTTATACTTCGGGAATCGTGTAGGGCGCCCGCTGGACGCGGCGGACCAGGCGGTTGGCGTCGTCGTTCCCCTCAAAACAGCATCCCTCGGCGTTCCAAACCAAATCGCTCCCGACGCGGTACCCGATGTTGAAGATCTGACAGGCCGCGGCGGTCCGGGCGCCGTACAGGACGTCTTGGAACGGACGGACCCGATTCCTGACCGAGTAGGCGAAGTCATCGGCGATCCGCGTCGCCCCGCCGTGGTAGCGGCGCACGTCGACCGCCTTCAGCGGCTGGACGCCGAAATCCAGATGCTTGACCTTCCCCTCGGTTCCGACGATCGTGATGTCGTAGTCGGTCCCCGGGGCGTGGTGAACCTGAACGCCATTGGCGTAGACCAGCGTTACAAAGTCGGTGTTGTTTTCCCCGGAGCGCGGCTGCAGCAGTTTCACCGGTTCCTCGGCGTCGAGCCCGATGGCGTACAGCGCCCCGCCGAATTTGTGCGCGCCCCAGTCGGCCAAAAAGCCGTTGCAGTACTCGCGGTACCGCCGCCAGCCCCCGCCGTAGTTGCCGCTGCAGCGCTCTTTGTTGTACGGCGCCCAGGGGGCCTGCCCCAGCCAGCGGTCCCAGTCGGCCCCCTCGGGAACCGGCTCGGGCGGGAGGGTGCACTCGATTCCCGCGGCGCCGACCTCGCAGAAGACCTCTTTTACCTCCCCGATGCGGCCGCTCTGGACGATCGGGGCGAGATAGCCGTAATCCTCCATCACCCGCTGCGAGCCGCTGGTCACCACGCGGTTGTATTTGCGCGCCGCCGCGACGACGATTCGGTTCTCCTGCAGGGTGAGGGTCAGCGGCTTTTCGCTGTAGACGTCTTTGCCCGCCATGCACGACTCGACGATCAGCTTGGTGTGCCAGTGGTCCGGCGCGGCGATGAATACCACGTCGAAATCGGAACGATCGAGGATTTCCTCGTACCGGTCAAAGAGGATGCAGTCGTCGTTCCCGTAGATGCCGCGGATCCGGTCGCGCGCGGCGATCCCTTTTTCGGGGAAGCAGTCGCAGATACCCATTAAGCAGAAATTGCCGTTGGGGGTCAGATCCCCGATGAGGTCATTCGCGCGGTTCCCCGCGCCGATCATTCCGGCGATCAGCCGGTTGGAGGGAGACACCGCCCCGTCAAGACCAAGAACCCGGCCGCTGAGGAAAAGCGGCGCGCAGACAGCCAAAAACGAACGTCGGGAAAGATGATGCTGCTTCATGGACGAAAGACCTTATCTATAACTGGTGTCTGTACGATGTCTGTGAGAGACCTGTCGTTTTTTGATCCGTGAGGGCTTTGCTGCCCGCGCGGCGGGGGAAAAAACCCGCCGCCGAGGTTATTTTAGACCCGGGAAAACCAAAAATCAAGAAGGAACGGTATCCAAAACGCCCCATCGCCGGGAAAAATCCCTCTTGCGCCCCCTTGCGCCGGTTCGCTTTGAAGGTAAAATCCCCCACTAGTCCGGCGGGTGTTCTCCCCCCTAGGGGGGGGAAAAAAACACCTCCGGGCCAAGAACCTTGACAATCGGAAAAAGCAAGAGTGGCATCTAAAGACTGTAGATGAAGCCGATGGGGGCTCGCCTTTTGGTGAACCTCTGGACGGCAGAGTAGTACAGCGCGAGATATTAGATACTCGAGAAATAGGACGTTACAACACGATTGACAAGCG
>JAFRFG010000027.1 GCA_017434455.1 Thermoguttaceae bacterium | reverse complement strand
CAGCTCTTACGTGCGGTTTGACGAACTTTCTCTGCGGCTCAGCGCCGAAATCGGAAGCGTCTCGGCGATGTCGGAGTTGGGCCGTAAACTCTTATGGGGCGAAGACGGCTACAGGAAAGATCCCCAAGAAGCCGTTAAGTGGCTCGGTGCCGCCGCCGAGCAGGGAGACGCTGAGGCGCAGGCCGATTACGGCTATTGCCTCCAGCATGGGATCGGCTGCAAAGAGGACCCCGAGAAGGCCGTGAAGTACTATCGCGCCGCCGCCAAGCAGGGTCACGTGGCCGCGCAAATGAATTACGCCTTCTGCCTGAAGGAAGGGATCGGCTGTGAAGAGAACACCCGAATGGCCGTGAGGTGGTACCGTGCCGCCGCCAAACAGGGAAATACCGAAGCGCAGGAAATCCTCAGTCACTGTCTTCTGGGCGGCATCGGCTGCAAAGAGAATCACCGGCAGGGTATGAGGTGGCTTCGCAGGGCTGCCGATGGGGGAAATACCGATGCCATGGCCAAATACGCCGTTAATCTTGATTTCGGCATCTGCTGCACGCCCAATCCCAAGAGGGCCATAAAATACCATCGAATGGCCGCTAAGCTCGGTCACGAGGACGCGCAGTTTAATTACGCTCAATCTCTTCTGCATGGCAGTGGATGCAAGAAGAACCCCGAAAAGGCCGTGAGGTGGTTTCGCAAAGCCGCCAAACAGGGGGACAGTACCGCGCAGTTTTATTTGGCCGACTGCTATGAAAAAGGGATCGGCTGCCCGCAAGACATCAAAAAAGCTCTGTATTGGTACGGCGAGGCCGCCGCGCGAGGGAATACCAACGCCCAAAAGGCGCTCCAGCGGCTGAAATAAAAATAGCCGCGCTGTTCCCCGAAAACAACACGTGATTCACACAGCTTAACAGGTAACACAAGAGGATATTTAACGATGTCACAGCACGACGACAAATCCCCCTTTGACTGGGACAAATGGCCCTTCATTCTCCCCGACGGCGATCCCGGCGAGCCGGAGGAGGACGAAACGTGGACCAGCTCTTACGTGCGGTTTGACGAACTTTCTCTGCGGCTCAGCGCCGAAATCGGAAGCGTCTCGGCGATGTCGGAGTTGGGCCGTAAACTCTTATGGGGTGAAGACGGCTACAGGAAAGATCCCCAAGAAGCCGTTAAGTGGCTCGGCGCCGCCGCCGAGCAGGGAGACGCTGAGGCGCAGGCCGATTACGGCTATTGCCTTCAGTATGGGGTCGGCTGCAAAAAGGATATCAAAAAAGCCGTGCGGATGCTTCGCGCCTCTGCTATGCAGGGCGATGATTTCGGGATGGGCTATTACGGCTATTGCCTTCAGAAGGGGATCGGCTGTAAAAAGAACCCCGAAAAGGCCGTGAGGTTATATCGCGCCGCCGCTAAGAATGGCAATAATTACGGGCTGTACAATTACGGCAATTGCCTTCAGTATGGGATCGGCTGCGAAAAGAACCCCCGAAAGGCCGTGAGGATGTATCGTATCGCCGCCAAGCAAGGGAGCTCCTCCGGGCAGAACTGTTACGGCTTCTGTCTTCAGCACGGTATCGGCTGCGAAAAGAACCCCGAGAAGGCCGTGAGATTGTTTCGTGCCGCCGCCAAGCAGGGGGACGCCAGCGGGCAGAACAATTACGGTTTCTGCCTTGACAATGGAATCGGCTGCAAACAGAACCCCGAGAAGGCCGTGAGGTGGTATCGCAAAGCCGCCAAACAAGGGAACCTTACCGCGCAGAACAATTACGCCTACTGTCTTGTGGATGGCACGGGCTGCCGGAAAAACCCCAGGAAGGCCTTTAAGTTGTTTCGCGCCGCCGCCAAACAGGGGGATAGTTCCGCGCTGGGCAATTATGGCCGCTGCCTTCAGGATGGGATCGGCTGCAAAAAGAACCTCGAGAAGGCCGTGAGATTGTATCGCGCCGCCGCCAAGCGGGGGAACCTTGCCGCGCAGATGAATTATGCCTTCTTCCTTCAGTATGGGATCTGCTGCCCGATGAACCCCGAGAGGGCCGTAAGGTTATATCGCGCCGCCGCCAAGCAGGGAAACAGTGACGCGCAATTTAACTTGGCTTCCTGCCTTGAAAGGGGGATCGGCTGTCCGCAAGACATCGACAAAGCCCTGTTTTGGTACCGCAAAGCAACCGAACAAGGGAATACCGACGCCCAAAAGGCGCTCCAGCGGTTGGAAAACAAATAGCCGCGCTGTCACTTTTCCGCGGTCACAGCCGCGCGGCGAGGAAAAGACGAGGGAAAAACGGAAATTTTCCGTTTTTTTCTGAATCTTCCCTTATCGTTCCTCCCTATCATAAATGAAGTGAAGGCAAGTCAAAAACAAAACCCTTTCCCAGGAGCCATAATCGATGAGTGAAGAGGACAACATCCAAGACCGGTGCGACAAGTCAGAACAAGAGGATAGTACGTCTGTGAGTGAAGATATAGAGGATATCGAAATCCTCCGCTGGTTGGCCGAGATGGGACTCGACCGGGCACAGGTGAACTTAGGGATCCGTCTGGCCACCGGCGATGGCTGCGAAAAAAATCCCAAAGAAGCGATGTTTTGGATTCGCGCCGCGGCCAATCAAGGGCTCGCCGGGGCGCAATGCTGCTTGGGCGACTGTCTGGCTGATGGGCTGTGCGGCGAGGAGGATAAAGCCGAGGCCGTAAAATGGTATCGTGCCGCCGCCGAGCAGGGGTACGCCACGGCGCAGTATAGACTGGCCTCCTGTCTGCACTATGGCGAAGGATGCCAGATCGATCATGAGGAATCGCTGAAGTGGATGCGTCTGGCCGCGCAGCAGGGGCACGCTGAGGCGCAAACTCTATTGGGTTACTGTGTCTTACTCGGTATCGGATGTGAGAAGAATGAGGAAGAGGCGGTGAAATGGTTCCGCGCCGCCGCCGAGAAGGGGATCGCCGAAGCGCAGTCAAATCTGGGGGAGTGCCTCTACAAAGGGGAAGGGTGTGAAAAAAACCCCGAAGAAGCCGTCAAATGGCTGAGAGCTCCCGCCAATCAAGGTATCTCGGAGTCGCAGTACTACCTGGCTTTGTGCCTGATCCATGGCGAAGGATGCCCGAAGGACCGCGCGGGGGGCTTGATCTGGCTGCGCCGCGCCGCCGAGGGTGGGTACCAGGAAGCCCAGCGGCTGCTCGAGCGGATCGAGAAGGAAGACGCCTAACCCTCTACCCCCCGGGAAGGGGGAGATTCATCACAAAAACCACAACTGATTTTGCCGTTTTTTTGACCAATTTCTTCACGTTGACCACTACTATGTAATAAAGCAACACGACATCGCAATGAGGAATAGGGATTAGGGCGGGGGTGCCGACGCGCCGCCGCCTGATCCAGGGAAGTTGTGTACCCATTCACACCCACAACATAGGAGGACTCTAGCGATGTCACAGCACAACGACAACTGCCCCTTCAACTGGGATAACTGGCCCGACATTCTCCCCGGTCCCGATCCCGGCGGGGGAGAGGAGGAACAGACGTGGGACGAGATTTCCGCGTCTTTGGAGAAAGAAGCCCTTTGGCGCGACGCCAAAAACGGGATCGTCTCGGCGCAGTTGGAGCTGGGCGTGAATCTTTCGTTTGGAGAAAACGGCTTCGAGAAAAATCCTCAAGAGGCCGTCAAGTGGCTGGGCGCCGCCGCCAAGCAGGGAGACCCCGACGCGCAGGGCTGTCTTGCTTACTGCCTTGAGCATGGGATCGGCTGCCAGAAGAATCCCACGAAGGCCTTTAAGTTGTATCGTGCCGCCGCCGAACAGGGGGAGATGAGCGCGCAGTTCTGTTTGGGTCGCTGTTTTTGGGATGGCATCGGCTGCAAGAAGAACCCCAAGAAGGCCGTGAGATGGTTCCGTGCCGCCGCCAAGCAGTGGGAGGACAACGCGCAGAACTATTTGGGTTATTGCCTTCAGCATGGGATCGGCTGTAAGAAGAACCCCGAGAAGGCCTTTAGATGGTATCGCGCCGCCGCCAAGCAGGGAAACTCCGCCGGGCAAAACAATTATGCCTTTTGCCTTGAGCATGGGATCGGCTGTAAGAAGAAACCCAGGAAGGCCGTGAGATTGTTTCGTGCCGCCGCTAAGCAGGGGGAGCTTACCGCGCAGAGCAATTATGCCTTCTGCCTTCGGGATGGGATCGGCTGCAAAAAGAACCCCCGAAAGGCCTTTAGATTGTTTCGCGCCGCCGCCAAGCAAGGTAATGATTGCGGGCAGAGCAATTATGCCTACTGCCTTGAATTTGGCATCGGCTGCAAAAAGAACCCCGAGAAGGCCGTGAGGTGGTTTCGCGCCGCCGCCAAGCAGGGAAATCTTACCGCGCAATATAACTTGGCTTACTGCCTTGAAAACGGCATCGGCTGTCCGGAGGATATCGACAAAGCCCTGTATTGGTACCGCAAAGCAGCCGCGCAAGGAGATGAAGACGCCCAATGGGCGCTTCGGCGGTTAGGAAAACAATAGCCGCGCTGTTCCTCTTTCCCGGGAGACGTAATCGATGAGTGAAGAGAACAACCTCCAAGACCCGTGCGCCAAGTCGGAACAAGACCGCGGCGCGTCCGGGAACAAACCGAAAGTGTCCATCGAAACCTTCCGTTGTGTGGCCAAGATGGGTTTTCCCATGGCACAACTGGATTTAGGGATCCGCCTGATCCGCGGCGAGGACGGCGAAAAAAATCCCGCCGAAGCGATTTTTTGGATTCGCTCGGCCGCCGATCAGGGAAACGCCGAAGCGCAATGCTGCTTGGGCGACTGTTTGGCCGAAGGGCTGTGCGGCCAGCCGGATAAAGCCGAGGCCGTAAAGTGGTACCGTGCCGCCGCTGATCAGGGGTACACCCCGGCGCAGTATAATCTCGCCCGCTGTCTGCACTTTGGCGAGGGATGCCCGATCGATCACGCCGAAGAGTTGAAATGGCTCCGCCTGGCCGCGCAGCGGGGGGACGCCCTGGCGCAAATCCAATTGGGCTGCGCCCTCCTCCTCGGTGACATCTGCCGGAAGAACGGGGAAGAGGGGGTGAAATGGTTCCGCGCTTGCGCCGAACAAGGTCACTCCCAAGGGCAGTACAACCTGGCTTTGTGCCTGATCTATGGCGAAGGATGCCCGAAGGATCGCGCGGAGGGCCTGATCTGGCTGCGCCGCGCCGCCGAGCAGGGGCATCGGATGGCGCAGCATAATCTTGGCTGCTCTTTGATCCTCGGCCAGGGCTGCGATCCGGATCCCGAAGAGGCCGTCAAATGGTTCCGCAAAGCGGCCGAACGGGGAGACGTGAGGTCACAGAATAATTACGCCAGCTGTCTGTTCCGGGGCGAGGGGTGCGAAGCGAATCCCGAGGAAGCCGTGAAGTGGTACCGCAAGGCGGCCGAACAGGGGCACAAAGAGGCGCAGAATAATCTGGGAGAGTGTCTCTATAAGGGGGAGGGGGGCGAGAAAGACCCGGCCGAGGCCGTCCAATGGTTCCGGGCCGCCGCCGAGCAGGGGGTCGATGAATCGCAGTATTACTTGGGAGTCTGCCTGATCAACGGTGAGGGCTGCCCGAAGAATCGCGAGGAGGGCCTCGGGCTGCTTCGCCTCGCCGCCCGGCAGGGCTACGAGGAAGCCCAAAAACTGCTCAAGCGGCTCGAGGAAGATAGTCGGTAAGCCCCCTGACCGCCGCGCAAAGAGCCCCTTTCCCCCGGGGAAAGGCCCGGGGGAAACTCATCGCGGAAAAAAACAGCTGTTTTTGTGGTTTTTTTTCCGCGGAATCTTATCTTATCCCCCTATAGTAATGTTTGCGCGCTCCCCCAATGGGAGCCGTTCGCCCCTTGCCGCGGCCGCGGCAAGGGAAACTGTACGTCCGTCCGCACCACCGAAATCAGGAGACCTGCGCCGATGACGACGCCCAACGACCGCTTTCCGTTCAACTGGGACAATTGGCCCGACATCCTCCCCGATCCCGAACCCGATCCCCGCCGGGACAAGGAAAAGGCGAAGGAAGATCTGTTTCTGGAGTGGGAAAGAGAATCCCTTCTGCGCGACGCCCAGATCGGGCTCCCCACCTCCCAGTATGTATTGGCCAACCATCACTATTGGGGGCGCAGCGGCTTCAAGAAAGACCGCCGAGAAGCCATGACCTGGTATCGCGCCGCCGCCGAGCGTGGATTCTCTCCCGCCCGGGAGCGTTTGATCGGATGCCTCTTCGACGGTGACGACGGTCTTAGAGATCCCGAAGAGGGGATGCGCCTGCTGCGCCAGTTCGCCGAAGAGGGAGACCCGTGGTGTCAGGCACAGTTGGCGGAACAACTTCTCGACGGCTTGGATTGTGACCCCGATCCGGAAAAGGGACTGTGGTGGCTGCGCCGGGCCGCCCAAGGGGGAAACGCCCGTTATCTGTATGCCCTGGGCGAACGTCTCCTCGAGGGAAATGGCTGTCAGGCCGATCCCGACGAAGGGATGAGGCGGCTTCGCGAAGCCGCCGGGCAGGAATACCTCCCCGCGCTGTATTACCTGGCCGTTTGCCTTCTCGACGGCAAGGGGTGTCAGGCCGATCCCGAAGAAGGGCTGGCCCTGCTTCGTGAGGCGGCCGAACAAGAGCATTGGATCCGGCGCGAGTTGGCCGCCCGCCTTATCGACGGGGGCTCTTGCGCGGCCGATCCCGAAGAGGGGATGGACATCCTGCGCCGGGCCGCTCAGGAGGGGGACCCCTGCGCCCGGTGCGAATTGGCCAAACGCCTTATGGACGGCGGCCTTTGCGGCGCCGATCCCGAAGAGGGAAGACGATGGCTGCAAGAGGCCGCGGAATCGTGGAAATGGGAATACGACGTGAAGTCGCTTTTCTCTAAGCGCCACATCAACGAGTGGTTTGAAGCCGCGAAATGGGTGGTGCAAAAAGTTTGCCGACAGTGGTGTGACCATTCCCATTGGATCGAAGAGAAAATGGCCGCCGGCGGCGTTGACTGACGCGGCCGGCGGCGGGGGCGGGGAGGCATCAAGCAAAATGACAGCTGTTTTTGCGCATTTTTCCGCGGAATCTTCTCTTTTGCCACTATTGTAATACCTGCGAGCGCCGCAAAAGGCGCCGTTCGCCTCTCTTCCGCGGATATACCGCGGTCAGAGAAATTGATGTGACTTTCCACATTTCCAAGACCAGGAGACTTTAACCGATGACACAGCCCGACAACCGCCCCAACTTTAATGTGAACGAGTGGATCGATACCTTTCTCGATCTCCCGGACGAGGAAAACGCGATAGAAGATCTTTCGCGGCAATCGGAGCGGGAAGCCCTTCTGCGCGACGCCGAAATCGGGATTCCCTCGGCGCAGTATAGGGTGGCCTTAAATTACGATAGGGGCCGTAACGGCTTCGAGAAAGACCGCCGAAAGGCCGTAGAGTGGCTTCGTAAGGCGGCCAAGCAGGGGCATACGGATGCGCAATTTCTGTTAGCGCTGCGTCTGTTCAATGGTGATGGCTGCGATCAAGACAAGGCCGAGGCCGTGAAGTGGTATCGCGCAGCGGCCCGGCAGGGGCACCAGGGTGCGCAGAATAATCTGGGTTTCTGTCTGATCAATGGTGATGGCTGCGATCAAGACAAGGCCGAGGCCGTGAAGTGGTTTCGCAAAGCGGCCCGGCAGGGTGACGCTCACGCGCAGTATAATTTGGGTGTCTGTCTGTCTAAAGGCGAGGGCTGCGAACAAGATCAGGTCAAGGCAGTGATGTGGCTTCGCAAAGCGGCCCGGCAGGGGTTCGCTCTTGCGCAGAATAATCTGGGTTGCTGTCTGCTCAATGGTAATGGCTGCGATCAAGATAAGGTCAAGGCCGTGATGTGGTTCCGCAGAGCGGCCCGGCAGGGTCTCGCTCCTGCGCAGAATAATGTGGGGAGCAGTCTGTTCAATGGTGATGGCTGCGATCAAGATCTGGTCAAGGCCGTGATGTGGTATCGCAGAGCGGCCCGGCAGGGTGACGCTGTTGCGCAGTACAATTTGGGTCGCTGTCTGTTCGACGGCAAGGGGTGTGAAAAGAATCAGGAGGAGGCCGTAAGGTTATGGCACAAGGCGTGCAAACAGGGAAACTTCCCCGCTCTGTTGAAACTGATCTCCTTAAATATAAGGAACAGCCACGATGTCCGGTGATGAGGGGGATTCATATAGTGAGTTGTTCCCGTCCCCCAAACGGACGAAACACATTTGGCTGTTTGCCTCTTCGGCGGCCGGTACCGTAAGGCCGAACACGCGGAAGGGATGAAGTCGTTTCGCGAGGCCGAGAGGAAACACGAGGAGGTACAATTACCGCTCAAGCGGCTTGAGAAAGAAAATTAGGTAAAGCCCCCTTACCCCGGAGGAGGCACGGCACAGTGCCTCGGGATACTCATCGCGGAAAAACACAGCTGTATTTGCGTATTTTTTCCGCGAAATCTTCTCTATTGCCACTATTGTAATACCTGCGCTTGCCGCAAAAGGCGCTGTTCGCCTCTCCTCCGCGGATATACCGCGGTCAGAGAAATTGACGTGTCTTCCCCCTTAACCCGAAATGAGGAGTTTTCCCGATGGAAAAGCCCGACAACCGTCCCCAATTTGATGTGAACGATTGGATCGATACTTTCTTTGATCCCTATCCTGTCGCCCCGTGGAAGGAAGAAGAAATAGAGGACGCCCCCCCTCTTCGACTTGAGGAACTGACTCTTCGGCGACTCGCCGAAGCGGGGTTCGTCTCGTCACAGGCGGAATTGGGCCGTAAACTCTTATGGGGCGAGGACGGCTTTAAGAAAAATTATCGAGAGGCCGCCAAGTGGCTCGGCGCCGCCGCCGAGCAGGGGGACCCCGAAGCCCAGGACGATTATGGGTTTTGCCTTCAGTACGGCATCGGCTGTAAGGTGAACCGCAAGATGGCGGCCAAGTACTATCGCCTCTGCGCGAAGCAGGGCAATGACAGCGGGCAGAACAACTACGGCTACTGCCTTCTGTATGGAATCGGCTGCAAAATGAACCACAAGAAGGCCCTGAAAATGTTTCGCGCTTCGGCCAGGCAAGGCAATGATAACGCCCTGGGCTGGTATGGCCACTGCCTTCAGCAAGGGCTCGGATGTAAAAAGAACCCGAGAAAGGCCCTGCGGCTGTTTCGCGCTTCCGCGATGCGGGGCAGTGGTGACGGGCGGGTCCATTACGGCTCTTGCTTCGAGGAGGGGCTCGGATGTAAAAAGAACATCAAAAAGGCCCTGCGGCTGTATCGTGATTCCGCGATGCAGGGCAATTCTTACGGGCAGGATAAATGGGGTTACCATCTTTGTCTGGGAATCGGCTGTAAAAAGAACACGAAAAAGGCCGTGCGGTTTTTTCGCGCCGCCGCAAAGCAGAACTATAGAAGCGGGATGGACAACTATGGCTACTGCCTTCAGCATGGAATCGGCTGTGAAAAAAACACCAAAAAGGCGGTGAAATTATATCGCGCCGCCGCCAAATTGGGGTACGCGACCTCGCAATTTCGTTTGGCTCAATGCCTTGAAGAAGGCATCGGCTGCGAGAAGGACATCGTCAAGGCCCTGTTTTGGTACCGCCGGGCCGCCGCGCAGGGTGATACAGACGCCCAAGAGGCCCTTCGGCGGCTGAAATAAAAATAGCCGCGCGATTCCCCGGCCTCGGCCAATTCCCCCGCGGCTGCGAAGCCGACCCGGCAGAAGCGATGGTGTGGCTGCGCCAATACGCCGAAGATGGGAACCCCGAAGCCCAAACGCTTCTTAAGCAGTATGAGGAGAACACCCCCTAAACCCTTCCAGTCCCCCAACGCCGTCCATCAAAGCGTCGAGGTTTTTCTAAAAAAAGCCCCGGCGCTGTTTTTTTTATCTCATTTTTTAAAAAATGCCCCTACTATATACGGGGGGGGAATACAAAAACGCCTCGGTGACGGCGCAAAGCGTATGGGGCCCCACCGCGTGCTGTTGGAAAAGGATACGCCGGAAGGAGAACAAAGGCAGTTGAATCCGACTACGATCATCAATCATCCAAAATTTGGAGGCAGCGATATGAAATATCCTGAACAACAACGCCGCGATTGCCCGCTCGATCCCGAGGGAACGATAAAATGGCTGGGCTATTACGCCGAAAGGGGAGAGACGTGGGCAATGAGAGAGCTGACCAATTGGCTTTTCAAAGGCCACGACTACGTGAAGGGGATGAATTGGCTGTGCCGTCTAGCCGAAACCAATAATCCGGATGGAAGGGCCGCGCGAAGAGAGATTTACAAACGCCTCCTAGACGGTCTCGATTGCCCGGCCGACCCCAAGAAAGCGAAGAAGTGGCTGCTCCATTGCGTCAAACGGGAAGAGGCGTGGGCACTCAGTGAGCTGGCGGATCAGCACCCCTGAGCCCTCGGCAGTGGGGATGACCAAAGGTGAAAGAGATGATTTGCTGTGCTGACTCGCCGAGAAGGGGAGCAAAGACGCCGAAGATCTTCTTCGCCTGTACGAGGAACAAATCGCTTCAGTCACCTTAAGCCCCATGCCCAAAAAGCTGCGCCGAGGTTTTTCCCCAAAAAAAGCCCCGGCGCCGCTGTTTTTCATGGCCATTTTTTAACATACCCTTTATGATAAAGGACGGGGGGATGAAACTCCCTTCGCGCGAAGGGCGCGCGGTATCCCGGAGGATCGCCAAGATTCGTTCGCCGCGAAGACGTCAAGGATACCATCGAAACAAACGGAGGTTCACCAGCATGAAACAGCCCAATAAACAAAGCCGTGAGCGCCGGTACGATTCCGTGGAGGGGATGCGTTTGCTGCGCCATCTCGCCGAAGAGGGGGATGTGGACGCGCGAAAGGACCTGGCCGATCGTCTCATCAAAGGCAATGGCTGCCCGTTCGACCGAGCGGAGGGGATGCGGTGGCTGTGTCTGCTCGCCGAAGGAGACGGCCGCGGTGAAGACGACCGGATGGTTAAGGAAGCGCGCCAAAAGATTGCCGATTGCCTCTTTGGCAGCCGCAGCCGCCTGGCCGACCCGAAAGAAGGAATACGCCTGTTGAGACAATGGGCCGAGAAGGGGGATAACTGGGCGCGCAGAGAACTGGAAAAACAACTCCTCCAAAGGGGCGCCAGTCCGAAAAATCAGGCAAGAGGGATCCGTCTGCTGCGCCGCTGGGCCGAACAGGGGGATGGCTGGGCGATGGGAAAATTAGCCCAACACCTCATCGCGGGCATCTATTGCCCGGCCGATCTGGCGGAAGGATTGCGTCTGCTGCGCCAAAGCGCCGAAACTGTTAATGATGAATGGGAGGCATGGAAAGCTCACAATATTATGATCAATATCCTCCTCGATCCCGACTGCGAGGTGGCCGACCGTCAAGAGGGGATGCGCCTGCTGCGCCAAAACGCCGAAAAATATCAATTTGAGGTGCTCGGTCGGCTGATCGACCAGCTGCTCGACGGCAGCGGCTGTGAAGCCGATCACGAAGAAGGAATGCGCCTGCTGCGCCAAAGCGCCGAGGAAGGGAAGAAGTGGGCGCAGGAAGAGTTGGCCTACCGCCTCTTGGAAGGCCGCGGCTGCGAAGCCGACCGAGAGGAAGGAATACGCATGCTGCGTCTGATCGCCGAAAGAGATGATGATGATTCGATGGCAAGGCACGCTCGGTGGGACCTGGCCGAATACCTCCTCGGCGAGAATACCTATCCGGACGATCCCGAAGAAGAGGTGGAATTATTGCGTCGGTTCGCCGAACTGGGAATGAATTGGGCACAGATGGATTTGGCCGATCGACTCTTTGAAGGCCGCCTTTGCAAAGCCAACCCGGAAGAGGCAATGAGGTATCTGCGTCTGGCCGCCCAAGCGGACAGCCCAAGAGGGAGAGACGCTCGGATACAATTGGCGGGCCGTCTCCTGGAAGGCCGGGGTTGTCCCGCCAATCATGAGGAAGGGCTGAATTTATTGCGCCAACTCGCCGAAGAAGAAGCGGAAGACAGTGAATGGCTGCGCAGAGAACTGATCACTCGACTCTTCGAAGGCGACGGCTGTGAAGCCAACCCGGAAGAGGCAATGAAATGGCTGCGCCGGCTCGCCGAAGGAGACGGATACCCGGCGAAGTGCGCCCAACTGGAATTGGCCGAACGACTCATCGACGGCCTCGGGTGTGAAGCCGACCCGGAAGAAGGAATGTCTTTGCTGCGCCGATGTGCCGCCAGTGGGGAAAATGAGGCGATGAAAAAGCTGCCCGGCCGCCTCATCGACGGCCGCGGCCCGGCGGCCGATCCGGAGGAAGGAATGCGCCTGCTGCGGCAATACGCTCAGGAGGGGGAGGATTGGGCAATGCTGGAGTTGGCCGATCGACTCCTCAAGGGCCGCGGCTGCCAGGCCGACCCGGAGGAAGGAATGAAATGGCTGTGCTATCTCGCCGGAGAAGATTACTGGAAGTCAAACGACGCGCGGAAAATCTTGGCCGATCGTATCCTCGCCGAGCACGGTTATCCGGCCCATCCCACGGATACGTTGAAATTACTGCGCCTTTACACGAAAAAGGGAGAGGTAAAAGCCCTGATTAAGCTGGCCGATCGTCTCATCGATGAAAGCGGCCGACAGTAAGATTTCGACGGCGAGGAAAAAAACGACCAGGCACTTGAATTTTCTCCGAAGTCAAGACAGCGCCGAGGTTTTTTCAAAAAAATGCCTCGGCGCTAATTTTTTAAGTGAAATTTTAAAAAAACCCCTCTATTATGATAATAGACAAACAGGAACAATCCTGAGGAGGTGATTAGGTAGTACCGTACCGCGATCTTAAAGAAAAAGCACCGCGAATCGGCAAAACAACATCTGAGAAACGGAGAGTCAACGAAATGGCACACTCGAACGAACGCGGCCGAGGCCGCTCCTGTAACCTGGCAAAGGGAATAAAAACGCTTCGCCTGTGAGCGGAAGGAAGGAATTCGAGACGCTGGAAGCAATGGATTCATCCCCCGCTTCAAAAAGAAGTACAGTGGTTAAAGGGAAGGGAGTCCTGCTTAAAAAAGAAGTACAGTGTGAAGTTAGCTTCCGACAGAAGCACTTTTCGTCTGCCGCTTGCGTTTCTTTGAGCGAATGCTCCCCTAACAGCGGCGCGATGGTGAGTAAAAAACACCGGAGTTGTTTCTTTTAATCGTAAGCTCTTCTTCCCCAAACCACCAACGTCTCTTTCGATCCTGTCCAAAATTAGCTACAATAAGCCCAGGGGAGGAGTTAAACCCTTAACGCGGAACTCGTATCAACTCTCCCCAACAACACAGAGGTACATCTTATGGCCAATCAAAACAAACCGATTCAACAAGCTTCAACGCGAGCCGATTCGAATCAAGACACCGCCAGCCCAAACACCGACCGCCTCAGGGAATTTCTCTGGCGGCTGTACGGCGGCGACGAGGTCGAAGTCGGGGAAATGGATGAAATCGTCGAAATCATCGAAAGAAATCTCCACAGCCCCAAAGGATCGGCCCAGCTAAAAGGGCTGCTCGACAGGTTCCTCGGCGACAAAACCGCCGACACATCGCAAGAATTCGCCGGAGAAAAAGCAACCGCGAAAAAGCCCGAGGCGCAAGGATGGCTCCGGTGGCTGCAAAAAGACCTGGCCAATCGGCTCTTCGAATATCTCGGCTGCCCGTCCGATCCGGAGGAAGGATTGAAGCATCTGCTCCAGACCGCGGAAAAGGATAACGAGTTCGCGCGCTTCGCTTTGGTCAATCGCCTGATCGACGGCCGCGGATGCAAAGCTGACCAATTGCGAGGAATGCGCCTGCTGCGCCGATACGCCGAGCAAGGGGAGCGTTGGGCGCAGATAGAATTGGCCGACCGCCTGATCGACGGCCGCGGATGCCAGGCCGACCCCAAATTGGGTATGTCTCTGCTGTATCGGTTCGCCGAGAATGGGACGCGCTGGCTGCGGGAAGATCTGATCGAGCGGCTCCTGGACGACGTCAAAGCAGCGCTTGATCCCGAAACAACGGCGTCCCGGCCCCACAGTTTCACCGAACACGCGGTGGAAGAGCTTGAGGAAAAGGAGGTTAAATTCTCCAAACCCCGCAAAATGGGTGTGAAAGCGGTATTGCCCCGGCTAAACCTAGTATTACCACCGAGTGGTCCGGGAACAAAACTCTTCTCCGAGAGGGACCGCGGCCCCGAGGAAGGAATGCGCCTGCTGCGCCGATACGCCGAGCAAGATGAGGATTGGGCACAGAAAATCTTGGCCAAGTACCTCTTCGAGGGCCACAAATGCCAGGCCAACCCCTCCGAAGCGATCCAATGGCTGGGGCGGCTCGCTGAAAACGGAGA
This sequence comes from Thermoguttaceae bacterium, assembly GCA_017434455.1. Taxonomy (GTDB): domain Bacteria; phylum Planctomycetota; class Planctomycetia; order Pirellulales; family Thermoguttaceae; genus RUG695. The sequence continues at coordinate 135,916 of JAFRFG010000027.1, read as the reverse complement.
CGATCAGGCGTGCGGAGAGTTGGCCGAGCGACTGCTCGAAGGCCGCGGCTGCAAGCCGAACCCCGAAAGGGGGATCGAGTATCTGCGTCTGCTCGCCAAACAGGAGGACTGGGCGCGGATGGACCTGGCCAATCGTCTGCTCGACGGCCGCGGATGCCCGGCCGACCCGGAAGAAGGGATGCGCCTGCTGCGCCGGCTCGCCGAAGAAGATAGCTTGTGGGCCGATACCGCGCGGAAAAACTTGGCCGACCGCCTGTTAGACGGCCGCGGCTGCCCGGCCGATCCCGAAGAGGGGATGACGCGGCTGCGCAAGCTCGCCGAGGAGGGGGATCTGTTCGCGCGGATGGACCTGGCCTGTCGACTGATCGACGGACGCGGCTGCCCTGTCGATATCGAAGAGGGGATGACGCTGCTGCGTCAGCTCGCCGAACAAGAGGATGAGGAAGCGCAGGTGGAATTGGCCGAGCGCCTCCTGGAAGGCCGCGGCTGTCCGGCCGATCCCAAAGAAGGGATGGCGCTGCTGCGCCGGTATGCCGAATGGGGGAACGAAGAAGCCAAGGAGCTGCTGCGGCAGCGTGAGGAGGTAAATTTGTAGGGTTCTACCACCCCGCGAACGTTCCTGCTTGTTTCAGCCAAAGGGAACAATTGGCAGGACTTTACCCGATTCGATATATCCCATTCAATAAAAAGTTTTCTCTAAAGCCGAAGTGGGAGCGAAAAGCCGCGTATTCACCCTTGAACTCGCGGCTTTTTTTCTTTTCTTCCCTGCTGTATGTAAACAGCCAGCAGGATAGAGAACCTTCGAAACAAAAAAGTACAATCTATGAGTTGGGAATGAAGCTGCCGCGCCACAGCGGTCTCCCCCTTTGCATCGCAGGCCCGATTTCACTACAATAAACCGCACAGGGGAAGACCCGCCCCAAGGGAGAAAAAAGCGAACCGACTCACCGAAAAAACGCAGGAGGTATCTCTTATGACCGAACAGAACAATCCGATGGATCCCGATTTCCCGCAGGACGAACAGGGCCAAGACGAGGAGCGTATCAAAGAGCTCTTCGGCCATATTCCGGGACTCGAGGGGAAATCGGCGGAAGAAATCATCGAATCCGTCAAACAGAAACTCCAAAGCGCTAAAGAGTCGGAACGCATCAAAACGCTCTTTGGCATCCTCTCGGGATTCGAAGGGAAACAGGAAGAAATCACCGAAACCCTCAAGCAGAAGCTCCAGAGCGTGAAAGAATCGGAGCGTCTCAAGTCGCTCCTGAACCACATCCCGGGGCTCAAGGGAAAGTCGATGGACCAGATCGCCGAGACCCTCAAACAGAAGCTCCAAAGCGTGAAAGAGTCGGAGCGTCTCAAATCGCTTCTGGGCCGCGTCCCGGGGCTCGAGGGGAAGTCGATGGAGGAGATTGCCGAAACCCTCAAACAGAAGCTCCAAGGCGCCAAAGACTCGGATCTGATCAAATCGCTCCTCAGCCGCTTCCCCGGGGGTCTGGCTTCCCGCGGGAAAGACGCGCCCCAGGCCGATGAAGACGATCCGGACGGCCCCCTGCTCGACGCGGATTTTCTCAAATTCCTCACCGGCGAAGCCATCGAGGAAGACCCTCAGGATCCCGATGGTCCGGAGCCCGACGGCCCGAAGGACGACACCAAAAACGCCTAGGAATCGTCCTAAGCGGCGTGTCCCCTTGGGGGGGATGCCCCAAGGGGTAAAAGCGGCGGCAAACCCCCTAGAAAACTTGCTCCTATAGCGGTAAAATGGCCCTTCTATAGCAGCCATTCTATAGCCAGTAATGTTTCCTTGGGCGGTTTTTCACCGCGCGGCGCCTTCCTCGACGCTAAAGGAGTACCTGAGCAATGATCAATAAGTTCGCCGCGGAAAATCTTGACTTCGGCATTACCTTTGACGATGTCCTGTTGGAGCCGCGCTACAGCGAGGTGGTTCCCTCGGCGGTCGATGTCAGCTCGCGTCTGACCGGCCGCATCACGCTGAATATTCCTATTCTCAGTTCCCCGATGGATACCGTCACCGAGAGCAAGATGGCGATCGCCCTGGCTCGTCAGGGGGGCTTGGGGATCATCCATAAAAACCTCTCGATCGAGGCCCAGGCCGAAGAGGTCGCGCTGGTGAAGCGTTCGGCCAACGGTATCATTCGCAATCCGGCCACCCTGCCGCCGACCGAGACGGTCGAGGCCGCCCGCGAGCTGATGAGCCGTCAGTCGGTCTCGGGAATCCCGATCGTCACCGACGACGGGACCTTGTGCGGCATCATCACCCGCCGCGACCTGCGTTTCCTGGAAGATTGGTCGCTCCCGATCAGTGAGGTGATGTCGAAAGAGCCACTCGTCAAAGCGACTGGGAACGTCACTCTTTCGGAAGCCGAAAAGATCCTCACCCGCGGCAAGGTCGAAAAACTCTTGCTGGTCGACGAGGGGAATCACCTCACCGGTCTGATCACGATCAAAGATATCGATATGCACCGCCGGTATCCGAGCGCCTGCAAAGATACCGAAGGGCGGCTGCGCGTCGGCGCCGCGGTCGGCGTGCGCGACTTCACCCGGGTCGAGCGGCTGATTCAGCGCGGGGTCGACGTCATCGTGGTCGATTCGGCCCACGGTCATTCCAAGAATGTCATCGAGACGGTCCAAGAGATCAAGCGGAACTTCGATATCGACGTCATCGCCGGGAATATCGCCACCGCCGAAGGGGCCCGCGCGCTGATCGACGCGGGGGTCGACGCCGTGAAAGTCGGTATCGGTCCGGGGTCGATCTGCACGACCCGCGTCGTCTCCGGCGTGGGGGTTCCGCAGATCACCGCGATTCACCGGGCCGCCCTGGTCGCTCAGGAAGCGGGCGTCTCGGTCATCGCCGACGGGGGGATCCGCTTCTCCGGCGATATCGCCAAGGCGATCGCCGCCGGGGCCAATGTCGTGATGGTCGGTTCGCTGCTGGCCGGGATGGACGAAAGCCCGGGAGAGATCATTCTCTTCCAAGGCCGTTCGTTCAAGGCCTATCGCGGTATGGGCTCCCTCGGCGCGATGGTCAAAGGGTCGAGCGACCGTTACTTCCAGAAAGATGTCAAACCGGGCAAACTCGTCCCCGAAGGGGTCGAGGGACGGGTTCCGTACAAGGGGAGCGCCAGCGACTATATCTACCAGCTCATCGGCGGCCTGCGCGCCGGAATGGGCTACTGCGGCACCGCCTCGATCGATGAGCTGCGGGAAAACGGGAAGTTCATCCGTATCTCCCCCGCCACCGTTCGCGAGAACCACCCGCACGATATCGCGATCACTCAAGAGGCCCCGAACTACTCGGTCGGCTCCACGCCGTACTAAGGCAAAGAAGAATTTGCCGCCAAGCGCAAAAAAGCGCGTCTTTCTCCCCGCAGGAGAAGGCGCGCTTTTTTATGCCACGACAGGGAAGGGGGGGATACGCGTTGTTTGTGTACCGCCCCCCAACGCTCCGGCGGGAATCAATCACCGCCGGTATTATCGCCGCCGCCCCCCTCGAAGGGATCGTAATTGCCTCCCCCATCGTCGGATGTGGAGACCGGGGCGGAATCGGTCTGAGAATCGGTCATCAACCCTTCGGTCTTGAAGAGGTGGGGAGTACAGCGGGGGAACTGGTAAGGGAGGCGCGGCAGGTCGATCGTCAGCGTCTCGTTTTTCGCCATATCTTTTTTCATCGCTAACTGTTTCCTTTCGCTTTCGTTTACAAATAGGCGGTTTCCAGCTCATCGAGGAACGACTCCAGCGCCGGGGAAACATCCTGCGGCGTTAATTCGGGCGTCAGTTCGTAGACCTGGAAGACGGTTTCCGACGATTCGGTCGGCGAGCTATAGGCGGTGATCGTGACGACCGATCCGGCGGCGATCGTCCGCGCTCCGGGAAGAGCGGCGCTTCCGGGGGAATAGGTGTCGACCGTTCCGTTCCCCCAATCGATCGTCCAATGGTCAATCGCCGATTTGGTCGCCATCGCCGTCACGGTCACCGTCCAGAGATCGTCTCCGCTCGGCACGGCGGTATAGGCGAACTGAAGCGCTCGGTAGTGGTAATTGCTCGTGTCGCCCGGAATTGGGGCCATGTTCAGAATCGTTCTGTCGATCGCCAAAGCCGGACCTTTACCGGCGGTATTCCCCTGGAAGGTCGGCATCGTCCAGGCGTTGATCACCGAATCCCCCGGGCCGGGCATCTGCGCGCCGTATCCGTACCCCGAGGCGATCGCCCCGCCGTATCCGTTCGGCGCCTTGTTGTTCGTAAAGGAGGACTCGGCCCCTTGGAAACTCAAATTGCCGTGGCAGACCAGATAAATCGGCGCGTTGTCGTGTGCGTCATCGTAACCGGCCAGGACATTCGTCTGACCGACAAGAGAGATCGCGCCGCCGTTGGACGAGGCACTGTTATTATTGAATGTCACCCCGTCGAGAATCACATCGGCGATCACCTGCATCGCCCCGCCGTACTTCGCGCTGTTGCCGCTGAAAACGCTGTCGGTGATGGTCGTTGTGTGGCCGCCGTCGACAACATCGTTGAACGAGACCGCCGAGAAAGCGCCTCCGTTCGTTGCGCGGTTGCCCGTAAATGTACAATCTTCTGCCGAAGAATTGTCCCAGGTATGAACTGCACCGCCGAATTTGCCCGCGATATTCCCGTCGAAGGTATCGTTGATCAATTCCACCGTCCCACCGAGTAAGTTATCGACCGCCCCGCCGCATCCGTCCCCGTAGGCGTAGTTGGTCTGGAAGAGCGAATCGCTGACCAGCAGCTCTATTTGGTTGATGATCGCCCCGCCGCTGCCGGTGAGCGCCGCGCTGCCGCCGGCAGCCGTTGAACCGGCCGTGTTGCCAGAGAAAACCGCATCGTTGAGCCGCAGAGATCCACCGGCAATCGTGCCGCCGTTGTTCGTGTTCGAGATCGCCCCGCCGCCGCGGATCGAAGAGTTCCCCTGGAAGAGGATCCCGACCGTTTCGTTCGCGGCGCGCGTGAAGGTTCCCGCGTTGATGACCGCCCCGCCGTAGAGGGCCTTGTTGTTTTTGAAAACCAGCGCGTTCTGGCTCCCCTCGTCAGGGGTTGTCTGCGAGATCGTCAAACTCGCCAAGTACATTGTGCCGCTTATCTTTTGGGCTCCGTTGGCGATTGCCCCGCCGTCGTGCGCACTGTTCCCCTCGAAATAGCAGTCGCTCAGAACCGCGCTTCCCCAGTTTTGGATCGCTCCTCCGTCACCCTCCGACAGTTCCGGCTGACTCCAATCGATACCGCCGGGACCGGTGGTTCCGGCGACACCGAGCGCCGAGTTGTTGGTGAAGGAACAGTTTCCCAGCGTCAACGTTCCGTTGGTGGAGATCATATCGATGGCGCCGCCGTTTCCTCCGGTGGTGTAGTTTCCGGAAAAAACGGCACTGTGCAGCGTCACGTTGGCGTTCGACGCGATGGCGCCGCCGTTGGTGGCACAGTTTCCGCTGAAGGTCTTCTCGTCGGCGGCGGTTCCCGACAGTTCAATCAAACTGGCCCCCTGCATCGCCAGCGCCCCGCCGAGGAGATCGGCGCTGTTGCCGGCAAAAGAGGCCTTCCCCAGGGCAACGGTTCCCACGGAGTAGAGCGCGCCGCCGTAACCGGCAAGAAGTGTTTCCGCGTTGGACTTTTCCGCGCTGTTGTGGGCCATCGACACCGCGCCGCTTGCGCCCGCCTTGCCGATCGTGACGGAGGAGAGCGCCTGTTCGTTATTGATCACCCCGCCGTCGCCATCGGCGGCGAGATTGTATTCAAACGTCCCTTGCTCAATGACGACCGTATTGCCGGAACCGATAGCGGTACCGGCCAGTTCGATCACGCCGCCGCTGTTCTGCGAGCTGTTGTGGCCGAAGTAACCATTCTCGATGGTGAGCAGGTGACTCCCCGTGGTCTCCAGATAGAAGACAGCGCCGCCGCTGTGCGCCTGACCGGAGACCTTATTGTAGGAGAAGGTACCTTCGTGCACCGTGATTTCGGCGTGAGTATCTCCGAGGACCCCGAACACTCCCCCGCTGCCGGCACTGTTTCCAAGACTGTTCCCGTCGCCATCCACACCGCCAAAGGTTCCGTTGTAGACGACCACTTCCGGACCGTCTTGACCGGCGGGCAATTCCGAATCCGGGTCGTAGGCGATACAAAAAACACCCCCCCGAAGAGTGGCTTTGTTTTTGATGAATTGAACATCGCTCTGCTGGCCGACGGACGTTCCGACGGTCAGCTGTGATTTCCCGAGCAAATAGAAAACCCCGCCGTCCCCGCTGGAACGATTGCCGGAGAATGTCCCTTGATCGACGGTCATCGTCGAATCAACAAGATAAACGGCGCCGCCGAAAGAAACCGCGCTGTTTCCTGAAAAAGTTCCGCCGCTGACCGTCAAGGAACTACCGCCGTTCACATAAAACGCTCCTCCCACATCGGCCTCATTGGAGGAAATTACAGCCGTCCCACCGATATTGACGATTCCGTGGGCAATCGAAAAGGCCCCGCCGTAAACAAGAGCCGTGTTGTTTTGAATCACAGAGTCGGAATCGACCGTGATCGTCCCCATGGAAGAGCCCCCTCCGAAAAGATACACCGCTCCGCCATTGCCCTCGGCGGTGTTACCTTGAAGACTCGCCGAGCGGATCGTCAAAGAGGAACCGCTGTAGGCATAAATCGCCCCACCATTGGACGCGGCATTGTCGTGGAACCGCGCCTTCAGCGAGCCGCTGCCGCCGGCGGTGACCACTCCCGTGCTGCTAATATAGACCGCCCCACCGCTGGCGACAGCGCTGTTGCCGGTAACGTTGGCGAAGGTCAGTGTGTCACTGTCGTATGAGAAATCGACCGTCCCCTTCTTGACATAGACAGCCCCGCCGCTGTACGCGGCGCAGTCGGAAATCTTCCCTCCAACGACGCTCATGGCCGGATCGGTGCGGTTAGCCGCGTTGATGTAGAACGCCCCGCCGTTGTAGGCGCTGCAATCGGAAATCTTCGTGCCTCCGCTGACCGTCACGGTTCCGCCGGTTTGGTTGACCACCGCGCCGTTGACACCGCTGGAACTAGTATCTGCCTTCAGTCCATCGATCAGGACCGAATGAAGAATCAATTCCCCTCCACTGACGGTGAAGAGCGAACAGCTCCGATCGACCGAACCGCTGCCGAGTATCTTCGCCTGGCCGACGCTGGTGACCGTGACCGACTGGCCGGAGGCAATCGTCACCCCCTCGCCGCCGGTCAGCGTGATGTCGCTGGCGACTTGAATCTCGATCTCTCCCCCGGAAGCGATCGAGGCCATCGCGTTTTGGATGTCGCTGAAGCTGGTCACCATCCGGGTGGGGGCGCCTGTCAAAAGGGTGCGCTCTTCGAGCGATTCCAGACGCAGGGCGCGCGATTTTCGCGGCGCGCCGCGGCGGCGGTCGGTATGGAACGCGCGGCGGATTTTCTCAAACAGCGGCATGGTTCATATCCTCAATTGAATATCGATCAATTAAAAAACGATGGAAGCGGAAACGGCCCCGCGGCAACGCGGGCCGATCAGAGCCGGCGCGATTACTCGGCGTCGGCCGGGGGGAATAGGTCGGCCCTGCGAACCTTCATGTGGAGGTCCCCCTGCTGGACGTAGATCCAAAACAGCCCCGGTTCCGGCTCGAAGAAGACCGAGTAGGCGATCCATACCCTGTTGGTTTTCGCCACGACCACCGGATCCGTCCAGGTCTTCCCCTCATCGGGGGAGATGGCGCACGACAGTTCCTTGCGCGGGATGTTCCGGGGGGTGCGGAAATCTTCGATCGCCCACGGATTCGGATCGGCGTTGGGATCGGGGTGGTAGTCGAACGGCGGAAGTTCGGGATCGCGGTTCCAAATTAAAATCCAAGAGCCGTCGCTGAGAACCGCCAGTTCCCCGAAGGAGTTGTTGTTTTGAATCCCCGTCGAGGCCGGCTGCGACCAGGTGACCCCGCCGTTTTCCGAGATCGAGCTGAAGAAGGTCCCCTTTGTGGTCCGGATGAGCATATAGAGGGAACCGTCCTTGCGCTGCAGGAGCTTCGGCTCCAGCGCGCCGTCGTGGTCGTAGACATGACAATCGGGCATATCGAGCGACGCGGTGCCGATCCAGTGCTCCCCGCGGTCATCGGAGATATAGACCTTGATGATGTGATGCCAGGGGACGATCGCCATGGTCGCCAGGACAAGACGGCCGCTTTTGGTCGCGACCATCGCGCGCAGGGCGCCGACCCAGTCCCGCTGAATCAGCAGCGGCTCGGACCAGGTGCGGCCGGCGTCGGTGCTGCGGATGGAATAGACCGGAATCTCCCAATCGCTGGGGGAACCCTCGGCCCATTTGCCCCGTTTGATCTCTTCTTTATTGCAAAACGCCGCGATCAGAACACGCCCCGAGCGGACGATGGAATAGTCCCCCAAAAGGAACCCCTCGTCGGGGACGGCTTGGGTCGTTTCCCACGTCTGACCATCGTCAGCGCTGCGGTAGGCGCTTTTGCCGGACAAGCCGACAATCGCGCCGTCGTAGGCGCGAACGAACGGCCCGTAGCAGGGGAGTTCGAGCGGCTCGACGCCCGGGTGATAGGTGAGGGTGTCTTCTTCCTGCTGTTCGTCGGCGGCAGCCGACGAACAGCAGCAAAGAGGCAGACAACACAAAACGGCGGCAAGGAAGGGGAAAAACGTTTTCATGACCTTTTTTCTGGTGGTGAATCTTCGGATATTGTGTGTTCCGTACAAAGCTATACCCGGAGATTATAACGAAAAGTTTTTTAGATTTCCTTGGGACCCTGGGAAATTTCGCCAAATTAAGAAGATTAGAAGGATTTTTTCCCTCACTTGGCGGAAACCTCGTCTGTCTGAAACCATGTCGCCAGAACAATGACGACGACACCGCACACGAGGAAGGCGTCGGCCAGATTGAAGTTGGGCCACGGCCAGCGGCCGATCATCACCAAGATCCAGTCGCGAACCGCGTGGATCGGCTTGCCCGCCAAAACCGGATCGACGAAATCGGGATAACAAAGCCCATGCAGAGCCAGACGATCCCAGAGGTTCCCTAAAATCCCGGCGCAGATTCCCCCCAAGGCCACGGTGGTGAGCCGATGGCGGTAGGCGCCGCGCAAAAGCCAAATGAGAACCACCGCCAGCGCCAAAAGCGACGCGGCGGAGAAGAACCAGGTGATATTCTGCCCCATCCCGAAGAGAGCGCCCTGGTTTAAGCTGGTCTGGAAACCGAAGATGTTCGGAATGACCCAGTCGACATCACTTTCACCGGGCAGCCCCAGGCGGGCGAAGAGCAGATGCTTCGTCCAAAGGTCGCCCGCCAGTGCGACCGCCGCGACCGCGGTGAAGAGGATCAGTGCTCGCAGCCGCCGCGGCTGATCGGGGCGGTCCGATTCGGGAACCGAGGTCTCGGAACTGCTGTCGGAAGAAAGGGGCTTGTTTTCCATAGTTACTTCGCGCGATGGACCGAAAGGGGCGGGAACATTTTTGATATCGGCCGCGATGCCGCCTGTCCCGTATTATATCGTAAACCAGGGGAAAGGGGACCGGATCACGGACCGTTCCCCTCGCCGGAGGCGGGGAACAGATCGTCGCGGCGAACCTTCATGTGGAGGGCCCCCTGCGAGGTCGAGACCCAAAACAGTCCCGGCTGCGGCTCGAAGAAGACCGTGTAGGCGAGCCACATATCCAAATTTTCGGTACTCGCCAGGATCACCGGATCGGACCAGGTTTTTCCCTCGTCGGGAGAAATGGCGCACGAAAGCTTGTTGCGCGGTTTGATCCAGGAATAAGATTTATCCACCACCGCCCACGGATTGGGATCGGCGTTCGGGTCGGGGTGGTAATCGAACGCCGGCAGCGCCGGGTCACGGTTCCAAATCAAAATCCAAGAGCCGTCGCTCATCACCGCCAGTTCGCCAAAGGAGTTATTGTTTTCGATACCTGTCGAGACCGGCTGCGACCAGGTCACCCCGCCGTTGACCGATACGGAACTGTAAAAGGTTCCCTTTGTGGTTCGGATGAGCATATAGAGGGAACCGTCTTTGCGCTCGATAATCTTCGGCTCCATCGCGCCATCGTGGTCGTTGATTTTGCAGTCGGGCATATCGACCACCGCGGTATGAATCCAATGCTCCCCGCGGTCGTCGGAGATATAGACCTTAATGATATGGTGCCAGGGGGTCAGCCCCATCGCCGCCAGGACGACGCGGCCGCCCTTGGTCGTGACCATCGCGCGCAGAGCACCGACCCAATCGCGCTGAATCGCCAGCGGCTCGGACCAGGTACGCCCGCCGTCGGTACTGCGGATGGAATAGACCGGAATCTCCCAATCGGTGACGGAACCCTCGGCCCACTTGCCCTGTTTCATCTCGGGAATATTGCAAAAGGCGGCGACCAAATCGCGCCCGACCCGGACGATGGAATAGGCGTCCCCGACAATAGAGAACCCCTCATCGGGGAGGGCGGGGAAGGACTCCCACGTCTGGCCGCCGTCGGTACTGCGCATCGCGCTTTTGCCGGCCAGCCCCACAATCGCGCCGTCATAGGTATGAACGAACGGCCCGTAACAGGGAAGATCGAGCGGCTGTATGGCCTGATGGTAGGAAACAGGACTGTCGGCAGCGGCGGCCGTCAGGCAGAAGACAGCGCACAGCGCGACTGCAAATGGGGTGAAAAACGTTTTCATGGGGGAGATCCTTTAAAGTCTATTTTGTGAACCTTAGGGGGGGAAACCGCCGTCCGCGTCGGGGCGCAAGTAGTACCCAAAACTTGAGTGATCTTTCGAATCACTTCTCGGCGGGGAACAGATCGTCGCGGCGAACCTTCATGTGGAGTCCCCCCTGCGCGGTCGAGATCCAAAACAGACCCGGCTGCGGCTCGAAGAAAATCGGGTAGGCAATCCACTCCTTTTGGGTTTGCGCCAGGACCACCGGCTCGGACCAGGTTTTTCCCTCATCGGAAGAAATAGCGCACGAGAGCACATTGCGCGGTTTGATCCAAGAATAGGAATTGTCCTCCACCGCCCACGGGTTGGGGTCGGCGTTCGGGTCGGGGTGGTAATCGAACGCCGGAAGCGCGGGATCACGGTTCCAGAGCAAGATCCAGCTGCCGTCGCTTAAAACCTCCAGCTCGCCGAAGGAGTTGTTATTTTCAATCCCCGTGGAGGCCGGCTGCGACCAGGTGACCCCGCCGTTGTTGGAGACCGAGCTGTAGAAGGTCCCCTTCGTGGTCCGGATGAGCATATAGAGCGAACCGTCTTTGCGCTGGAGAATCTTCGGTTCCATCGCGCCGTCGTGGTCATTGTTATGGCACTCGGGCATATCGATCACCGAAGTGCGGATCCAATGTTCCCCGCGGTCGTCGGAGATATAGACCTTAATGATGTGGTGCCAGGGGGTCAGTCCCATCGTCGCCAGGACCACACGGCCGCCTTTGGTCGTGACCATCCCGCGCAGACAGCCGACCCAATCGCGCTGAATCGCCAGCGGCTCGGACCAGGTCACCCCGTCGTCGGTACTTCGGATGGTGTAGACCGGGATCGACCAATCGGTGACCGAACCGGTCCCCCAACCTTCTCCACGCTTGAGTTCGGCATAATTGGACAAAGCGGCCACCAAGTCGCGGCCAACTCGGACAACGGAATAGGCGTCCCCACCCTCGGCGTGGATGGAGAACCCTTCACTGGGAAGGGCCTGATGGGACTCCCATGTCTTGCCGCCGTCGGTGCTGCGGAAGGCGGTTTTGTCGTTCAGCGCGACAATCGCGCCGTCGTAGGTATGAACGAACGGCCCGTAGCAGGGGAGTTCGAGCGGCTCGACGGCCGGATGGAAGGAAGCGGGATCGTTATCGTCGGCGACGGCGCGGCTGAAGATAACGCACAGCACGATCGCCAGGGTTGTGAAAAACGCTTTCATGGGGAATTATCCTTTCTCATTCTGTTGAGTGAATCTTCTTTAGTGAAATGATCACCGTTCATTCCCTTGGAATGGGGAGGCACTCGGGCTTTTTTCAAGCCCAAGTGAGCCCCCCGCGTCGGAAAAAAATTACTCAAATACGAGGGAGTAGAGGTCCGCCTCGCACAGGTAGAATTTCAGGATCACCGGCTTTCCGCTCAGGGACGAAACGTCTTTGGAGCCGTGCCAGGAGACGCGCCGATCGAGCGTATCGCCATAGATCATATCGCAGTCGGATTTGGCGAAACCGGGAATCGGGTTTCCTTCCAGGTCACAGATTTCGACCCAGGCGCTTCCGTAACCGGAGGTGGCGATATTGAGCGACAGTTCCGATCCGGTGAAGGTCAGCGGCTCGGTAACGACCAGCCCCGGCTTGGTTTTAGCGTGCAGCGAGGCGAACCCGTCGATCCGCAGCACATAGCGGCGGCAGCGCAGATCATCCGCGGTGAACGACGATTCGGTGGCGTAAAACGACAGTTCCCGCCCTTCGTCCTCTTCGAGCGAGTTGGTCTCGACGATGCCGTGCCCGATGAAATTATCCCCATAGCCCCAGTTGTAGAGCGTCTTGAGACCGGGGGCGAGAAAAACGTCGTTCGAGAGCCGGAAATTGTATCCGTCGCGGCTGGCGAAATAAATCGAATCGTGGGTCACGGTCCCGAATCGGGGATTGACCTTCATACGGATTTCCCGTTCTTCCTGCTCCGGCAGGAGCTTGAACGACTCGGTAATGCCGTTGTCGTTGTAGCGGGCGGGGAAGCCGATGTAAATTTGCGGGGCGCGGTAATACGGCTGAATCTGGTTGGTGTAAAATTCGCCGTGACCGGTTTTGGGGACCTCATCTTCCGGGACCGAGATCATTTTTTCTTTCGTCCAATGGATAAAATCATCGGAAACGGCCCGTTCGACGCTTCTAAAGCCGCGCGGATCCCAAGCGCGGTAATACAGTACGTACTTGTTCTCTGTCACCGACCAAAACGCGACGTTTTGTGAATCGAAAGCGTTCGGCGTCCCCGGCTGGTAGACCGGCTGACCGTCGTTCTTCACCGTCCAATGCAGTCCGTCGGCGGAGACGCAGACCCGCATCACGCCGTCCATACCGCTGGCCACCGCCTTGAAGCGTTCCTCGGGAAGGGTATTGGGATTGGCGTCGATGAACGGGTTAAAATTCATCTCATGCTCGAAGATGATATTGTTGTCCGTCGAGCCGCCCCACTGGACCATATTCAGGGGACGATAGGGCCAATGAATGCCGTCCTCGCTTTCGAGGTAGCAGACGTACATGTTCTTGGTCGCCCACGGCGTGACATTTTCTCCCGGCGTGGCGACATAGTACATCAGATAGATCTCACGCTCCGGGTCATAGAGCACGGTATGAAACTTGGATCCGGCCCCCTCCCAGGGACGGTTCCGAATATCGCTCAGTTCCCGGCGCTGCGGCTGATGCACCAGAACCTCGACATTCTCCATCGAGGAAATCAGCCACTGGTCGTCGAGAAAAAGCTGACGCTGCGAACCGATCGGGATGACTTCTTTTTCGGTTTCCTGCGCGTATCCCCGCGAAAAAACAAACATAGCCATTCCCGCCGCGAAAAGTGCCAGCGGAAAAATAATCGTTCTTCTCATCGAGTTTTCCTTCCTTCTTGCTTATTTTGTCCAGCGCAAAAAATCGACCGGGAAATCGAAGTAGGTTTCCGGGTACGGTTCATCGCGCAGCGTGAAATGCCACCATTCTTCGGGATAATAGTCGAAACCGTTATCCAGCATCACCGATTGGATATACATGCGGTTGGCGGCCTGCTCGGGGGTCACTCCCTCATAGTCCGGGTGGGAGAGCGGCCCGAAATAATCGAAATGCCCGCCCACATCGATTTCCTCGCCGGTGAGCATATTGACCAATGTCATATCGACGGTGCTTCCGCGGCTGTGGCTGGATTGGGCGGCGATATACCCCTTTTCAAACAGGGTCTGTTTTTCCTCGTCCGGGTAGAAGTACGGCTTCATTTTCACATCGTCCAGATCCTCCGCCCAGCGGACGAAATGATTGACCGCCGTCTGCGGGCGATACGAGTCATAGATCTTGATCACGTACCCGTCCTTGGCGAAGGCATCGCCCGCCCGCTTCAACGCCTCGGCGGCTTCCTTGGTCAAAAGGGCCACAGGCGCCCGGTAACCGTCAATCCGCGCGCCGACGAAATTGTATTCGCTGAAGTAGCGGATCTCCTGCAAAACGTTGGGCATAACGTCACTTACCATGACGAAACCCTCGGACGACTTGGCATCGACCGGCTCGGCCGCCATACCGCAGACCGACAGAAGCGCCGCGGTGGCGAGAACCGCGGGAAGGAGGGCGGTTATCTTTTTGAAGGTGTGGTTCCTCATACTTCACTATCTCACTGGCCGGCGGCAGGGTCAATGGTGATATCGCCCAGTTTATAGCAGCGGTCGGGGCCTCCGCCTTCGATCGGCATCGCGATTTCGGGCGTCCCGTCCGGCTTGCCGAGCGAAACCCAGAGCGAATAGGTTCCCGGCTTCATCGTCGGGATCCAGTCGTCTTTGATCGGGTACTGTCCGAGCTCCTTCATCGGGAAGATCACCCCCTCGTTGATCGTCGGAACGAGCATCCGCAGGCCAAACCGGACCCGGCTTTCGTGGCGGATCGTTTCGGCCTGCCCCGGGGCGGCGACCGGCAGGTCGCGAACGTTGAACGACTCGTCGGTCACCGACCAGACAATATGTCCTTCGTCGTCTTTAAGCGTGAAGGTGGGAAAGGCGCCGCCGTAGCAGGGAGCGACCCCGACATTGGCCCAGTCGGTTTCGATCAGAATCGGTTCGTCGATTTTGGCGTGTGAGGGGAAGGACGCTCGGCGCAGCTCGATCCGGTAGCCGAGCCGCAGGTTCATCTTGTCGACGATTTCGCGCTCGCGCTGCAGAAACTGCTGCGGCCAGTCGTGAATGGAGAAATAGCTCGCGTGGTAATCTTCCATCGCGTCGGGGAGCCGTTCGGGCGTCCAGTTATTCTTATAGACGCGGCGGATATAGTGCCCATGCTCGATAATGACCGGCATGACCGGCCAGAACTGCTGAGCGAGTTTTTGACTGAACCAGGCATTCTCCCCGGGGGCGCAAAGAATACTGTCGTCGCGCAGCGTTACCCCTTGCGAAAACGCGTAGTCGGTGATTTCGGCGTGTTCGTTTCGCCGCTGGTTCCCCGCCATGTCGTCGCCGATGACCAGCTGCGTGTCGGGGAAATATTTCTTGTACAAATCGATGTGCATTTTACCGATTCGGTTGGTTTCCTCCGGCGAGAGTTTCTGCGAGCGGTCGGTATGTCCCTCGCCGTAGATGCCGAACGAACCGATATCGATAAAAGCGACCGCCGGATTGCCGTTGTAGCGGCGGGCAAAGGCGGCGAGAAAACCTTCGAGCTTCTCCAGAAAGATCGGATCGTCGAACTTCGGTTCCCAAAGGAGCGACTCGGTGCTCCCGAGACTGTTTTTATCCCACGCGTAGTCGATTCCCTGCGCGCCGGCGTCACGGACCCATTTGGGGGTCGTGTAAGCGGGGGTCGGGTTGCTGACCATCACGCGAAAGGCGATCTTTTTCCCCTTAAGGATCCAAGGGCGCGCGTAGGTATCGATGAGGTCCCAGCGGAAAACACCCTCCTCCGGCTCCAGGTCGGACCACGTCACTCGAAAATAGATGGTCGAGCAGCCGGGGAACCAGTCGAGCGTATCGCCCGGATACTGCATCGAGCCGTAGGCCCACAGGCGGCTTGAGTATTGATAGAAGACCCAGCCCATCCCGGGATTGATCAATGCTTCGTTGGTAATCGTCGGAATGCAGACGGTCCGCGCCTGGTCAGACTTTACCTCGGCGCTTTCCTCACCGGCGAAACAGATCGGCACGGCCGCCAGCAGCAGACAAGCGAATCGCAGGGCGTTCTTCATGGTTTTTTCTTCTGTCAGGATGGTTTGTTCAAAGGGTTTTCGCGCGATCAAATCACGCGGAAAGAGATTTCTATCCGTGTCATCCATTGTACGGGGAACGGGGGGGCCGTGTCTATAGCCATCGAAAAGACGAGCACCGTCACGGCGGTCGTTTATTCGTACACCCCGCCTAAGAGAGTCCGCCGGCGAAAGAGAAGGGGAGGAACACAATCGACGGTTTCACCGCCTTTGATGCGAGGCAAAGACCGGGAAGAACCGCGGCGGGGGAGAAAGCGGGAGAAAAAAAGCCGCCGGGATATCTCCCGGCGGCCCAACCAACCAAGAAAGCGGGAAGGAGAAAGGGCAATGACACCCAAAAAACCCGCTTCCTCAACAATAACATAGCACAAAAAACGCCCGTTTGCAAACGCAAAAGAGAAAAAAAAGCCCCCACAGTCGCCAAGCGAGCGGCTTTGGGGGTGGAATCTTTTTTGACCCCAGCGGGAATCGAACCCGCATCGCGGCCTTGAAAGGGCCGTGTCCTAACCATTAAACGATGGGGCCGGGACAAAAACATCTTTACCGCACAAAGAACGGCAGGGGAGATGAACCTGCCTTAGTCATCTCCGGCGGGTAATGAATGTCACTTGGAGTATAAACCCGGGCGACATCTTGGCAAGGGGGGTCACTTGCGATAGCAGATGTTGTCGTTTGGTGCTTCGGAGGGACGCAGAGTCTTGCTCACCTCAGCCGCGATCTGATTGAACTCGGCCCGGCCGGGCTTCTCCTGCGTCGCGCCGTTGCGCATAATCGCGTCGTAGACCTCACGGCGATGGACCGGCACCTCCTTAGGCGCCTCGATCCCCAAGCGAACCTTGTCACCGTGGACATCGACGACCACGATCGTCACGTTGTTGTTAATGACGATGCTCTCATTCTTCTTTCTTGAAAGAACTAACATACACCACTTCCTTTCAGCAATGTAACTTCTTGTTCACTAATGACCCCTTTTCGGACACGGTTTTTTGGGATCCCTCGATTCTCGTTTGAGGGAAGGGGAGGTGGGAGTGCGCGAAGGGGCGATTCCATTGCACCAAAAATTTCTTGCTGCGGACACACTCAATTATAACCTACGGTTAAGAGCGATTCGCTTACTAAGAATTCCTGGCTTTCCTATTCTAACATTCTACAATCATTTTTAAGTATTGTCAAATAGAAAAACTCAATAAAACTGTTAAAAAACAGAAAATAGACAAACCTCTTCCGTATAACCCCTATTTTTCCATGGATACCTGAGCCGTTTTTCCGCTGACTCCGGCCGGACTACTGACCTTGAGAGCTTCCCAATCGGAGGGGTTAGAGGTATCCTTAACCTATGTGCAGCGGCCGAGTTTGGCCGCCGAACAAACAAGGTTTTCCCATAAAAAGC
This sequence comes from Thermoguttaceae bacterium, assembly GCA_017434455.1. Lineage (GTDB taxonomy): Bacteria > Planctomycetota > Planctomycetia > Pirellulales > Thermoguttaceae > RUG695. Next base: position 118,613 of record JAFRFG010000027.1, on the reverse strand, counting down.
GCTGTTTTCATGTCTTTGGAACTGTTCGATACCCACGCTCACTTCGATTTGGACGATTTCGACGCCGATCGTGATCTCCTCATCGAACGATGCCGCGGCGGCCTTTTTCACCCGGATGTCCTCGATTTTCTCGAAAAACATCACGCCCCGACCCCCGACGCGCGCGTCGTTGCCGCGATCGACCCGGGAGTGAGCCCCCAGCGCAGCCGCCTGGCTGTTTCGCTGGCGCGGCGCTGTCCCTGGATCCGGGCCGCCGCCGCGATCCACCCGAACTACACCGCCGAGACGACCGAAGAGGATTTCCGCCAGATCGAACTTCTCGGCGAACTTAAAGAAGTGGTGGCGATCGGCGAAACCGGTCTCGATCGGCACTGGGACGCTTCCCCCATCGAGACCCAAATCCACTGGTTCTCGCGTCATATCGAGCTGGCCTGCCGAATTCACAAACCGCTGATCATCCACTGCCGCGAAGCGATCGATGACCTGCTGACGGTCCTGCGTCAAAAGGCCGGATACCCCCTCACCGGGACGATCCACTCGTTCAGCGAAGGTCCCAAGGAAGCCGAGGAACTCCTGGAGATGGGGTTTCACCTCGGGTTCACCGGAAGCGTCACCTATACCCAAAAGAAATTCGCCCCCCTGTGGGAGGCCGCGAAAAGGGTTCCCGACCAGCGGCTCCTGATCGAAACCGACTCTCCCTTCCTCGTTCCGCATCCGCTGCGGGGGAAACTCCAGCGCAACGAGCCGCTGATGACCCTCTATGTCGCGCGCCGACTGGCCGAATTGCGCGATACCACGGTCGAACACATCGTCACGGTCACCGCCCAAAACGCCCGGCGGCTCTTCGCGATGGAGGAATTTTGAAAAATCTCCTTCTTTCGTGAGATTCCAGCGAAACCATACGACGTGAAAGGGTGTTTACTTTAACAGACCAACCGACGCAAACAAAAAAACAACGATCTTCGAACCCCATTTCTTTAAGGAGACCCTATGAAAAAAGCCCTTCTCATTGCCGGTTTTGCCGGTGTTTTGCTTGGTGCCGCCGCGCTGGTCGCCGTGGCTCAAGATCAACAGTCCTCCGGCCGCCGCGGTTCCCGCAACCGTGAAGGCCGCGGCGGGGGTCCGCGCCCCGAATTCACCGATCCCCTGGCCGAGGTGCGCGGTGAAGACGGCTCGCTCAATCTCGAGGGCCTGATGACCAAGTTGAGCGAAGGCCTCAAGGCCGCCGATAAGGACGCCGACGGCGTTCTCACCGCCGAGGAACTGCGCGAAAGTGATTTCGGGCGCTTCTTCCTTCGCGGTCCCTTTGGCGGCCCCGGTGGTCCCTTCGGAGGTCCTGGCGGCCCCGGCGGTCCCCGTCCCGATGGGCAGCGCGGCCCCGGCGGTCCTGACGGACAGCGTGGACCTGGCGGCCCCGGCGGTATGATGGGCGGCCCGATGCGCTATATGTTCCAGGCGATGGTCGTCGATCTGTCCAAGCTCCCCGAGGATACTCCGGATGACGTGCGCGAGACGTTCACCAAAGCCGACAAAAACAGCGATGGCATCCTCGACTCCGAAGAGAGAATGGCGATGATGCCCCGTCCGGGAGGTGCCCCAGGCCCCGGCGGTCCCGACGGCAACAACGCCCGCCCCGGCCGCCGCGGTTCCCGCAACAGAGGCAACTAACCCCCTTTCCGAGTGGCTTTGCCGACAGGAATTGCGTTGACAAAAACAACCCTTTCCCCTAGAATAAATCTCCTGGAAACAGGAGATTTATTTTTTATGAAGCGCCGGCCGCTTGCCCGTTTTGTCCTCCCCGTGATGCTGCTGTTATCGCCCTTGGCAATGCTGGCGGCAATCACCGTTTTGGGAGCGATTCTCCCCGGCTCGGGGCGCTATCACGCCGGCGCTTCGGTGGGTGTTTGTCTTCTCTTCGACAGTCCCCGGGCCCGCGCGCGACTCGACGAATTGCAGGGCCGTTTCCTCGACGAGGCATCGGCCAGGCCGGGATTCGATCGTTTTAGCTGCGGCGCGTACCTGACCGAGGCCCGGGCCCATCTTGAGGAACTGACCAAGGAGGAATCTCTCGCTCCCGATCTGACCGAGACACTCCCGCTGTTTGTCTCACTGGCCGAAGAACTTCCCGACGAGGGCGATCTGAGCGCGGCGGTTGATTTCCTCCGGCAGTTTGAGGCTGCCGATTCCGGCGCCGAGGACATCTTCCCGGCCGGGCAGGGGTACGTCGCCCTTCTCCCCGAGGAACTCCCCAGCGCCAACCCGATCGATTCTCTGTTCTTTCTCCCCGCCGAACACCTGACGCCGCTTCCCTCGGCGCGCCTGGAGGCCCTCCGCTGGCGCGCGGCTGATACCGCGCTGGACGCCGCTCTTCTTTCGATGGTCCTCACCTTGGCCCTGGCGTTTTGCGATACGGCCGGGGCGGCTCTTCCCCTGGCGCGCGCCGCCGTCGGGAAGTGGACTTTCTTTCTCGCCTCACTGCTTGCCGGAAGCGGTACTGTTTCTCTCGTGCGCCGGGTGATCGTCCGGGAAAGTCATCTTAGTGACTGGCGCTGCGCGCTTCGCCGGTCGGTTCTTCTTTTGATTTGAGCCCGAAGCTCCTCTTTTACTTCGTTCGTTTTCGTTTTTTGACCTCCCAAAGATTCACTGTCGGCGCGGCAAGATGGCCGTGCGCCGCTTTAGCTTACAGAGGAATTCACTCTATGAAAAAACGTTCTGGCTATACCTTTGGCTTTACCCTGGTCGAGCTGCTGGTCGTCATCGCGATCATCGGTATCCTCATCGGGCTTCTTCTCCCCGCGGTGCAGGCCGCCCGTGAGGCCGCCCGGCGGATCAAGTGCGTCAACAACGTCAAGCAGATCGTCCTGTCGATGCACAATTTCCATGACCAGCACGGCTGTCTTCCGCCGGAAACCCTCCTCAAGGACGCCCAAGGTTTGGGGATACTCTCTAAACTCCTCCCCTACATGGAACAGGTCAATATCCACGACCTGATTGACTTTAAAAACCCGTACGAGGAGGATGAGGGAGAAGAGGACTACAGCGGCAACGAGACCTACGCGAAGATACGCGTTCCGGCCTTCCTTTGCCCGAGCTGTTCGATTGATCACTCCTCGATGTACGAAACGTATCACCAAGAGAAAGACTGCTACACGACCCACTATTACGGGATCGCCGGCGCGGTGGGGCAAAAAAACGCCACGGCCGAGTATCACCTCATTCGCACGGCGGAGGAAAATTCCCTCTCTTTCGGCGGTCAGACACAAAGCGGCGGGCCGTGCCCCGATAACGGGCTTTTCTTCGAGGATAAATCGGTCTCGTTCAATCAGATCACCGACGGTCTTTCGAACACAATCGCCCTGGGTGAAATAGCCGAGCGTCACTATCAAGGTTACCTCGCCTGGATTCGGGGCGGATACTCGTTTTCCCCCTACGGGCCGGTTCTCTACGTCAGCGCCAAGGGGGTCGAGTGGCCGATCAATGTCCTCAAGAACGAGGAAGACCCGCACTACCCGCAATACAAGACCTTTTACTCCTCCGGCGCGTTCTCCAGTCAGCACCCCGGCGGCGCCATTTTTGGGTTGATCGACGGGTCGGTTCGTTTCGTCTCGGACCAGACCGAGCTGACGGTTCTCAAAAGGGCCGCCAGCCGAGCGGACGGGGAAATCGTCCATTTCTAGCCGGGCGCTTTTTTCTTGGGCAAACAACAATTGTTACGCGATATATTCGGTTTCACTATGAAAAGGAAAAGGAAATATCGACGGGGGTTTACCCTCGTCGAGCTGCTGGTCGTCATCGCGATCATCGGGATCCTCATCGGGCTGCTTCTTCCGGCGGTACAGGCCGCCCGTGAGGCCGCCCGGCGGATGAAGTGCATGAATCATCTCAAGCAATGGACCTTGGCGCTGCACAACTACCACGATACCCGCGGATCCTTTCCGCTGTTCACCTCGTGGGCGGCCAAGGATACCGACCCGAACTCCAACGGTTCCGGCGTCGGGACAAACCTGGCCTACTCCATCCACGCTCGGATCCTCCCCTACATCGAACAGGGACACTTTATGGGGACGATCGATACCGACGACTACAAATATCGGGTCTACAGCGCGAAGACCGCGGTGAATACCCTCATCGCCGAACAGCTCGTCTTTCCGTGCGAGATCCTTGGCTGCCCGAGTGAGTCGCAGCCGAGAATCCGCTCGACATCCTACCCGGGGGTCGGCTCGGTCCAGAACGCCGGTTCGAACTACGTCTGGAGCTGCGGCTCCGGGGTTGGGGAAGGATTCTGTCTCGATAACATGAAAAACGATGGGCTCTTCGGGTATCAAACCCGCCGTCTGGCCTCGATTGCCGACGGGACAAGCCACACCGTCGCGATGAGCGAGACGCTCCTTTCTTTGGAGAAGGCGCCGACCGAGGCGACGCTCGATAACGCCTGCCGTCTGGCGATCGTCGGGAACCTCAACGGCGAGCATCTGAGCGACTATTCCCAGGAAGAGGGATTCGACTGGGAAGAGTTCACGATGGATATCATCGAGAGAACCGCAAACTCTCCCCTTTTCCAGTCGTACGGGACCGCGAATATCATCAGCAATCGAAGTTTTCCGTGGGTCTCGGCCCGCGTGATGACCGTCGGCTTCGGCTCCTGCGCCGCGCCGAACGCCCCGCGGATCGGGGTTTGGTACCGGGGCAAAGAGCTCCTCTACTACGGGACATCGAGCAACCACCCCGGGGTAGTCAACGCCGCGATGGCCGACGGGTCGGTCCGGACGGTCAGCAGCATGGTCGAACTGGAAATCTGGCGTGCCGCGGCGAGTATCGCCGGTGGGGAATCGGGGGTGACATTATGAGAACCTTGGTTGTTTCGCTGTTGGCGACACTTGCGCTTTGCCTGCCGGCGGCGGCCGAAGAAATGAGTGATACAAGTTTAGAGCAAGCCCGAATCGAGGCGATCCGCTGGGGGGTCCAGTACCTGCGCAACGCCCAGGGAGAAGACGGTCTCTTCTCCCCCGATACGGGGATTGGCCCGACCATCATTGTCCTAATGGGGCTTTTGCGCTGCGATGTTCCGGTCGACGACCCGATCATCGTACGCGGTCTGGACGCGCTGCTGTCGAGCGTCGCCGACGACGGGGGGATCTATTCCTCCGGCGGCCATATTCCGGCCTACGAGTCGTCACTGGCGATCTCGTGCCTCAAACTGGCGGTCGATCACGGTGCCGACGCGCGCTATGCCCAACCGCTGGAGAAGGCCGAGGCGTTTATTCGCTCGCTTCAGTACGGGGAGAATACCGAAACGAGTGCCGATGACCTCTATTACGGCGGTGTCGGCTACGGCAGGGACAGCCGTCCGGATTTGTCCTGTACCCAGTATTTCATCGACGCCCTGCACGACTTAGGCGCCGGAGCGGACGATGAGGCCCTCGGGCGGGCGCTGGTCTTCGTCTCGCGCTGCCAAAATTACTATTCCGGCGAGCCGCAAGCGGCGGCCGGCTCCTCGAGTGCCGGGGAGGATGACGGCGGCTTTATCTACACCTGCGTCGGTGAGGGGCAGTCGCCGGCCGGTGAAACCGACAAGGGGCTTCGCAGTTACGGAAGCATCACCTACGCGGGGCTGAAAAGCTTAATCTACGCCGGACTGACCGCCGACGACCCGAGGGTTGCCGCGGCCACCGGGTGGATTCGCGAGAATTACACCCTCGAGGAAAACCCCGGGCTGGGGCGGCGAGGGCTGTACTACTACTATCACACGATGGCGAAGACATTAAGCGTCCTCAAACAGGAAAAAATCACCGACGCGGCGGGAAACGAACACTCCTGGCGACGTGAGCTGGTCGAAAAGCTCCTGGAGACTCAGCGGCCCAACGGTTCGTGGGTCAACGACAATCGGATGTGGATGGAGACCGACCCGGTTTTAGTGACCGGTTACGCCCTGATCGTCCTGTCGTTCTGCCGCCTGGGGGACTGACACGCGAAAAACAATCTATCGAAGCGAAGAACAAATCCTATGGAAACAACAGATAATCTCTCGCCGGTACCGGTGATCGAAGCCCGGGGGCTGGTGAAACATTTCGGTCAAACCAAGGCGCTCGACGGGGTCGACCTGAGGATACACCAAGGAAGCTTCACCGCCGTGATGGGGGCAAGCGGCTCGGGAAAGAGCACGCTGCTGCACCTTTTGGCCGGACTGGCCGCCCCGACCGCGGGGACGGTCCTCATCGAGGGAGTCGATCCGCGAACCCTTTCCGACGCGAAACTCACGCGGCTGCGCCGCCGGAAAATTGGATTGGTCTTTCAGGACTTTAACTTAATCCCCCAGCTCACGGCGCTGGAAAATATCATGCTTCCTCTTTTGGCCGACGGAAAGGGGAAACGCCTCGCCAAGGAACGCGCCTGCCTCCTGGCCGAAACCTTAGGGATCGTCCCCCAGCTGGGGCAGCGTCCCGATACCCTCTCGGGGGGGCAGCGCCAAAGGGTGACGATCGCCCGCGCGCTGTCGATGGACCCGGCCATTATCTTGGCCGACGAGCCGACCGGAAACCTCGATTCGGCCGCCGGCGGCCAGATCTGCGAAATTTTCGATCGGCTCTGCCGCGAGGAGAATCGAACCATCCTCATCGTCACCCACGACGAGACGGTCGCCTCGTGGGCCGAGCGGGTGATCACCCTTAAGGATGGAAAGATCGCGGAAGAGAAGATCACGCGCGCCGCCCGTTCATAGAGACAACACAAAACAGTACATAAAGCAAACGATGTCTTTGATCAAACTTCTTGTCACCGCGCTTTGGCTGAGGAACCGGGCCCGGATGGGGTTTCTCCTCCTGGCCATGGTGACCGCCTCGTGTCTGGTCGTCTGGCTTGTGGGGGGGTATCAGGCCCTCTTTTCCGAGGGGATGAAAAATAATCCGCGCCCCCTTGGGATCTATGATCTAAAAGTCGGCCGACCCGCGCCGAAACGAGGCGGCCCGGCCGCAGCCGGACCGATCTTTTCACCGCTGAGCAGAACAAGCGGGAAGTCGGGCGGTACCCGGAGCGCTCAGCCGAACGGCCCGGGACCCGGCGGCTCCGGCATGAGGGGAAGGGGACCGAGAGGGGGAGAACAACGCCCGCAGTTCGACCCGTTCGAAAGCGCCCGAGACGCCGAGGGTCTGCTGGTTCTAGACCGCCTCGGCGGGGACGTTCCGGCGCATCTGCGCGCCAAGCTCGCGAAAGCCGACGCCGACGGCAACGGGGTCTTGTCGCTGATCGAGGAACGAACACTTTACCCAGAGGGGGCCCCCTCGGAGGACCAAACCGCCGATTCAAATACCCCCGCACGCGGGGGAGGGATGCGCGGCGGGCCGCAGGGCGCGCCGAGGCCGATCCCCGGCGAGGTGGTCGACGGAATCTACAACGATCCGCAAGTCGCCCTATGTGACTGTATGCGCGAGGTTCAAGCGTTTCTCTTCTCCCCTAAAGGGAAACAAAGCGCGGCACTTCGTCGGCAGACCAGCGAGACGGCCGGCACCGGTGCCCATGTCCCGGAGGGGATCGATCCGAAGCTCCATCACCAGGGGCTGATGGCCTACCGCGCCGTGATGGGAACCCCCGCGGGGTTAGGTTCGGCGCTGACGGGGACCGACGCGGAAAAAGCCCCGATCGATCTGGAGGTGGGACGCTGGTTCACCGACGATGCCGACACGACCTATGAAGCGGTCCTCAGCAAATCGGCCGCCGCTTTCTGGGGTGTCGCTTTGGGGGATCCGATCTGGGTTCTGACGCGCCAAAGCGATGAATTCCAGCTGACGGTCGTCGGGATCCTCGATGAGGAAGAACAATCGATTTTTTATATCCCGATCGAATTGGCCGACCGAATCGCGGGGAATACCCAAGTCGATTCCCTCGGAATCGTCCTGGCCAAGGGAGTGACCGCCGAATCGTTCCGCCGGAACTGGAGCGATTCTCTGGGAATAACCCCCGAAACCGAAAAGCAGCCCGGCGCGATGGCGATCGTGACCAACGAGGAGTTGGTCGCCGAAAGACAGGCCCAAAACAGCGGGGGAGAGATAAAAATCGGGGCTCTGTCCGGCACCTTTTTGGCGGTCCTCGCCTCGATGATGATCGTCTTCACCGCGCTGTCGATCGGCGTGGAAGAGCGCCGCCGTCAGATCGCCCTGGCCAGAAGCGTCGCCTTAAGCCGGCTGCAGGTCGCCGGTGCAACAATTGCCGAATCGCTCTTTTTGGCGATCCCCGGGTGGCTCGGCGGTCTGCTGGCCGGCTGGCTGATTCTAAAGTGGTTCAGCGGCAAGTCCTTCCATCTCAACGGTACCATGGCCGCGCTGTCGTTTCTCTGCGCGGTGGCCGGCTCCTTGCTGGCGGCGCTTGTCCCGACTGTAAAGGCATGCGCGGTTCACCCCACGGAGGCCGTGGCCGCCGCCTGGGGCCAAACCGCCGAAAGACCGAAAAACTCCACCTTGGCTTTTGTCACCGTTGGCGGCCTGGTGTTGATCGCCGTCGATCTTTGGATGATCTACGGCCCGGCGGCAGGCAGCAGTGACAGGGCGGCGGTACATTCCACCTTGGGGCTGATTCTTTTGGCCGCCGGGGCGCTTTTGCTGATCCCCGCGCTGATCCGGCTCTCCGAGGCGCTGCTGCTTCCGATCCTCGCCCGGATATTCGGTTTTGACGCGACGATCTTCGCCGGGGAGCTGTCGACCCACACCCGGCGCAGCGCGGCGGTCGTCTCGATGCTGGCGATCGGCGGGGGGCTCTTCGTCCTGATGCAGGTCTGGGGGTACTCTATGCTGGGGCCGTTCCTCCCTAACGACCAGATGCCCGACGCCTTCGCCTCGTTCTTCCCGGTCGGCCTGAATGAGGAGCATCGCCAGAAACTGAGCGATTTGCCCGCGATTGCCGGCGATCAGTTCCAAAGCGTGACCCTTGAACAGGCGGCGTTGTCCCTGGAAAAGGGGGGCGGCGGGCAGTTCGCCAACGTCATTGTCTTCGGGATGGACGTCGACCGTTCCTTTGCGGGGAGTCGTCCCCTGGTGCGCCTGAATCTAAAGCAGGGCTCCATGAACGATGCCCTGGAGGCGATGAAAACTTCACGCGGCGTGGTGATCAACGACGCGCTGAGGGTCGATTACGGCCTCAAAATGGGGGATACGCTCAAGCTGATCGACCCGAAAAATCCCGGTCGGGTTCTGGAATACCCGATTGTCGGGGTCACCGTTTTCGACGGCTGGCAGTGGCTCTGCAAAACCGGCGGACTGCGGCGCAATTTCGGCCGTTCCGGCGGGATCGTCTTCGCCTCGGACGATGTCATCCAGGACGATTATCATAAGACGGACGACTCGGCGTTCTTCTGGTTCAATCTTCACGGCGGTGCCGACGAACAGGTCTTAATCGAACAGCTCGATACCCTGGCGATGGAGAACTACCGCGCCGTCGGGGACGAAAAACTCGGCCGCTCGGCCTACTGTAAGCTGTCGACCCGCCGGTCGCTGCGCGAATCGATCACCGGGCGTGCCGACACGGTTATCCGGGGGCTCAGCACGATGCCGCTGGTCACTTTGGCGCTGATGTCGATCGCCTTGGTCGCCGTGATGGTCAACTCGGTTCGAGAGCGCCGCCGCTGGTTCGGGATGATGCGCGCTGTCGGAGTGCGGCGCGCCTGGCTGTTTAAGATGATCCTCTGCGAGTCGATCCTCCTTGGGTTGACCTCGGCACTGGCGGCGCTGATCTTCGGAAGTATCGCCGCGGTGGGGATCCTCCGGCTCGCTCCGCCTATGTTCGGGGTCGCCGACCCGCCGCTGATCTTTCCGGTTCAGGGCCTGGCCTTTGGCCTGGGGCTGCTGGTGCTGCTGACGATTGCCGCGGCCCTTTTCCCCGCGTATCGGATCAGCCGCGGCGACGTGCTTTCGATGATGGAGGAATAATCCCCGCAGATTACGGTTTTTACCCTCTAAAACTGGAGGTTGTATCTTAAAGGAGTTTTTGTTATACTTGTCCCCGGTTAAGTCTGGGAACCGTAACATACCGGAAGATTCCTTGAAGTTTTCGCAAAACGTGTTTTTTGGAGAGCATTATGCAGAAGTGGCCCGTCGGTGTTTTTGCCAGTATCGATGCCGGACTCGGTGTTAAGTTGGAAGTCGCTCGTGAGCTCGGTATCACAACCGTTCAGCTCCATACCCCGGCCAAGGCCTCTCGGACCAAAGAAAACGCCGAGGCCTTCGCGGCGAAACTCAAAGAGTATGGAATTAAGGTGACCTGCGTCTTCCTCGGTTTCGAGGGGGAGACCTACGAGACGATCGCCCGCACCGCCGAGACCGTCGGGCTGGTTCCCAAGGCGACTCGCGCCGCTCGTCTGGCCGAGTCGTTCGAGATCGCCGATTTCGCCAAGCTCCTCGGGGTAGACGCGATCGGCAGCCATATCGGTTTTGTCCCCCACGATCGCGACAGTGAGGACTATCGCGAAATGGTCGAGACCATCCGCACCCTCTGCGACCACCTCAAGGCCAACGGTCAGCGTCTCCATCTGGAGACCGGTCAGGAACAGGCCGAAAATCTGCTGGCCTTCCTCAAAGACGTCGGTGCCGACAATATCTTCATCAACTTCGACCCGGCCAACCTCATTCTCTACGGGATGGGGGATCCGATCGGCTCGCTCAAGAAAGTCGGCGCCTACGTCCGCAGTGTCCACTGCAAAGATGGTGTCGCCACCACCGGGGTTCCGGGAGTCGATTGGGGAAGAGAAGTCCCCTTCGGGCAGGGCCAGGTCAACGCGGAGCTTTTCCTGACTACCCTCAAAGAGATCGGTTTCGATGGTCCCCTGACCATTGAACGGGAGATCCCCGAGGAACCGGAACGTCAGAAGGCCGAAATCTCCCAGGCGCTCAACCTGATTTTGTCTATTGAGGACAAGCTTTTCGCCTAAAAGCCGGAAAGCGCCTGAGATCATCACAACACGGAAGTTATTTGTCCGATAGGGAGGCGATAGACTATGCCGAAACTCTCACGCAGTTTTTCTCATTCGCTCGGAAAAGAAGAAGCGCTGCGCCGAATCAAAGAAAAGCTCGATGTCGAACGGGTCATGAAATCCCGTTTCGTCACCGCGACGGAGGAAAACTGGAACGACGGTCACCTTGATTTCTCCATTGTGATCTATACCTACACCGTTCACGGAACCCTCGATGTCGGTGAGGACAAAGTCGACGTGGTCCTCGATCTGCCGATCGTCGCGACGATGATGACCGGCATGATCGACGACCAAGTCAAGCAGGAGATCTCCGGCCTGCTGGGGGGAGTCCCCGGGGCCGTGATGCCCAGCTAACCAACTAAGGAATTCACGTTTGACCCCGCGACGTTCCTTTCTGACGGGCCGCCTCACCTGGCGCCCGTCTTCTTTTTTACCCTCGGCGCCCCCCCCGAAAGCCGCCGAGAACCGTTTGTCTTTTCGCTCGATCCCCGACCGAAGTCTCTTTGGGCCGATGACGTCCATTTCACGCCGGGCTATGGCCACGGCGTTTGAGTTTCTCGTCAACGACCCGGCTGAGGACGGTTTCCGCGGCCGTCCGGCCGCGGAAATCGCCCTGGATGCCCTGGATAAAATCGACCTGGTCGAGGAGATTCTCTCGGTCTTTCGCTCCGGAAGCGTCGTCAGCCGGATCAACGCCTGCGCCAGCGAGTTTGACGTCCCTCTGGCCGAACCGTTCCGGCACTGGTTCGAAAAGTCACTCGCGCTCGGCCGTCTGAGTGACGGGGCTTTTGATATCGCCGCCGGTTCCCTGTGGGAGGGATGGGGGTTCGCGCGGCGCGAGGGCCGTTTTCCCACCGAAGAGGAACGCGCCGAGGCCCTGGCCCGCTCGGGGGTGAAGCACCTAAGTATCGATGAGGATCGACAGGTCATTCGGCTGGATCGCGAGGGAGTGATTCTCAATTTCGGCGGGATAGGGAAGGGAATCGGCCTGGATGAGGCCGCCGGCGCCGCCGAAGCCCAAGGGTTGAAGGACTTTCTGGTGCAGGGAGGCCGAAGCGGCGCCGTGGCCAGGGGAGGGCGCCGCGGCGATCACTCCCCGGCGCTGCGTCGCGACGTTTGGACCGTGAGTGTCGCCGATCCCCTTCGTCCCGATCACCCCCTGGCCATGATTCGCCTGGCCGATCGAGCGCTGGCGACCAGCGGCTCGGCCGAGCAGTTTTTTATCTACGAGGGAAAACGCTACTCGCATATCCTCGACCCGGCCACCGGTTTTCCCGCGGCGGGGCTGCTGTCGGTCACGGTTTTGGGGCCCACGGCCGCCGAGGCCGACGCGCTGTCGACCGCGATGTTTGTGATGGGAGAGAAAAAAACGGTCGCGTTCTGTCAGGATCACCCGGAATATTCGGCGCTTCTGGTGACCGAGGAAAAAACCGGCTCGGCCCGCCGATTGATCGCCGTCAATATGGATGAGGATACCTTGTCGATTCTCGCCGAAGATCTGCCGGTCGAGATATTTTAGTACGAACGCTCGATATAGTAATCCAGCAGGGTCGTGGTCGACTGGTAGAGGACGTTGCCGGCCGGATCGGTCTCGACCGTGACCTGACGCTGGATCCCGCCGGGAATCATCGCGGAATGAATGGTTCGCGTCAGGGAAACCGAGTCTTCTTTCTTTTCGATGGTCTGCGAAAACCAAACGGGAAGGTCGGTCCCGATGAGAAGATTCCCGCCCTGGAAAGGAATCGTGGTACTGGCCTGGCGCAAAAGGGTGGGCGGGTTGTCGTTCGAGAAGGTATCGGTGCGGCTTTGATGGATGTAAGGAGAGATCACCGTCGAATACCAGATGGTGGTCGTCTCCGTCATTTCGGGGGTGGTTCTTTGGAACCGACGGACGAAACAGGGGATCACTCGCAGCCCCGCCTGAACGTTGGCCGAGGGGAGAATCTCTTCGGTGAGCTGGTCGTCCGCCGCCAGACCGTAAAAGTTATATTTCACCACCTCGGGCTCTTTTCCGAAGGTTCGGTTCCCCATTTTCACCGAAACCTCTTGGCGGAGCGTGTAACCGGCGGGGGAGATATCGAGGAGGGTCTGCTTCTTTTCGGTGACGCTTTGAATACTTTGCCGGTGCTGGAACGAGACGCTCACCGTCCGGGTACGGCTCCAACTCCCGGGCCGGAACCGGCACCAGGGGGATTCTTTGGCCGACATCGCGGCGCAGGCCGGCTGCTGCTGCGGCGCGATACGATCAAAAGGGGTGTCGCTGTCGGAAGCGTCCGCGGAAGCCCCCTGAGGGGCGGGATCCTCGGCGGCGGCCGTAACATCGGGCAAGGGAACAACATCGCCTGCTTCAGAGGAATCGTCGGGAAGAAGAGTGAGAAGCTCTTGGGTCACAGCCGCGGGACTGGTGAGCTGTTCGGGATCTTCCTGAGCGCCGGACGGCCGCGGGACAAGAGAAAAAACGGCGCAGACAAACACCGCGGCAGCCCCGGCGACGGGGACCATTTGAATCGGCGGCAGGCCGAAGCGAAGGGTTGACTGTCTGTTACGCACGTTCCGCTATGATAGAAAAAAACCCCTGCCGGTGCCCTGTTAGGGGGTGGGGGTGGGCTGACGCGAATGAACGCGCCTTTTCCGGCAGGGGCATAAGAGGTATTTCTGATTATCCCTAAAAATCTTTTTCGGTAAAGCCCCCCCTCGGTCAACAGCCCGAATCGGGAGTTTTCACGGGAGTTCCTCAAAAACCTTGACGATCAGCGCGTCGAACTCGGGCGGGACCGTCTTGAGGTTAAGAGCCAGAACATCGCCGTCGGTCGAGCCGACGAGCGCCGGCCGGGCGGAAGCCAAAACCTGCGCCAGCTCCCCCGCTGTACGGCCCGCCGGTTTGATCGCCAGCGCCACCGACGCCAGGCGGCCGCCCTGCCGATCGGGGGTAAGATAGGCGGTGGCGGGACGGATATCCGCCTCTTTGACCGCCCGGCACAGACGCAGCTGCGGCAAAAGGCGCTCGGCCCGATTTTGAAGATTCGCCGTCGGTAAGGAAAGAAGGCGCAAAATGGGGATCTGTTGTTCGGCTGTCTGCGCGTTTTTGTAGAGCTCGAAGGTCTTGACCATCCCCGCCAGGTCGATGGGATGCGGTAAAAACAAATCGGCCGTGCTGGAGGAACGGATTCGATCGAGATACTGTTTGCTTCCGGCCAAAATACCGCAGGGAGGCCCGCCGATGAGCTGACCGCCGCCAAAGAGAATCAGGTCGACCTGTGTGGCGAGAAGGTCGCCGACCGTCGGAATCGGGTCGAGGAAAACATCGGAAAGGTCGATCAGCGGGGCGTAATCGCAGCGCAAAAGAACCGGGACATCGGGGTACGCCTCATTTAAGGTCCGAATCTCCTCAGGCAGAAGCGCCAGGGGATGACCGGCCGCCAGCTCCGCCGCCAGACGAATCAACCCTACCTCTGTCTCCCCCCGGCGGGGCGCGGCCAGGGGAGAGAGGTAATCGCTCAGGCGGACCGAGTTGGAGGCCCCCACCTCGATCACCGGCGCGGAGGCGTAACTTAGTCGGTCGGCAAGACGCCGGCCGGAGTGATCTTCGGTCATATCACGCCGAGCGGTGAGGATCGCCCCGCCGCGGCCAAATGTCTGAAACAGACAAAGTTCCGCCAGTTCCGGGGAGGGGAAGAACAGCGCGTCCTCGGCCCCGAGACGCGAACAAACGACCCGCGCCGCCGTCGAGGGGGTGATCTTCTGCGCCGGAGCGGTGCTGTACGGTTCCTCACCGCGCGAAAGCTCGGCCGCTTCGCCGGATGGGTCACTTTCGGTCACCGCGGCCGGCAAAGCGGATCCCACGCCATAGTCGGGGGAGGCATCGAGAAAATCGAGCCGCCAGAGCATCTCGTCAAGAATAGTCCGCCCTAAAGCGTAGTTGAACGTCGGTGTCGGGAAGAGGATGCCGCTGGCATCGATGATAAGACGATCTCCCCGCCGCTCAATGTCTTGAAGCCGGGCGAGGATCTTTTCGGTCAGGTCGGCCAGGTCCGGAATCCGCCGTTCGGTGGCGGCCGAGAGCATCTCTTCGGAGACGTCTTCGTAAACCCCCTTGACGGTACTAAGGACAGAGGCGGGATGAAGCCGCTCGATCACCGGGCGAAGCCGCGGAGAGGCGAGCAGTTCGTTGATGGAGAATATCGAAAATTTTCCCGGTTTCGGCATGACATACACCTGACGAAAACAGTGGCGCAAAGCGGCTTAAAACAGCGGTAAACAGAGCCGATTATAGCGCTTTGCCCGGTCTTAGGCAAGTTTTTCCGTGTCATTGCCCCTGGGAAGGATTGCCCACCTCCAGGTGGGTTCCGGCACCTTGAGGGGTGAGAACGCCGTCGGCGGTCGGCGAGTCGGGTTTTCCGACGATGATGACGCGAATCAGTACATCGGCCGGCTCGTAGCGGACAAACTCTTTCTCGTGAAGGACAGGGTAGGGGGTCATCTCTTTGACGGTGACGGTTTGAACCTCCATCTGGCATGTACACGGATTGAAGGTCTCGACCTGTTTTTCGACCAGCTGCTCGCACGGTTCGTAGACCGTCCGAAACTCCGAGATCTTTCGCAGCCCCTTCTCTTTTTTGTAGTAGTAACTGTAGCGGCAGCCGTCGGCTCCGATCACCGCGATCGCCTCCTCGGGGGAAAAGGGGAGTTTCCGCTCGGCGACCTCGTCGGGAGAGGACTGCAGCTCCACCGGAATATCAGGAGCCATCAGCTCGGAATAGGGATTCTGGTAAGTCGTCTTCTCGCCGAGCCCCCCCCAAAGCCAACCCTCGTTCTGCTGCTTCGCCGTATAGGCCAAAGCCGGCAGGGCAAACAGAAGGGCCATCGAGACGGCCGCGCCGATTTGACAGATCTTTCCGCTGCACAGGTCACTCATCGTTGGTTCCCTTTAACGGAGCTTCTTTGACTGATGAAAGGGCGGTTCCCCACCGAAACAGTTTCGCGCCGGGTCAACCGCCTTCTTTCCATACTAATCAGGCAAACTGCGATAAAAGTATCCGTTTTGCCGAATAGGCACAAAGAAGGAATAATACAGTGTCAAATACAACGATTAAAACGATTATAACCACGCGAATGCATCCCCTTGCGGGGAAGGGGGTCAAAAACCTCAATGACTGGACATTAGGGGGGAATTCCACTATAATAATGTCAGGTTTCGCGCTTTTTTAAGAACACGGGACTTTTATCAAAAGCCAGAATAATAACGCAATTTACCACACTAAGGAGCTTGGAAACGTCTATGAAGAGTATCACGCGTTGTCTTGCTTGGGGATTGCTCGCGCTTATGGGATCGGCGGCGCCTTTTTTGACCGCCGCGGATGTCTCATACCAATCGCTCGACGACGGTCGGGTTCAAATCTTGGTCGATGGCGAGCTCTTTACCCAATTTATCCCCAACTTCGCGGGAACCCCTGTCTTTTGGCCGCTGCTTTCGGCCGATGGCTCTTTGCTGACCCGCTCGCTTTACCGGCCGCAGCCCGACAACAAGAACAAGGTCGTCGACGGTCCTTTCCCGGCTGAGGACTACGCCCGTTTCCTGGCCGGCGGCGATCAGGCCTGGACCGATATTATGCGCTGCAGCGAAATGATACGCCCCGTCGAATCGAAAGATCACCCGCATCAGCGCTCTGTCTGGTTCGACCACGGGATGGTCAACGGCAAAGACTTTTGGAGCTGCTCCCCCGATACCGCGATCAGCGCCGAGTTGATCAGCGCCGAAATAAACAGCGACGGCCAGGTCGTCCTGGTCATTCACTGCCGATGGAATGACTTGGCTTCCGGGGAGTCCCTCTGCGAAGATACGCGGACCGTCACGCTGGGGGTGATCCCCACAACATCGATCCGATTCATCGATTATCGGATTGACCTCACCGCCGGAGGCGACCCGACCGTTTTCGGCGACACCAAGGAAGGGTCTTTCGGTGTCCGCGTGGCCAGTACAATGGAGTTGGGCGCCGAGAAAAAGAACCCCAACTGGGGGGGCTCGATCGTCAACGCCGAAGGGCTCAAAGATGACGACACCTGGGGAAAGAGAACCGCTTGGGTCAATTTCAACGGAAAGGTCGCCAAGCATCTCACCGCCGAGCAGATCGACGCCGGGGCCGATATCCAGACCGCGGAGATGGTCAACGCCGGGATTGTCATCATGAATCACCCCGATTCCTTCCGTTTCCCCTCCTGGTACCATGTTCGCGGTTACGGTCTGTTCGCCGTCAATCCGTTCGGCATCAAAGATTTCGCCCCTCAAGACAAACTCGATGGGTCCGCCACCCTTCAAAAGGGGGAGACGCTCACTTTCCGTTATCGTCTGCTGATCTACGACGGGGAGCTCTCCTCCGAAGAGATTGCCTCCCTCTACGAAGATTACGCTAAGTGACCTTACACAAAGAAAGACTGAGATAAAACGAAAGAACGAAAGAAAACTTGGTGAGTAAACAGTTCCTCTGTCCGTCTTGTCAACGCGTTACCTCCATCCAGACAGGGGGCGACGCGGCGGAGGTGGTCTGTACCCATTGCGGAAAAGTCTTCCGTATTCGCTCCCGTGAAAACGACTCGAAGACAACGGCCGCCGAGCCGACCGATCCGCTTGGTTTCACCCTGGCCGATGATGGTCCTTTCCCTATCCAGCCCGGAGAACCGAAGACGACCGCGCTGGCCCCCCCTTCCGAGGAAGATCGCGAGATTACTCTCTCGCGTATCCAGGCAATCGCGCGGATCAGCCAAGAGCAGGAAAACGCCGCGGCTTCTTCCCCTTCGACTTCCCCGTCGACCTCCCCGTCAGGCGGCCAGGCGGGAAAACCCGCCGGAAGGAAGATTTGGACCACCGGACAGACCCTCCTCGGGGGAAAATACCGTGTTGTTGAGCTGGCCCCCGGTGTTCCCTACGCCGAAGGAGGAGTCGGAATCGTCCACCGTGTCCACCACGAGGAGTGGGACATCGACTTCGCCGTCAAATCCCCTAAAGCCGAGTTTATGCAGACCGAGCAGGGGAAACTCAGCTTTGAGCGCGAGTGTCAGCTCTGGATTGAGTTGGGACTTCACACCAATATTGTCACCTGCTACTTAATTCGCCGCATCGACGGGATCCCGCGCGTCTTCGCCGAATTTGTCAGCGACGGGACACTGCGCGATTGGACCAACGACGGCCGCCTCTATGAGGGAGGGCCGACCGAGGCGCTGAGGCGTATCATCGATATCTCCATTCAGTTCGCCCGAGGCCTCGATCACGCGCACAGTCAGGGGCTTCTCCACCTGGATGTCAAACCGGGGAACGTCATGATATCGCGCGGCGTCGCTAAGGTCACCGACTTCGGTCTGTCCCAGGCGGTTCATCGTTCCGACAAAGGGGAACCCACGTCGGGTATATGCGATGGGATGACACCTTCGTACTGCTCGCCGGAACAGTACGAAGCGTACGAGAACTTTCAGACCGCCGGCCAGCAGGGGCAGACCCCGCCGGAAATCGTCCTGACCCGTCAGTCCGACATCTGGTCGTGGGCGATCTCGGTCTTGTCGATGTTCCACGGCCGCTCCCCGTGCAAAAAAGGGGGACAGACAGCCGCCGAAGTCTTCGAAGTCTTTCTGAAAGTTCCTCCGGCCGAGGGACATCCCTCGATCCCGCCGCAGATGGTCCAGATTCTGCGCCGCTGCTTCCGAAAAGACCCCGAACAGCGTCCCGAGTCGATGGGCCAGGTCGCCGACGAATTGGTCGCCGTCTATGAAGATGTCTTCGGCCAGCCGTATCCGCGTCCCAAACCGGCCAGCAATTCCAACTCGGCCGAAAGCAGCTGCAACCGCGCGATCTCCCTGCTCGACCTGGGGAAGAACGATGAGGCCTATACCGAAATCTCCAAGGCGGTCGAGATGGCCCCGTGGCATCCCCAGGTCACCTTCGATCAGGTGCTGATGTCCTGGCGGTTCGGCATCATCGATGATCTCACCGCGCTGGAGGCCGTCACCGAGCTGGCCCGACACAACCGCTGCGACGCGCAATCCCACTACGCGCTGGGATTGATCCAGCGCGAGCGGGGGAACCCGCGCGCGGCGCTGGTCGCGTTCCAAAGAGCCGTCGAGTTGGAGAAAGATCGTGTCGAATTCGTCAAGGCCCTAAAAAACTGCCGTCTCATCGTTGACCAAGAGGCCGCCTGTGTCGCGACACTGTCGCTTCGGCCGCTGGAGATCACCCCTCGGCAATGGGTCTATATCAGCCCGGGACGTCAGTTCATTTTCTACCCCCTGGCCGGCTCGCGCTTTGAGCTGCGGCATACGCTCACCGGCACGGTCAGTACCGGTTTTCGTCAGGTCGGGCATACCGAAGCGCTGGCTCTGAGCGACGATTACCTCTGGCAAGTTCTGCAGGACGGTGAGGACGCGCTGGTCAAACACGCGGATTTCCCCGATTCCATCCCTCAAGACAGTCCTCTTCGTCTGCTCCCGGCCGAAGAGCGTTTTCGGCGGGTAGACTGGGGAAGAAAAGATGACGCGGTTTGTCCCGAAAAGGGAATCCGTCTGACCATCAACGGCAATCAGGTCGACCGCTACGATGAGCGTACCGGTCAGCGGGTTCTTAGTTTTAAAGGTCATCAGCGGGAAGTCACCGCGCTTAAGATGTCGCGTGACGGCAAGTGGGCGGCCACCGGTTCCTTCGATTCGTCGCTGCGTCTGTGGCAGGTTGAAACCGGACGGTGCGTCCGGACTTTCCGGGGGATCTCCGGAACCGTCGGGGGTATTTGGATCGACGATGACCATCGGTTTTTGATGACCTTGGTTCAAGGAACGCAGCTGCGTATCTGGAACGTCGATCTGATCTGCTCAGGTTCCCGCAGGACCCGCGCGCCGTTTATGATCTGCTTGGTCTCTACTTCAGAAGAGGTCGCCCGCCGACAAAACGAGCTCAATTCCCTGGTCGAATCGATGCGTGTTAATGTCGCCTCGGGCAACATCAAAGGAGCCGTTGAGGCGTTTAAAAAGGCCGAATCCATCGACGGCTGGCAGAGTATCCGATCTTCCTTGCAGCTCCCCGAACTGTTGGGGCGCCGAACCCAAATCACCGGTGTTTCCGACACGGTTCCCGCCTTGTCACTGCTCGGCCACGAGGGAGCGGTCACCTCGGTCGCCCTTTCGGCCGACGGAAGCACGGCCGTCACCGCCGGGAAGGATCAAGTTCTTTGTCTTTGGAATTTCCCCAGGGAAGAACCGGTGACCTGCTTCACGAAACATTACGACTGGATCCGATCGGTCGATATGAACCGAAGCGGCCGCTTTGCCGTTTCGGGAAGTTGGGATCGTTCGGTCCGAATCTGGGACCTTCAGCAAAAGCGGGAGATTCGCGCCCTGGAAGGTTCGATCCGCGATATCGAACAGGTTAAGATCGCCCCCGACGGCAGTTCGATCGCGGTAGCCGCCAGTACCGGCGAAATCTCGTTCTGGGACGGTTCCTCGGGGCGGCGGGTGGCGGGAACCTCGATCGACGGCGAGATCTACTCCATTCGTTTTAGTATGGACGGCCGCTATTTGATCATCGGCGGCAATGGTCGGCTGACGATCCTCTCTTGCGCAACCTTAGAGCCGGCAGTGGTCTATGGTTCCCTCACAGGGGCGGTGAAAGGGGTTGACATCTCGGCCGATCTGCGCTGGGCTCTGGCCGGCGACGCCAGCGGGAATGTCTCGATCTTTGATCTGACCAGCGAAAAAACCGCCCCCGTTATGGTCGGGACCGACCATGTGAGCGAAATCACCTCGCTGCGGCTTCTGATGGATAATCGCCATATTATCACGACAAGCCGCGATCGAACCGTCCGCGTGTGGGAGATTGGCAGGAAGACCTCAATCAAAACCCTAGAGGGATATATCTCGGGGATCGGCTGTCAGTCGGTCGATTTCTACGGCAGTATCCTCCTCACCGGGACCGAAATCGGCCGTTTGCGGCTGTGGAATCTCTTCTGGGAGTACGATCTCCCTGACGGGCCTTTCCCCAACGACGATTTTGAGCGGATGCTCCACTGTGTTGTCGGACGCTATCTGCGCGCCTCCGATATCATCGCTCGGCGGCGCAAACCGACCGAGTTCTACGGTGTCACGACCGAGATCGCTCCCAATCCGCTGGCCTTTGAATTTAGTGAAAAGCAGCTGCAAAAAATCGCCGTCGAGATGCAGCTGCGCGGCTTTGGCACGGTCCCCCGCGATCGGTTCTTCCAGGCGCTCGGTTCTCTTCTGGGGCATTGGCCGGGTTATACGCTCTTGGGCCGTTAAGAACGAAAGTCTCCCCTTTTCTTCTGGCCGATTTTTTTGCTCTTGACGCGTCCGATGAAAAAACGCTACTTTCCCCTCGGGTTGTTTGACCACAGGCGTCCAAAAGGTTCGTTGATAAAGCAGGTTCACTGAAGATGAAAAAAGAATTGGAAGTTGCTCTTTTTGCGGTCACCGCCGTGATCGTGATGACGCTCACCGGCTGTAAGTCGACTTCGGCGATCAAAAGCCCCTTTGCTTCCAAACCCGATCCGCATATCGCCTCGCCCGCCGAAATGGACGACCTCCAGCTCAAGGCCCCGCCGGAGAGTTACACCAAGGACGACCCCAAAACCAGCGCGAAAGAGGCCCATTCCCTGGCTCAGCAAGGGGAGTATAAAACTCCCGGCACCGACCAGCGGCAGACAGCCGCCGCGGCCGACAGCGCGAACGAATCGAATGAACCGCTTCGCATGGCGATGAACCCCGGAGCCGTTGAGGAAAACATCCCTTCCGATTCGCGGCAGGGAAATTATTCCTCGATCCCCTCCACCGGGAGTACCTATCCTGAGATCCCCGGGCTGTCGTACGGCGCGGCCAGTGACCAGTCGGGCGCCGGGAGCTCTGACGACTCGGAGGTTTTTGCCCCCGGGAGTGTTGGCGCCTACTAACAACCGGGATGAGGGTTTGCGCCAATCCAAAAACCGGTTTTCCTAAAAAATATTTTAAGTTTTTGAAAAAATTCACGGTTTCTCTCTTGGAGAATCGTTTTTTTCGCCTATAATCTCGATAGAACTGAGTGAATGGGAAGGGCGGTGTACCTTTCCCTGATCCGAAAAATAAGGTTTCCCCGCCTTCGGTGTTCCTTCTGCAGCGGGTATTCCAGTTCCAAACTTTCGTTTGCCGTTAGACGGTGTTTCTTTCGTCGTTCGGCAATGTCTTTTGCTTCAGGCGGAGTATTTCGGCCGGGGGAGCCCGGTTTCTCCGTCGCCGTATTTTTACGGTTTTTGTCTTCACCGGCTTTGTGGCAGCGTGTTACGCGCCAATCTTACAGCGTGAAACGCGCCGTCGCGGTGATTATTTCCCCAAATCAAGTGGGGATCCGCGAAAAAGGTCAGGTCGCGTCGCGGAAGTGTTTCCGCCCAGGGTCTATAGGTCTAGGCCTATGGAGCCCGTACCGACTTTTTCGCGGAAAAGGAAAGTCTTTCTATGCGAAGAGATCAGCAAGGTCCGTACCGTTCCGGTCCCAATCGTTATGGGTCTTCCGGCCGAACGAATCAGTACAATCAAGGACGCTACGGTCGGAATGACCGTTTCTCTCAGGGGCGTTACGAACGCAACAATCGCTACAGCCAGGGCCGCTACAACCGCGGTCGTGTCGAAGTTCCCCAGCGTGACGACAACGGTTACGCCGAGGACGGCGCCTATGGCGAGGACGGCTACAACGATCGCGGCCGCTACGGCGGTGACTTCAACGGCAATGGTCGTTCCGCCGGCCGTTATAATTACCGCAATGCCGGCGGCCGTTTCGACGGCGGTTATCGCGGCGGTTCCTCCAACCGTTATCGTAACGCGGGGGGGGCTCAGCGAGATTTCGCCCGCCCGTACGGCAACGACCTCCAAGACGCCAGCGGGGATTATTCCCGCGCTCAAGAGATGGAGGAATACCAACAGGAGTATCATCGCGATGACCTCGGCGTCGACGAACGGATCGACAGGATCGTCTCGGACAAACTCGCCCAAGACCGGCCATCCTCGCGTCCTGTTCCCGAAGACGACTCGTCTCAATCCACCTTCGAAGCCGAGGGGATCCTTGAACCCCACGGAAACGGTTTCGGTTTTCTGCGCGATCCCAAATCGAACTACGATCGCAAACCCGGGGATCCGTTTATCTCCGGCGCTTTGCTGGACAAGTTCAACATCCGCCCGGGCTGCTGCATCAGAGGAAAAGTGCAGGCAAACAATCAGCCCGCCGCCGGCGGCCGCGGCGCCGCTGGAGCCGCGCGCGGACCGCGGATGGTAGAGATCCTGAACATCGACGGCAAGTCCCCGGAGGAGTATTTCAACGTCCAAAATTTCGAGGATCTCACCCCGATTAACCCCGAGGTGTGGCTCCGTCTGGAGACCGAGGGTGGGCCGATTTCGACCCGCGTGATCGATATCCTCGCCCCGCTTGGCAAGGGGCAGCGCGCGCTGATCGTCGCGCCGCCGCGCAGCGGCAAAACCGTTTTGTTGCAGCAGATGGCTCAGGCCATTTCCACCAACTACAAATCGATCCACGTGATCGTCTTTTTGGTTGACGAGCGCCCCGAGGAAGTCACCGATTTCCGCCGCAGCGTCGATAAAAGTGTCGAGGTGGTCGCCAGCTCCTTGGACTGCCCGATCGAGAACCATATTCGCCTTTCCCGACTGGTGATCGAACGGTGCAAACGCCTCACCGAGGAAGGAAAAGATGTTTTTCTCCTCCTGGACTCCATCACCCGTCTGGCTCGCGCCTACAATAAGTGGTGCAGCAACTCGGGCCGAACCATGACCGGCGGGCTCGATGTCCGAGCGATGGATATCCCCAAAAAGATTTTCTCCTCCGCTCGCGCCGTCGACGGCGGCGGGTCGCTGACGATTGTCGGAACCGCCCTGGTCGATACCGGGAGCCGAATGGATGAACTGATCTTTCAAGAGTTCAAGGGGACCGGCAATATGGAACTGGTCTTGGATCGCCGTTTGGCCGAACGACGCATCTGGCCGGCCATCGATATTTCGAAGTCGGGAACCCGCCGCGAAGAGAAGATTCTTCCCCCGGGGATTCTCCACCTCGTCAACAAGCTGCGCCGGACGATCACCGGTATCGACCCGGTCGAGGGGATGGAGCGTCTGACGACCCTCCTGGAGAGAACCCCGTCGAACCTGGAGTTCTTCAAGATGTTCGATTTCCACGGACTGTTGAATTAACGCTTCCTAGGGCGCGGCGCTTTCGGCGGCCAATGCCCCGGAGCTCCACGCCCACTGAAGGTTATATCCGCCGCAGTCGCCGTCGACATCCAACAGTTCCCCGGCAAAAAACAGACCGGGGATCAGGCGTGACTGCATCGTCTTGCGGTTCACCTCCCTTAAATCGACACCGCCGGCGGTGGTCATTGCCTTGTGCCAGCCGGCAAGCCGTCTGACCGTAAATGGAAAACGGACGAGCAATTCGATTAAGCGCCTGCGCTCGGCGCGCGTCAGATCGCTTGCCGCCGGATCGCGAAGGACATGGGTCTGAAACATACAGGCCGCCAAACGCTGGGGAACCCCAAGTGTCGCGACCAACGCCGAAAGACGGCGTCCCGGGCTTTTTCGGCACAGCGCTAAAAGTTTCTCCTCGGTCTTTTCCGCGGTTCCCTCTTCGGTCAGGGACAACAAAAGCCGATCTCCCGGAAGAATATTGCGGCTGGCGTCGAGAATCGCCGGCCCCGAAAGTCCCCGGTGGGTCCAGAGAACTTCTCCCGAATAGGTTCCGATCTTCTCCGTGCCTCGCTTATGCTCGATGACGGGGGAAAAAAGCGATATCCCCGCGCAGGAGGCGTACGGAAAAGGATCGGCCTCGACCGCGGTGAGCGCCGGGGTCGGCTCGACAAGGGTGTGACCAAAATCGCGCGCCCAGAGAAACCCATCCCCCGTTGAGCCGCTTTGGGGAAAGGCCTTCCCCCCGACGGCCAAAATCAGCCGCTTCGAACGATACACCAGATCGCAGGTCGAAACCAAAAAGCCCCCGTCGTCACCTAGGCGGCATGAGAGAACCGGGGCGGAAGTGACCATCCTCACCCCGCGCCCGCGAGCCAGGGCGACCAGCGCGTCACGGACGCGGCGGCTTTGTTTGGAACGGGGAAAGATTTTCCCGTCGCTTCGGGTTTCCACCGCCACGCCGGCGGCGGCAAGTGACCGCACCATGGTATCGGGGCCAAAGGCGTAAAGGGCCGGAAGAACAAAACGTTCCTTCCCTCCGTAGTGTCGAGCCAGTTCCTCGGCCGTCCCCCGATGGGAACAATTGCACTGCCCGCCGCCGGTGACCAGGATCTTCCGTCCGCAGACGGCGTTTTTTTCCAGCAGGATCACCCTCTGACCGCCGGGAGCGTGGATGGCCGCCGACAGGCCCGCCATCGAACCGCCGATGATCAGCGTGTCGCAAGGGTCCGTCAAAAGGGGAGGGGAGGGGGACACGGTACAATTTTCCGATACGCTTGTGGAATTATCTTTCCGGGGGAGTACAATCCACCTGTAGTATGCTGTTTTTTACCGCAAACATCGGATCCATTCAAGGAGATTACCCAATGAATCGACTCACTCAACCATTTCTCGGCCGCGCCTCGGTCCTTCTTTTGCTTGGGGCGGCCTTTGTCTTTCTCCCCTTTTGCCGGGCCGACGATAATGACGCTCCCGGTTACGATGTCAAAGAGATCCCGAACATCGTCTACAAGAGTGTCGACGGTCAAGATATCTGCCTAAATCTCTTCCTTCCGACAAAGAACGGTGAGCCCGTCGAAAAATGCCCGACCCTTCTGTATATCGACAGCGGCTGCTGGTACAGCGGCGCGCCGGGCAATGGAGGGGTCTGGACCCTTGTCGACCCGGTTCCGCAGGGGTACGCGGTGGCCAGTATCAGCCACCGAAGTTTAGAGACCGTCAGGTTCCCCTCGCAGATCGAGGATGTTCGCGCCGCGGTCCGTTTCTTGCGCGCCCACGCCGATGAGTATGGCCTGGATAAGGACCGCTTTGCCACTTCCGGCGCCTCGTCCGGTGGACACCTGTCGCTGTGCCTCGGGATTCCCGACAGTATCTGCCCGTTTGACGTCGGCGAGAACCTCGATCAATCCGGTCAGGTTCAGGTGGTGATCGACTTCTTCGGCCCGACCGATTTTGTGGCCGGTCACTGGCTCAAGAGCGTCCCCGAATGCATCTATCATGCCATCCAGATCGATCCGGAGGGAATCCCCACCTATCCCCAAAAGCTTTCGGAGGAAGAATGGAATCGGGCCGTGAAGTTCTCGCCGGCTTTCTATGTCTGTCCGGAATTCTCCCCAACCTTGATCTTCCACGGGACCGACGACTCCGTCGTTCCGCTGAGCCAAAGCGCGTCGCTCTACGACGAGCTGCGCAACGCCGGGGTTCCGTCCCGGTTCTGCGTGACGAACAACGGGGTTCACGATATCAAATCGCTGGGGAACCCCAAGGAGCTGATGGAAAAAGCGATGGAGTTCCTCAAGGAGTGCGGCTTCTAGGCAAGAAGTACTCGTTTGGCACACCGGCGGCGAACGCGGCTGTTTGAGAAGGCATGAAAAAAGCCCCCCATCCGGGGGGCTTTTTTTATTTGCCTAGCGCAAAATCACCCCGCCCTTGGCGGCCGATTCGATCATCTGCTCCGGCCAGATCGAGACCTGGACCTCCCCGATGTGGGCACAGCGCAGATAGTACATACACAGCCGCGACTGGCCGATTCCTCCGCCGATCGAAAGCGGAAGTTCACCGGATAACAGCGCCCGATGGAACATCAGATCGCGGCGCTGGGGGCAGTTTTCCAGGTCGAGCTGGCGCTCCAGTGCCGCACGGTCCACACGGATCCCCATCGAGGAGATCTCAAACGGGCAGTTTAAAACGCTATTCCAAAGAATGATATCGCCGTTGAGTCCGTGATATCCGGGCTTCGACTCGGTGGACCAGTCGTCGTAGTCGGGGGCACGGCCGTCGTGTTTTTTGCCGTCGGCCAACCGTCCGCCGATACCGATCAGGAAAATGGCGCCATACTTTTTGGTCACCACCGCCTCGCGCTCGGAAGGGGTCAAATCGGGCATCTCGCGCTGGAGATCTTCGGTGTGAACGAAGGTAATCTTCTCGGGAAGGGCCGGCTTGATATGGGGGTAGTGAAGATAGACGGTCTCTTCGGTCTGACGCACCGCGGAGTAGATCGTCTCGACGATCGAACACAAAAACTCGAGCGTCCGATCGTTCGGACCGATCGTCCTTTCCCAGTCCCACTGATCGACGTAGAGTGAGTGGAGATTGTCAAGCTCTTCGTCGGCGCGGATGGCGTTCATATCGGTGTAGAGGCCGTAACCGACGGGAATGGCGTAGTCACCGAGTTTCATCCGTTTCCATTTGGCCAGGGAATGGACCACTTCGGCGCGCCGCTCGTCCATATCTTTGATGGGGAAGGAAACCGCTCGCTCAATACCGTTGAGATCATCGTTGATCCCCGTTCCGGAAAGAACAAAAAGCGGCGCGGTGACGCGGCGCAGATTCAGGGAGCGAGCCAGTCGAATCTGAAACTCTTCTTTGACCAGAAGAATGGCCTGCTCCATCATATCGGGGACAAGCGTCGGGGTGTAACCAGAAGGAATCATCAGTTTCATCGTTTTGTTTCCTTGTTAATGGGTGCCTGAAAGATATACTCTGGGTGAAACACGCAAGGAACTTCCCCCGATTATACCCCTATAGCGGGAATTGACAATTTGAGTTTCCGTGCGGGTTTTTCTTTCCTTTCGCGCGGGGGGCAGAACCCTTTTTTACCCGGCGCTTTCCCTGTATAATCCGTTTGTACCTTATTGGCCTTAACGGCGACGCGCGTTTTTTAAGCCAATAGGGAGGTGATTCCTCAAAAACGATAAAGAGAAAAGGAGTTTCGGTTCCGATGATCGCGAAAGATATGAAACGCGGAGACATTATTGTCCAGAATGGTCAGCCCATCATTGTCGAGAACGTTCAGGTTCAAACCCCTTCGGCCCGCGGCGCGGCGACGCTCTATAAGTTCCGCTGCCGGAATCTGATCACCAAAGACAAGGTCGACCTGAAGACCAAAGGGACCGATATGTTCGAGGACGCCGATTTCCGCAAGCGGGCGGTCTCGTTCAGCTACGCCGACGGAAGCGATGTCCACTTCATGGACAAAGATGACTACAACGACTACGCCATCGCCAAAGAGGATGTCGCCAACGAGATGCAGTTTGTCACCGACGGGCTGGACGGCATCTACGCCCTGATCTACGAGGAACGCTGTGTCGCCATCGATCTGCCGGCCGCCGTCGACCTGAAGGTCGTCGAATGTGATCCGGCCGCCCGCGGAAACTCGGCGACCAGCCGCAGCAAGCCGGCCAAGGTCGAGACGGGACTGTCGGTGATGGTCCCCGAGTACCTCGAAAACGGCGAGATCATTAAGATCGATACCCGTACCGGCGAGTTCCTCGGCCGCTCGAAGTAAAGTATCTTGATCTGCCCGTGATCTTGCAAGGAGTGTACCCGTTTTGCTTTCGGCACTCGAACTGCTTGGCCGGCCCGAAAAAACGCCGCTCGGCGCGCCGGTCTTCCTGATCTGCGGTGAAGATTCCTATCTTCTTTCCGAGACGGCGAATCTCCTGCAAGGTTTGCTTCTTAAGGGGGAGGATGCCGAGTTCTCCCTCACGAGCTTTGACGGGACGTCCCCCAATACCGATTTCAAGACGGTGCAGCGCGACCTGGCGACTCGGGCCATGTTCGGCGGCTCGAAAAAGGTGGTTCGTGTCCGGGACGCCGAAAAGTTCATTTCGAGTTATCTCGATCGGCTGGAAGCGTACCTCAAAGAGCCCAGCCGCGACGCGGTCCTGATCCTCGAGGCGAAAAATGTCAGTCCCCAGTCCAATTTCTTTAAGGCGGTCTCTAAAAAGGGATGCGTGATCAGCGCGAAGGTTCCCGAATCGCGCGAATTGGAGAAATGGCTGGTCCAAAGGGCAAAATCCCGGGGTATCAAGCTTACCGCCGCCGGCGCCAAAGAAATGATTCGGATGCTCGGCGACTCGGTCGGCATCCTCGATAACGAGCTGGCCCGCCTGGCGCTGATCTTCCCCCCCGACAAATCGGTCGACAAGGACGAAATCTCCTCCTCAGCCGGATCCTGGCGGACACAGACCGCCTGGGGGATGATCGATCACTTTTTCGCCGGCCGTGTTCGCGAAGGATTGATCCAACTCGACCGGCTCTACAAGGCCGGAGAGGACCCGATCGGTATTCTCGCCCAAGTCGCCGCAACCTGCCGCCGATTGGCCAAGGCCGCGAGAATCTTCATCCATGGGGGCGGACCTTTGTGCCGTTCGGCCCAGGAACAAAAAAAACGGATGCGCGAGGCCTTGATCAAGGTCAAGACGCCCCCCTTCCTGATCGATAAATCGGTCGATCAGCTTTCATCGCTCGGTCTGTCTCGGGCCGATTCCCTCTGCGATCGTCTGGTGACGGCCGACCTGGCGATGAAAGGAAACTCGCGCGCCGATCCGAAAGTGATCCTCCAAAAGTTTCTCATCGAGCTGGGACATCCGGATTTGCGGAACAAACGTCCTCTTTAACCGTCCGTTTGCATTTTGATTCCCGGCCCGGTATAATAGGCCCGTTGTCTGGCCTAAACGTCCATCCAAAAACATTCGTTCCCCGCTAACTCAACAAGGAGACTTACCGTGAGACATATGACTCGCCGCGATTTCTTTAAGACGGCCTCGGTGCTCACCACCGCCGCCGCGCTTCCGATGGCTTCGACCCTGGCCGACTCTGGGGAGAAATGCTATAAGACCAAACTGTTCAAGTCGTTCATCTCCTCCCCCGATCCGGATCAGTTCGAGACGTTCGCCGCCGCCGGCTTTGAGGGGCTGGAAGCGACCTCCTGGGATATCGAACCCCAAGAGGCCAAGGAGAATCGCAAACGCGCGGAAGATTGCGGACTGAGGATCCACTCGGTGATGCGCGGCTGGGCCGCCTTTAACTCGGACGACGCCGCGGAGCGTCAGGCCTCGGCCGAGACGGTGATCAAGGCGATCAAGACCGCCGCCGCCTACGGCGCCGACGCCATCCTGCTGGTCCCCTGTCTGATCAAGAACCCCGGTCCGAATCCGTGGGAATTCAATATCAAGTTCGATGGCAACTGCCGTGTTTCCCAGGTGGTCGACGGCGACAACGCCCCGTACGAAGAGTATATCAATCTTCAGAATATCGCCACCGAACGGACTTTCGAAGAGGTCCAGAAGCTGATCCCCGTCGCCGCCTATGAGGGGGTGACGATCGCGCTGGAGAACGTCTGGAACAACCTCTGGGTCAAGCCGGACTTCGCCGCGGCCTTCATCCGGATGTTCGACAGCCGCTGGGTCCGCGCCTACCTCGATCTGGGGAACCATGTGAAATACGCCCCGCCGATTGAGTGGCTCGAGGCGATGGGAACCGAGCTGATCACGAAGCTCCACATCAAAGACTACCTCCTCAACGACGAGACCAGGGCCGACGCGTGGAAGGGCTTCTGCGGCATGGGGAAGGGGAACGTCGATTGGGTCGCCGTCCGCGACAAGATCGAGGAACTGGGGCTCAGTTCCTGGATCTCGTACGAAGAGGGGAACTACACTCCCGAGCAGTACGGCGTGATCATGGACGACTTCGTCAACGGCCGCAAGATCGCCGTTCCGCAGTGATTGCCACAGGTCTAATGGACTAAACCACTTCCGAAAGACGTGAGGCCGAAAGGGGGCTCTCACGTCTTTCTTTTTCCGTAAAGGCGCTATGGGCCTGAGGCGGTGCTTGTTTTTTGCGCCGCGGCGCCGGATATGAAGCGATTCGCATGAAAAAGAAAAAGAGCAAGACCTTCTGCTTTGTCTCCTTGGGATGTCCCAAGAATCTGGTCGATTCGGAATCGATGTTTGGGATTCTTCTGTCCCAGGGATACGAGTTGGTCTCGGAAGACCACCCGGCCGATTTGGTTTTGATCAACACCTGCGGTTTCATCGCCGATGCCCGAGAGGAGGCCGCGGCGGAAATCACGCGGGCGCTGCAGCGTAAAAAAAAGGGGGAAGTCTCTCGGGTGGTCGTCTGCGGCTGCCTGATTCCCGCGGAGGGAGAAAAACTCCTCGAGCGTTTCCCCGGGGTCGACGCTTGGGTCGGGCCGTTCGATGAGCCGAGGATCGGCGAAATCACCGGGACGCTCCCCACCATCACTCGTGTGGTCCCATCGGCCGGCGGAGAGGCGCTCCCCGTGGTTCAGCCGTCGTTTCACCATCATCGCCGCCGAACCCTGCCGTTCTTCGACAAGGTTCGCCTGACACTGACTCAGCCCCATGTCGCTTATCTGAAAATCGCCGAAGGATGCGACCGCTTTTGCTCCTACTGCGCGATCCCCGGTATTCGCGGCCGATTTGTCAGTAAACCGATGGAGGTCATCGAAGAGGAACTCGATACCCTGGCCGAATCCGGGGTGCGGGAAGTGGTTCTTATCGCCCAAGAGACAACCTTCTGGGGAAGCGATCTTGAGGGGGGATACCACTTGGCGGATTTGCTTCGGCGTCTGCGCGAAAAGAACGCCGTCGACTGGATCCGTGTTCTCTACGCCTATCCGACCGGCTGGAACGAAGACCTTATCGCCCAATTCGCCGCTCCCAAAACACCGGGGCAGACCTGGGTTCTTCCCTATATCGACCTGCCTCTTCAGCACTCCTGTGACCGGATCTTAAAGCGGATGAACCGCCAAACCGGCTGCGCCGAAACAAAAGAGCTCCTCTCCCGCCTGCGGGAGTCGATTCCCGATTTGGTCCTGCGCTCAACCTTCATCGTCGGCTTCCCCGGCGAAACCGAGGAGGAGTTTCGGGATCTCCTGGCGTTTGTCCGGCATCAGCGCTTCCAACGGTGCGGCGTCTTCGCCTACTCGGCCGAAAAAGGGACCCCCGCGGCGGCTTTCGAAGACCAGATCGATCCCGAGACAAAACAGCGGCGCCGCGAGGAGCTCTACAAGGTCACCGCCGAAATCTCACGAAGGTATGCCGACAGCCGCGTCGGAACCAGGGCCGATGTCCTCGTCGACGCCCCGGTGATCGACAAAGAGGGGGGGATCGCCGAGGGGATGTTCCTGGGCCGATCCTGGGCCGAGGCCCCCGATATCGACCCGGTGATCTACCTGACCACCGACGCCCAGCCGGGGGAAATGGTCAGTGCCGAGATCGTCCTGACGAGCGACCTGGATCTGATCGCCGCCGATACCGATTTATCGTCCGACGCCCCGTAGACCTTATTCCTGCTCGGGAATCCCCCGGGTGAGCATTTCGATGAAATACATCGCCGCGGGAGGGAAGATTTTATTCTGCAGGTGAATAATTCCGATCGGGCGGGTGATCTTCGGTTCGATGATCTCAACGGCCGCGACTTTGCCGGCCTCCACGGCGTCTTGAACCGTCGGTGCGGGGAGGATACTGATCCCCAGCCCGATCTCCACCGCCTGTTTGATTGTCTCGATGTTATCGAATTCCATGGTCACCGAGACGGTGACCCCATGACGCTCGAAGATCTGATCGATCTCACCGCGAATCGGCAAATCGGGATCGAAGGCGACAAAGTCGAACCCCTCCAACTGCTTGATCGAAAGCTGTTTTTCCTCGACCAGAGGATGGTTTATGGGAAGAACCGCGACCATCTCTTCACTGCGCAGGGGAATGACCTTCAGATCGAACGACGCTTTGGGATACGATACCAACCCGAAATCCACGTCGGAGGAAAGGACCGCCTGATAGACCTTCGACGGCGGGAGATACTCCAGTTTAATCGTCACTTTCGGGTAGCTCTTCATGAAGTACTGGATGTGCTGACTCATTTCATGAAGGCCGATCGAGTAGATCGCCGCGACGCGAATCAGGCCTCCGGCCTGTTCGTGAAGGGTCTGAAGCTGTTTTTTCAGCGCGTCGTAGCGATCAACCATCTCTTGAAAACAATCGTAGCACAGACGGCCCTCGGGAGTGGGGACTAAGGGACGCCGGCTTCGATCGATGAGGGGGACCTGGAATTCCTCCTCCATGCGCTGAATCATCTGGGTCGCCGCCGACTGACTGACCGAGTGAAGCGCGGCCCCCCGCGAGAAGCTTTGGTGGCGGATAATATCACAAAAAAGACGGACCGAATCAATTTTCATGGCTGTCCTTTCTCAAGGCGTTCCTCGAGCCAGCGATTTGCCTGATCGAGTGTGTTGATTTCGTTGTTGAGCTGGGCTTCGTAGGCCTCTTGGAGAAGACGCCCCATCGCCGGTCCGGGCTGGATACCCCGTCCGAGAAGATCGCGCCCTTGAAGAATCGGCTTGGGTTTGGCGTCACGAACCGCCTCACGCTCGGCGGCCTCGAGCCAGACGTCGGCCTGGAAGCGGATCGTCTTGTCGTCGCGGGCCGGGGGAAAACAACCGAGCGCGTCGGACTGACAAAGCGCGCACCACTGCCGAACCGTGGCCGGCCAGAGCCGATTGGCCAATCGCCGGAGCGTTCGCGGGGTAACCCCGCCGAGCTTCTGGGTATTGAGGATCGCCATATGCTCGTGAACCAGGGGAAGCACCCGGTCGATGACCGCGCCGGGTGCCTTGATCGACTCCAGGAAGGAGGCGGCCAGCGGTACTCCCGCCTCGGCGTGTCCCAGAGAACGGATCGTCCCGTTTTCGTCGCGGCGCGTGACAGCCGGCTTGCCGAGATCGTGACAAAGGGCGGAGAACATCAGAACGATCCGCGTTTGGTCGTCGTACGGCTCCCCCCACCCGGTATCGTGACGGCTGGCCTCGATATGCTTGGCCATTTCGTTGGTGACTAAGCAAGTGTGCGTCCAGGCATCCCCCTCGGGATGCCACTGGGGATTCTGCTGGCAGCCGATCAGCGCGCCGATCTCAGGAAAAAGATCGACCCAGCCGGTCTGCTTGAGGATATCAAGCCCCATCGAGGGAAAACGCCCCTTCAGTGCCCATTTCTTCCATTCCTCATAGAGACGTTCTTTCGAGAGGGTCGAAAATTCCCCCGCCACCTCACGACAGTACTCGGCGGTCCGCTCGTCGAGCGTCATCTCGAATCGAGAGGCGAACTGCATCGCGCGAAGTACCCGAAGGGGATCTTCCTTAAAGGCGGCGGTGGGGGCACGGAGGATTTTTTTCTTAAGGTCCCGCGCGCCGCCGTAAAAGTCGACCAGTGTTCCGTCCAGCCGAAGACCCATCGCGTTGATCGTAAAATCTCTGCGGCCAAAGGCGGTCTTGGGATCGAGATTCGGATCGGAGTGAACCTCAAAGCCGGTATGCCCGATCCCCGCCTTGACCTCGGTGCGGGGAAGGGCGATATCGATACTGCGCCCCACCTTCAGAACGCCGAAACTCTTGCCGACTCGTTCGGTGCGGCAGTTTCCGGCCAAAGCCGCCTCGATCTTCGCAAAATCGAGACCATAGACCTCGATATCAAAATCGTCCGGCTGGCGCCCAAGCAAAAAATCGCGTACGCTCCCCCCGACGAGCAGAACATCGCTCGCGCCGGCATCGAGCAATCGGCTAAAAACGTTTTTAACCGTCCGATGTCTGTCGAAAGGAAACGAAAGGCGATCCGTCATAACCAGAGGATATCTCCGTACGGGGCAGCGGCCTTTAGCGGGAAGAAACCACCGGCTAAAGAGCCAAAGCGATAACCCAATGATTCAATAACCCAATATTATGGAATTTTACCCGACAGTGGATTAAAAAGAACACCCTCTTCCTATAAAATTATGTTTGGGGCAAACCAGAAACCGATTTTTCCAAGCAAGACAGTTCCTCCGCCCGCGGGCGGAAAGAGAAAGGATTCCGCAATGACCGAAACCTCGGAAACGACCGTGCGCAAACTGGTGATTATCGGGGCGGGACCGGCCGGATGGACCGCCGCGCTCTACGCCTCGCGCGCCGGGGTCGTCCCTCTGGTCTTTGAGGGGGAGATGGGACAGCTGGCGCAGACCACGGGGATCGAGAATTATCCCGGTTTCCCCTCCGGCGCGCTGGAGGAGTATCTCACCAGCGCGATCGACCCCGATCGGCTGATGCTACTGCCCCCGCACGAGGGAGATCACGTCACCGGTCCGGAACTGGTGGAACTGATGCGTGCCCAGGCCCTGGCGGCCGGCGCCGAGGTGATCACCGAATCAATCCAGTCGGTCGATCTGAACTCGACCCCGTTCGTGTTGAACGATTCGGCCGGAAATACCTTCCGAGCTTCGGCAGTCATTGTCGCCACGGGCGCCTCGGCCCGGTACTTGGGACTTGCTTCGGAAGAACGATTCAAAAACCGGGGGGTGAGTGCCTGCGCCGTGTGTGACGGCGCGCTTCCGCGATTTCGCGATAAGCCGGTCTGTGTCATCGGCGGCGGGGATGCCGCCGTGGAGGAGGCGGTCTATTTGGCCCGTTTCGCGTCGAAGGTCTATCTTGTCCATCGCCGCGATACGTTAAGAGCTTCGGCGGCCGCGGCCTCCCGAGTCCTCCATAATCCGAAGATCGAGATCCTCTGGAACCGTGTCCCCCTGGAGGTCCTCGGCGACGATGCCTCGGGGGTCACCGGCGCGGTCCTTAAGAGCACCGTGGGGGAAGAACCGATCACGATCGCCGTCACCGGTTTCTTCCTCGGGATCGGGCATCAGCCGAACGTCGGCTTCCTCGGCGGCCAGCTGAAGCTCACCTCCAGCGGTACCATCGAGCGGCCGATCCCCTTCCAGACAAAGACCTCGATCCCCGGGGTCTTCGCCGCCGGCGATGTCGCCGACGACCACTACCGCCAGGCGGTGATCGCCGCCGCCTCGGGGGCGATGGCGGCGCTCGACGCGCAGCAATATTTGGTCTCGACCGGGCTGCTTTGACGGCCGCGAAAACACCCTATACCAACATGTCACGATGAATATCTCAAAGCAAAAACCGCCGAAAAGCGGACGCCGCGCTCTGGTGACCGGTATCACCGGCCAAGATGGCGCCTACCTGACCCGCCGGCTTCTGGAGCTCGGCTACGAGGTCCACGGCCTGATCCGCCGCTGTTCGGTCCCCAACACCAGCCGCCTAGACCGGCTCATTCCCCCGGACAGCCCGCTTCGGGAAAGATTGTGTCTGCACTTTGGCGACCTGACCGACTCGGCTTCCCTTCTGCGCGCCGTCGAGTCGGCCCGGCCCGACGAGCTTTATAACCTGGCCGCGCAATCGCATGTCCGTGTCTCGTTCGATGTCCCCGATTATACCGCCGAGGTCGACGCGCTGGGGGTGCTTCGCCTCTTCGAGGCGGTTCGGACCGCCGGACTGGCCGAAAAGATCCGCTTCTATCAGGCCTCCACTTCGGAGCTGTTCGGGAAAGTCGCCGAGACCCCGCAGAACGAGAAGACCCCGTTCCACCCGAGAAGTCCCTACGGCGTCGCGAAACTCTTCGCCTTCTGGACGGTTCTCAATCACCGAGAGGCGTATGGAATTTACGCCGTCAACGGGATATTATTCAATCACGAGTCCCCCCTGCGCGGGGAGAACTTCATCACCCGCAAAATCACGCTGGCCGCCGCGCGAATCGCCCTGGGGAAGCAGGATCGTCTGACGCTCGGCAATCTTGACGCGCGCCGCGACTGGGGACACGCCGCCGACTACGTCGAGGGGATGCGCCTGATGCTCACCGCCGAGACCCCCGACGATTACGTCTTGGCCTCGGGTGAGGATCACTCGGTTCGCCAGTTCGCCGAAATCGCTTTCGAAAAAGTCGGTCTGGCGATCCGCTGGGAAGGGAAGGGGATCGAAGAGAAGGGGATCGATCAAAAAACAGGCCGGGTCTTAATTTCTGTCGATCCGCAGTTTTTCCGGCCGGCCGAAGTCGACCTTCTGCGCGGCGACGCGGCCAAAGCCCGGAAAAAGCTCGGCTGGACCCCGCGCTATGATTTCCGCGCGCTGGTCGACGAGATGGTCCGTGCCGACCTGAAAAACGAGTCGAATTCCCCCTGAAGGACATAACACTTAATACAACAACACGATATTTAACAACACGATATTTAGGTGCCCTATGTGCTCGATGAAAACGCCTCTGACCACCATCCTGCGATCTTTGTTCCTCGCGCTGGGACTTTTGGCCTTCGGCTTCTCCCCGGCGGAAGCGGACCGGCCCGAGCGCTTGGCCGTAATCACCGATACCCCCGCCGGACGAGTTCTCAAAAGCGAGACGAGCCAGTTCGTCGAGATCCTCCGGCGCATCCTCCCCGATTTTGAGGTGGAGACGCTCACCGCCGACACCCCGATCGATTGGGATCGGTTCGACCGGGCCGTCGTCTTTCAAGGGGATCTGTTCCGGCAGGATGCCGTGGCCGAGGAAGGGGCCCTTTTTGAGGAACCGTTCACCTCGGCGCTGAAACAGTGGCTGGAGGCCGACCCGAAGCACGGAGCGCTTTTGGTCGGCGGCGCGGCCGCGCTGGCCGAAACCTTAGAGTATGGTCCGGTGGAACGATCGCTGATTGGGGGGAACAACGACCGCGAAAACGCGGGGGTCATTCCGGTTCGCCCCGACGCCCCCTTGTTCGAAGGGCTGAGGACCGACCGCGGGGCCATCTGGCTGACCAACGCCGCCTACCCGATCTACGCCGGACTGCGTTCGCTGCACGAACGGGCCGTCACGCTGGCCGAGCGAACCGGGGGGAACTCCTCGGGGCTTCAGGCAATCATTACCGATGGCGACGAACCGGTCGCCAAGATCTTTACCTTCCCCTGGATGGTCGGCCCCATCTATCCGATGGCGGCGGAAGATTTTCACGCCAATTTTGAGGGAATCCTCACCCGGATGATCCACTTGTTGGGAGAAAAAATCGATCCGGTCAACTGGACCGCCATGCCTTGGACACTCAGTGACCTGGCCCCCCTGCGCCTGGCCGCGGAGAGCGTGGAGGAAGCCGACCCGCAGCTGGCCGAGGCCTTCTATCAGAGGATCGACGCTCTGGCCGACCGGGCCGAAGAAGTGGCCGACCGCGCCGCGGCCGACGCCTGGAACGCCGAGGCGGCCGCGCTCACCCGAGAGATTCTTTTGGCGAACCCGGCGATCGACTTCGACGACATTCTCATGATTCGCCGCCAGAATGTCGCGGCGAGCTTTCCGGCGAACTACAGCTCCAACTCCAGTTTGGGCAAGACGGGATACGGCAACCGGATCGAGCGGATGAACCTGGCGACCGGCCAGCGGCAGGTCCTTTATCAGCCGTCCGGCGATGAGTTTGTCGGGGACATCGATCTTGATTTCGACGCCGATCGAATTCTCTTCTCCATGCCCGATCTGACCGCCAACCGCTGGCGGATCTGGGAGAGCCGCTTCCAAGACGACGGCAGCTTAACACCTCCCGAGGCGCTGGAACTGATCGAGCAGGAAGATGTCGATAACTACGATGCCTGCTATCTTCCCGACGGCCGGCTGATCTTCTGCTCCACCGCCTGCTTTACCGGCGTCCCCTGTGTCAACGGCAGCTCGCACGTGTGCAACCTCTACCTGAAAGAGAACGACGGTTCGGTCCGCCAATTGACGATCGAGCAGGATCACGACTGGTGCCCGACGGTAATGAACAATGGCCGCGTTATGTATCTGCGGTGGGAATACACCGATCTGCCCCATTGCTACTCCAGGATTTTGTTCCACATGAACCCCGATGGAACCAATCAGTCGGAACTGTACGGCAGCGGATCCTACTGGCCGGAGGCCATGTTCTACGCCCGGCCGATTCCGAACGACCCGACAAAATTCGTCGCCATCATCGGAGGTCACCACGACCAGCCCCGTATCGGTGAAATGGTTCTCTTCGATCCGGGGGTCGCCCGCCGCGAGGCCGAGGGGGCCGTCCAGAAGATCCCCGGTTACGGGAAGACGGTCCAGCCGGTCATCTGTGACCTGCCGATCAACCAGGTCTGGCCAAAATTCACCCACCCGTTCCCGATCAGCGACACCCTCTTTTTGGCTTCCCGCCAAGAGCACGCGGGGGGAGCGTGGGAGATTGTCCTCCTGGATATTTATGACAACGTGACGGTTCTGGCCTCGGACGAAAGCGCCGGGCTTCTGGAACCGATTCCGCTTCGTCCCACCGAAAAACCTCCGGTGATCCCCGACCGGATCAACCCCTCGAGCCAGACCGCCGATGTCTTCATCGCCGATGTCTATTCCGGCAAGGGGCTTGCCGGCGTTGAGCGGGGAACCGTCAAATCAATCCGCCTGATCAGTTATCAGTTCGCCTATCAAGGGATGGGGGCCGAGCCGTACAGTGTCGGGCTCGACGGCCCATGGGACCCAAAAACAATTCTCGGAACCGTCCCGGTAAACGACGACGGATCGGCGTCCTTTCGGATTCCCGCGATGATGCCGGTCGCCTTCCAAATGCTCGATTCCGACGGGAAGGCCGTTCAGCTGATGCGCAGCTGGATCACCGCCATGCCGGGAGAGTCGATCTCGTGCATCGGCTGCCACGAGGATCAGAACCAGACCGGCGCGGCGGCCCCGCGCAGCATGGCGTCCAAGTCGAAGGCGATCGACATTACCCCCTTCTATGGTCCGGCGCGCGGTTTTTCGTTCCGGCGCGAGATTCAGCCGATTCTCGATCACTACTGTGTCGAATGCCACGGCGCCGGGGAGGCGCTCCCCGACCTGCGTGACGGCAAGGAGCATCCCCTGCAGGAAAACACGCTTTCGATCAACACCTTCGCGCTGTTCTCGCCGTCGTACGTCAACCTGCGAAGCTATGTTCGAACCCCGACCAAAGAGAGCCAAATGCCGACCCTGCGGCCGTTTGAGTTCTACGCCGACTCGACCCGGTTGGTTCAGCTTTTGCAAAACGGCCATCACGATGTTCAGCTCGACAAAGAGTCGTGGGATCGTCTCCTCACCTGGATCGATCTGAACGCCCCCTTCCATGGCAATTGGGGGGATATCAACCGCGCCTCCACACTCAGCGGGATCGAGCATCAGTACCAGCGGCGCAGCCGTCTGCGCGAGCTCTACTCGGGGGTCGACACTTCAATGGACGAAGAGCCGATGGAAGATCTCCGGCCCGAAGAGCGGAATTTCGACGGCCAGAAGGTATCCCGTCTGTGCCATGAAGTGGCCGCACCGCTGGATGTTCAAGAGAATGCCGCGCAAAGCGCCTCTTTGGAAAAACAGGTGATCCCCCTTGGGGAAGGGATCTCGATCGAGCTGGTGACGATTCCCGGAACCGATTTCGCCGTCCAGACCACCGAGGTGACCAACGCCCAGTACGGACTCTTCGACCCGACCTACGACACGGGGATCGAGTTCGGCGATTTCATCAACTTCTCCCTCGGGGAACTCGGCTGGCCGCTGAACCGTCCCGCCCAGCCGGTCGCGCGCGTGTCGTGGAACGACGCCGAGCGATTCTGTCGATGGCTCAGTGAAAAGACGGGGGAGGATTTCACTCTTCCGACAGCCGAGCAGTGGCTCCTGGCCGCCCGCGCCGGCGCTTCCCAGCAATCCTTTGACGAAAAACTCACCACCGCCGACTATACCTTAAGCGAAAACCTCGCCGACCTTTCCTACGCCAGGATCAACCCGTTCGGCTGGTTCGACCGGGTCAATGTTCTGCCGATCTGGCGTCCGGCTCGGTTGGATGTCGACGACCGCGCCCGGGTTTCCCTGCCGGTCGGTTCGCTTTGCCCGAACGACTACGGACTTTACGACATGCTCGGCAATGTCGCCGAGTGGACCGGGACCGAGGCGCTGTGCGACGACGGCACCGTCAAGAAGACCGTCGTCGGCGGATCGTGGGCCACCCCGGCCGATCGTCTGGCCGAGCACCGCTATTTCGCGCCGCAGGTCGGCGTCTACGACGTTGGCTTCCGGGTGATTCTCCGGAAAAAAGGAAAATAGGGAGAATATAAAAACCGCGGGGCCGAGAATAACAGGGCCAAACCCGAAAAGTCCCCAAGAAACTTGACGCCCCGATGTTGACAACAGCGAAAATTTTGCTAGTCTATATAACTAGATAAAATTTTATCGATTAGCGGGATGTTTTCCGGCTTTTTCCTCGGAAAAGTCGGAAAATTTACGCGGACCTCCCGGGTTTTATGGTTCACCCATAGTTTTAATATCATAAGACCCTGTTATAATAGTTCGGAGTGTTACCCGTTGTCTTGCACACCAAAAAGGAGCGATTGATGTCAGATACGTTAGAAAAACAGGGAACGGTCGAGAAGACCAAAGAGATGGCCGGTCAGCTGGCCGTCGTCAACGAGATTCTCGAAAGAAACGGCAATGATCCGTCTCGGCTGATCCCGATTCTTCAGCAGGCCCAAGAAGCGTTCAAATACCTCTCTAAGGAGGTGATCAGCTACGTCGCGACATCGCTCGGTCTCCCCGTCACGCGTGTCTATGGCGTCGCGACCTTCTACGCTTACTTCTCCCTCGAGCCGAAGGGGAAGCACATCATCCGGATCTGCGACGGTACCGCCTGTCACGTGAAGAAGTCCCATGGCCTGCTGGATCGTCTCAACGAGCGCCTTGGCCTGAACTCCGACAAACTGACTACCGACGATATGATGTTCACCCTCGAACAGGTCTGCTGCCTGGGTGCCTGCGGTCTGGCGCCGGTGATGGTCGTCGACGAGGTGGTTCACGGTCGGTCGACCCCGGATCACGTTGACGAAGTGATCAATAAGATTCTGGAAGACGAAAAGAACGCCGCCGCTCAGTGAAAGGATCCGCCCCATGTCATTTATTCCGCTCGAACAGGTTGTCAAAGAATTCGAAGATAATTCCAAGAACGTGAAGCACCGCGTGATCGTCTGCAACGACACCGGCTGCATCGCCAACGGCTCGCTTCGCGTCTATGACGCGCTTCTGGCCGCGATCAAAGACGCCGGCATCGACGTCGACGTCGTTCTGCGCAAGGGTGAAAAGCAGGATGTCTACCTCTCCCGCAGCGGCTGCCAGGGTTTCTGCCAGCGCGGTCCGCTCGTCCGGATCGAACCGGAGGGGATCCTCTACGGCCGCGTTAAGCCCGAGGATGCCGCGGATATCGTCAATCTGACCCTCAAAGAAGGGAAGCTCATTGAGCGGCTCGGTTTTGTCAACGCCAAGACCAAAGAGCCGTGCTTCAAAGAAGAAGAGATCGACTTCTATCAGCATCAGCAGCGGATCGTTCTGCGCAACCGTCTGATCGATCCCGAAAGTCTCGATGAATATATCGCCAACGGCGGTTACTTCGGCGCCCGCCGCGCCCTGACCGAAATGACCTCCGAGGAAATCTGCCAGTACGTGATCGACGCCGGTCTGCGCGGCCGCGGCGGCGCGGGATTCCCGACCGGTCTGAAGTGGAAGTTCACCTTGGCTTCCCCCGGTCCGAAAAAGTACGTCATCTGCAACGGTGACGAAGGCGACCCGGGCGCGTTCATGGACCGTTCCGTCATGGAGGGGAACCCGAACGCCGTCATCGAAGGGATGATGATCGCCGGAAAGGCGATCGGCGCCGACGAAGGCGTGGTCTACGTCCGTGCCGAGTATCCGCGTGCCGTCAAGCGTATGAACGACGCCGTGAAGGTCGCTATGGAACGCGGTCTTTTGGGCGACAACATCTTCGGCAGCGGTTTTAATTTCCGCATTCGCATCATGGAAGGGGCCGGCGCGTTCGTCTGCGGTGAGGAGACCGCTTTGATGGCCTCCATCGAAGGAAAGCGCGGCATGCCTTCTCCGAAGCCGCCGTTCCCGGCTCAGTCCGGTCTGTACGGCAAGCCGACGGTCATCAACAATGTTGAGACCCTCGCCTCCGTGCCGTTCATCCTCAAGGAAGGGAAAGAGAAGTACAAGTCCCTCGGGACCGAGACGAGCGCCGGCGCCAAGACCTTCGCCCTGACCGGTCACGTCGCCAACACCGGTCTGATCGAGGTTCCGTTCGGCACCACCCTGCGCGAGATCGTCTACGATATCGGCGGCGGGGTGACCGACAACGCCGGGAACGTCACCGGCGACACCTTCAAGGCCGTCCAGATCGGCGGTCCTTCCGGTGGATGCCTCGTCCCTGAAATGCTCGATATGAACATCGACTACGAATCGCTCAAGACCACCGGCGCCATCGTCGGTTCGGGCGGTATGGTCGTGATGAACAATCAAACCTGTATGGTTCGTATCGCCCGGTTCTTCATGCAGTTCACTCAGCTCGAGTCGTGCGGCAAGTGCGTCCCGTGCCGCGAGGGAACCAAGCAGATGCTCGCCCTTTTGGACGACATTATCGAAGGCCGGGCCACCGCTGAGACCCTCGACCTCCTCGAAGAGGTGGCCAAGGCGACCCAGCTCGGTTCTCTGTGCGGTCTGGGCAAGACCGCTCCGAACCCGGTTCTTTCGACTCTGCGCTACTTCCGCGAAGAGTACGAGAGCCATGTCTTCAAGAAGATCTGCCCGACCGGCGAGTGCAAGGCGCTGGCCCGTCCCGAGATCGACCCGGAAAAGTGCAAGGGCTGCCATGTCTGCGCCAAGGGCTGCCCGGTCGAGGCCATCTCCGGTACCGTCAAGCAGCCGCACACCATCGATGCCGACAAGTGCATCAAGTGCGGCGCCTGCAAGGCCGCCTGCAAGTTCGGCGCGGTCAAGGGAATGTGATTGAAGAAGAACCAACGAAAAGGAACCTATACACATGAGCGATAAAAAAACTCTCACCGTTAACGGGAAGACGGTTGAATTCGACAACGAACGCAACCTTCTGGAAGTCATCCGCAATGCCGGTATCAACCTGCCGACCTTCTGTTATCACTCCGAGCTGAGCATCTACGGCGCCTGCCGTCTGTGCCTGGTTCAGGTCACCACCGGCGATCGTCCGCCGGTGGTTATGGCCGCCTGCTCGACCGCCCCGGCCCCGGGCATGGTCATCCAGACCGAAACCAAAGAGATCCGCAATATGCGGAAGATCGCCGTCGAGCTTCTTTTAGCCAACCACACCGTCGACTGCCCGACCTGCGCCCGCAGCAACAGCTGCTCTCTGCAGAAGATTGCCGAGCAGCTCGGTGTCACCAAGGTTCGCTTCAGCAAGCGGACTCAGATCGATCCGATCGACACCAGTTCCCCGTCGCTGGACCGCGACCCGAACAAGTGCATCCTCTGCGGCGACTGTGTCCGTGTCTGCAGGGAGGTTCAGGGGATCGGCGCCATCGATTTCGCTTACCGCGGCTCGAAGGCGAAGGTCGTCCCGGCTTTCGGCGGCGATCTGGGCAAGGTCGAATGTGTCAACTGCGGTCAGTGCGCCGCCGTCTGCCCGACCGGCGCTATCGTCCCGAAGCAGGATGGCTATAAGGTTCTCGACGCCCTGTACGACAAGAGCAAGACCGTCGTCGTCCAGGTGGCGCCGGCCGTCCGTGTCGCCCTGGGGGAATACTTCGGCGCCAAGCCGGGCGAAAACGTCGCCGGCAAGCTGGTCGCCGCCTTGAAGCTTATGGGCTTCAAGCATGTCTACGACACCACCTTCACCGCCGATATGACGATCTTCGAAGAGGCGACCGAGCTGATCGAGCGGATCTCCAAGGGGGGGACGATGCCGATGTTCACCAGCTGCTGCCCCGGCTGGATCAAGTACGTCGAGACTTACTATCCGGAGTTCCTTCCGAACGTTTCCTCCTGCCGTTCGCCGCAGGCGATGTTCGGTTCGGTCGCCGCCGAAACGCTCCCCCAGCAGCTCGGCGTCGACTACAAAGATATGTTCGTCGTCTCGATCATGCCCTGCACGGCTAAGAAGTTCGAAGCCCAGCTTCCGAAGTTCCGCCGTGACG
Source organism: Thermoguttaceae bacterium (assembly GCA_017434455.1). Taxonomy (GTDB): domain Bacteria; phylum Planctomycetota; class Planctomycetia; order Pirellulales; family Thermoguttaceae; genus RUG695. The sequence continues at coordinate 73,866 of JAFRFG010000027.1, read as the reverse complement.
GCCGTCCGGAAGTCGACGTCGTCGTGACCACCAGCGAAATCGCTCAGATGATCGATTCGTACGGGATCGACTTCAACAATCTCGAGCCGATGGCCTTCGATATGCCGCTGGGTCTGTCGACCGGCGGCGGCGTGATCTTCGGTGCGTCCGGCGGTGTGATGGAAGCCGCTCTGCGTTACGCCGTCGAGAAACTCACCGGTGAACCCCTCGCCAGTGTCGACTTCAAGGAAGTCCGCGGCATGGCTCCGCGCAAGGAAGCTACCCTCAACGTCGCCGGCATGGAACTGCGCATCGCCGTCGTTCACGGTCTGGCCAACGCCAAGGCGCTGCTCGAAGACCTCAAGGCCGGCCGCGTTAAGTACGACTTCATCGAAGTGATGGCTTGCCCGGGCGGATGCATTTCCGGCGGCGGTCAGCCGCATGGGGTGACCAACAAGCTGCGCGTGATCCGTCAGCAGGGTCTGTACGCCGCCGACAAGGCCAACCAGCTCCAAAAGTCGCAGGAGAACTACATGGTCGACCTCTGCTACAAGGAGCACATCGGTGGTGGTCCCGGCAGCCACAAGGCCCACGAGATTCTCCACACCGCTTACCAGGACCGCAGTCAGGTTGCCGACGCGAAGCTCTTCCTCCACAAGGGAGACGCCGCCGCGAAGTTCCCGGTGACCGTCACCGTCTGCACCAAAGACGCCGAGGCCCCGGCCGCGCTGCTCGGCATGCTGGCCGAGCACATCAAGGGCCGTGACTACGCCGGCCGCTGTGATCTGGCTGCCGCTTACACCGCCGCCGACCAGGCCGCCGGTACGGTTTGCGTCACCGTCGGTGATTCGTTCCTCGGCCGGACGAATTTCTCCGGCGCCGGCGACGCCGCCGGGTTCAAGACGATCACCGACGCGATCGATCAGTGGTTCGCCCAGAACTGATGTGCGACAAGATTACCCCCTCTTTTACCGCAGAGGGGGTGTAAAAAAAGACCGGCTAAAAGGCCGGTCTTTTTTATTCCTTGCCGCAGGCGTTTTTTACTGATTGGGGACAACGATCCGTTCCAGATCTCTCCACTTTTTATTCCGCTGTCCCCCCTCGCCGGGCTGAAGAACCAGGTCGTTATCCTGCGCCCAGTGGATGACCGCGCGGTCGAAATCTTCCGGGTGGGTGCGCCGTATCTTTCCCAGCACGTCGTCACTGTGTTCGTCGATGTACTCCGAGGCCTGATGCGCCTCCCCCTTTTCTTCCAGCGCCTGGGTCAGGGAACGCTCGCGTATCGCCACCCCGGTTAGGAGAAACAGGAGCAAAAAGGCGAAGGCCGACGATTTTAAATGATCGGGGTCAAACAGCTTCAGCGCAGAACCGAGCGATTTCTTCGCCTTGATATTCCCCCAGTTCCCGATCGTAAAGCTGTTCAGCTCATCTAAGACCAGATGGAGGAGCATTCCGATCCCGATCGCGGCGGCGTTGAGAAAATGCTGAACGATATCTCCCGAAGAAAGTATATAGATCAGTTCCGAGCCGATGATAACGGCGGGTATACTGTGACACATCCCTCGGTGAACGGTGAATTTGCGAATCAATCGGCCGAGGACAAACCAGCAGAAGATAAAAACTCCCCCGCCAATCAACGCGACCGATTCGGTATCGAGGTCGAAATCACGCATACGGCTGACCAGCATCAATGATGAAAAGCCGGCGACGATCGCCATGCAGTGGCGAAACGACTGACTGTTATTACTGTCGATGTCGGGAACAATCCCCCCAACAGCGCACAGGCCCCCGGCCAACAACGCCGAGGGAAGGGGGACATGCTCAAAATGAAAGGCGGCTATGGACAAAACCGCGCCGCCAATACTCGAAGCGGTCACATGAGTCTTATAACCCGGCATGACAGAACTTTCCTAAATCGGTGTTTTTTTGTATGTATCGGGTTTATTACAGAGGAAAGGTTAGTCTATTTTACGTAGATAAACAAAAGAGATTTTCTATCTCACCCATTTTAAAGAAACAAGACAGAATGTTCTCGATTCCACGCGAGCAACCGGCAGGGAAGAGGTGAAATAACTGATCTTGACCAAATTAAGGCAGATAGTTACTTTAGGTACTTTAAGGCGAGAGAGCAAAAAATAACAGACAGAACGTTTTATCGGTTATTCTTTGCGTCTGTTTCCTTTGATCTGCCGATAAACCGTGCGGGAGGCGTCCCCTTCCGGGCCACTTGGGTGAAAGAGCCATTTATCGCGATAAGCATCGAAAACTATGGGGCTGCAGCCGTTTGACATATTCGTCCTTGTGACGTGCGGGATCATGACGTTCTGGGGAGGAATCCGCGGAATGTGCTCGCAGCTGGTCTCGCTCATTTCCCTGGTGGCCGGGTGGTACTGTTCTTCTCATTACTACAGCGTCGTCGCCGATCAACTCCCCGAGTCGTACGGTCCCTGGCGTGAAGTCGGGGCGATGATCCTCGTCTTCGTCCTGGTGAATGTCGTCATCCACCTGGCCGGGGGAATCCTCAATAAGATGATCAACTCCGTCATCAAGGGGTTTAATCGTCAGTTGGGAGCGATTCTCGGGCTGGTGAAGGGGCTGCTCATCTGTATGCTGGTCGCCTTCTTCGCCGTGATGGGGAGTGATACCACTAAGGCCTGCGTCGAAAACTCGGCCAGCGGGCGTTTTCTGCTCGAATCGATCGCCTTCATTCAAAAGTATATCCCGGAAGACAAAACACGTGATAAAGTTCAAAACGCGATTGAGGAATTCCGAGCCAAAACCGGGAAGAATGTCCCCGCCAAAGGGGATAAGTCCAAAGGATACGACAATAATCAGGGCAACAAAGACGACTCACGCGATATTTGGTCGATCCTAAAAAGCAAAACTCAAAATAATAACTCCGTGAAGAATTCCCAGGCGACGAATTCCCAGACAACGTCGCCCTGGCCGGAAGGGACGTCTGAATTCGGCGAGAAGGTGGTCAGCTGGTTTAAATCCGCCGCCGGCGCTGCCGACTTGGGCAGTTCCGCATCCCAAAGCGGCGCCTCCGGAAAATCAAGCGGCATAGAAACCATTTTGAACGATCGATCCCGGTCGCTGGCGGAAAGCTCCTCGCTTAACAATGATCCGGCCGACAGCCAATCAGTCACTTCCTCGCTGCGTGACCTGGTCAACTCGACGAAGAAAGAGATCATCAGCCAGACGGCCACCACACTCGCCGCTCAGCTCAACGATGTGGTCACCGACCGGATGACCGCCAGAAAAACCGCTGCGCCAACATCATCGAGCGGCTCCCCGGCGAGTGCTTCCGCGTCAACAACCGTCTCCCAAACCGCGGCGGCTGTCCAGATCGATACCACGGATTCCGTCGGTTATGGAACGGTTCTGGATCGGCAGCACTTCTCTCCGGAGAGCGTCGCCCCGCCTTTTTGATTCTTACAGATAGTCGGTATCGAGCCAGATGGTGACCGGACCGTCGTTGACCAAGGCGACGTCCATCTCGGCCTGGAATCGCCCTTCCTCCACTTTTCCAGAGCAAGCGGCCTGGAGCTCACCGACGAAGAATCGGTAGAGTTCTTGGGCCCGTTCGGGAGGAGCGGCTTCGGTAAAACTGGGCCGATTCCCCTTCTTGCATTGCGCGTAGAGGGTGAACTGACTGACCACCAGCAGTTCCCCGCCGCAGTCGGCCAGCGACAGATTCATCCGCCCTTGGCTGTCGTCGAAAACACGCAAACCGGCGATCTTCCTGATCAGGAGCCGCGCTTCTTTTTCGGTATCCTCACGTCCGACGCCGAGAAGGATCAAAAAACCGCGGCCGATTTGGCCGGTCACCTCGCCGGTGGGACGGACGGTGACCTTGGCCCGGGAGACTCGTTGAATACAGGCACGCATATTAAAAGCCGCTTCCTATGGGAAAAAGGACTTTAAACTTACCGATGCATCGCGGCAGGGGGAATGCTGTCGGCCCGTTTAACCTATTCAAGCCCCGCCTCTTCGTATAAAATATCTTTGGAATCGGCCTAAGGCAATTCCCCCCTATCGACCTTGTTAGGTCAATATTTCTCCCGGCTGTCAGAAAGAGTAAATCGATGTTTTCCGTCCTTGGAGAGTCCCCCGAACCTATCTCCGTCTCGGAACTGACCTCGCAGCTTCGCGCGATGATCGAGAATCATTTTCAGCAGGTTCTCCTCTACGGCGAGCTGGCCAACGTCTCGATCAATAAAGCTTCCGGACATATCTACCTTTCGATCAAAGACCCGGAACTCCCCGCCAGTGAGTCCCCCGTACTTTCGGCGGTAATATGGCGAAACTTCGCCCAGCAGCTCGATTTTGTTCCCCAAAACGGGATGTATGTCACCTGCTGGGGATCGATGAGCGTCTATCCGCAGCGGGGGAATTATCAGCTGAAGATCATCCAAATGCAGCAGCTGGGAGTGGGGGGGCAGGAGCAGCGTCTCAGGCTTTTGGAGCGCAAGCTCGAAAACGAGGGGCTCTTTCGCCGGGAACGAAAGAAGAATATCCCCGCGCTGCCCAAGCGAGTGGCGATCGTCAGCAGCCGAACGGGTGCCGCGATTCGTGACTTCATCAAGATCCTTCGGGAACGGTGCCGCCGGATTGATATCCTGGTGGTCCATGTCTCGGTTCAGGGGCAAGGCGCTCCCAAAGAAATCGCTGCCGCGCTGGATTTTCTTTCCGAACACTTTTCTCCCAACGCCGCCGACCCCCAAAAGCGTATCGACGTCGTGGCGCTGATTCGCGGCGGCGGGGGAATGGAAGACCTCCAGCCGTTCAACGAAGAGCTCACCGTCCGCGCGGTGGCCAATTGCCGTTTACCCGTCGTCACCGGATTGGGGCATGAAGTCGATATGACCATCTGCGACCGCGCCGCCGATTACATGGCCAGTACACCGAGCAACGCGGCGACCGTCATCGCCCCGGACGACAACCAGTATATCGCCGCGATCGACTCCCTGGCGGCCCGTTTCGACTCGGCGATGAGCCGCAAGCTGGATTTCACCAAGCAGCAGCTCGATGCCTTGGCCAACCGACGCCCCTTCCTCGAACCGGAGGATTGCGTGTTAGCCAATCGGATGCAAAACTGTGATATGTTCGAGTCCCGGCTCCAGACGGCCGCTTCGACCGTTCTGGAACGGTTCGGGTCTAGCCTCAATCAGTACGCCGCGCAGCTGGAGGCGCTCTCCCCGCTGGCGATTCTCTCCCGGGGCTATTCTCTCTCCCAGACCGAGGATGGGCGCATCGTGCAGAGCATTCGGGATGTCGCCGCCGGCGAGTCGATCCGAACCGTGTTGGCCGACGGTGAAATCGCCAGTGTCGTCGAAACCATTACACCCGGCGGCAAGAGCGCTTTGCGGGAGACAGACAAGTGACCTCGGGTGGGACTTCCGTTATGGCACATCGGTTCATGGCCGTCGATATCGGAAACAGCGCGTGGAAATTCGGCTTTTTCGATCTTCCGGCGCTGAGCGCCCTTGGGAGCCGTTATCCCTATCCGATCGACGATCGGCGCGACACCGATGAGACCTTTCCCAATCTCACCGCTTGGCTCGATGGGCTTCTTCGACACGGCCGTGACGAGAAGCTCAATTGGGCGGTGGCCGGTGTCAATCGCCGGAGGGTAACATCGTTCCTCGACTGGCTGTCGGCCAGACGCCCGAACGATGGTGTCATTCAGATAAAAACCGCCGATGTTCCTATGGTCAACCGCTACGACCAGCCGGACCGCCTCGGGGTTGACCGCCTTTTAGGCGCTTTGGCCGCCTGGCGCATGGTTTCCCGCGCCGTGATGGTGGTCGATATCGGGACCGCCTCAAAAATTGATTGGGTCGATTCCGACGGGGCCTTCCGCGGCGGCGCGATTTTTCCCGGCCCGCAGACAGCGGCAGGGTCGCTTGGGGAAAAGACCGATCTTCTCCCGCAAGTGAACTTGGATGGCTCGGCCCGCTGGCCGGCCGCCAATACCGTCGATGGCATCCTTTGCGGCATTCACGCCGCGCAGATCGGCGCGGTCAGTTATTGTTATCGGGCGGCACGGGCAAAATTTGACGCACAGCCCCCAGTGATCCTCACCGGCGGCGGGGCGCGCAACTTGGAGGAAGAGCTCGCCGGGTTGATACCGGGCCCGGTCCAGACCACCCGCGACCTGGTTCTCTCCGGTATTTTTCTGACCTTCCTGGCCTTAAACAGCACTTCGCACTAAGCAAGAGGAAAGCCCCACGATGTTGTTTTTTGAGCTGTTCATTGTCCTGGCGCTCATCATCTTTCTGTCGGCCGTTTTGAAGATCCATCCCGTCCCGGTCCTGCTCGGCGCCGGGCTTCTTTGGGGGATTCTGATCAAAATGGGGGTTGCCGAGTCACTGACGGTTTTGGCCGACGGTTTTGGCGCGATGATGGGGAAGGTCGGTTTGATCATCCTGGCGGGAACGGTCATCGGCGTGTTTATGGAAGAACGCGGTGCGCTGGCGCTTCTTGCCGATCGAATCGTTCGAGTCACCGGTGAAAAACGGATTCCGACCGCGCTGTCGGCCATCGGGTACCTCTCCTCGATCGCCATCTTCTGCGATTCGGCGTTCGTGATTCTTCAAGGTCTGGCCTCCAACCTCTGCCGTCGGGGGCGTGTCCCGCTGGCCGTCGGCATCGGAGCCCTTGGCCTGGGACTCCTCTCGACTCATTGTCTGGTTCCCCCCGCGCCGGGACCGGTCGCCACCGCGACCGTTCTGGGCGCCGATGTCGGCCTGACGATCCTTCTGGGTCTGTTTGTCGCTTTTGTCACGGCCACGGCGGCCCGCCTCTACGCCCAGAAGTTCTGCGGCTCGATCCGAACCGAAGAGGAACTCTCCCGAGATGAACGGCAGCGCGGTGAGCGGTCGGCGGAAGAACTCTCTCCCGTGCCGTTCGGCACGATGCGCGCGGCGCTGCCAATTTTGGTTCCCCTTTTGATGATCATCACCAGCTCGATCATCCTTTTTAATCTCTCCGAGACGTGGAAAACGGCGCATCCGTCCTGGACTCGTTTCCTGGAGCTGATTCATATGCCGACCGCCGCGCTGACGATCGGCGCGTGTCTGGCGATCTTTGGCCTGGGGAAGGCGCGCTTAGCGGAACTATCGGTCGGAGGACTCCTTGGAAAGGCGATCACGCGGGCGACCAACATTTTGGTGATCACCTCCGCCGGCGGGGCGTTCGGGAGGGTTCTTCAGCAGTCGGAACTGTTCAATGGGATGACCGATTTCTCCGGCCTGGGACCATGGGCGATCTGTCTGCCGATCGCGGTGGCGGCGGTGATGAAAACGGCCCAAGGGTCCTCGGTGGTCGCCGCGCTGACGACCGCGGGAATCGTCGCTCCTATGCTCGATCCGCTCGGTTTGGGGTCCCCCCTTTACCGCGCGTTATCCGTTTCGGCGATCGGCTGCGGTTCGATGCTGGTCTGCCACGTCAACGACAGCTACTTCTGGGTCGTCTCGCAATTTTGCGGCTTTGAGATTCGCCAGGGGCTGCGGGTCCTGTCCCTCTGTTCACTGGTGGCGGGAGTGACCGGATCGATCTTCGTCGTGATACTGTCGTTTGTCTTTCGGCTGTTCTAGATGAACGGAATCGGTGAATCAAAACACGAGGAGAAACGATGCGAATTTTGGGTGTGGACCCCGGACTGCGAACGACCGGATACGGGATGATCGAAACGCGCGGCGGCCGTGTCGCGATCCTCGAGGCGGGGGTCGTTCGCAGCCGCGCCGCCACGCTGGAGAGGCGTGTTCGTGAGATCTACGAGGGGATCCGGGAGGTGATCGCGCAGTACCACCCGGAAGTCCTCTCGCTGGAAGAGGTATACTCTTACTACAAACGTCCCAGAACGGCGATATTGATGGGGCATGTGCGCGGCGCCATCTGCCTGGCGGCGGCGCAGGCCGAGATTTCCGTCGTCCCCTACGCGGCGACAATGATCAAAAAGATGCTCACCGGCAGCGGTCACGCGACGAAAGATCAGATGCAGCGGGCCGTCCGCTTCGAGTTTGGCCTGGACCAAATTCCCGAGCCCCCCGATGTCGCCGACGCGCTGGCGATCGCCCTGTGTCACCGGTTCCACCTCAATGCGGCCCCCGATCAGGAAGGGGGGTATCCCCATGGCTAAAACAGATTCCCTCTTTCCGCTGCCGCCGCGCCACAGATGCGACCACAAGGGGACGTACGGAACCGCGGTACTGGTCGCCGGCTCGCTGGGGATGGCCGGCGCGGCGGCGCTTTGCGCCCGCGCGGCGCTTCTTTCGGGGGCCGGGCTGATCCGGCTTCTCACCGCGAAAACCATCGTGCCGATCGTCGCCGGCGGAATCCCCGACGTGATGACCGCGCCGCTGGCCGCCGACCGGAAGGGGAAGATCGCGCTGGCATCGCTGGAGCAACTTCAGGGACACCTCGCCAAAGCCAGTGCCTTTGGGATCGGCCCGGGACTGGGGCAGTCGCTCGGGCTGCAGCGGCTGGCTGAGAAGCTCTTCTTCGAGCAGAAGACCCCGGCGGTATTCGACGCCGACGCGCTCAACCTGCTGGCCGCCAGGCATGTTTTTGATGGCCAAACCCTTTCGCTCCCCGCGCCGCGCGTGTTGACGCCGCACCCGGGGGAATTCGCCCGCTTAACGGGCAAGCCGACACCGGCCGACGCGGCCGGCCGAGCGGAGGCGGTACGTGACTTTTTCCGCGGCCTGCGAAAAAAAAATATCCCGCTGACCCTTCTCCTCAAAGGGGCGGGGACGATCATCTGCGATGGCGACCGCCTGGCGGTCAATCGCACGGGAAATCCCGGAATGGCGGTCGGGGGCAGCGGCGATGTCCTCACCGGTATCATCACCGCCTTCCTGGCGCGGGGCCTGGAGCCCTTCGACGCGGCGGCGCTGGCCGCGGCACTGCACGGCAAAGCCGGCGATCTGGCCGCGCGCGCTTTTGGGATGGAGTCTCTGAGCGCTTCGTCCCTGCTGGAGTATCTCCCCGAGGCGTTTGTCCAGTATCAGCGGAACCCCAGCGCTTTCATGGAAAACGCCGGGGAGGGGGAACGGTGATGTTCGGTTCCCTGGAAGAGACCATCGCCGCGCCGGCGTCAACGTGCGGCGGCAGACGCGGCATTATCCGTGTTTCGGGGGCGGATTCTCTTCGGGAGGTCTGTCGGTGGATTCAATCCTTTCCCGACGATTTTGATCGAACCCAAACAGCCGTTCTCCCCGTGGAGCTGACCCTCTACGGCCGGCAGCGCCTTCTCCCCGCGCTGCTGTACTTCTGGCCGGCCGGGCATGGTTTCACCGCCGAGGAGTCGGTTGAAATTCATACCTTCGGTTCCCCGGCTGTCGTCAATCGTCTGGTTCGGGCGCTTTGCGCCGCGCAGCGGGTCCGTCTGGCCAACCGGGGAGAATTCACCCTCCGCGCTTTCTTAAACGGCCGTATCGACCTGACCCAGGCCGAGGCGGTCCTGGGGGTGATCGACGCGCGAAGCGGCGGCGAGCTTTCCACCGCGCTGACCCAACTTTCCGGCCATCTGGCCCGTCCCCTGCACGCTCTGCGCGAGGAGCTGTTGAACCTCCTCAGTGACTGGGAAGCGGGACTGGATTTCGCCGAGGAGGGGATCGCGTTTCTCACCCCCGAGGCGCTGCTGGTTCGCCTAGACGATCTGAAGAAACGTCTGCACAAGATCAGCGATACCCTCACCAGCCGCTGTCGGAGGGAGACGCTGGGGACGGTCCTTCTCTTTGGCCGGCCCAACGCCGGAAAATCGACCCTCTTCAACGCGCTCAAGGGACGCTTCGGCGGGGAAACAACCCCCAACGCCCTTGTCTGCGACCACGCGGGTACCACCAGCGACTGGCTCGAGGCCCCGCTGTGCCTGGGGGATCGGACGATTCGCCTGATCGATACCGCGGGCACCGAATCGATCGACCGGCCGGAAGAGCGAACCGACCGGCTTTTGGCCGGCGCCGATCTGGTTCTTTACTGCCTGCCGGGGGACCAAATTCCCGAACCGATTCCGCCGTCACTCGAACCGGATCGGGTAATCTTGCTTCAGACCAAATCAGATCTGGCGCTGCGGTCCCTTTCCCCCGAACAGACCGCCCGCTTTTTTCGGACGCTGCCGGTCAGTTCTGCCTGGCTCGAATCGATTGAGGAGGCCGCCGGGGCGATCGACGCCTTCTTTCGGACGATCCCCCCCGGCGGCGCCGTCCCCTCGACCGCGCAGCGCTGCGCCTCGGCGCTGGACGCCGCGCAGGCCGCCCTTTCGCGCGCGGTGATGAGCATCGGCGGCGATGAGGTTCTCACCGCGGCGCAGCTGCGTGACGCCCTTGAACAAATCGGCACCGTCACCGGCGCGGTGACGACCGACGATCTGCTCGATAGAATTTTCAGCCGCTTTTGCCTGGGAAAGTAAAAATAACGCTGATTTTCCGCGAAAAGAGCGTTCCCTTGTATCTTCGCGGCCCGTCGTTATACTCTAGTGGCATACGGGCGCTGGGTTTTGCCCGCGCGTAACGGTCTGGAAAAAACTTGTATCGCCGGAAGACAAGACCATGAAACAGGGAACAAAATGCATCCAGGCGGGCTACACCCCGAATAACGGCGAGCCGCGCCAGATTCCGATCATTCAAAGCACTACTTTCAAGTACGATACCAGTGAGGAGATGGGGAAGCTCTTCGACCTGGAGGCGTCGGGGTATTTCTACACTCGTTTGCAAAATCCGACCAACGATTTCGTCGCCGCGAAGATCGCCGCGCTGGAGGGCGGGACGGCCGCGCTGCTGACCTCCTCCGGACAGGCCGCCAGTTTTTTCTCCATCTTCAATCTCTGCTCGGCGGGCGACCATGTGGTCTGCTCCTCAGAGATCTACGGGGGAACATACAACCTCTTCAACGTCACGATGAAGAGAATGGGGATCGATTTTTCCTTCATCCCGTGCGATGCCTCGGACGACGTGATCGAAGCTGCCTTCCGGCCGAACACCAAGGCGGTCTTCGGAGAGACGGTCGCCAATCCCTCGCTGTCAGTCCTCGACATCGAGCGCTTCGCCGCCGCCGCCCACCGTCACGGCGTTCCGCTGGTCGTCGACAACACCTTCCCGACGCCGATTAACTGTCGTCCGTTCGAGTGGGGGGCCGACATCGTCATCCACTCGACCACAAAATATATGGATGGTCACGCCACCAGTGTCGGCGGCGTCATCGTCGATTCGGGGAATTTCGATTGGGAAGCCAACCGCGAGCGTTTCCCCGGTTTGACGACCCCCGACGAGAGCTATCACGGGATCACCTACACGAAGCAGTTCGGCCAGGGGGGCGCCTATATCACCAAGGCGGTCGCCCAGCTGATGCGCGACTTCGGAGCGATCCCCTCGCCGCACAACAGTTTCCTCCTTAACCTGGGTCTGGAAACCCTTCATCTTCGCATGCCGAGGCACTGCGCCAACGCGCAGAAAGTCGCCGAGTATCTCGACGCCAACAAGAAGGTCGCCTGGGTCAACTACTGCGGCCTGCCGAATAACAAGTACTATGCCCTGGCCCAAAAGTACATGCCGAACGGTTCGTGCGGCGTCGTCTCGTTCGGTCTGGTCGGCGGCCGCGCCGCCGCCGAGGCGTTTATGAAGGAACTGAAAGTCGCCTCGATCGCGACCCACGTCGCCGACGCGCACAGCTGTGTCCTTCATCCGGCCAACGCCACCCACCGCCAGCTCAGCGACGAAGAGCTGAAGGCCGCCGGCATCGGTCCCGATTTGATCCGCCTGTCGGTCGGCATTGAGGATATCGACGATATCCTCGCGGATATCGAAAACGCGCTGAATATCGCGGTGAAGTAAATCGGGCGGCAAGTTGACCGGCCGTCTTGCGCGAAAGGCCACAGAGTCAAAAGGCACTCCCAAATGGGGGTGCCTTTTTTTCGCCATTGGCACGCTTTTTCCCAAGATTCGCCCAAAAATCTTCGTATTCTTTCCTTTCCCTTGTTTTCTTTGGCCGCCGCCGCGGGTATATTTAGTTTGCGGCGAAGTATTTACCCCCATTTTTCACACGCGCGGGAGATCTCTGTTGGACTTCACGGGGACCGTATTGATTGCCTCTCCCTACATGGAGGACCCTAACTTTCGGATGACGGTAACGCTGATCGTCCATCAGCAGGGGGACGCCATTACGGGGCTGGTCTTGAACCGGCCGACCTCGGCGACCGTCGCCGATATCTGGCGCGAGCAGTTCCATCGGGAATATCCCAGCGAGGAACCGGTCTATCTCGGCGGTCCGGTCAGTTCCCCGCCGATGGCGCTTCTGCTGAAAACATTTCCGATGAGCGACAGTGATCAGGCGATGTTCTCGGTCGAACTGTCGGTGGATGAGGAGCAGATTGCCGGGGCGCTCTCGGACAAGGGGCAATTTTGCCGTGTTTTCGTCGGCTGCGCCGGATGGACCGAGCCCCAGCTGCGCGGTGAAATCGACCAAGGGGCTTGGTATCTCCTTCGGGCCGAGGAGATCGACATTTTCCAGGAACCGAAAGAAATGTGGATTTCGTCGCTGCAAAAATCGACGCTGGCGGGTTTTCAGCGGGTCTTTCACTTAAAACGGTTGCCGAGCAATCCCGAGGATAACTAACTTCACTGCCAGCTTTTCCCGGGGGCCTCGGGGAAATCCCCACAGGGGAGGGGAGGCGATATGATCTACGCGATGATACTGGCCGGGGGAGGGGGGACGCGCCTTTGGCCGGAGAGCCGGCGGAAACGTCCCAAGCAGTTTGTCCGGTTATCTTCCGAGGGAACGATGCTCACGCAGACATTTCTGCGGCTCGGTCCGTTGGTGGCCCCCAATCGAACGCTGATCGTCACGCGGGAAGAATTTCTCCCGTTGGTGTACGAGTCGCTCCCCTCTTTTCCCAAGGCGAATATCCTCGCCGAACCGGTGCCGCGCAGCACCGCGCCGGCGATCGGTTACGCGGCGCTGGAGGTTACCGCCCGCCATAAGGAGGGGATTCTCATCGTCGTCCCGTCGGACCAAATAATCGAGCCGACCAAGCGTTTTCAAGAGACCCTGCGCCGGGCCGCCGCGCTGGTGAAGGACGATCCGAAACGGGTCGTCACTTTGGGAATCCGCCCCGACCGGCCCGCCGACGGTTACGGCTATATGAAGCTGGGGGAGGCGATTGAGTCGAAAGAGGATGCGCCGCCGGCCGGCGGGTCAATCGACGCTTTTCACCTGGTTCGGTTTTGCGAAAAGCCCGATCCCGCGACCGCTCAGCGCTATCTGGACGAGGGAGGGTATCTCTGGAACTCGGGGATTTTTATCGCCCGCGCCAGCCGCTTCTTAGAGCTTCTGGCCGAGCATCAGCCGGAGATATCCTCCGGCCTGGACCGCCTGCGCCCCCTCATTCAGCAGACGAATAAGCGCGACGAGATCGCCGCGGTCTACGAGGCGTTCCCCTCGATCTCCATCGACTACGGCGTGATGGAGAAGGCCGATGGGGTGGTGACGCTTGCCGCGGATTTCTCTTGGAGCGATGTTGGGTCATTCGAGTCGCTCGACGAGGACATCGCCCCCGACGATCAGGGGAATCGCGCGCGCGGCATTCGACTGGCCGCACTGGACTGCCACAACAACCATATCCGCTGGAAGGTGGACCAAGGGGGAGATCCCGAAACCTTGCTGGCGATGATCGATGTCGATGGCCTCCAGGTCATTCGGCAGGGAAATGTTCTTTTGATCACCCGAATGGGGAACGATCGGAAGATCACGACACTCCTCGACCAGCTGACCGAGATGGGACTGGAGGACTACCGCTAAGGTATCCTAACACGAAATGAACAAGAAAGGAGATAAAAACCACCGATGATACCTTCACGCCGCTTCTCTTTCCTCCGAGCCGTCGGATGGGGTCTGAGCTGCCTCAGCGTGGCTTTATTGACCTTCACCATCGCTTTGGCGCAGGGGCCAATGGCTCCACCGCGTCACGGTCCACCCCCCCACCGGCCTCCCGCTCCCCCCAGGCCTGCTCATCCGCAGCCGCCGCGCCCGGATTTCCCCGGAAGGCCGGATGGAACGATCCACATCAAAAAGTCTTTCCCCCTGCCGCCGGTCAGGGAGGGGGACCGTCCCTACAAAAAGACGCCCCATCTCGATCAGCGCGTCGGGAATCTGCGCTTTGTCCTCGATCGCTTTGAGCGGGATGGAAAGGTGACCTGCGATCTGACCGTTTCCGGCGGTAAGCCGGGCTGGGTCCGTGACTGGACGCCGCTGCACGAAGCGGCCGCCCTGGGAGACATTCCGGGAATCCACAAGGCGCTCGAGGGCCGGATCGACGTCAACGCCTCCCGGCATTTCCTCACCCCTCTTCACGTCGCGGTGATCCTCAATCAGAGCGACGCGATCCGCCTTTTATTGAGAAAGGGAGCCGATCTGAGGGCGCCGACTTTCACCCGCCAAGGGCCGGTCGAGCTGGCCCGCGCCTGCCGCCATCCGGAAACCGCGCGGCTGCTCAGCGCGTTTACCTCGGCTCAGCGGTACTTGGAAAAACACCCCAGGGTGCTTGTGCGCGCCGGCGGCACCACGGCTGACATCACCGACGAACTGCGGCGCATCGCCCGAGGGATCAAGGACGAGCATCAACGAGACGGTTCGGTCTTCGGCAACTACGACGGACACCTCCCCCGGAAAGAAAAATATTACTACACCGAGTTCGTTCACCGCGTCGGTTCCTCCCGCTCTGCGGGACCGCGGCGAATCGTCATTGGGGAGGACGGGGATATCTGGTATACCGCCGACCACTACGACACGTTCACGCGGGTCGATCACCCGTGAGACGGAAGCCCCCCATGCAAGAAGCCCCTTTTTCCCTTAGCACAAAGGAATCTATGCTATGATTATACATATCCACGACTTTCCCTCTTTCGAGACGACCGACTCGATCACCTTGATTATGTCGGTTCGTCCGCTCGAAAAAGAACCGTTCCTCCGTTTCCTGGCCAAGAAGTTTCGTTTCCCCGACTACTTTGGCCACGGCTGGGACGCGGTCAACGACTGCCTCGGACCGGCGCTGACCGCCCTGAAGAAGAAAAACATCACGCTGATCTTCCCGGTCGTCCCGCTGGAGTCTGCGCGGCAGTGGAAAACCTTCCGAGACATACTCGCCCAGACGCGGGATGAGCTGGCCGCCTTGGGGATCACGCTGACGGTCGCGTTGATCGACCCGCCCCAGGACGACTAAGACAGATCCGCGCCAATGAAAAGCCGCACCCGCGAGGTTCCCTATGAAACTAGCCGGTTTGCAAAAGCTCTCGCTTTTGGACTACCCCGACAAGATCTGCGCGATTGTCTTCACCCCGGGGTGTAATTTCCGCTGCCCGTTTTGCCATAACCCCGATCTGGTACGGCCGAAAAAGCCCTCCTACGCGCTTGGCGAAGAGGGAGTCGAGGAATTTCTGGAGTTTTTGAAGACCCGGCAAAGCCGGCTGGACGGCATCTGCCTCACCGGGGGGGAACCGCTCCTTCAAGAGGGGGTCGATCTGTTTCTGCGCCGGGTCAAAGAGCTGGGATTCTTGGTAAAACTCGATACGAACGGTTCTTTCCCCGACCGGCTCGAAGCGCTCCTTGGCGAGAAATTGGTCGATTATGTCGCGATGGATGTCAAAAACACCCTCCCGCTCTACGCGCGGACGGTCGGTCTGAGCGAGGTGGACGGTCCCGCGCTGCAGCGCAGCCGCGATACGATCATCCAAACGGCCCCCGACTACGAGTTTCGCACCACGGTGGTTCGGCCCTTCCATGGCGACAATCTCCCCGCGGGAGAATCGCTGATTGAGGCGATCGGCCAATGGCTCAAAGGCGCGAAACGCTGGGTTCTTCAAAACTACCGGAAAACAGGCCCTCAGCTCAGCGACGAGCCGATGCGCGCCTTCTCGAAAGAAGAGATGGCCCTGCTGGCCGAAAAGGCGCGGCGGCACGTCCCCGAGGTGCTTCTAAGGTGAGCAGCGAGGGGAAAAAGGCGAAAATTCGATCGTTTTTTCACCCGTTTCCTTGTGTATCTCCCCTATTTTACTCCCCGTTTTATCTGGTTTAACATTTTGCGAAATTTCCAGGTTTCGGTCTTGAAAGCCGGCAAGGATGTGTTATACTTTTACTAGATATGGCGAATGACCCTTCGTTATTCCCATATTTAGTGTTTTTGGCCGGTACTCCTCGCCGATACCCCTTTCGACGAAGGTGCCGGTTTCAAGGCCGAACGGTTGCCCCGCATGGAGGAAAGCAGGCAATGACCCATCGCCATCGCATGACGTGTTGTCGGTCCAGCGGCCTTCCATTGGGTAACTTTCTTCATTGTACGGTCTTAATCGTGTTCTAGGTATCTTTTAGCGAAACCGCGTTTGGCCGGTTTCGCCCCTTCGGTGAAGCGGGAAGATTCCTGTGATTTGAGCGCCGCTTTCCCCAAGCGAAATTTTGCCGGGGAACCTTGAGCCCAGGGAGCGGATTCAAGGCAGCGCGGTTCACCGAAGTGCCGCGGGTTCTGGTTCGTGTGACCAGTGGCAAAAGAGAAATACGGAAATTTCAGCATAAGGAAAACAAGAAGTGTATCGAGTACTAAAGCGCGACGGTAATTTCGTCGATTTTAAGCTCTCCAAGATCTGTGTTGCCATCACGATGGCGTTCGAGTCCCAGAAGCGCCAATACAACGATGACATCATCCAGACGCTTGCTCTCCAGGTGACGGCCGACTACGAGCGGAAGATCACCGACAACGCCGTTTCGGTCGAAGACATCCAGGACAGCGTCGAGGCGGTCCTGATCCGTGCCGGTTACGAAGATGTGGCCAAGGCCTACATCCTCTATCGTAAGCAGCACGAAAACATCCGCAACATGCGCGCGACGATCCTCGACTATAAGAAGCTCGTCGACCACTACGTCAAAGAGACCGACTGGCGCGTGAAAGAGAACTCCACCGTCACCTACTCGGTGGGGGGCTTGATCCTGAGCAACTCCGGCGCGATCACCGCCAACTACTGGCTCTCCGAAATCTACGATCAGGAGATCGCCGAGGCCCACCGCAACGCCGATTTCCACATCCACGACCTTTCGATGCTCACCGGTTACTGCGCCGGCTGGTCGCTTCGCCAGCTGATTCAGGAAGGGCTTGGCGGCATTCCCGGAAAGATCACCTCCAGCCCGGCCCGGCATCTGGCCACCCTCTGCAATCAGATGGTGAACTTCCTCGGTATTATGCAGAACGAATGGGCCGGCGCCCAGGCGTTCTCCTCGTTCGATACCTACCTGGCCCCCTTTGTTCGTACCGATAACCTCTCGTACGACGCCGTTAAGAAGTGCATCGAGTCGTTCGTCTACGGTGTGAATACACCGAGCCGCTGGGGGACGCAGGCGCCGTTTTCGAATATCACGCTCGACTGGACCGTTCCGCCGGATCTTGCCGGGCAAAAGGCGATCGTCGGCGGCCGCGAGATGAACTTCACCTACGGCGACTGCCAGGAAGAGATGAACCTGATCAACCGCGCCTTCATCGAAATTATGCTCGAGGGGGACGCCAACGGCCGCGGATTCCAGTATCCCATCCCGACGTACTCCATCACGCGCGATTTCGACTGGTCCGAGAACGAGAACAACGCGCTTTTATTCAAGATGGCGGCGAAGTACGGCACCCCCTACTTCTCCAACTACGTCAACAGCGACATGGCCCCCAGCGACGTGAGGAGCATGTGCTGCCGTCTGCGTCTGGACCTGCGTGAACTGCGCAAAAAGTCCGGCGGTTTCTTCGGCAGCGGCGAGAGCACCGGCAGTGTCGGCGTGGTGACGATCAATATGCCCCGTATCGCCTACCTGGCCAAAGACAAAGACGACTTCTACAAGCGGCTGGACCGCATGATGGATATCGCCGCCCGCTCGCTGAGCATCAAGCGCAAGGTGATCACCAAGCTGCTGGACGAAGGGCTCTACCCCTACACCAAGCATTATCTCGGCACCTTCGCCAACCACTTCTCGACCATCGGCCTGGTCGGGATGAACGAGGTCGGTCTGAACGCCTCCTGGCTTGGCGGCGACATGAACGATCCGAAGACCCGCGCCTTCGCCCGCGAGGTTCTCGAGCATATGCGCAATCGTCTGTCCGACTACCAAGAGAAGTATCGCGACCTGTATAACCTCGAGGCGACCCCGGCCGAGTCGACCGCCTATCGTCTTGCCCTGCACGACGTCAAGCGGTTCCCCAATATCAAGACCGCCGGCTCGAACAACCCCGGGTTCGACAAGACCAAGGCCCCGTACTACACGAACAGTTCGCACCTGCCGGTCGGCAGCACCGACGACATCTTCGAGGCGCTCGACGCTCAGGACGAGCTCCAGACCCTCTATACCTCGGGAACCGTCTTCCATGCCTTCTTAGGCGAGCAGCTCTCCGGCTGGAAGGCCGCGGCGAACCTGGTTCGGAAGATCGCCGACAATTACCGTCTTCCTTACTTCACCCTCTCGCCGACTTACTCGGTCTGCCGTCATCACGGCTATCTCAACGGCGAAGAGCATACCTGCCCGCACTGCGGCGAGGCGACCGAAGTTTACAGCCGTATCACCGGCTACTATCGGCCGGTCGGGAACTGGAACGATGGGAAGGCGCAGGAGTTCATCGATCGCCGCGAATACGTCATCGAAGAGGATAACCGCTCTCCCGAGCGTCACCTCGACAAGGAAATGGCGGCGGTGAGCGAATGATCCTCTCTGGCCTTGAGATTCGGGAACAGATCCGGCGCGGAACGATTGCCATCGAGCCGTACGAAGAGTCCCGGCTGAACCCGAACAGCTACAACCTTCGGCTCCACGAGAAGCTTTTGGTCTATCGCGAAGATGTTCTCGATGTCAAAAAGCCGAACGCGTACGAGGCGATCACCATCCCCAAAGAGGGGATGGTTCTTCGGCCAGGCGAGCTGTACCTCGGCCGTTCGGAAGAGTACACCCGGACCGACAAGTTCGTTCCGATGCTCGAGGGGCGCTCCTCCCTGGGACGGCTTGGGCTTTGTGTCCATATCACCGCGGGGTTCGGCGACGTCGGTTTCGCGGGGTACTGGACGCTGGAGATCCACGCGATTCGGCCGATTCGGATCTACCCGCTGATCGAGATCTGCCAGATCTACTACCACACGATCGAGGGAGATTTCATCCCCTATCGCAGCGGGAAGTACCAGAACAATACCGACGTCCAGCCGAGCATGTCCTGGAAAGATTACTCTCAAGAGAGTTGATTTTTTCTCCCCCCGCCCGTGTTTATTTTCCTTAGCAGCGGAAAGGTAAGCGCGGGCGGGGGTCTTTTTGTGAAAACTCCTAGTCCCGCCCCCCGGTTCGTGATATACTTGGGGGATATTTCTTTCCCCCCGGAAAAACTAGGAAAGCCGTTTATAGGAAAGTACCGTCAATGGCCCGCTATAACCCTTCGCAGATCGAACCGTTCTGGCAGAAATATTGGGAAGAACACAAGACCTTCGCCGCGCCGCGTCTCCCGAAAGAGGGGAAGGGGGCGGCCGATGGGAAAAAGGCGTATATCCTGGATATGTTCCCGTACCCGAGCGGAAACGGCCTGCATGTCGGCCACCCGGAAGGATACACCGCCACAGATATCGTCTCGCGCTATAAGCGGATGAACGGTTTCGCGGTCCTCCACCCGATGGGGTGGGACGCTTTCGGCCTCCCCGCCGAGCAGCACGCCAAAAAGACCGGGATCCACCCGCGGGAGACGACCGAGAAGAATATCGCGAACTTCCGCCGTCAGCTGAAGATGCTCGGTTTGAGTTTCGACTGGGACCGCGAGATCGCGACGACCGATGTCGACTACTTCCGCTGGACTCAGTGGATTTTCCTCGTCATCTACGACACCTGGTACGACCCGCAGCAGAAGAAGGGACGTCCCATCGCCGAACTGCCGATCCCCGATGACGTCAGGGCCGAAGGCCCCGACGCGGTTCGCCGCTACATCGACGACCATCGTCTGGCCTACCAGATCGAGGCGCCGGTGAACTGGTGCCCCGAGCTGGGGACGGTGCTGGCCAACGAAGAGGTCATCGACGGGGTCAGCGAGCGGGGGGGATACCCCGTCAAACGAATGCCGCTGCGGCAGTGGATGCTGCGCATCACCCACTACGCCGACCGTCTGGAAGAGGACCTCGAGACGCTCGATTGGTCCGAGAGTGTCAAGGCCCTTCAGCGCAATTGGATTGGCCGCAGCATTGGGGCCGAGGTCGATTTTTACATCGGCGATCCCGATTCTTACGACAGCTGGAAAGCGGCCCGAGCCGAGAAGGGTTACCCGCGCAAGCCGGAAGAGGACGTTCTTCGCATCTTCACCACCCGCCCCGATACCCTCTACGGAGCGACCTATATGGTGATCGCCCCGGAACACCCGGCGGTCGCCCGATTGACGACCCCCCATCAGGCCGAGGCGGTGAAGGCGTACTGCGAGAAGGCGGCGTTCAAGTCGGACCTGGACCGAACCGATCTGGCGAAAGAGAAGACCGGCGTCTTCACCGGTTCCTACGCGATCAACCCGGTCAACGGCAAACCGACCCCCGTCTGGATCGCGGACTACGTTTTGATCAGCTACGGAACCGGGGCGATTATGTCGGTCCCCGCCCACGACACGCGCGACTGGGAATTCGCCAAGGCATTTGACCTGCCGATCATTCAGGTGGTCGCTCCCGAGGACGGTCACCCGATCGACCTCGACAGCGAAGCGATGACCGAGCATGGAATCGCGGTGAACAGCGGCGATTACAACGGCCTGGCGACCGCCGAATTTAAAGAGAAGATCAGCGCCGATCTGGCCGCCGCGGGGCTGGGAAAGCGGACGGTCAACTACAAGCTGCGCGACTGGCTCTTCTCGCGCCAGCATTTCTGGGGCGAGCCGTTCCCGCTGCTGCGTGAACTGGGAGACGACGGTCAGCCGACCGGCGCGATCCTTGCGCTCGATCCTTCGGAGCTGCCGCTGGATCTCCCCGCCGGAATGACCTTTGACGCCCATCACCATTCCCCCGAGCCGCCGCTGGAAAAGGCCCCGGAAGATTGGCTCTATCTCGAGCGCGACGGGAAGCGCTACAAGCGCGAGACCAACACGATGCCGCAGTGGGCCGGTTCCTGCTGGTACTATCTCCGCTATCTCGATCCGCGCAATTCCGAGGCGATGATCGACCCGGAAATCGAAAAGTCCTGGATGCCGGTTGATCTGTACATCGGCGGCGCCGAACACGCCGTGCTTCACCTGCTCTACGCCCGGTTCTGGCATAAGATTCTCTATGACCGGGGGTATGTCTCCACCGCCGAACCGTTCCATAAGCTGGTCAATCAGGGAATGATCCTCGGCGAAAAAGAGGCCGACGGACGCAGTTACAAGATGTCCAAAAGCCGGGGGAACGTCGTCAATCCCGACGATGTGGTCAACCAGTACGGCGCCGATTCCCTCCGCCTGTACGAGATGTTTATGGGCCCGCTTGAGGCGGTCAAACCTTGGAGCGCCGAGGGGGTCAGCGGTGTCAATAACTTCCTCGGCCGTGTCTGGAGGATGATCGTCAGCGCCGGCGACGATCTGGCGCTCCACGAGTCGATCGCCGACTCCGAGCCGACCAAAGAGCAAAATCGTGTGCTCCACAAGACGATTCTCGCCGTCACCGAAGATATCGAGCATCTCTCGTTCAATACGGCGATCGCCCGCATGATGGAGTTCGTCAACGTCTTCTCGAAAGAGGCCGTCCGACCCAAGGCGGCGATGGAGAAGTTTGTCCTTCTGCTGTCCCCCTTCGCGCCGCATATCGCCGAGGAGCTGTGGCGGCTGCTGGGGCACGGCGAGAGTTTGGCCTACGAAAAGTGGCCGCTGGCCGATGCGTCGCTTCTGGTGACCGAGACGATCACCGTCCCGGTTCAGATCAACGGGAAGCTTCGCGCCAAGATCGAGGTACCCACCTCGGCCGCCGCTGAACAGGCCGAGGCCGCGGCGCTGGCCGACCCTCGGGTTCAGCCCTGGATTGAGGGGAAGACCATCGTCAAGAAGATCATCATCCCGGGGAAGATGATCAACTTTGTGGTGAAGTAAGCCCCTCGTCATTCCCCACGAAAAGACAGGGAAGAGGATCGACGCAGAAGAATCGATTCTCTTCCCTGTTTTTTTTCTCCCTCCTTTCGTTTATGATTGTTCTGTAGACAACGGTTCTGTTCGCCGGAGTAAATCCCATAAGGAAAAAAGAGAGATGAGACATTTTTTGATTCCCCTGACTGTTGTGTCGTTTCTTATCGTGTCGCTGGCCCGTGGGCTCACGGCGGAAGAGAAGGTTTATGACGTCGTCGTCTACGGCGGGACCAGCGCGGCGGTCATCGCCGCGCAGCAGACCGCGCTGATGGGCAAAAGCGTCATCGTCGTCTCCCCCGATAAACACCTCGGGGGTCTGTCAAGCGGCGGGCTCGGCGCGACCGACTCGGGAAAGCAAGACGCCATCGGGGGACTGGCCAAGGGGTTTTATCACCGCCTCTGGCAGCACTATCAGGCCGATGACGCCTGGACGTTTGAGCCGAAGCCCGAGGCAATGGAAGGGCAGGGGGGACGCGGAATCAATAACACAACCCAGACGATGTGGGTCTTTGAGCCAAGCGCCGCCGAGGGGGTCTTTGAGTCGATCGTCCAGGAGCACCAGATCGAAGTGCTCCGCGAAGAGCGGCTCGATCGCGAAAACGGGGTCGAAAAACAAGGGAATCTGATTGAGTCGATCACCACGCTTTCCGGAAAAACCTTCCGTGGCCGGATGTTCATCGACGCGACCTACGAGGGGGACCTCATGGCGGCGGCCGGGGTCACCTACACCGTCGGCCGCGAGTCGAACGACGCCTACGGCGAGACGCTCAACGGCGTCCAGGTAGGGATGTCGCGCTACCACCAGTTCGCCGGGTTCGTTGACCCATACGTCGAACGGGGGAACCCCGAAAGCGGCCTGCTGCCCGGCGTGCATCCCGAGATCAACGGCCCCGACGGATCGGCCGACGAGCTCGTTCAGGCCTATAACTTGCGGGTCTGTATGACCGATCTGCCGGAGAACCGGCTCGACTGGGAAAAACCCCAAGGATACGACGAGCTGCAGTATGAGCTTCTGTTCCGTTCGATCGAGGCGGGACAGACGGAATTCACGACCTTCTCCAGAATGCCGAACCGCAAGACCGACTCGAACAACAACTTCGCGGTCTCGACCGACTTTATCGGCCAAAACTACGACTACCCCGACGCGAGCTACCAGCGCCGCGCCGAAATTTACCAGGAACATCTCCGGTGGCATCAGGGGCTGTTCTGGACCTTGGCCAACCACGAGCGTGTTCCCGAGGAAATCCGTCAGGTATTCCAGAAATGGGGACGCGCCCGCGATGAGTTCCAAGAGAACGGCGGCTGGTCGTGGCAGATGTACATTCGCGAGTCACGCCGCATGGTGGGCGATTTTGTCGTCACGCAGAACCATCTTCAGCGAAAGACCGAAACCCCGCGTCCGATCGGGATGGGGTCGTACCAGATGGACTCGCACAACACCCAGCGCTATGTCGCCCGCACCGAAGACGGCCGGGCGACCGTCCGCAACGAGGGAGATGTCGAGGTGGGACTGTCCCAGCCGTATCCGATCGACTACGGCGCCATCCTCCCGAAGAAGGCCGAGTGCGCGAACCTTCTCGACCCGGTGACCGTCAGTACGACGCATATCGCCTACGGCTCGATCCGAATGGAACCGGTCTTTATGATCTTGGGGCAATCGGCCGCGACCGCCGCGGTTTTGTCGATCGAGGCCGGCTGTGCCCCGCAGGATCTGCCGTACGAGACCCTTCGCGCCCGCCTGGAAAGCGACGGTCAGCGTCTGGTCTGGGATAAATAACAACGACGAAAGAAGAGTAACCCTGCCCGAACAACCAAAGGAGAAATCGTGAGAAAGCTTTGCGCGGTATTTTTGTGTTTGACGGCTGTGACGCTTCTTTCGGCGCGGGCCGATGAGGAAAAGCAGATGTTTCCCGGCGGGCAGCTGCGAGCGCTTTGGTGCGCCCCGCCGTCCGAGACGGACGAGGCGGCGGGAGTGGCGAAAATCGATGAAATGCTCGACCGCGTCGTTTCCGGCGGGTTCAACGCGCTGTTTCTGTGGGGGACGAGCAATTACCTCTGGGCCGTCACCGAAGGGGGCGATGAGCTGAAAGAGGCCTCGGCGGCGCATTACGACCCGTTCGGCAAGATGATCGAAAAGGGGAAACAGCGCGGGGTGGCCGTGCATCTGTGGTATTCGCCGTGGATCTATAAATCGGCGGATCGCTCGATCGAGATGCGCCGCCACCCGGAATGGTGCGCTGTCGACATCGAGGGAAAAATCGACTGCGACGGCATCTGTCTGAACCGTTCGGAGATCCGCCAGTTCGAACTTGATTTGTTGACCAAAGTCATCCGGCGCTATCCCGATCTGGCCGGAATTCACATTGAGGAACCCGGTTACAACTGGGGCGAATACTGCTACTGCGACAACTGCCGGGCGATGTTCGAGACGCTTACCGGCATCGAGATCGGCGAGGACAAAACAGCGGTTCTGGAACAGATGCGCAATTTCAACGCGGCGATGTCGACCGATTTCATGATCCGGCTGCGGGCGATTATGAAAGCGGAAAATCCGAATCTGCTCTTATCGACCAACGGCTGCGCGGGCAGCAACTCCGACTGGAAACTCGGCCGTGACTGGACCAGTTGGTCGATGCGCGGCTATATCGATTTCTATGTTCCTCAAATTTACACGAAAGATGTCGAGGCGTTCAAGCAGGCAGCGGTGAAGACCAAGCAGCGTCTCGGCGACTGCGTGATGGTTCCCGGCTTCGCGATCTCGTGGAGCGGCATTTACCCGGAACGGCTCTCGAAAGAGACGCTCGAAGGATTGGTCGCCGCCGCGCTGCAGGCCGACGGGGAAGGTTATGTCGTTTTCCACTACGATCATTTCGAATCGGTCCATTTCGAGACATTCGACGAAATCCGGCGGAAAAACAACCCGTGAACCCCATAACGATTCGCTCCACGATGAAGCCCCCTTTATCGGTCGTTTGGAAACCGTATTAGGGGGATTTCATCTCGGTGAATTGTTGGAAGGCGTTTTTCATTCCCCCCAGTTCCGCGCCGAATCGCGGAATTTCTTGGAAAGTCCTTGATTTTGAAATCGCTTTATGATAAAACAGGCCTAGTAAGGTTCATTTCACGGCTTAAAGGCGCCCTCACAGCTTTCCCCTGTCGGTGAGTAACGCCGCGTAACCTTGGGCCGTTTTTCAAGACTTTAGTTACACAGTGGAGTTTTCAATGAAGAGACGTGATTTCCTCAAGACATCTGGCCTGGCCTCGTTGGCCGGTCTTTCGGTGACCCGCGGCGCCCAGGCCGCCGGTGATGACGTGATGAAGATTGGTTTGGTCGGCTGCGGCGGTCGTGCCCGCGGCGCCCTCCTGGACCGTCTTTCGGCCAAGGACAACGTCAAGGTTGTGGCGATCTGTGACGCGTTTGAAGAAAACGCCAAGAGTGCCGCCGAAGCGTTCCGTGCCAGTGACTACGCCGAAAATATGGCCTTCAGCGACGACGAAGTCTTCTGGGGCTTCGACGCCTACAAGAAGGTGATCGACCTTTGCGATCAGGCCCTGATCGTCACGACCCCGGCGTTCCGCCCGGTTCACTACCGCTACGCGGTGGAGCAGGGGAAGCACGTCTTCATGGAAAAACCGTGCGCCGTCGACGCTCCGAGCTATCGTTCCTTCGTCGAGTCGAACAAGATCGCCGACGAAAAGGGACTGGTCGTGGTCGTCGGTTATCAGCGTCACTATGAGCCGCAGTATCAGCAGCTGATCGAGAAGATCGCCGACGGCGTGATCGGCGACGTGATGTACACCCGTGTCTACTGGAACGGCGACGGTATCTGGGAACGCCGTCGTATGGCCGGCGATACCGAGATGATGTATCAGCTGCGCAACTGGTATCACTTCAACTGGCTGTGCGGTGACGGTATCGTCGAGCAGCATTGCCACAACATCGACGTCGCTAACTGGATCCACAGCAAGGGCGACTTCATGGGACCGCTCGGACACCCGGTCAAGTGCAACGCCATGGGCGGCCGCCAGACCCGCCGCTTCCCGTTCTTCAAAGACTCCGGCTACCGCTATGACCACTACATCTGCGAGTTCACCTTCGCCGATGGGTCGCAGATGTTCAGCCAGTGCAAGCATATGGCCAACACCTGGAGCAACGTTTCCGAGCACGTCTACGGAACCAAGGGAGAGGGCGGCCCCGGCTTCCTCGTTGATCGTCAGGGGAAAGAGCTGTGGCGCATCGACAACAACGACCCGAAGAACCAGGTTCCGGGCCCCTACCAGTATGAGCACCACTGCCAGGCGAAGTGGATCCGCGAAGGCGTCAAGCACAACGACGGTTGGTTCGCCGCCAACTCCTCGATGACCAGCGTCCTCGGCCGTATGGCCGCCTGCTCCGGCCAGGAGATCACCTGGGACGACGCCGTCAACAACGGCCGCGCCGAATTCCCGCTGGAGAGCGTCACCAGCTGGGATCAGGTCCCGCCGGTCCTCCCCGACACCGAGCCCCCGGTCCAGCCGGCCGAAGGCGAGATGATCTACGAGAACTCTGTCCCGATGCCGGGTCAGTGGAAGTGGAACGCCTAAGAGGCGCCGAGAATTTCCTTACCGCGGGGTAGGGGACCACATCCTTACCGCGCGGGGCAGGGGACCACAAGAGAAAAGCCGCTTGATTTCAAGCGGCTTTTTTCTTTTCGTTTGGGTATTTTATGTTTCTCTAGCCGAGATTCGGCGGCGGCAAAACGCTCTCCAGCGCCTCGCACAGATCGTCTATCCTGTTCTGGCGATCGGGCAGATCGGCCGACATCGATCCGGGGAGGTGAAAGATCTCGGCTAAATCGGCGTCTTTGCTGATTTTACCCAAGAGGCGGTAAATCTCCGGCGCGCGGACTTTTTGAGGATCCTCGGCAAGCTTCAGCTGGATATTCACATCCACGGCCTGCCCCCGGACCTGAAGCTTTTTGACCAGCTCCACACATTGCGACAGGAGGAAGGGGAAGGCGTCCCTGCCGAGTTTCACCATTAGTTTTTTCTGCTTTGTATCAAATTTATAATTAAACCCCGCACCGCCCAGAAAACCGCCTAAAATACCGCCCAAAACCGACCCCAGCCCCGCCGTGGTGAGTCCCGCGGCCA
Organism: Thermoguttaceae bacterium; assembly: GCA_017434455.1. GTDB lineage: Bacteria > Planctomycetota > Planctomycetia > Pirellulales > Thermoguttaceae > RUG695. Next base: position 46,634 of record JAFRFG010000027.1, on the reverse strand, counting down.
CGTCGATCAGCAGTCCCACACCGGCCCCGATGGCGACCCCCCGGGTGAGATGCTTTTTCAGCCGCCGTCCGAAATGGTGATCGCGCTCGTCGAATTCCTGCTCCAACGGGCGGAACTTGCGGTCAAGAATATCGGGAGTGAACCGCCAAATGTCAAAGAGATCCTTTTGGACCTGCTGACAGCGGCGCGCGACCTGAGAGCTTAACTCCTCGGCAAGCGTTTCGCGCCGCGCCTTGACCTGGTCGCGGGGAACGTTTCGTCCGATCGTCCGGGTGAGTGCCATGTCGTAGAGAAATTCCGCGATCGTTTCGCGGGAGCGTTCGATCCGAAGCTCCTCCAACCGCAGGCGCCCCATCAATTCGGCGCGGACCGCCCGTTTGGCCAAGGGATCGCGAACCAAGGCCACGATCCGCTCAAAGAGCTCGTACTCATCGCGAAAGTCACGACGATGGGCGTCAAATTTTTGGAACGAGTAGAAGCGGGAACGCCGAAGAACCTTGGTCCACTCGGCCTCGAAACCGTCATGAAGGGGAGGGGCACCGTCGATCTGGGTCGGAATATTGTTAAAGACAACAATCACCGGCCGTTCGACCTGCTCTAAAAGCGTCAGCGTGTCGCGCAGAAGCGATTGGGCAGGGGACTCACAGAGGTTGGCGATATAAATGACTATCTGCGACTGGCGGACCTCTTTCCACGCGCGCAGATCGTGGCGGTAATTTTCGTCCGATTCCGGGATGGCCTCCAGAATCGCCTCGATGCCGGTGGCTCCCTCCCGCTCTTGAAGCTGATCGACGATGGCGCTGGACATTTGAAAACCGGGGGTATCGATCAGACGCAGAACCTCGGCTTTATCGTGATAAAAGATCTTTTTGTACTCGGCGTGTCCGGTCGTCCCGGTAAGGGAATTGATCTCACCAAACTGAGGATCGCCGGTGAGTGTTCTCAAGACGGAGGTCTTCCCTTCGTTGGTCGGCCCGACCACCGAAATGATAACCGGCTCCAAACGCGACAGTTCCTCTTCGGAAAGGGGCTCTTTGTTGTCGGCCGGTGGGTTGAGGGTCTTGTTTTTGTAGGACATACTTGTTCGTTTTCGCCGCCTGGGAACCTGTCAAACACTCCCCAATACTATAACATTGTCCTCCAATACTCCAATATCATTCCCTAATACCCTAAGAATCGCCCCCAATACTCGAATATCGCTCCTAAAACTCTGACAGATCAACGCCCGCCGCGATTTTTTCCAGGACCTCGTCAACGGCCTGGAGGGTATCCAGACGATTTTCCTCCAAAGGAAGGGTCAGCCGGCACAGAACCTCCATACGGCGATCGACGGGGAGATTCTGCAGTTCCAGCAGCAGCGCCCAAGTGGTCAGCGAGACGGCAACCGTCTCGATCGCTTCGGAAGATTCAAACAGGGACTCTTCCGGCAGGGGTTCGGCGCTTTCCTGAGGATCACGTTTGAGGAAGGGAAGGAGTTTCTTTTTAAGCGAGATCAACCCCCGGGGAAGAACCGCCCCGGCGGCGGCTCCCACGGTTCCGCTGCCGAGCATTGCCGCGGGAAGGTACCCCAAAGCGACCGCCGAAGCCGTCCCGAGCGCCCCCCCAAGAAGGGGAAGGGAAAGAACGGGAAGGGCGGCCGCGGCCGATCCACAGATCAGCGCGCACTTGGGACTTAACCCGGAGGCGATCTTCCGGATATGAGCGAGAACTTCCGCCGGTTTTTTGACGGTATCGGATAAAATATTATCTTTTATCTTGTCGCTCAGCGCGGCGGCACCGGGCAGTTTCGAGAGATGCTCACGGACACTTTCTTTCCACTGCTCGGTCGGAATCGAGGGGATCGAGCGGAAAAAGGAATCTTTCTCCTCGCGATACAGTTCGGTGATTCGGCGATATCCTTCCGTCAGGGCAGCGGTGATCGTCTCCCGGGAAATCGGCTCGGTTCCCCCCATTTCGGAAACGACACCGGCTGTCTGGTCGTGAATGATACGGCAGGCGTCCGGGAATTTTTTCTTGGCCGGCTCCCCGGTGCCGCCCCCATCGAATCCGAGCCGCTGAAGGAATTTCTCTCGGGGCCCGGGCAAGTCGAGCTCGTGGTCGTAAAAATCGATCACCTCGATCGTCAGGCGCAGATCCTCGGCGATTTGGCCAATCACCCCCCGCCAGTCATTTAAGCGGTCGGTCACCGCCTGGGTATTGTCGGCGAATTTTCTTCGCAGACGCTCGGCGCAAGAAAGAACGACAAACGACCGTGCCCCGACGGCACAGGAGAAGATCTCATCGCGCAGGACAATGTGCGACTGCCGAGCCGGGGGATACCCCAGATCGAGGAACAAAATCAAAGACTCCGCCGCCGGGGCCTCGGTCTTGAGACGTTCCTTCGCGCGGCGCGATGAAAGGTCACGCCGCGCCAGATCGCCCAGAAAAATAAGATTGGGCAGCTGTCCCAAAAGAGAATCGACCCATTTTTCGGAAAGTTCCAGGTCGTAGCCGCACAGAATCACCGTCCGCGGCCGATCGGATCGTTCCGGGACCGGCGAAATATTTTGATCAACATGGGATGACGGCGGGGAAAGCGGCTGTAAGGGACCAAGATGATCGTCGTCGATCTTGCCGCTTTCCTGACGGCCGGGACGGTATTCATAGCGTGCCAGAAGACCGGTGTAGTAGGGTGTGTCGAGCCGCGGGCGAAATCGCCGCACGGCGCAGCGGCAAAGGAACCAATAGATCAGCGCGAAAACCAGCCGGGGAAGGGTGGTCCAACAGGCGGTGATCGCCAGCAGGAACCAAGACCAATCTTTGCGCATCTTGGACGCGTCGACGACTGTAGTCCGGCCGGGCTCGGCGGCCTGGTCCGGAAATGTACATTGGCCGTCAAGACGATCGGAGTTGTCAAACAGCCAGCGGATATGTTCCTTGTTGGGAATGGTGGTGAACCGCTCGACCGGCCTGCCAAAGAATTGAATGACCTTCTCCGCTTGGGTGGTATCACTCAGAGAGGTATTCCAGCAGTAATCATAGCGATTCCCCAGCATTCGGTTGAAAAGCAGGAGCAAAATGACTAGGGAGCAGATGAACCAAAACAGGTGGGAAAGAAAACCCGCGTAATAGAAGAGTACGTCCTGATGGGAGAAAACCCGGTGAAAGAACAGAACCATGCTCTTTTTCAGCGAGGATTCCTCATCGTTTGGGGAGATGCGCGCCGCGGAGCGCTTCCCGAGATAGAGCATCACGCGTCCCCACAGACGAATGACCACCGCGCCAATCCACCCGGTGAGAAACCCCAGCCGCTCGGCGGCCAGTGACGGCTGCTCGTGCGCCGCAGCGCGCCGAAAACGATTCCTCACGAAGGAATACCCAAGGAACAAAAGTGTCAGCCCCAGCGAGATCAATGACAGCGTCATAAAGAGGAGCTGAAGACCGAAGAACCATCCGAAGGGACCGATCAGATTGACCGACCGATCACCCAAAATAGAGTTCGTGTTGACGACGGGAAAGACAAAGACACCGAGGAAGCAGACCACCAGCACCGGAAGGAGGGCGAACAGGTGGGCGACCGAGCGAAAACGCTCGCAGGACAGACCCGAATAACCGCGAAAAAGGCGCCTGGCCCGCTCGGCGAAGAAACCGAGCCGATCGCGGATGGTGCCGTCCGCGGCGCGGTCAATCGGCAGATCCGGCTCATCCTTGGGATGGACCTCGTCTTGGGATTGAACCCAACCCATCACGAGCCAGTCAAAAAAATCGGTTTTTTTCCCCTTCATCGGGCGCCTTTAGTTCATGAAGCGGGCAAATACCAAAGAAGGTATACTCCCCCCATACCTACCAAAGAGTATACCTTCTTCTGCAGTGACGCGCGCGAAAAAAGAAGGAACGGGCGTCACGAATTTTTGCTGTTGTCGGAGGAATTGCCGTCGGTGTTATCGGTCGACTTGAGAATTTCCGAAACGGTCGCCGTCATGCTGGCGATCGACTGAATCTGGCTGGGGATGATCAGCTTGTTGGACTTGCCGTCGGCCGCGCGGATGAACGCCTCGAAACTCTTCAGGACGAGGACCTTGTCGTTCGGGGCGGCTTCGTTGAGCATGCGAATCGCCTCCGACTCCCCTTCGGCGCGAAGGATTTTCGCGCTTTTCTCCCCTTCGGCCAGAAGCACCTGCTTGCGGCGGCGCGCCTCGGCCAAAGTCTCGATCTTCATGCGGCGCGCTTCGGCCAGGGTCTCGATCTTGCGGCGCTCACGGTCCGCGTAGACGAGTTTCTGCATGTCTTCCAGAACGTTGTGGGGGGGCTGCAGGTTCTTCAGCTCGACTCGGTTAACTTTGATCCCCCATTTGTCGGTCGCCTCGTCGAGAACCATCGTGATCCGCTGGTTGATCTGGTCGCGGGATGCGAGGGTATCATCCAGTTTGAGCGAACCGATGATGTTTCTCAGCGTGGTGGCGGTGAGTTTATCGATGGCGTTGATCGGCTGCTCGACACCGTAGGTGTAGAGTTTCGCGTCGGTGACCTGACAGAAGACGACCGTATCGATATTCATCGTCACGTTGTCCTTAGTGATCACCGGCTGCGGGGGGAAATCGAGGACTTTTTCTTTTAGGGAAACCCGGTTGGCGACCCGGTCAATCATCGGGACGAGAAAATGGACCCCGGTATTCCAGGAACGCAGGTACGACCCCAGACGCTCGATCACAAAGATCTGGGCCTGAGGGACGATCCTCACGCAGGTGACCAGGATGAAGAGGGTGAAGAAAATGAAACCGAGAATAATGTAAGTGGGGAGGGTAGGCAACATGGGCAAGTCTCCTTATTCGAAGCAGAGGTGTCGGAAACGGCCTTGGCGTTAGACCGTGCGGGTCAGTCGTGGGGAAAGCGTTGGGTAAGGATTTTAGTTTGCGCTGTCCAGGCGTGAGACATAAAGGGTAACGCCCGAGATTCTATCGACTTTAACGGTCGTCCCGGCGGGAACCGCCGAACCGTCGGAAGAAGCTGCTTGCCAGGAAAGATTCTGAATCTTCACTCGGCCGATCGATTTACTGGGATCGATATCGGTGGTTACCAAGCCGGTTTGACCGACGAGCATATCGGAATTGGTCGGGGTCACCGGCGGATGGACGCGGCGAACGAACGGCCTGGTCAAAAGAAAGGCCACGGCCGAGACACCGATGAAGATGTAGCACTGAAGGAGGAGACTGGTGTCGAAACAGGCGGCTATAAACGCCGCGACCGCGCCGACGACAAACCAGATCGAAACCAGTGCCGTGGTCATCAGTTCGACGATGACAAAGACGGCCGCCAACGTTCCCCAAAACGTCAGAGTGAGATCCAGATGCATTGCTTGTACTCCTTATGACCGGCAAAGCTTGTGGATATTCCTTATCCTCTCCAATCGCTAATTATAATCACAAACCCCATGAAATTTCAATCCCTCAGCCGATAAAAATTTTGGGAATTTGCCCCCTGGAAACGTCCGATAATGTATCTTATGTTCGGTTGGAGCGATCCGGGTTTGAATAAAAACCTTCGAGAAACCTAGAGTCTAACGAGAAAACACCGGCTTTGACCAACTTGAGTTAGGGCGTGATCCTGATAAACTATGATCCGGACGTCTCCCCCCCTCCCTCAAAGAAAATGAGTTATCCCCCACGTGACTGAACCAGACGATAACATCAAAGCGGCCGCCGGAGTTCTGAACTACGGTCCTTTCCGTCTGACCCCGCCGCTGATCGAGGCGGCGCTGTCCGGCTACTCCGACGCGCCGATGCGCCGGCTGGCGAAACGATTCGGCTGCCCGATGGCGCTGTGCGAGGTCTTCCTCGACCGCTTCGTCATGGAGGTGACCAAACGAAGCAAAGCTCGGTTTTATCTTGCCGTGCAACCGGAGGATCATCCTTGCGGCGCCCAGCTGATGGGAAGTGAGCCGGAGGTGTTTCGCGCCGCGGCGCTGCGGCTTCTCCAGTGCGGCTTCGATCTGATTGACTTAAATTTCGCCTGCCCCGTCAAGAAGGTCCTCGGCCGCGCCCGGGGGGGGTCGCTGATGGCCGATCCGCGCCGCGCCCTGGCGATCGTCGAGACGGTTCGCGAGGCCCTTCCCGACTCGGTCCCCCTGTCGGTCAAACTCCGAAAGGGGTTCGACGAGACTCCCGGCAGCGAGGAAGATTTTTTCACGCTACTCGATGGTCTTCTGAGCCGCGGCGTGGCGGGAATCACCCTTCACGGCCGAACGGTTCAGCAAGGGTACCAGGGGAAATCTGACTGGGATTTTATCCGGAATGTCAAACGGTACTTAATTGAGGATAAAAAGCGTCCCGACTTCTTCGTCATCGGCAGCGGCGATCTGTTTACCGCCGACGACTGTGTGAAACGTTACCGTGAAACATTGGTCGACGGCTTGGCGCTGGCGCGCGGCGTGATCGGGAATCCATGGCTGTTTCCTCAGGCGGCCGCGGCCCTGGCGGGGGAGCCGATCCCCCCTTCCCCGGATCTTGAGGAACAAAAAGAAGTGATCCTCCGTCACTGGTCCGAGTCGGAGGCACTCTACGGCGCCAAGCGGACCACCATGATGATGAGAAAGTTCCTGATCCGTTACGCTGCTTTGCACCCCAAAGGCGAGGAGGTCAAGCGGGCGTTCGTCTCGTTCCGCGGCCGGGAGGGGATGGAGAATGTGCTCCGGAGGTTCTACAAGTGAGCGGGAAGGGGAATGTTTCCCCCAAAAACCATCAGAAATCCCCCGGTTGAGCGGCTATTTAACTTGCGCCGGGGGACCTTTTCGGGTAGATTTATCCTATCAGCTGGCGGGAAAAGTTTGCGCTAGTATTTAGCGTTGGGATTCTCTGGCTTCGACTGCATCATAAAATCATCGACCGTCTCGATGGGGCGGGACGAGTTTTTTGTGCTCGCGCACCCACAGATCAGCGGCAGAGAAAGTATCAGCAGCGCTACTAGGGCAAACAAAACACGATATGACCGTTTCATCCTTAAAACCTTTGTGTTTTGGGTATTCCAGCTTCCGGCGACATGGAATATTCGCTATTATCGGCATCAATGCTCTGTTGGTTTTAGAGAAATTTCGCCGGTGTGGCAATAGAGAAAATCCGGGCACCAGGTGCCCTGTTCGTCAGTATTGGCAATAGTCAGGTTCATTTTAGTCAACCGCTAAAGAAGGCAGAGGTCACATGAACAAAATCGAAAAGGCATACGCTCTGGCAAAAGAACAGTACGCGGCGCTGGGGGTCGATACCGACGCGGCGCTGAGGAAACTCGCCACGGTTAAAATCTCACTTCACTGCTGGCAGGGGGACGATGTGCGCGGATTCGAGTCGGGCGACGGTCTGACCGACGGCGGTATCCTCGCCACGGGGAACTATCCCGGCCGCGCCCGCACGGCGGAGGAGCTTCGCGCCGACGCCGACAAGGCGTTCTCCTTCATCCCGGGAAAACATCGCTTCAACATCCACGCCATTTATCTTGAAAACGGCGGCAAGAAGGTCGACCGCGATGAAATCGAGCCGAAACACTTCCAGGGCTGGATCGACTGGGCGAAACAGAACAAGCTCGGTCTGGACTTCAACCCGACCTACTTCTCTCACCCGCTGGCCGCCTCGGGGCTGACCCTCGCCTCCCCAAGCAAGAAGGTTCGCGACTTCTGGATCGAACACGGCAAGCGCTGCCGCACCATCGCCGCGGCGATGGGCCGCGCCCTGGGGACCCCCTCGGTCGTCAACTTCTGGATGCCCGACGGCTACAAAGATATCCCTGCCGACCGTCTGGCCCCGCGCAAGCGGATGGCCGAGTCGCTCGATGAGATCTTCTCGGTCGAGATCCCGAAACGCTATGAGCTCGACGCGTTCGAGTGCAAGCTCTTCGGCATCGGGTCCGAGAGCTACGTGGTCGGCAGCCACGAGTTCGTGATGGGCTACGTGATGAAGAACAACAAGATCCTCACCCTCGACTCGGGGCACTTCCACCCGACCGAACAGATCGCCGACAAGTTCTCGGCCCTGTCGATGTACATCGACGAGTTCCTCCTCCACGTCAGCCGCGGTGTGCGCTGGGACAGCGACCACGTCGTGATTTGGAACGACGAGCTTCGCGGGATCGCCGAAGAGCTCGTCCGCAACAACCTCCTCGAGCGCGCTCATATCGGCCTGGACTACTTCGACGCGACGATCAACCGTATTGCCGCCTGGACCATCGGTACCCGCGCCATGCTCAAGGCGCTGCTGGCCGCGCTGCTCGACCCGATCAAGGATCTGCGCCGCATGGAGAAAGAAGGCGACTTCACCTATCGCCTGGCGCTGATGGAAGAGATGAAGTCGATGCCGCTGTCAGATGTCTGGAACTACTACTGCCAGACGAAGGATGTCCCGATCGGCCGCGCCTGGATCGACGAGATGCGCAAGTACGAAGAATCGGTTCAGTCCAAGCGGGTCTAAAAACCGCCGCTTGAGATTTCCCGCGCGAAGGAAAGGAGGCACCGTCCCCCCTTCCTTCGTGCGTTGGCCTATACATTATTCCCTCCCCTTTCATTCACTCCAGAAAGAGAGTAACACTCAATGAATCCGTTTTTAGGAGTTTTCTATCACTGGCTCGGCGGTTTCGCGTCGGGCAGTTTCTACGTTCCTTACCGTTTTGTCCGCAAATGGTCGTGGGAAGTCAGCTGGTTGTGCGGCGGGTTCATGAGCTGGATCATTGCCCCTTGGGTGCTGGCGTTCATTCTTACTAAGAACCTGCTCCCGACGATGCTGGCCACCTGGCAGGTCGACCCGGGTTCCATGCAGTGGGCGTTCCTCTTCGGGATGATGTGGGGCGTCGGCGGCCTGACCTTCGGCCTGACGATGCGTTACCTCGGCATGTCGCTCGGCATGGCGATCGCCCTGGGCTACTGTACCGTTTTGGGAACATTGATGCCCCCCATCTTCAAGGGGGAATTTGTCTCGAGCATTCTCTCGACCCATGCCGGGTGGATCAACTTGTTTGGTCTCGGGGTCTGTGTTCTCGGTATCGCGCTGGCCGGCGCCGCGGGTCTCTCCAAAGAAGGGGAGATGTCGGAAGAGGCAAAGCGTGAGTCGATCAAAGAATTCAGTTTCGTCAAAGGGATGATCGTCGCGACGATCTCCGGCGTCTTCTCGGCCGGTATGTCGTACGCGATGGCCGCCGCCGAGCCGCTTTCGGTCACCAGCGCATATTTCGGGACCAAGGCGCTGTGGGTCGGGCTCCCCAAGCTGTGCGTCATTCTGCTGGGCGGTTTCCTGACGAACTTCATCTGGTGCTTGATTCTCCTGCTCAAGAACGGAACCCTCTACCAGTATCTCTCCCGTTTCACCAAAGATGAGTACGCCACCGACGCCGCCGGCAAGCCGACCAAGACGCTCAAAGAAGGGGTGAAGCCCGCCTCGCTGCTTCGCAACTACTTCTTCTCGATGCTGGCCGGTCTGACCTGGTACATGCAGTTCTTCTTCTACTCGATGGGGGAGACGCAGATGGGGTCGTTTAAGTTCTCGAGCTGGACCATCCACATGGCGAGCATTATTGTCTTTAGCTCCCTTTGGGGAATCGCCCTGGCCGAGTGGAAAGGGACCAGCCGTCTGACCAAGACCCTCCTGTTCCTGGCGATCGGGACCCTCCTCTACTCGACCCTTTTGGTCGGTTACTCGAACTACATGAAAGCCAACGTGGACCGCGAAGCGTACGCCGTGGTGGATGTGACCAGCAGCGAAACCGTCGGCGAGGGGGACGAGGAGGTAATCAAGACCCAGGCGCAGATTTCGCTCGATCGAAGCACTCCGGCGGTGGACGCCAACACCGGCGAAAAAGTCGAGGTTCCGACCGCCGAATACGTGATCTACACATCGATGGACGCCAAGCAGACCGAGGCACGCCGGGCGAAGTTCGAGGCCGACAAGGCGAAGAAGGCCGCCGAGGCCGAGGCCAAGGCGCGGGTCCAAGAGGAACTGCGCAAGCGCTTCCCCCGCGGTGAGCAGGCCCAGTGATCGATCCGTCATCGAACGGTTCACCGGGTGTAATGCCGCGGTGAACGAAGAAAGAGCAAGGAAGCTATGGAGAGCCGACCAGAGGGAATCAACCCCGATTATATCTGCAGTGACGAGGTCATTCGCGGCAGCTTCGATTCCGACGAGGATTACCGTCAGGCCGTCGCGATGTGGCCGGTCTGCCCCCAGTGCGGAGAGCGCCGTTTTGTCGTCTGCCCCGTCTGCGGGGCCGCCGGGAACCTCTTCCCTCTGGCCGACGCCGAATATTGGGACGACACCGCCGCCTCCCAGACGACGGCCGCCGCCGGCCACCGCGGCTGCGGCGGCGGGGAGGAATCGCACCGCTGCGGCTGCCACGGCGGCGGCGACGCCCCCTCTTCCGAGGCCAGCGCCGGTGATCTAAGCTGGACCTCGGGAATCGATCAAGCTCTTTCCTTTACGGTAGAAAATCCCCTTCTGACAAGCCAGCCCCCTTCCCTTCCTGGGATTGCCAATTCAAAAGGGAACTTGCGCTTAGTCTCGTGCGCTGTGTGCGATGAGCCGTTTGTTCCGAGGTTTTTCCCGCGCTGTTCGTGCGGATATCGGTTTGAAGAACAAGACCAGGCCGGGAACAAGGGAGAGCCGGCCAACGACGAACCGACCATTGACGAAGAGACCATCGCCCGCTACCGAGCCGCCGTCCATGAACAGGCGTTCAACAAACGGACGGCCTCGGCGTGCGTTTTGATGTTATTGATTTTCCTGGCCGGGGTCGGCTACCTTTGGTGGCTTTTCCGGCAGTAAAGGAACCGAATCACTGCGGCGGGAGCGGACGGCCGCCGCCCTTTTCGCGGTAGGTGATCCGGCCGCGTTCCATATCGTAGGGACTGATTTCGATCTGAACGTTATCACCGGGGACGACGCGGATACGATTTTTGCGCATCTTCCCCGACAGACGGCAAAGAACGACGAGATCCATATCATCGACCTTCACCCGAAAAGCGCCGCGGACCTCTTCTAAGATGACTCCGTCGAGCTGGATGGCCTCTTCTTTTTGTTTCTGTTCGCGGTGAGATTCTTTTTTCGGTTCGCGATCGCGATGGGGTTCCTGGTTCACCGATCCACTCCTTGGTACTTTTGCCTCATCAAGTGATTTCCTAGCGGGTTTTGGGGCCCATTTAGCCCTGTTTCTTCCGGCGCGAGAGGATACCCGGGCCAACAGCACCCGCTGTGACTGTCGATTCTAATTCTTAGAACAAATGTTTCTATCCCCCCTTCCCGCTTCTTACAGCGTTTTCGTTTCGCCGCGGTCTTTCGTGATGGAAGCGGCCAAAACATCAAGAGAGGTAACTTCGGGAATAAACAGGACCGAACCGTCGCAGCGCAGGGCATTGACGCCGCCGGGATGGAAACTGCGCGTCTCGTACTGGTAGCGGCAGCATTCCGCACAGCTGTAGTCGAACGTGCCGCTTTCAAAATGGCGGCACTTGGGGCGATAGTTGATCGGGGCGGTACTCTTTCGATAGATGTTGGTCCCCATCATCCAGCTGCCGTTGTCATAGACCGGGGGGGTACTGGTTTCGTAGGAGGACGCTTCGGTGATCATTAAGGTGTTGGAAAGACCATCGGTAATCTGGTCGGCCTTGGTGGCTCGGGTGAGAAGGATCACCCCCAGTTCATCGTTTTTCAAGGTGTAGCCGTCCGATGCCCGCTGGCCGCCGTATTCCGAAATCGTTTCAGTGACAATCCCCGCGTAATGACTCGGCGCCAGAAGGAGGATCTCCTCCAGCCCGTAGCATCCCCAAAGATCGTTGTACTTATCGAGATTATAGTAGGAAATGTGACGAACCTCGCGGTTTCTGTCGGAAGGACAAAGATAAAAGGGCAAAAGCGTCTGTCCGGCGTGGATATTCCCGCTGTTTTCGTCTCCCGAATACGCTTTTTGGGAGAAATCGATCAGCGATTGAGCGTTTTTCGCCTCGATGAACGGGAGAATCAGCGCTCCCCAGCCGAAAAGGTTCCCTCGGTCAAGGGAATCCGGGCCGATATCCGAGATTTTCCCCGGGGGAAAGGTGCCGAGCGTGTCGTGGTAATGATGCATCGCCAGGCCGATTTGACGCAGGTTATTCTGACAGGAAATCCGGCGCGAGGTCTCCCGAGCGCTCTGCACGGCGGGGAGGAGCAGCCCGATTAAAACCCCGATGATGGCGATCGCGACCAACAACTCCACGAGGGTGAAACCATTGTGTTTATCTTTCATCTTTAGACACTCCTTCCTCCGCTTTTTCTGACCGGAACGGGTCGGTTCTCGGCGGGTTTTAAGGCCTTTTCCTGCTTGGCTGGCTGATATAAGATCTCGCCTTAGATCAGCGGCACCTTCTGGGGGAGGACATTATAACTTGAATAACATTTTTTTCTATCCCCCCTTCCCTCTTTAAGGCGCTTCTTTGCAGGGTGATCGGTTCGGCGCGATCTTTCGTTTTTTCAAACGTTCTTTGTCGGCTGTCGTTATGGGATGGAGATCTGCTTCGCCGCCTCGGCAATCATCTCACAGACCGTCGGATGGGGATGGATCGTCTCGGCCAGCTGACGGGCGGTCATACCGCCGGCCAGCGCCGCGGCCAGCTCACCGACCAGATCCGAGGCATGCGGTACCGCGAACTGAGCCCCCAGCAGACGCCCATCGGCCTTGCGCACCACGAGTTTGACAAAGCCGTTTCGCGCCCCCAGGGCCAATAGCCGGCCGTTGGCCACGGCCTCGGCGCGGGAGGCGACCGCGTCGATACCGGCCGCGGCGGCTTCTTCGGCGCTCAGACCGACGGCGGCGATTTCCGGGTCGGTATGGACACAGGCGGGGATGGGGGTATCGAAGATCGGCCGCCTTTCGGCGCCGAGAATGTTCTGTACCACCCGTTCCCCCTGAAAGGTCGCGGCGTGAGCCAGTTTGGCTCGGCCGTTGATATCGCCGATGGCGTAAACATTAGGGATCGAGGTTTGGCAGTAATCGTCGACCACCAAAAAACCGTGCCTCTGCTCCATTTCCCGGACGAGGGAGCCAAGAGCCCCGCTGTTGGGAAGACGGCGGGTGGCGTCGACCACCAGGTCGGTTTCAAGGATGGTCCCCTCCCCTGAGAGCCGGACCTGAAGAAAGCCGTCCGCTCGGTCGATCCGCTCGACTTTCGCCGGAACCAGGAACCGAACACCGGCTTTTTCCAGCGACCGGCGGACAAATGTGCCGAGTTCCTCGTCGAAACTCGGGAGGAAGCGCTCGGTCCCCTTGATGAGCGTCACCTTTCGGCCGATTTTTACCAGAATACAGGCCAGTTCCAACCCGGTGACCCCGCCGCCGACGATCGTGACACGTTCGGGGATCTCGGTCAGGGCCAAAAACTCGTCGGTATTGATAAACCCCTCTTTGACGGACGGCCCGAACGGCGCGGGGTTAGGCATGGTTCCCGCGGCGAGGATCAGATCGTCGAAGCGGAAGCTCCCCCGCTCTGTTTCAACCGTTTTTTCGTCGATCAGCCGGGCCTCGCCGCTGAGGAAGGTCAGCCCCGAGCGCTTGATCAGAAACTGTGCCCCCGCTCTTAGGCGTTTGACCACCGAGTCACGGTGCTTAGCCGCGGCTCCAAAGATAAACGGCGCGGTGACCTCCGGGACGCCGAATTGTTTACCGCCGCGCGAGCGGTCATACAGCTCGGCGCAGGCCAGCAGCGCCTTGGTCGGGATACATCCGTGGTTGAGGCAGGTCCCCCCGACTTCGCTGCGCTCGATCAGGAGCGTTTTTTTCCCCCCCCGGGCGGCGCTAAGCGCGGCGGCCAATCCTCCGGGACCGGCGCCGATGACGATCAGTTCGAAGTGTTCCATAGCTTCACGCTCTTTCTTGCTTTATTTATGGGTTGGAGGGGGGGTGCTCTGGGAACGAACCGGAATCGTCCAGGCGAAGGCGGAGTTGGCCAGGGCCATCACCGACGCGGCGGCAAACAGGGAACCGACCCCAAAACGAACCCATATCAGCCCCCCGGTGGGGGCGATAATGATCGAAATGAGGTGGTTGATCGAAATCCCGGTCGAAATGGTGCTGGTCAGTTCATTGGCGTCGGCGGCGATTGTTTTGACGTAAACATTGGTCGCCAGCGAGGCGGTACTGATCAGCCCGTCGAGCAGATAGTTCACGCAAACGACGATCAGCGCTGTCGGCATGGAAAAAAGCTTATTGGCAAAACCATAGACTAAACAGACCCAAAAGAGAATCAGCGTATCCCAAATCATCACCGTCCGATAGCCGAAGCGGTCGGTCAGTCGGCCGACGGCCGGCCCCCCGAGCATATTCAGCGCCGCGCTGATTCCGAGCAAAACCGCCACCTGAGGCGTGGTCATCCCGTAGATTTTAATTAAGACATACGGGCCAAAGGTGAGGAAAATCTGCTTTCTGGCTCCGTAAAAAAGTTCCAGAATATAGAACTTGTTGAATTTTCGATGGAAATACAGTCTCGGCCGCTTAGCCGGCCGATTGGGGGCGTTGGGGGTAAACGTCGATAAGGTACTGATCAGCAGCAGCACCGCGGTCAGAACCCAGACGGCCCGAAAGAGCGTCTTATCATCGGCAATATGAAAATAGGAAGAACCGAGCCAAAAAACCAGCGCCGCCAAAAGACTCCCGAGGATCGTCCCGCCATTCATCACGCTGGTCATCAGCCCCAGCGAGTTCCCCTCCCTTCCGGGCTGGGCGACCTGCATCGCCAGCGACTGGCGGGCGGGCATCACCAGATGTTCCCCCAGACTAAAAAGGGTGATCAGCGCCGTGGCGCCGGCCAGCTGGACCGGGGAAAGAATCAGCACGGCGGCGGCCAGGGAGATCACCGTCCCCAGGCGGAGAACGCGCCAGTCGCTGACTCTCGACAGAAGAGCCAAAATCAGAACAAGCAAAAAACCGGGCAGTTCCCGGAAGAACTCAATGATTCCCCGCTGAAACTCGGTAACACCGTGGATATCCGAGAGATAATTGTTCAGGACGGCGGCGAAACACCCCACCCCGATCCCCCACAGGGCGATGCTGCAAAAAAACGCCGGCGCGCCCGACCTCGGGCGGAACAGCGTCGAGGACGGCGGTAATTCCGTCGGGCGTTGTTCAGACATCCAATTACTCCATGGGACCGCGCGCCCGTCGCGTGAGCGGCGCGCTTGATTTTTCAGACCGTAAACCGGCCGACTATTTTACCCCCAAAATGGAGGGATGTTACCGAGGAGCACGGAAAAAAGCCAGCAAGAAACACCTCTCCCCTGCCCCGCTTTGCCAGCGGGACAGGCAGCCGAGCAAACCTCTTTTGCGAAACCGGTTAGGGGCGAAGTTCTCGCTGTTTCTTTACGGCTCCGGGCGCCCGGGGAAACCGGCCTGATCGGCCCGAGGCCGTTTGGCCGCCTCGGCGCTTCCATGGCGGATCGCCTCGAGCATCGTTTGATAATCCTCGTTATCCCGCGATCGGAACAGGAGACTGTCGGCCTTTTGCGGATCGACCCCCTTTCCGCGCCCGCCGGCCTCACGGGCAAGGTGCGCGCTGAGCAAGGGAGAATTCTCGGGATGGGTGAGATTGATCCAGGCGAATTTTCCCGCCCAGTTGACCTGTCGGGTTTCCTGGGGAGCCAGCACGAATTCCGGCTCGTCCAGCTGTTTGTGGCACGAGGCGCAAAGCCGGTTATAGACCGGAAGCAGCTCATCGGCCAGCCAGGGGGCCGGGGTGTTTTCGTCTGGTTTCATCCACAGGTCCCGTTTCCCATAAACCGCCGGACGGCTGTTGGCGAAGGTTCCGTAATAGGGGACATCGGCGTCGACCCAGAACCAGACCTTCTGCTTATCCGCCTCGGGAATTTTGTGACCGGTATGCTCTTCGGTGAAATAGTCCCCCAGGCGTGAGGCGTAAATCCCAGACTGCAGCGGCTGATTGACCGACGAGGGGGTAAACAAAAGCCAGTGGAATTGAACCAGAGGTTTGCCCAGCGCGGCGGTTTCCTCCGGGAGCTCCCCGGTGAGCATATCGCACTGGCGGTAGGAGCGGCTTCTGCCTAAAAGGTTGTCGTACGACATCGAGAAATAACGGGTGGTATCGCCGCTTAGGTCGTAACCGCCGGCCGGGTCGCTCCCGGTATGGCACTCGGCGCAGTACCGGTCAAGAACCGGCTGAATCATCGTAGGATAGTCAAAAATACCCGTGTCGAGGAAACGGTTGGTCCGTCTTCCCATCGCCTCGGTCCACCACGAGGGGAGAACCGGGACATCCGGCGCGCGGCGCGCGGCCACGGGACGGTGAGCGGTCGTAGTCGGTGAGGTGGTGACCGTCTCGCGGGGTTCGTGGCACCCCATGCAGCTGATGTTCTCTCCCTGCATAAACTGGGCGGCGCTGGTCATTCTCTGGAGTTCCTTTCCCTCGGCGTCAATCGCCTGGAAGTAGATTTCGCGCAGCGCCGGAACATAGAAATGGGCGCTTCCGTCCTCTTCGACCGGGACTTCCCCCCAGCAGCGCTTGGCGTAGTAGGTACCGTAACCCATCACGGGCGACTGGTCGTAGGCGCGTTTGTCCAGGTCCTCGCTTTTGCGAACCTGCTCCATGATTCGAAGTTTTTTGACCCGGCCGCGCTCGATGGTCGGCAGCAGCCCATTGTAGACGTCCACCAAAACGACAACCGCCGCCGGATCGCGGAATTGTCCCTTCGAACCTTCGGTATCGGGGGTGATCAGCAGTTCGGGGATACCCCACTCGGCTCGCTGGGCGCCACTCGGGTCGGCGGAGACTTGGCCGCTTGTTTGCAGCCGCGCGAAGATCTGATCGGCGGTCAAGTTCGGCCGCAGCACGACCGAGAGCAGCCGATCGGCGCGCGGCGGAATGACGGCCGGGACCGGACGTTCCTCCAGAAGGATCGGCTGGCAGCAGCTGAATTTTTGATCTTCGTAGACCAGCCGCCGATTCCCCTGGTCGTCAAGAAGCCAGATTTTGAACCGATGATCGGGCGCTTCCCCCAGAGGAAACACCGTGGTGGAATCGAACCCCATCGCGCAAAGAAGGGCGTCGTCGGCAATCGGAAATGGGTCGCGGTATCCCCACTCCTGCGCCGCGTCTTGAACCGAGGGGATCTCTTTGGACCAGTAGGTAAAGCCCTCGTTCTTTTCCCCCTCCACGCCGAAGCGCCGATCGATCACGCCAATCGCGCCGTGAGGCCAGTTGTGGTGGGGCGTAAAGGCCGCGGCGACCCGGCTGGAGTCGCTGCCGGGGAACGGGCGGGCCTGGAGGAAAGAACCGACATCACGAATCGTATTGCCAAAGTAGAGCTGGTAGGCCGAGCCGTCGGGATTTTGCGTCCAAAGCGACTGGCGATAGGTTAAGTCTCTGTCGACATACTCCCAGCGGGTGAAGAGAACCCGCCCGTCGGGGAGGACGTGGGGATTGAAATCAGACAGGGAGTTCATACTGACACAGCGGATCGTTTCGGGGAGCGCTCCGCCGTCGGGAGCCAAATCGATGGTGAAGAGGTTCGAGGCCGGCCCCGGCTGACAGACGGTATGACCGAAGCGGCGCGTCGAGACAAAGATCAGATTCCCGTCGGGAAGCTGACAGGGGGAGATATCGTGGAAGGGGCCGTCGGTCAGCTGGGTCAGCCCGGTACCGTCGACACCCACCCGCCACAGATGCCAGTACTCCTGGTCGAACTTGCGGTAAGAGAAGAAGATCGTCTTGGCATCGTAGGAAAGATCGATATCGTAGACCGCGCCCTCGGGATCGGCGAACGGAACAGATGTCGGCTCTTCTGGATGGGCCGGGTCGATGATCCGAATCTCCGCCCCCGGCGCGGTTGGCTTCGACTGCCAAATGTCCGTGCCGACCGAGTTGGGGTGTCCCAGAGGCATCCGGGCCAGGACCACGATCGGGGGAAGGTCGTCCAGGGCGAGGGTCTCGGGAACCTCCTGGGTCTGCGGCGCCGGCTCGGATCCCGCCAGCAGAGCAATCGGCTCTTCCCCCTCGGGAGTGACGACAAGACGGCGATACTTGATCGGATATTGCCAGCTGCGCAAGGTCACGGTTCCGCGGCGCAGGGGGTCATCCTCGGCCATATTCTGTTCCTGAAACGAGCCGACCGGCCGAGAGTCGATCGTCACCGAGAAGCTGTCCGAATCGATTTTCACCTCAAGGGGAAACCAGCGGCCGACCGGGATGTCGAAGGGGATCGTCGCCAGGGGGGTAAAATTGTGCCGATGCGCGCCGAAAAGGACGGTTCCCGCGGCCGGGTTTAAGCCGAGTTCGTAACCGTTATAGTTGTCGGCGCCGCTTCCGCTGTCGGAAACCTTAAAACCGATTCCGCTGAAACCGGCGTATTTCTCGGCGATGAACATTTCGCACGAAAAGGTTCCCCGTTCCAGCTGAGCGATTCGCTCATCGTCACTGGTCAGCCGCCAGCCATCCGATCCGGCGACACGAACAGCCGGTTCCCCATCCACGTTTTCCAAATACCACTGCCCCCCATAGGCGGTGAAACCGGGAATCGGCTCGGAGTCGGCTTTGATCGGGGGAACCTTCGCGATTTTTTCGAGCAGATCGGTCTGATCGCGGGTTTCCATTGCCCAGGAACAGATCGTCAGGCAACCGAACAGGATCGTCAGGGGGAAAAAATATTTCATCGTCAAACTCTCGTTGGATGCGGAAAAAAACGCCGGTATACAAAACTTCCCAAGGTCATTATATCGCTGCGGCCGATCGATTTCCAGTTGAAAGCCGATCGTCCGCGGGTCTGAAAAGTTGTTTTCCCGAGAGCGCCCCTTTATAATTGGGGACACTTTAAAGACAGTTTCCCCAACGCGCTGAAGTCCATGGAGTTTTTACCGATGAAACGTACGGAAATGTTGATTCTCGCCGGTTTGCTTTTTATCCTCACACCGTCGCTTTACGCCGACGTTCGGGTCGCCGACACCTTCACCGACAACGCGGTGCTTCAACGTGACCGGGAGGTCAATATCTGGGGATGGGCCGACGCCGGCGAGAAGGTCACGGTTTCCTACAAAGACGCCTCGGTCGAAACCACCGCGGGGGAGGACGGCAGCTGGCTGGTCCGGCTCCCGGCGATGGCGGCATCGTCGCGGCCGGAGAATCTGATCATCGCGGGGAACAACACCCTGACGTTCCAAAATGTGGTCGTCGGCGAGGTTTGGGTCTGCGGCGGCCAGTCCAATATGGAGATGCCGCTCAACTCATGGGGCCAGCCGCGGCTGGCCTGTACCGAGGAGGAACTCAGCGGCGATTACTCTTTCATCCGCTTCAATCACGCCAAATACGCCGTCAGTACCGAACCTCAAAGCACCCTGGTCACCAGCGGATGGATCGTCTGCAAGGACGGGGCTCAGGCCGAATGCACCGCCTGCGGGTTCCATTTCGCCGTCCGTCTGGCCAAGGAGCTTGGTGTTCCGGTCGGTTTGATCCATTCGAACTGGTCGGGTTCGAATATCAACAGCTGGATTCCGATCGAGGGGTGGGATACCCCCCAGCTGGCCCCCAAGCGGGACGAGATATTGGCAAACAACGGCGATTGCGGCCAAAAGTACAACGCGATGATCGCCCCTTGGACGAAGTACACCATTCATGGCGCCATCTGGTATCAGGGGTCGGCGAACGCCGAGGAGCGTGAGTTCTACTACTTCAAGCAAAAGGCGTTGATCGAGACCTGGCGCAAAATCTGGAATCAGGGGGATTTCCCCTTCTACTGGGTCCAATATTCCGGTTTCAAAGCCCCGTCGGACGACCCGGCCGAAACGGGCTCCTGGCCGGGGCTGCGCGACGGCCAGGGCAAGTGTCTGGAACTTCCCAAGACCGGTCAGGCGGTCACCATCGACATCGGGGAGGAGAACGACATTCACCCGCGCGACAAGTTCGACGCCGCCAACCGGATGGCGCTGTGGGCCCTGGCCAACGAGTTCGGCCGCGACATCGAGCCGCAAAGCCCGACCCTGCGTGAAATGAAGATCGAGGGGAACAAGGCGATCCTGAAGTTCGACCACGTCGGCGCCGGGCTGGTGATCGGCAAAAAGTGCGATCGTACCCCGATGGCGATCGACTGGAACGGAAAACTCCAGCGCTTCGCGCTGCAGGGGGCCAACGGCACCTGGGTCTGGGGGGACGCCAAGATTACCGGGCCGGACACCGTGGAAGTCACCGCCGAGGGGGTCGACGCTCCCGCGGCGGCGCGCTACGCCTGGCAGATGAACCCCGCCGGCGCGAACCTCTACAGCGCCGAGGGGCTTCCCGCCACGCCGTTTAGAACGGATAAGTAACGCGCCGGGGGGAAGGACCAAAACTTGTATTTCCACCTCCCCCCCACTATAATGGTATCGATCGTAAGAAATCGGCGCGCCGGATGAACAAGCGCGCCCGCCGCTGAAAAAAGCGGTTTTTCGTCAACACCTACAGATGGGAGTTTCCTCTATGAAACGTACGTTATTACTGGCTTTGACCTGCTGCGCGGCACTGGCCGCCTCGGCGCTTTACGCCGATGTCCGGGTCGCCGACACCTTCACAAACAACGCTGTCCTCCAGCGTGACCGAGAGGTCAATATTTGGGGATGGGCCGACGCCGGCGAAAAGGTCACGGTTTCCTACAAAGACGCCTCGGTCGAAACCGCCGCCGGCGAAGATGGCGCCTGGCTGGTTCAGCTCCCGGCGATGGCCGCTTCGTTTGAGCCGGCCTGCCTGACGATCGCGGGAAAGAACACGCTGACCTTCGAAAACGTGGTGGTCGGCGACGTTTGGGTCTGCGGCGGTCAGTCGAATATGGAGATGCCGCTCAATTCGTGGGGACAGCCCCGTCTGGCCTGCACCGATGAGGAGATCAATGGCGATTACTCCTTCGTCCGATTCAATCGCGCCCAGCATGTCGTCAACGACCAGCCCCAAGAGACCCTTGCCACCAGCGGATGGACCGAGTGCAAAGGCGGGGCGCAGGCCGGCTGCACCGCCTGCGGGTTCCACTTCGCGGTTCGTCTGTCCAAAGAGCTCGGTACCCCGATCGGTCTGATCGATTCGAACTGGGGCGGCTCGAATATCAACAGCTGGCTCCCGCCGGAGGGTTGGGATACCCCCGAACTGGCCCCCGCGCTGGAACAGCTGCGGGCCAACAACGGCCGCTGCGCCGAGATGTACAACGCGATGATGGCTCCCTGGACCAAGTACACCATCCGCGGCGCTATCTGGTATCAGGGGGAGAGCAACGCCGGTGAGCGTGAGTTCTACTTCTTTAAGCAAAAGGCGATGATCGAGACCTGGCGCAAGGTCTGGAATCAGGGGGACTTCCCCTTCTACTGGGTCCAGCTCGCCAACTTCACCCCCTCGTCGGATAATCCGGCCGAAACCGGGGATTGGCCGGGACTGCGCGATGGCCAGACCAAATGCCTCGAAGTTCCCAAGACCGGTCAGGCGGTCATCATCGACGTCGGTGAAGAGGCGGATATCCACCCGCGCGATAAGTTCGATGTCGGCAATCGTCTGGCGCTGTGGGCCCTGGCCGGTGAATTCGGCCGCGACATCGAGCCGCAAAGCCCGACCCTGCGCGAGATGACGGTTGAGGGGAACAAGGCGATCCTGAAGTTCGATCACGTCGGCGCCGGGCTGGTAATCGGCAAGAAGTGTGATCGTACCCCGATGGCGATCGACTGGAACGGGAAGCTGGAGCGCTTCGCTGTTCAAAACGCCGACGGCGCCTGGGTCTGGGGCAGCGCGGTTATCACCGGGCCGGACACCGTGGAAGTCACCGCCGAGGGTGTCGACGCTCCGGCGGCGGTGCGCTACGCCTGGCAGATGAACCCCACCGGCGCGAACCTCTACAGCGCCGAGGGACTCCCCGCCACGCCGTTTAGAACGGATAAGTAAGCGCTGGGCGCTTTAAAAGAGACGATGGTGCTCTTTTAGCGATCTTTCGCGACAAAGAGCATCATCGTTTTGCATGTACCGCTCTTCTCGACCCGTTTTCGAAGCAGATCGAGCAGCTCTTCCGATTCCTGGAGGGTATCCAACTCGGCCTGGCCGCCGGCCGGACTCTTCCGCTGGAAAGGGGCCGGATTCTCGGCTGTCTCTTCTTGATACGATTCGATATCGGCGTGGTTTTTGATTAGTGACGCGCGCTTGATCTCCAAAGCGACCTTCGCCGCGATCAGTTCAAGCTTCTCCAGTTCCGCGCTGGTGAAGTCCCTTTTTTTATCCGAGAAGAACCAGATGGTCCCCAGCAGGGTTTGATCATCGGCCACCGGAATACAGAGGGAGGTCTCGTACTGCTCGGGGGCGTTCCACTTCTCGCGGAGGAACGGTTCGTTAAGAACCACCGCGTTCCCCAGCAATGCCTCCAGGTCGGCGGTCGCCGAGGAAAGGGGACGGATGGGGTGTTCGGCAGATCTTTCCAGGGGTCCCCAGCTTCCGCAGAGCTTTAAGAAAGAAGTTCGTTCGTCGAGCAGATAGAGTCCCGCCGCCTGGCAGTCGATCTGGCGGGTCCCGCGGCGGAGAATCATCGAGATCAGCCGGGCGACCTCCGGGGGCCAGGAAGCAAACGCGGCCGGTCGTTCCTGCGGGAACGGCCGAAGATGCCTTTGATAAAAATCGTCCTTATCCGAAAAATCGGAACGCATACATTCCCCTTCTGCCGGCGCTTAACGTTCACGAACCATCTTAAAGACAAGTTCGGTTCTCCCGAACTCACCAGAAAACAAATCGGGCAGCCGCGCCGCCATGCGGGAATGAAAATTTTTCCGGCAAGGTTATTCCATCCATACCGTTTATAGCGTAACAAGAAAAAAATCACCTGGAAAAGCAAGTAATAAGCTCGTGGAAAAATGGAGAAGATAAAATAAAAAAAGCCCAAGGGAGACATCATCATAAGTCCCTTGGGCTTCTTTAGCGCGGGAGATCCCTTTCAAAGACTAGTCGTCATCATCCTCGTCGTAACTGTTTTCGTCCGAGTCCAGGTTGTCGAACTCGTCGGTCAGGGGATCCAGACCGCCGTCGATCTCTTCCATCCCATCCCCCTCGTCAACGTCCCCGTTATCCTCGTCGGGATAATCCGACATCGGGATCTGTTCGAAGTCTTCATCGAACTCTTCGTCGAAATCGTCCTCATCGTCGAACCCCCCAAAATTCAGGTCGAGGCCATCCAAATTATCGTCACTGCTCATTGCTTTCCTCGTAAGTTAGCTGAGGCGTTTTTAAGTACTCCCCCAAAACCTCCTATGTTAATTATATAGCGCGGAAATTCAACTTGAAAAGTGTTTTTCCTCAAGAAGTCGTCAAATTCCCCTCTTTGAAGATCAATGCGGCCCCTCCCGCCAAGAAGAAAGGCGAAAAATCCCCCTTCCAGAAA
Organism: Thermoguttaceae bacterium; assembly: GCA_017434455.1. GTDB lineage: Bacteria > Planctomycetota > Planctomycetia > Pirellulales > Thermoguttaceae > RUG695. The sequence goes on along the minus strand of JAFRFG010000027.1, from coordinate 23,286 downwards.
ACACCCCCGTTCTTAAAATAATGTCGGGTTTCTTTCGGCCCGCGCCTTGCAAACGGGCCAAAAGAAGGAGCTTCGGCGCCGAAAAGACCGGCGCCGAGAACAGTTTGTTTTAGGTATTCGGAAGGATATTGATCGTGCTACGGACAACCACTTGCGGCGCTTTGCGCGGGACGGATGCCGGTAAGACCGTCACTCTTTGCGGCTGGGTCGACTCGGCCCGCGACCACAGCGGAGTTTTTTTCGTCAATCTTCGTGACCGTTACGGGATCACGCAGACGGTCTTCTACAGCGACGGTTCCGCGGATCTTTTCGCTCGAGTCAAAACCCTCCGCAACGAAGATGTGATCCGCATCACCGGAACGGTCCTGGCCCGCCCCGAGGGACTGATCAATCCCAAAATGCCGACCGGCGAGATTGAGGTGAAGGCCGAATCACTCGAAATCCTCAACCGTTCCGAGGTCCTCCCCTTCCTCCCGAGCGCCCCGGAGCTTCCCTCCGACGAGATCCGCCTGAAGAACCGTTTCCTCGACCTGCGCCGTCCGGAGATGCAGCGGGTTCTGCGCCTGCGTCACAAGATGACGAAGGTGATGCGCGATTACTTCGACGAACTCGATTTCCTCGAGGTCGAAACCCCCATTCTCGGAAAGAGTACCCCCGAAGGGGCCCGCGACTACCTGGTCCCCAGCCGAATCGCGCAGGGATCGTTTTACGCCCTTCCCCAGTCGCCTCAGCTGTACAAGCAGCTTTTGATGATCGCCGGGTACGACCGTTACATGCAGATCGCCCGCTGTTTCCGGGACGAGGACCTTCGCGCCGATCGTCAGCCGGAATTCACCCAGCTCGATATCGAGATGTCGTTCATCGAGATGGAAGATATTCTCGAGATCATGTCCGGCCTGGTTCAGCGCCTGATGAAAGATGTCCTCGGCCGTGATCTTCCGCTCCCGATTCCGCGCATGTCTTGGGATGAGGCGATGGAGCGCTTCGGCCATGACGCCCCCGATCTTCGCTTCGGGATGGAGTTAAAAGACGTCACCGACATCGCCAAAGAGGTCGATTTCCGCGTCTTCCGCGCCGTGGCCGATACGGCGGGCGGCCGGGTGCGCGGGATCAATGTCAAGAACGCCGCCGATCGGTTCAGCCGCAAAGATATCGACTCGCTGACCGCCTGGACCGCCGAGCAGTTCGGCGCCAAGGGGATCGTCTGGTTCAAGGCCGACGCCGAGGGGAATCTCACCGGTTCCAGCGCCAAGAACTTCACCGCCGAGCAGCTTCAGAAAATCGCGCAGCGTCTGCAGGCCGGTCCGAACGACCTGCTTCTGTTCTCCTGCGGCGATTTTCTCCTGACCTGCCGGGTCCTCAACGGTCTTCGCCGCAAGCTGGCCGCCCAGCTGAAACTCATCGATCCGAAGGAAATGAACTTCTGCTGGGTCGTGAACTTCCCGATGTTCGAGTTCAGCGAGGAAGAGAACCGCTGGGTGGCGATGCACCATCCGTTCACCTGCCCCAAGACCGAAGATCTCCAGTTCCTCGAATCCGATCCCGGCCGGGTCCGCGCCCAGGCGTACGACCTGGTTCTCAACGGCTTCGAGGTCGGCGGCGGGACGATCCGTATCCACGACAGCGCCACCCAAAACCGGATATTCTCTCTCCTGGGGATGACCCGCGAACAGGCCCGGGAGCAGTTCGGTTTCCTCCTCGACGCGCTGGCGTTCGGTGCCCCGCCGCACGGGGGCCTGGCGTTCGGCCTGGACCGGCTCGTCATGCTCTTCGCCGGCGCCGACAATATCCGCGACTGCATCGCCTTCCCGAAGACCGCCAAGGCGGCCGACCTGATGACCGGCGCGCCGGGCCAGGTCGATCCCCGGCAGCTGGAGGAATTGGCGATCAAGACCGTTCTCCCCCCCAAAGAAGACTAGAGGCGTTTTATGCCAAGCGACGGCTACTACGAAAAAATCCGTGAGGCGGCCGACTTCATCCGCGCCCGCTGGGACAAGACCCCCGAGGCGGCGATCATCCTCGGAACCGGTCTTGGTCACCTGGCCGAGCGGATCGAGACCGACCGCGCGATCCCTTACAGCGAGATTCCGAACTTCCCCGTCTCGACGGTCGAGTCTCACGCGGGGCTGTTGATCTTAGGCCGCTTGGAAGGAAAGACCGTGGCCGCCCTCCAGGGGCGTTTTCACTGTTACGAGGGGTACACGGCGCGCCAAGTGGCCTTCCCGGTCTACGTGATGAAGCTCCTCGGTGCGAAGACGCTCATCGTCTCGAACGCCTGCGGCGGATTGAACCCGCAGTTTTCCCGCGGCGACATCATGCTGATCGAGGACCACATCAACCTCTTGGGGACCAATCCGCTCATTGGCCCCAACGACGATCGTCTCGGTCCCCGGTACCCCGATATGTACGAGCCGTACAGCCGTCAGCTTCGCCTTTTGGCCGAATCGGTCGCCCTGCAGCTGGGTATCCGTGTGTGCCGCGGCGTCTACGCGGCGCTGCCCGGCCCCAACCTCGAGACTCGGGCCGAGTACCGCTTTTTGCGCTTCTGCGGCGCGGACACGGTGGGGATGTCGACGGTCCCCGAGGTGATCGCCGCCGTCCACGCGGGACTGAAGGTCCTCGGTTTTTCGATTATCACCGATATGGGGCTCCCCGACGCGCTGACGCCGGTCGATATCGGGGCCATTGTGGCCACGGCCGTGGAGGCCGAACCGAAGATGAACCAGATCATCTGCGGCGTTCTGCGCCAAATGAATTAAGAAGGCGAGTACACCTATGTCCGGACGGTATCTTCTTTCGTTGTTGGTTCTTGGCGCCCTTTGCCTGGGCGCGCTTTCACCGCGTCGGCTGGCGGCCGACACGGCGCCGGAAATACGGTGTCCGACCCATCTCCTTACAGACCTGCTGGAGGATACCGAAACGGTTCGCCGCGGAGGTTTCCCCTGCGATGTTTCCTTGGAAGAGGCCGACGAAACCACCGAGTTCGCCCGGGTCGCTTCGGCTCTGCCCACATTCTCTTGGGTTGTTCCCCATCTGGCGCCCAATACCCGGCAAAGCGCCTACGAAATCGAGCTGTATCAGGGCTCTTCGCTGGTTTGGACCAGTACTCAAACCCAAAGCGACGCCTCCGTCTCGGTCCCCTATACGGGACCGGCCCTGGCGGAAGACACCCTCTACCGCTGGCGGGTTCGCGTCTGTGATCAAGCGGGGCAATGGTCCGACTGGTCGGAAGAAAAACGTTTCCGCACGGCGAAGGACCTTCGTCCCTTCGCGGTGAGCGCGTACCCTTCGGTTTTTGAGGTTCAAGAGCCGATTTCCGATCACGCGATCGACGAGAATACCGTTTTTTACGACTTCGGCCGGGCGGCGTTCGCCCGTGTCGCGGTCACGGTCAGCGCCCCGCGGGGGGGAACCATGACGGTTCGTCTGGGGGAGCGCGTCGCCGACGGCCGTGTCGACCGTCACCCGGCGGGAACCACCCGCTACGCCGAGTATACCTTGCAGCTGGAACCGGGAAGGAAGACCTACGAAATCCAGACCAGGCGCGACCAGAGAAACTCCTCCGGGGCGGCGTTCCTCGTCCCCCCTTATCTTGGGGAGGTGATGCCGCTGCGCTACGCCGAAATCGAGTTTGCCGGCGCCGCCGAGGATGCCCGGCCGGTGATCGAGAAGTTCGTCCGCTTCGCCGCCTTCTACCACTTCAGCGACAGCGCCTCGTCGTTCCAAAGCGACAATGACGCCCTGGATCGGGTATGGGATTTCTGCAAGTACTCGATCAAGGCGACCAGTTTTCTGGGGGTCTACATCGACGGCGACCGTGAGAGGATTCCGTACGAGGGGGACGCGCTGCTCAACCAGCTGTCGCATTACGCGGTCGATCGTGAGTACACCATGGCCCGCCGAACCATCGAGTACTTAATCGAGCACCCGACCTGGCCGACGGAGTGGATTCTCCAGACCGTTCAGATGGCGTGGTACGATTACCTCTATACCGGCGACAACCGCCTGATCGCCGCGCATTATGACCAGCTCAAGGCAAAATCGCTCATCGAGCTGGCCGGCGGCGACGGCCTGATCAGCACCCGCACCGGCAAACAGACCGACCAGATGCTCGCGTCGATCTATCGGAAGGAAAAAATTCAGGACATCGTCGACTGGCCGCATAAGGGGCTGGCCGGAAATGACAACGCCTCCTCCGGCGAGACCGACGATTTCGTCTTCGAGGACCTTAACGCGGTGGTGAACGCCTACCACTATTTCGCGCTGCGCTCGATGAGGAGTTTCGCAGAAATTCTCGGCAAGCAGGCCGATGTCACCTTTTTCGAGAACCGCGCCGCGCAGGTTTACCGCGCCTACCAAGAGAAATTCTTCGACCCCGCTCGGGGAATCTACCGCGACGGCGCGGCGACGGACCACGCCTCGCTCCACACGAATATGTTCGCCCTGGCGTTCGGCCTGGTTCCCGAAGAGCATACCCCTTCTGTTCTGGCGTTCCTTCGTACCCGAGGCATGCGCTGCTCGGTCTACGGAGCGCAGTTTCTTCTGGACGCCATCTACGACGCCGCGCTTTACGACAGCGGCGCCGACCGCTACGGTCTTGAGCTTTTAACCGCCGACCAGCTGCGCGGCTGGCTCAATATGATGAGGGCCGGTTCCACTATCTCGATGGAGGCCTGGGACGACCGCTACAAGCCGAATCAAGACTGGAACCACGCCTGGGGGGCCGCCCCGGCCAATATCATCCCGCGCAAACTCGTCGGGGTGGAACCGCTGACACCCGGCGCGGGAAAGATCCGCGTCGCCCCGAGGATCGCGGCACTGGAAAACATCTCGGCCCGGGTTCCGACGATACGCGGCCCGGTGGAGGTTGTGCTTCAGCAAAGCCAGGAGCGCTGCCGGCTGGAAGTGACCATTCCCGCCAATGTGACGGCGGAAGTCCTTCTTCCGGCCCGCCAGGCCGATACGCTGACGGTCGATTCCGATCTTGTTCAAGACCCGAAGCGCCTCGGCCGCTGTATCGTTCTTCCCGAGATCGGCTCCGGCAGCCACGTCATCGAAGTTAAGCGCGCCGCCGGCAACTGAGGATCACGATTTTGTCCCCCCCGGTAAGACAGGCCTTTCGGGAGCTGCTGGACGGCTTCCGCGACAAGAGGCGCAAGGTCTTCTTGGCACTGACCGTCGGCCTGGCCGCCGGACTGGCGGGGATGGCGTTTCGGGTCAGTATCTTCCAGATGAACGCCCTTCGGATCGCCCATCCGTGGCTTCTTTATACCCTGCCGATCGCCGGACCGCTGATTTTTTTGATGTACCGCCTGGCGCGCTACCGAAGGGAACCGGGAGTCGATACCATCTTCTCCTCGATTCGCTCGGGGGAGAAACTCCGTTTTCCTCAGGCGCCGCTGGTCTTTTTGGCCTCCTGTCTGACCCACCTTTGCGGCGGTTCGGCCGGCCGCGAAGGGGCGGCGCTGGAACTGGGGGCGTGTATCGGCGCTAAGGGGGCGCGCCTTCTGGGCTGGGGGAAAAAATTCAAGAAGCTGTCGGTCCTGTGCGGGATGGTCGGCGCCTTTTCGGCCCTCTTCGGCGCGCCGCTGACGGCTTTCTTCTTCGTTATGGAAATTACCGGACCGAAGGTTTTTCACTACCGGGGTGGGATTTTTTCGCTCCTCTCGGCACTGGCGGCCTTCTTTTTACTTGTCCCGTTCGGTTTGGTCCCCCCGGCGCTGTCGGTTTCGACGCCCCCCGCGCTGGATTTCGGCCGCCTCTTTTTGATTTTGATCCTCGCGGCCGGCTGCGGCTTGGTCGGTATCTTCTACTGCCTGACGATGAGGTTCATTCCCCTTGGACTGGCAGATCTGACCGGCAACGGGTACCTTCGCGCTTTCCTCGGGGGGGCGATGATCCTGACGCTGACCCTGCTGTCGGGGGCTCGGCAGTGCTGCGGCTTAAGCGGCGAGATGCTCCTCGGCGCGCTGGGGGGCTGCGCTCTGGCGGCCGACCCGCTGCGCAAGACGGTTCTGACCGCCGTCACGCTCGGTTCCGGATTCAAGGGAGGGGATCTCGTCCCCGCGATGGTCGTCGGCGCCTCGGCCGGGGCGCTTTTGGCCGGGCCGTTGGGGCTTCCCGGCCCGTTCTGCGCCGCGCTGGGGCTGATCGCCCTTTTTTGTGTTGTGACCCGCTGCCGGCTGGCGGCGATCTTTTTAGCGCTGGAGCTGTTCGGTGCGACGATGGCTCTTTACGCGGTCGGGATCGCCGTGGTGACCTATCTTTTCTCCGGCAGCTGGTCTTTGTTCCGAGCCCGGTAAACGGTCTATTCCTCCAGGCGCAGCGACTGACCGTCGTCGACTAATTTCAGGATATGAAGCCGCTCTTTGGGATTGACGTTCGGCTGGTGGAAAGCCACACGAAGCGCGCCGCAGAAATCTCGGAAGATCATCGCGTGCCCGCCGTCATGCGTGAAGATCGGCACCGACTCGTTCCAGGGACCGGACAGGCGTCCGCTGGGAGAACAGGCCGCCAAAACCGAATACCCCCCCTCCCCTAAGAAGTTGGACCAGAGCATAAACAGCGCCGAGGACTTTTCGCTTTTGTAGAGGAAAGGCCCATCCGTCACGTTTCCGTGGTTCTCTCCCGGCGCCTGGGAGGCGCGCAGAATCGTTTGCGGCTCGGCGGTGGCAGCGGACAGATCGTCGGCCAGGGGCATATAATCGATGGTCCCATCGATCACCTGAACCCATTCGTGGCAGAAAACCATATAGGGGGTATCGTCCTCCACCCAAAGGGTCCCGTCCAGGGCCAGCCATTGCTCCGGGGTAAGGGAACCATCCTTGACCGGGACAAACGGGCCGTCAGGCCGATCGGCTTTGAAGCACCAAGTCCCGCGGCGATGGAGCTGGGGCCAGTTCTCGGACGGCCGCTCGCCCGGAAGAATCTCTTTAAAGCTCAGCGTCACAAACAGATAATACGCCCCGTTGTACCGGTGGACCTCCGGGGCCCAGACATTGATCAGGCCGGGATCGTCGAGCTTCAGCACCGGCCGGGGATCGGACCAATGCTCCAGATCAGCGCTGGTGCGGACTTCGACCCCTCGGAAGCCGCTTCCCTTGCGGTTGCCCGACTGGATATAGAGGTAGTAAACCCCATCCTCGGCGAGAATAAACGGATCGCGTACCCGGATCTGGTCCGTCGGGGTCCCCCCGTCGGGAGCCCCCTCCTCCCCCCAAGCGGGGAAGACAGAGAAAGCACACACGAGCACGGCGGCACAGCTTAAAAGAACCGATCGAGAGATTAACATCGGTGAATTATCCTTTCTTGGGGTCTTGGGGTAATGGATGGGGCCGATACCGAAAAACACGGATACCGAAAGCGTAGTAATCGTACCCCCCCGCCGGAAGCCACTCTTTTCGAAAAGGGTCTTTCTTTCCGAGGATAAAGCGGACAAAGGGGCGGCACTTTTTATCATAATCAGCCCTTCCCTGCGAGTCGATTCCCCACCTGGGGAAGAACTCCTCTTTTAACCGGCGGCGGAAGGACTCTTGGCGGCCGAAGCCCAGGCGGCGGGCGTGACCCTGCGCGATGGACAGGCACAAGGTCAAAAAGGTTCGGTGAAAAATCGGCCAGGTGCCGTCTTTTTCGATCTCTTCCTGAAGAAAGGAGACGGCCTTAAGAAAATCCCCCTCTGTCCGGCGGGCCGTGCGCGAGACCGAACCCCGGCGGAAAATTCGATAGTTCAGGCGCGGAGGACCGTTGACAAAGACGACGCTCTTTGCCCGAGAAAGGGCCCGCCGCGTGAAATACAGGTCCTCGGATACCTCCAGGGGGTGGAAATGAAGATCGTTGTCCGTCAAAAACGACCGGCGAAACATCTTGTTCCAGATCATCACCACCGTCATTTGAAAGAGAACGGGCGCGAACTCCTGAGCAGAGATGACCCGGCGGCCGGAACCGAAGCGGTCGCGGACTTTGAGGTGTCCTAACTTTTTAAAAGGGACAATGGCGATATCCGCTTCCGTTTGGGTCAGCGCGCCATACAGATCGGCCAGCAGCCGCCGGTGGAAGACGTCGTCGGAATCGAGAAACAAAACCCCCTTCCCCGCCGCGCTGGCCAGCCCGGTCTGCCGGGCCGCCCCCGTACCGCGGCCGGAGGAAGGGACGACCCTCACCCGGGAATCGGCGGCGTACCGCCGGAGAATGGCCTTGGTCGGCTCGTCGCAGGCGTCGTCGACAAGGATCAGCTCGAAGGAGGAGAATTCCTGCGCCAGAACCCCATCGACGGCCACTCGAAGATACTCCGGCGGCGTATTGTAAACCGGCATCACGACCGAGACATCCGGCGCTTCGCCGGGGTGATGGGAGGATTGTTCTTTCACCGTTGTTCTTTCACATCTGTCGCCATTTGACTTCCTCGCAGAGCGAAGGACCTTAACTCTTCGCGGCAAAAGCAAGTATACCCCCGCCGCAGCGCGCGGGCAACAAGAAAAGACGCCTTGCTCCAGAGCGTTAAAAACCTATACTATCTCTCATCCCGGGAACACGGGAAGAAAACGGTTTGTCGGAAGAGGTTAATAAGAGGAACGAGCGCGTGGAAGACCCCAAACGAATACTGATCGTCCGACTCAGCTCGCTGGGGGATGTGATTCATACGCTGCCGTTTGCCGCCGCCCTTCGACGCCGTTTCCCGGAAGCGAAGATCTGCTGGGCGGTTCATCCCGCCTTCGCGCCGATGATCCCCTCCCCCCCCTGGATCGATGAAATCATTGAGGTACCCCGCCCGTCGCTGGGACACCCGATTCGCCTGATCCGGGAGATCGCGGCGCTGCGCCGCCGGCTTCGTGCCGAGGGGTTCGATATGGTGATCGACCTGCAGGGGCTGATGAAAAGCGCGGCGGTCGCCCTTCTTTCCGGCGCGAGGCAAAAAATCGGAACCTCCTTCATGCGGGAGGGGAGTTACCTGGTCTGCCGGCCGGTTCGCGGTCCCCACGCGGGAAACTTCGACGGCGGGCACGTGATCGAACAGGCGCTGGACGTCGCCCGATTTCTAGGGGCTCAGCAGACCGATCTTCTCTTTCCTCTGCCGCAGCAGACCGACGCTTGGGAGAACGTTCGGGAACGCTTCGAGCTGAAAAGACCCTACGCGCTGCTGGTCCCCGGCACCCGCTGCGAGACGAAATGCTGGCCCCCCGAGCATTACGCGATGCTCTCGGCCGCCCTGCGGACCGAAGGGCTCGATGTTGTTCTGCTCGGCAGCCGCGGCGATCTTCCCCGCTCGGAAGAGGTTCTCCGCCTGGCCGGCCGGCAGGAAACCGAAGAGACGCCCGCTCGGATGATCGACACCACCGGCCGGACAGACCTCCCCGAGATGACGGCCCTGGTTCAGCATGCCTCGCTGTTTGTCAGCGGCGATACCGGTCCCCTGCATATCGCCTTCGCCGCCAAGCGTCCGATCGTCGCGCTGTTTGGCCCTACCCGCCCCGAGCGCAGCGGACCGTACGGCTACAGCGGGGCGGTCAATATCCAGACCCCCCTGGCCTGCCGTAATTGTTTCAAACGCAAGTGTTCCCATTGGGAGTGCATGAAGGCGATCACGCCGCAGCAGGTTCTGGAAAAATGCCGGGAGCTGTTAGCCGCCGCGGCCGACGCCAAAGCGGCGGATCAATCTTGACACGTGTCCCATCCTTCGGGAAAATTGCTCCGGGGTGAGGTTGAATCATCCCGGTCAAAGCGAAAGGGCGCTGCCCCCTTCGGCCGCGAGCAAGGAAGTCCCCGTCCCCCGCAAGGGAATTGTTTTTGCCATGAACCTGTTTGATATCATCGACCGCTTTTCCGGCGTCAAAACGCTGGTGGTCGGCGATTATATGCTCGACCGTTTCCAATACGGAACGGTCGATCGAATCTCTCCCGAGGCGCCGGTTCCGGTCTTTCGTTTCGGTTCCGAAAAAACGATGCTCGGCGGCGCGGGGAACGTCGCCGTCAACCTGGCCGCGCTCGGCTGCCGGGTCGCCTGCGTCGGTTTGGTCGGTTCCGATCCTCAAGGCCGCCGGGTGGCGGAAATGCTCGATCAGCATCGCTGTGCCAACGCGCTCATCTCTCTGCCCGGTTACCGAACCACGGTCAAGACACGGCTGATCGCCTCGCACAATCACCTTTTGCGGGCCGATCAGGAAGATCTTTCCCCCGATATCGAGCCGGTCTTGGATACTTATCTTCAGAAGATTGAGGAACACCTTCCCCAGGCCGATATTGTTTTAATCTCCGATTACGCCAAGGGGGCGATTACCGAGCGCACGGCCCAGGAGCTGATCCGGCGCTGCCGCCGGGCGAATAAACCGGTCATCGTCGATCCCAAGGGGGTCGATTATTCCAAATACGCCGGGGCCGTCCTGGTCAAACCGAACAAAAAAGAGTTCCAAGAGGTCACCTCGGTAACGATCGATCCGACGTCGAAGCGTTTTTACCAAGATGTCGCGCGCGGGGCCAAGATCCTCTTTGATCGCTACGGCCTGCGGCATGTGATCGTCACGTTAAGTCAGCACGGAATGCTCCATATTTCGGCCGATAAGCCCGACTCCTGCCATCAGATACCGACCCAGGCGCGCGAGGTCTTCGATGTCTCCGGCGCGGGGGATACCTCCTTCGCGGCGCTGGGGGCCTCGCTGGGGGCCGGGGCCGATTACGACGACGCGATGGCGATCGCCAATATCGCCTCGGGAATCGTCGTCGGAAAACTCGGCACCTCGTCCGTGACGGCCGACGAGATCCGCGAAGCGCTCGGCGGCCGCCACCCGGCGCCGGAGAATTCCAGCCATATCATCCCCCGCGAAAAGATCACCTCGGTGCTCTCCCCTTGGCGCCAGCGGGGGAAAACAATCGGCTTCACCAACGGCTGTTTCGACTGCCTGCATCGCGGGCACCTCGCATCGTTCGCGGCCGCCCGCGGTGAGTGTGACGTTTTGGTCGTCGGGGTCAACTCCGATCGGTCGGTCCGGGGATACAAAGGCCCGAACCGTCCCATTCAAGACGAGCGGACAAGAGCGGAGATTGTGGCCGCGTTAAGATACGTCGACTACGTCGTAATTTTCGACGATCCTACCGCCGAATCGCTGGTGGAGCAGGTTCATCCCGACGTTATCGCCAAAGAGGGATATTCGATCGACCAATGGCCCGAGGCCCAAAAGGTGGTCGCCTACGGCGGCCGGGCGGTGGTCTTAAAGCGTCTCGACGGCGTCTCGACCACCGATTTCATTGAAAAGCTGCGGTCTGAGCCGTCGTCCAGCGCGGCCAAGGAGGGAACCGATGCTTGAGCGACTCAGCGGGGAACTGGCGGCCATTGCCGATAACTGCCTAAAAACACGGGAACTGCTTCCGGAACTGTCCCGAGTGATCGACCGCTGTGTCGACTCCTTAAAGCGTGACGGGGCCATTTTCTTTTGCGGGAACGGCGGAAGCGCCTCTCAGGCGCAGCATCTCTCCGCCGAACTGGTCGGCCGGTATAAACTCGACCGCCTTCCGATGCGTTCGGCGGCCCTGACGGTCGACACCTCGGTTCTCACCGCTGTGGGAAACGACTACGGCTTTGAAGAGGTCTTCGCGAGGCAGATTCGCGGCCTCGGACGCCCCGGCGACGTCCTCTTTGGACTGTCGACCAGCGGAAACAGCGAAAACGTGGTCCGGGCCTTCGAGGCGGCCCGCTCAAAAAAGATCACCACGGTGGCGATGATCGGGACCCGTTTGGGACGGCTGCGCGGCATGGCCGATTATCTCCTCGCCGTGCCGGCCTCCGAGGCCAATTCGGTTCAGGAACTGCACCTGATCATCGGCCACATGATTTGCGACGGCATTGAGCGGGCGCTTTGCGGCGGTGGGCAATGAACAAGGCGCTTTTTCTCGACCGGGACGGTATCATCAACCTCGACCGTCACTATGTCCACACGCCGGAGGAGTTTGTCTTTGTCCCCGGTATCTTCGATCTGTGCCGCCGCGCCGCCGCTTTAGGGTACAAAATCATCGTCGTCACCAACCAATCGGGGATTGAGCGGGGCTACTTTACCGAAGAGGAATTTCTCGCCCTGACGCGCTGGATGGAGGAAGCGTTTCTCCGAGAAGGGGTGACCATCTCCAAAGTCTATTACTGCCCGACGCTCAGCGGCGATGACAGAAAGCCCAATCCGGGGATGTTCCTCAAGGCCCGCGACCAGTTCGCGCTCGATCTGGCGAAGAGCTGTTCCCTTGGGGATCAAGGCCGCGATATCGAGGCCGCCAGGCGTGCCGGGGTGGGACGAAACGTTTTGCTGGTTACCGGCAAAACCGGGGACGTTCAGACAATAGGCGCCGAAAATGTCATCCGTTCGCTCAGTGAAATGGAGAATTTGCTATGATCGTTGTGACCGGAGGAGCCGGTTTCATTGGATCTAATATCCTCGCGGGCCTGGAGAATCTCGGCCACAAAGAATTGGTCGTGATCGATCGGCTCGGATGTGACGAAAAATGGAAGAATATCGCCAAACGTTCCCTGTTCGATATTATCCCTCCGGAAAGAACAATGCAGTTCCTGGAACGCTGGGACGATTCCGTCAGCGCGGTGATCCACATGGGGGCGATCAGCACGACCACCGAGCGGGACGTCGATAAGATCGTCGAATCGAATATCCGTCTGACCTGGGACCTTTGGGAATATTGCCGCGATCACCGCAAGCGTTTTATCTTCGCCTCCTCGGCGGCGACCTATGGGAGGGGGGAGCACGGTTTCCTCGACCGCGACGACGCGGCGTACCTCAACGCCCTTCGGCCGCTGAACCCCTACGGCTGGAGCAAGGCGTTCATCGACCGGAAGATCGCATCTCAAAAAGCCGCTTCCGCCCCGATGCCTCCCCAGTACGTCGGACTAAAGTTCTTCAATGTCTATGGGCCGAACGAATATCACAAGGGGGAACAAAAGTCGGTAATCGCGCATATCTATCCCGACGTCGCCCGAGGCGAGGCGGTACGCCTATTCAAATCGTACAACCGTGATTATCCCGACGGCGGTCAGGAAAGAGATTTTGTCTGGGTCGCAGACATCGTCCAGGTCGTCCGTTTCTTTTTAGAGAACCCCGGCATCTGCGGCCTCTTCAATGTCGGTTCGGGCCGGGCTCGGACCTTCCGCGACCTGGCGGCGGCCTGCCAAAAGGCGGCGGGGCGGGAAGAACGTATCCAGTACATCGAGATGCCCGAATCGCTGCGTCCCCAGTACCAATATCACACCTGCGCCGATTTGACGAAACTGCGCGCCGCGGGGTACACCGCCCCGATGACCCCGCTGGAGGACGGGGTAAGGAAGTACATTCAAGGTTTCCTTTCTCGGGAAGATCGTTATTGCTAAATTCCCTTTCCAAAAAGGTCGCTTCACCGCTGGCAACGCAAAGGGCTTAAGGTAAAATAGTAGGGGGGGTGTCTGCGAAAGTGAGACATCGATCAACACTTTAAGGAAGATCAAAGAGGTTCTCATGGCAAAGGTGGAAAATCGTCATCGGTTGACCTGGCTTGGGTATCTTCGTAATTTCGTGCGCCGGCGTCCTGTCTGGATCACCGCCACGATGATTATTCATCTATTGATTTTCCTTACCTCCTTTTTTTTGGCCGTATTTTTCCGGTTCGATTTAACCTTCAGCGCCGACGCGCTGGAAGTCTTTTATCCGGCCGTCTTCGTCGTCCTGGCGGTGAAGATGATCGTCTTCTACATCCAAAGACACTTCCGAAGCCGATGGTTCTACGCGACCGTCAAAGACCTCCAGATGGTCGTCTACAGTGCCGCCATCTCCCTTTTGATCCTCACCTTCGCCGACGCCTATCACAAGTTTCTCAATCTTCCCCATATTTCCCGAAGTATCCTGATTATCGACTTTGGAACGACCATTATGCTGCTCGGGGGAGTGCGTCTTTTACTGCGTTTCGTCCGTGAAAATGTCGCCACTCGCGGTGTGGACCACTTAAGCCGGGCCTTTTTTGTCGGCGCCAACTCCCATGGCGGCAAGATTGTCGAAATCATCAATACCCGCAAAGACTCCGGTTTCTACGTCGTCGGTTTTCTCACCCGCCATCAGTACAAGGCGGGGATGCAGATCTCCTATATCCCGATTCTCGGCATGATAGACGACCTCCCCCGTCTGGCTTCCAAGCACCGTGTTCACGATGTTCTCATCGTCGCCGGAACATTGGCCGGCCCGGAGTTTCGTCACCTTCACGAAATCTGCCAGAAACACTCCTTAGAGCTGCGCGTCATTCCCGCCGGAGATATCGTCCCGAGCCGAAAGATTCCGATCCGCGAGATCGACATCAACGACCTTTTGCGCCGTGAGCCGGTCAAACTCGACACCGATATGATTTCCGGCCGGATCCGCGGCCGACGTGTTTTGGTCACCGGCGCCGGGGGGAGTATCGGCTCGGAGATCTGCCGTCAGCTCTTGACCTTCGAACCGTCTGAGCTGATCCTCTTGGGGCGCGGGGAGAACCGGATTTTCTTCCTCCAGCGCGAACTGGAGGCGCTCAAAAAGACGATCCACCAGGGAAATTCCTCGATCAACACCAAGATCTACACGGTCATCGCCAATGTCGTCGACGTCCAGCGGATCAAAGAGGTTTTCGAGCAGTTTCATCCCGAGGTGGTCTATCACGCCGCGGCGCACAAGCACGTTCCCCTGATGGAACAGAACATCTGCGAGGCGGTCTACAACAACGTCTATGGAACCGGCGTCGTCGCCCTGGCCGCCGATCGGTACGGCACCGAGCGTTTTGTCCTGATCTCCACCGACAAGGCGGTCAACCCGACCAGCGTCATGGGAACGACCAAATGCCTGGCCGAACGGTTCGTCAATACCTTCAGTCAAAAGAGCAAGACAAAATTCATCGTCACCCGTTTCGGCAACGTCCTCGGTTCCGCGGGAAGTGTCGTCCCGGTCTTTCGTCAGCAGATTCAGCAGGGAGGCCCGATCACCATCACCGACCGGAGGATGACCCGATTCTTTATGACGATCCCCGAGGCGGCCCAGCTGGTCCTCGAGGCGTCGGCCTTCGGCAAGGGAGGGGAAATCTTCGTCCTCGATATGGGGGAACCGGTCAAAATTATCGACCTTGCCCACGATATGGTCCGCTTAGCCGGCCTTCCCGAGGATTCGATCGAAATTGTCGAGATCGGTATGCGTCCCGGCGAAAAGCTCTACGAAGAGCTCTATTCCGATTCCGAGAAACGTCTCCCGACCAAATTTCCCAAGCTCTTCGCCGCGGAAGCGCGATCTTTCGATGTTGAGGAGGTTCAATCCCAAATCGCCGATCTGGTTGATCTGTCCCGAATCGGCGACGAGAAGCGCCTTCGCGCTCAGCTGGCCAAGCTGGTCCCCGAATACGGCGCGCATCTGGATCAGTGACAAAACGTCCCTTCCTTAGAGGGTGCTAACCCTACTCAAAGGTCATTTTTCCACTATAATCGAACCCCGAGAGTGTCGTTGACCCTCTTGCCGCTGTATAGGGGGGTATAAGCCCCCCGCGGCGGCGGTCGGCGAGGCCGAAAAACATTTTCTATCCACGATCTCCAAAGGAAGGAACTATGCGTATCGCGCTGGGGAGTGATCACCGCGGAGCCCAGATAGCCAGAGCTATCTTCTGTGAGGTTCTCTACCCGGAGAACTACTCGGAAACGGGAACCGCCGGATCCGATCCCAGTTCTATGGCTGACGCGGTTTTAGTCACCGGCGATCCATCAAAATTCGGCGGGCTGGTCGGCAAAAAGGTCGAAAACCTTCTTCCCCTTCCCCCCGTCGCCGAGGCAGCCGACGAGGATACGGCATCCACTTCCCCCCGACGGCAGATCGATTACCCCGATGTCGCCGAGGCGGTCGCCAGGAAGGTCAGCCGCGGGGAGGCCGATTTTGGGATTCTCGTCTGCGGAACGGGGATCGGGATGTGCATCGTCGCCAATAAGTTCCGCGGCGTGCGGGCGGCCCTGTGCGCCAACGAGTTCACCGCCGAGTTAAGCCGCCGCCACAACAACGCCAACGTGCTGTGTATTCCCGGGGAGCTTCTCGGGGTCACCGCGGCGACCGACCTGGTTCGCCGCTGGCTGATAACCGGTTACGACGGCGGACGCCATCAAATCAGACTCGATAAGATCGGCGTCATAGAGTCGGAAACAGGCCTGTAAAAGAAGGCGGCCGCGCTTAGCGCGGCCGTTTTTTTTCTTCCCCCTCACCCAAGTTTTTTCTACACGCTCTTAAGCACGGTTTCAACCGCCCGGAAGACCTCCTCGGGGGAGATATCCTCCATACAGGGGGGAAGCTCAAAACCGCGCGGACAGCGGCGCATATAGTCGGAGGTGATCCACTCGCAGCCGCCGCCGCAAGAGCCGGCGGAACGCAGATTGATATTCTCGCCGTACCCATAGAGACGATCGTCGGTCGGGCCAAACAGCACGACCGAGGGCTTGCCGGTGAGGAAATGCCGCAAGTGGACGATGCCGCACTCCGCGTCGACATGACAGGCCGCCTCGGCGCTTAGCGCCATGAGTTCCTCAAATGATGTTTTGCCGCGCAAATCACGGGTCACTCCTTCGATCTGCGCATTCTTTTCGACCCCGAGCTGGACGACCGCGACATCGGGCCGGGCCCGGCGCAAAAGCTGAACCAGCCGCGCGTACTTTTCCACCGGCCAGAGTTTCGTGTTTCGATCCCCTTCCTTTCCCCCCGCGCCGCGCTGAAGCGTGAGGAAAGGACCGGTGAGGTCAAAGCGTTTTTTAATTTCCCCGGCATCGAGAGCCGGGATCGGCCGAAAGGAAGTCTGAACCCCGATCACCGAACCGACATCCGCCTGAGAAAGGCGTTTTTGCCCCAGCATCAAGGTCGTTTGATTCCCGAGAAAATAGCCCGGGCTTCCATGGGCGTAGGCGTAAGCGGATGTTTTTCGAAACGCCTTGACCGTCTTGATCCAGGAACTTAAGCGGGGGGAGAGGCGGGCGATTTTTTTCTCTTTGGCGAAAAGCACCTCCGAGAAGCGGATGATCTCGACAAGCAAGTCATAATAGCGCGGCATCTGATGAAAGCCGCAGACTCGATGAATGAATTCCTGACCGCGCGCAAGGGTGCGAACAATATCGAGATGGCCGCGTTTGTCGGGAACGATCAGATCGATCCACAGCTCAAGAGAGGCGTTTTCGGCGCGAAGATAATCATGAAAATTCTTAATGAAATTGATCGCGAGGATCAGATCCCCCACGCCGCCGCGGATGATAAACCCCACGCGGCAGACGGAATCGTTTTTGGGAAACAACACCGTTTTGGGGAGATAGAACACCGGGATAAACATCATAGGTTCCCTACCTTTCGGATTCGGGCTGTTTTTGAAGGACCAGCGTGAACGCGCGTTTTTGCAGGGTACGAAAACCCAGAGAATATTTCACGCGCTGGAACCAATAAAAGATGTTGGCCGCGCAGCGGCAGCAGTGATGATACGGAAGTTCTCCCCCGGTTTCATCATCGTCAAAAAAGGGCTTCTCTTGATAGGCGTAGCACAGAGACTTGATCTTGTAGCTCTTCGACACCAAGGGACGCGTCGTGCAGCTGTGCGGTCCCCAAACCAGATACCGGGTAAACACATTGGGAGGATAGGGACGCAGATGCGACAGATCGTTGTAGAAACGATCGTTGAGCAGAGGGGCGCTCACGACCAAATACCCCCCGGGTTTAAGGCAGCGATCGGCCTGTTGCAGGAACCGGTAGAGCACATCCGGCGGGAGGTGTTCGACGATATGGCTGGCGTGAATCATATCGAAAAAAGCGTCCGAAAAGGGAAGCTCGGGAAGCTGAACCTCTTGGGCGTTCGGGAAGCGCTCTTTTAGCCGAGCCACGGAGTCGGGATTGCCGTCGATGAGATAAAAATCGTCCCGGCCGGCGCGCTTGGCGAAGGCCCCGTCGCCGGTGGCCACATCCAGAACAACGCTTTTGGGCGTGACAAACTCAAGCGCGACATCGAAAAACGGCTCATGGCTGAGGGTAATGCGCGATCGGATCGGGGGGATTCGCCAGCTGCCGATCCGATGGCCGAAGAGAATCGGAGAGACTCGGTGTCTGCCGCGCGAATCGACGAATTGTTGAAATAATCTCATCGGAACACTTTCGCTTGGTATCGAGTATAATCTAGCTTTTATTACGCGGTCGATGTTCTGATTTATAGCGCCGGATGGCTTTGCCAAAGAGGAAAATCTCTTTCCAGCCGTTGAAATAGCGTACTTTGCCAAACACCAGCGGCGGCTTCCCAAAAATAATCAGCTCCGCGAAACGGCGCAGATACTCCGGGAGGAGGGGGATCACATCGGCGGTGAGTTCCAGCGCGGGGAGATACTCTTGGCGAATGGTCTTTTCCTCCTTGCGCTGCCTCCTCACGGGGAGGTCAAAAAAGCGAAGCGCCAGGCAAAGAAAGAACATCTGATAAAACGGCTCGCGGAAGGTGGGCCAGGTCCGATCGGCCTCGAGGTTTTTCTTCAGCCGGACAGAGGCCTTTAAGTGATAAGGAACCAGGTCATCGACCGAATGGACGATGGAAGCGGTGTTGCTGATCCGGTACTGAACAAGCGGTGTATCCAGAACCGCGATTTTTTTCGCCCGTGTCACCGCCGTGAGAACACAGCACAGATCGTTCGCCGCCCGAGCAGACTGAAAAAACAGCCCCTTCTGTTTGAAGAACGAAAGGCGAAAGAGTTTATTCCAGGCCCCCGGAAAGAGTTTCAGGAAGATATCTTCCGGGTAATCCTCGGGGGAAAACAACGGTGGCAGGCCGTCCAGGCGGCATCCTCCCGGGGAAGAATGTTCGGGATCGGTGTATTCCAGATAGGGGAAGACGACCATATCGGCATCGCTTTCGGCCAAACGCGCATAGCACAGACGCAAAAGGTCTGGATGAAAAAGATCGTCGGAGTCAAGAAAAATGATCGATTCTCCCTCGGCGCGGCGAAGTCCCTCGTTTCGCGCCTGACCGGCGTTGCTGTGCGGGCGGGAGATAACTTTAACCCGCCGGTCAGCCGCGGCGTACCGCCGGAGGATATCTTTCGTGGGCCGGTCCGACCCATCGTCGATCACCAGGAGCTCAAAATGATCGAGGGACTGGTGAAGAATCCCTTCCAGCGCGGGAATCAAAAATTCTTCGGGGGTGTTATAGACGGGGATCACCACCGACACCGCGATTTTGGCGCCCGGTTCCTCGCGGGAAGGTTCCTCCTCACCGAGGGGATGAGCGGTATTGCTTTCGATCTTTTTCATCGTACCGGGCCATCATCACGACGGGAGACGCTCCTCGCGGGTATATCGCCAGACGGGGATGCCGAAGAATCGCCACTGGCGCACATTGTTGGGGAGATATTCCTTGCCGAAAAGTATTGTCTTCCCCAGAAGTTCGTAGAGGAAACTCTTTTGTCTTCGGCCGAGTAACTTTTTGTTTTGAATCAGTTGGAATTTCGGGATATAGTGACCGCGCAGTTCCGGCAAGAACTCCTCCCGCTCCTTGGGATCCATCCGGCGGTAGTAACACAGAACGGCGGAGAGGAACGCGTTTGAAAATGTCTCCGCGTACAGCTTCCACCGATCGAAGCGAATCAGATCGTCGCAGACCAGATCGAAGGCCTGGCAATGCTCCAGGCCAAGACGCGGCGTGATTCGTGTTAAAGAGTTCGGGTTCCCTCGGCGATAGTGAACGAGGACTTTCTCCAGAACGGCAATCCGCTTGGCGTGAGTCAGCGAGATCAGAACAAAGGGGGTATCCTGCGTGCAGGTGATCGAAGGAAAGGTCAGATGTTCCTCCAAAAGGAAGCTGCGGCGGTAGAGCTTGTTCCAGGCGGCCCAGAAGGTTGATTGATAAAGCGCCGGCGCACAGTCGCGGGGATCAAACCCCTGCGCAGGAGGACCGGAAAAATCGGCGCCGCAAGGACTGCTCTGCGGTTCTTCCAGATCGAGATATTGAAAGATAGTGATGTCGGCCTTCTGTTCGGTCAGTTTCTCGTATGACAGACGCAGAAGCTCCGGCTCGAAGAGGTCGTCGGAATCGAGGAAGGATACCGCCTCCCCCCGGGCCTCTTGAAGACCGAGATTACGGGCCTGACCGGCCCCCTGGTGGGCGCCGAGGAGAACACGCACGCGGGGGTCGCCCGCCGCGTACTGCCGAAGCACCACTTTGGTCGGCTCGCCGGAGCCGTCGTCGACGATCAGCAGCTCAAAATCACGCAATGTCTGAGCCAGGACCGACTCGATCGCCGGACGCAGAAACTCTTCGGGGGTGTTGTAAACAGGCATCACCACCGAGACGGCGGGCCGATCGCCGGTCCGGGTACCGGATAAATCGTTGGGCGTTTTACAGGACAAGTCCATCGAGACGGGTAAACTCCTTCCTTAGATGTGAGACCATCAGCTTCCTGTAATGGGCAAAATTATAGCACGATTATTGGCCCTTCTCAATAGGAAAGCCCCTTCCCACCCACGCGCCGCAGTAGACGAAAGCTTTTATGGCACCGACAGCGTGATCGGAGCTGACCCGCGCCGAGCCAACGCAGATAAAACACGGTTGTTTTTTCACCTTCCCCCCTATATAATAAGTGTTGGGGTTGTCTCGGCGTGCCGCTGAGCCGGCTCCCCCAAGTCAAGCGAATCTTTCACCAAAAGCGACCATCCAGGAGCGTCTATGTCCAATCCGACCCACAACGATCCCGCCCCCGAAGCGGGGCTGCCGATGAGTCCCAAGTGGGATCCCGAGAAACTCGCCGCCGAGCGCGCCGAACTGGCCGAGCTGGCCAAGGCGCCGCTGGGGAAAAAGATCGGCGGTTACGTTCGCCGTACCGGCCCGGGACTGATTCAAAGCGCGATGACCCTCGGGGCCGGCAGCGCCACCGCTTCGGTTCTGGCGGGGGCCTCATTCGGCTACAAACTCCTCTGGGTTCAGCCGGTCGCGATGTTCCTGGGGGTCTTTATGCTGGCCGCCCTCTCCAATATCGTCCTGACGAAGAATAACGAGCGCCCCTACGAGTCGTTCGGCAAACAGGTCTGGAAACCGCTGGTCTTTCTCTGGGCGCTGGGAACGATCTTTGCCTCGGTCATCTGGCACTTCCCGCAGTACACGCTTCTGGCCGGCGCCGGGCGCGATATCGCCTCGATGGCCGGCCTTCAGATGAGCGCCGCCGCGGGGGAGTCTCCCGCGTGGGTGAGCGCCGTCAACGCGCATCTCCCCTGGGGGATTCAGATCAACAACTCGATCACCAATTTGGGCTATATCGTCAGTTTCGCCGTCGGGATCTTCTTCCTGGCGATGAATATCGTGATGGTTTTTAACTACGGCAAGGGGGCCAAGGGGGTCAAAGTTTACGAACGCTTCCTTCGGACGATGATTCTATTGGTGATACTCTTCTTCCTTCTGGTGGTCGCTTTGAACTTCAAGCAAATCCAGTGGAACAATCTCTTCCGCGGGCTCTTCTGCCTGGACGGGATCCCGCGCAACGCCGAGGGTGTGATCGAATCGTCGACCTACCTGCAGATTCTCGGAATGCTCGGGGCGGCGGTCGGCATCAACATGACGTTCCTCTATCCTTACTCCATTTTGGCCAAGGGATGGGGAAACGACCATAAGACGCTGGCTAAGTGGGACCTGGGGATGACGATGTTTATTCCGTTCTCGATTGTCACCTCGCTGATCATCGTCGGAATGACCGTCACCGGCATCTACGACGGGAGCGATACCGTTCGTCAGGGGCTGGCCCCCCTGCAGGCGGCGGCCTCGTTCAGCGGCATCCCCGGCGGCAAGATCATCTTCTGCCTCGGCCTGATGGGGATGTGCGCCGGGGCCACCAGCGCTCATATGGTCGCCTGCGGCTTTACGGTCTGCGAAATGCTCCACCTGAAGATGACGCGCAATCGTTTCCGTCTCTTCGCGCTGACCCCGGCGATCGGTCTGCTCGGGGTCGTCGTCCCGCTTCCGCTGTGGTTCCCGGTCATCGCCTCGGCGATCTGCTGCATTCTGCTGCCGATCGCCTATTTGATTATTATCATTTTGAACAACAAAAGGAGCTACATCGGCTCGGCGGTCGGCGGCGGTCTGAGCCGTTTCCTCAACAATATCGTTCTGCTTGCCGCGCTGGCGGCCGTCACCGCCGGAGCGGTTCTGTCGGTTCAGAAGCTCCACAATAAGTTCTTCGCCGCGCCGCCGGCCCCCGCCGTCGAGCAGCAGACCCAGCCGCAGGAGGAGCCGGCGGCTGAGCCGGCCGGTGAATCGGCCGCTGAATCGGAAAACAACAACTGATCCAACCGATCAAATACGAAAGGTTTCCCCCATGAAAAGACGTGATTTTCTTAAGACGGCGGCAGTCGGCGCCGCCGCGCCGGTCCTCTCCCGGTTTGTTTGGGCCAATGCCGCGCAGCGCCGGATTCTCTACTTCGACCGCAGCACCGAGTATGTTCATCCCCCTACCGTCGTCCAAGAGGACGGCACCACCATCTGCGGCAATGCCCTGGCGGCCCTCGGTCAAGAGGACGGCTTCGCTGTCGACTCGACGAAAGACCCCTCGGTCTTCGACGGCGATCTGTCGAAGTACAGCGCGTTCGTCTTCTACACCTGTGGAAACCTCGACGCGCCCAAAGACGGCCAGCCGGGGATGTCCCAGCAGGGGATTCTCAACTTCTACAGCGCCATTCGCGGCGGGGTGGGCCTGCTCGGGATCCACAGTGCCACCGACACTTGGAAGACTCCCGGTCCGCTTTGGGAAAACCAGCCCTTCAATGACCGGAAAGGTTACACCAATTTGATCGGCGCTCAGTTCGTTCTCCACGGCAATCAGCAAGAAACCAAGCTGCGGATCATCGAAAAGGGGTTCCCGTTCCTCGGGGCCCAGGGCGATGAGCTGACCTGCTTTGACGAGTGGTATACGCTCAAGAACTTCAATCCCGACCTGCACGTCGTCCTGCTTCAAGAGACCGCCGGTATGGACGACAGCGGCGACGGCTGCTACAACCGTCCTCCCTACCCGTCCACCTGGATCCGCCGCGAGGGGAAGGGAAAGGTCGCCTATACTTCGCTGGGACACAATAATTCCAGCTTCTGGGAACCGAAGATGAAGGGGATCGTCTCGGATCTGATCAAATTCACCACCGGTCAGATCGAGGTCGACACGACGCCGAATATCGATTCGGTCTGCCCCGACTGCACCATTCTTCGCCGGGCGTAACCCCCCTGCCCCGCGCGGAACCCAGAAAAAAAATCCCCCGCTTTAGGCGGGGGATTTTTTTGCCCGGCGGT
>JAFRFG010000026.1 GCA_017434455.1 Thermoguttaceae bacterium | reverse complement strand
CACCACCGCCTGGGACGTGTCGATCGCGGGCATGATTCACGGGTGAAAAAAAGCGAACATACGATAAATAAACGTCTTTTCTTCTTGACAAGCGGGGGGGGGGGTATTTTAAACTTGTCACGTAAGGTGGACAGTTTTATAAAAGCCGTTCCCGTTGAAAACTTTGTTCACAGGAGACCTCCCATGAAATCGTCACCGTTCTTTCTCTTGATCTTGTGCGCTTTGTTTTTACCGGCACTATCCCCCTTGGCCGCCGCCAAAGAGCCGATCCCTTTAGACAAGGAGACGGTTGAGAAGATCACCGCCGCGCACCGGCTTTTGGAGGAAAATGTCAATAACGTCTTGGGAAGAACAAACTGTTGGCGTGTGGATGGGAAAAGTGACGGTCCTGTGTTTTCCACGGACGGTTTAAAAGAAGTGACACGGGCGAAGTTTTATCGGCGCGGGGAAAGCATCCGAGTCGACATGGCTCACAGGGACTTCGACGGCAATTTTGTCGGCGTCGACGAAGAGGAAGCCAAGGTATACATCTACACGCCGTCGGTTTCCTATACGTTCTGGTCGACGGTTTCCGATCCCGTCTCCGATCTTCGGGAATATGTCACCCCAAGCGATGCCGATCACAATGTTCTGCCAAATACCGACTCTTTGGCCGTGATGCCGTTGGCTTCGTTGACTCATGTAATGAATAAACCTGTTCAGGAGGTGCTTCAGTACCCCATTACTCAATGGGAGGACAAACCCTACCGCGATATCTCCGACGCGCTTTGGATCACTTGCGAAAATCCGTCCGCCAAAGGAGAGGATTTTCAACAAATTCAAGTGATTCTTTCCCCGTCGGAAGACTACGCGGTGCTGTTCTTTAAGATAGTTTTTCCGTCGGTGAGTATTCAAGGCGATGTCCGCTCGACGGTTTCGGACGAGTATGGACGGGTACCGATCATGATCGATCAAAGATGTCAGTCGCCGCAGACAAGTTCGTGGGGGCTCCATTACCGTGAGGTTACCGAACTGGAATACAGTGATGACCGGCCCCTCAGTTCCTCACTGTTCACTGTCGATAATTTCGATGAGGAGCATAAAGGGAAGATCGTGATTCGTGACGGGAAGGAGATTATCGTCCAACCAAAAAAGATGCCCACGTCGACATCGGGGCCCGATATTCCCCTTGACCCGAGTATGGTGAATCCAGCGGTGACCCGTCCCATGTGGCCATGGTGGCGTTACCTGGCCACCGTCAGCGGCCTGATTTTGGTTGTGGTGGGGATCGCCCAGCTGTGGAAGAAAAATCATTCTCGTTCCTAGGGAGCCATACGATGAGCCGTACCAAACTGATCCTGATCACCGCGCTGGTACTGATCAATGTCGTCTGCCTGGCGTTTCTTCTCATCCAAGGGGACAAACGCGTCCCGGACGGCGTCTATGTGACTCCCGCCGTTTTGGATTTGGGGAAGGTCAAGGACACCAAAGAACTCGCCGGGGTCTTTCGGCTTCACAACGCCAGCCGTCAGTCCGTCCGAATTCTCGATTCCCGAGTGGGAGGCGGCGCCCTAAAACTGGTTCTTCCCAAAGAACGCCTGGAACCGGGAGAGTCGATGAAGGCGACGATCCGAGTTAATCCTCGGGGATTCTTCGGCCAACGGACCTTCGACGCGGTCGTGACGACCGATCACCCTTTAAGTTCGGAAATCCGGTTTCTTATGACCTGCCATGTGACGGCGACGAAGCCGCTGGAATCGATTCTGACCGATATCGGCGAGTTTCCCCCCTCGGCGCCGATAGATAAAACGGTTGGCGTTTCCCTTCCGGCCGAAAAGATCACTTTGAAGCGG
The DNA here is from genome assembly GCA_017434455.1 of Thermoguttaceae bacterium. Taxonomy (GTDB): domain Bacteria; phylum Planctomycetota; class Planctomycetia; order Pirellulales; family Thermoguttaceae; genus RUG695. The sequence continues at coordinate 30,312 of JAFRFG010000026.1, read as the reverse complement.
AACGACGATGATGCCGGGGAGCGGGACGATTTGCTCGTGACGCTGGAGGAACGACAAGAGCGGCCCGGGGAGGAAGAACAAGAGGATCCGCCCGGAGGGGGAAAGTACGCGCTTCATCTCGTCGGCAAGGCCCCGGCGCGCACGGGTTCTTTCCGCAAGACGGTCACCCTCCGAGCCAAGGGGGCGGACTGGAAAGAGGCCAAGATGATCATTACCGGCCAAGTGGCCTCGGCTTTTCGGCCGATCGAGACGGTCGCGTTCGGGTTTCTCGATCCCGGAGAGGAAAAGACGGAAGAAGTCATTCTCCAAGGCCGTTTTTCTCCGGTGATCCAATCGGCCCACGCCGCCGCGCGGCACGATTCTCTGAAAGCGGAAATCTCCGTTGAGGGGAACAGGCCGGTGCTGAAACTGACGATCAAAAACGACGGTCCCCCCGGCGCGTTCGAAGACACCGTCCGCGTCACGATGGAGGATACCGACCGAAATACCTATCAGGTCGATGTGCAGGTTCAGGCGTACTTTTATTGAAGCGATTTGATATCGGGAGGGCCGTATAGTTTTTCCGGCTCTTCGGGTTTTCCTCGTTCACCGACAATCGCGGTGAGGGACAACCGAAGGCGACGGCTGAGGCCGAACCCGTGCCGGCCGCGGCCGGGGAAATGCTCTTCGTGCGGGCCGGATCGCCTCTGGCGGTTGGGACAAAAGAACGAGAAGGGCGCCTACTCCTTGCCACCAAGCAGATCGACCAGCGCCTCCATCGATTGGGGGATCGCCTTGGTCGAGCCGATGGTGGTGATGAAATTGGTGTCGCCGTTCCAGCGGGGGACGATGTGCCAGTGAAGGTGGCCGGGCAGTCCCGCGCCGGCGCAGCGGCCGAGGTTCAGTCCGACGTTGAAGCCGTTGGCGTTAAGGTGCTTCTCCAGCAGGGCCGTCATTCGGGTGATCTCGGCTAAAAGCTCGGCCCCTTCCTCGGCGGTGAGCCGGTCGAGCCGCGCGATGTGGCGGCGCGGCGTGACCAGGAGATGACCGTTGTTGTAGGGGAAACGGTTCAAAACGGTGAGGATACGCTGCGAGCGGCGCAGAATCAGCCGGTCGCGGAACGAGCTTTCATCGCAGACCGCCGCCTGGCAGAGGAAACAATCATAACCGTAAGTATGGCATCGACCTAGATGGAATAGAATACTGCCTGAATTCTCTCTCTCCAGAATCATCTTGAGAAGGACTCATTAGATCTTCGATGTATTTACCCATCGAGACACAACAGTAGGACCCTCAGACACCCTGGTCCACAGTTATGAACTTATTTTTCAATATAGATGATCACCGGTGTTTCGAAGAATATATCTTTTTCACTGATGAATCGTGCCTGTTTGAAAGGTGGGGGTATCAAGTTCGTTTCACCAAAAGGGGGAATTTCGACGAAGACAACATTCTCCCTCTTCTCATTGCACAGTTCAGTAATTACCTTATGGCATACCTTACAGTTATGGCGATAAAATACGACGGTTCGATCTCCGGAATTAATATATTCTCTCGCGTCTGCCGGTTCGATATATTGAAGCAACGGCACAATTTCATTCTTCCACTGCGTGGAATTATAGGCAATACTTCTCTCATAACTATGGTCTTTTGATGAAATGTCTATCATGAGAGGAGATGTTTTTGGCCTGGGGACAAGCAATCTAACCGTTGTCAGCGTCAGACTTAAACAAGTCCATATCAGAAAGAAGAATACCAGCTTCCCCGCGGCCCCTTCCTCTCTCGTATGAGACGACCTGCTTATGATCAGACCTAAAACGATAAATGCGTCGAGTATGGCCGTAAACCGAGGATCCACTCGTACCGTTCCGAAACAGCCGCAGCTCTCCTCGCCAAGGAATGCCTTGGATAGTGAGAATAACCCAAAAACGGTAAACAAAGCAATGGCAAATAATCTCGTTTGTCTCGGAACCAAATTGAACAACAGCCAAATGCCAAAAGCGAACTCAAACTCAACCAGAGCAAAAATAATCGAGGGGTTATCAAAAAGACTATGGCCTACAGCATGTACAGATACCAACTGTCTGAATTTTAAGGACGCCGCGATCAGAAGGACAAGCGCGACAAAGACCCTGACGATGTGCCACGCAACATCTCGCCGTTTCATCGAATCTGTATCACAGCTCATCGGTAAACACACCCTCCCCCCTCGCCAGAACGTCCTGTTCATCGAACAACCGATTGATTTGATTATCCTGCCATCTGTTAACTCTGATCAATAAAAGTACGCACGAACAGGAACAGTGACCTGATACGTGACCCCTTCGGTATCTTTGATCGTGACAGAGACAGTATCATCGAACGAGCCGGATGGTCCCGTGTTTTTAATGGTCAGGCGCAGAACAGGCGTATTATCTTCGATGGCAACTTCCTTTCTCAGAATATCACGCTGCGATACGGCTTCGGCCGATTGAAGCGTTTTTCGGAGCCGGGCTTTTATCTTGATCTCCTCCGTCTTTTCTTCCCCGGGATTGATGAAACCGAACGCGACTGTGTCTACCGGCTGAAAGGCCGAAACAACCGTGCCTATGATCGTCTCCTTGGCCTGTTTCCAGTCCGCGCCCTGCGCTTCCAGGTCAATCGTCATGCGGAATTGACCCGCTCGCGCCGGGGCTTTGCCCGTGATATGGAGCTTGTATTTCCCCCACGGATTGGTCTGTCCTTCCTGTCCCTCCTCGTCCGAGTCGCTCGGTTCCCCTCGTTCCTCTAATGTCGCGGTGATATCGGCGTTGTCACTGTTGATGCCAGCAAGAGTGATGACATCGGCCGGGTAGGAGATATCAACAGTTTCATCTATCTGTGCCGAAGGAGTAAATTCACCGATATTCGTCGGTATCGACTCGTGAGGAACCGTCGCTGACACATGGCACGTCAGCAAAATTCTAACCGCTGGGGTAAACGGATGATCGGTGGTCAAAACGGCGTCAAAGGACTGTTTGCCAAAATAGCCCTTAGGATTGACCTGGAGGGTCACCTTCATCTTCTCTCCCGGTTTCAGCTGCCTCTTGGGAACATTCAGCTTCAGGCATCCGCAGGAGACCTTGGCGTCGAGGATGTTAACCTCCTGATGACTGATGTTGGAGATATAAAAATCCCCGGTGAGTTCTTTCTTGTCCTTAACCTTTCCCAGGTTCTTCACGGAGGGGGTGGCAAAGACACCGTTCAGGGCCTGATCGCCGCCGTGGAAGATGATCATCACAAGACAGATGATATTGATTACAACCAGGGCGGTGATCATATAGACATAGGAACGTTTCATCGCAGACCTCTATGAGTGCGAGCGGTATTTCTTCCACAACTGAATGAGCCCTGTTGCGACCAAAATCAGGCCGCTGACGGCGGCCAGATATCGCCACCAAGGCCACATGGGGCCCGTAACCACCGGATTCACCATATCCGTGTTAAAAGGAATATCGGGCCCCGATGTTGACGTTGGAAATTCACGCGGACGGTCGCGAACCTCCTTCCCGTCACGAATTACGATCTTTGCCATAGTCTCGCCTTCCTCACCAAGACTGTCGGCAGAAAAGACAGTAGAGCTGAAAGATCGGTCGTCGCTGTAATCCAGTTCTATCACCTCTCGGCTATTGAGCCCCGCGTCATCCGAGTCCGGGTCCGTAGACTGACATCTTTCATCGATCATGATCGGTACCCGCCCATATACGTCTGAAACGATCGAGCGCACTTCGCCTTGAATGCTAACAATCTTAGTAACTATCTTGAAGAACAACACCGCGTAATCCTCCGACGGGGAAAGGATTACTTGAATTTGTTGTTTATCCAGTTCACTTTTTGCAGATGGATTTTCGCAAGTGATCCAAAGCGCGTCGGATATATCGCGGTAGGGCTTGTTCTCCCATTGCGTAATGGGGTACTGAAGCACATCCAGAACGGGTTGACCTGTAAGGTGCGTTAATGAAGCCAAAGGTAACCTGACCCGCCCCTCTGTCATCGGCCAAACATTCATCCCGGCATCGTTTGGGGTTGTATATGCCTTAAGATTAGAGACAGGTGAGGATGATGTTGTCGAAAGACGAAAATACTCATAGGCAACCGACGGCGTGTAGATAAATATCCATGCATAGTCTTTATCGATCTCGACATCATTACCTTCGGCGTCCTTGTGAGAATATTCGACGCGGATACTTTCCCCGCGTCGATAAAACTTTGCCCGTACCGACTCTCGCAGACCGTCTGTGGAAAACGGGGGACCATCACTTTTTCCATCCACACGCCAACTGTAAGATCTTCCCGAGACGTTGCTGACATTTTCCTCCAAAAGCCGGTGCGCGGCGGTGATCTTCTCGACCGTCTCCTTGTCTAAGGGGATCGGCGCTTTGTCGGCGGCATATGGAGAAAGTGCCGGAAAAAACGAAGCGCACAGGATCACGAGAAAGAATGGTAACGATCTCATTTTCAGACCTCAATCGACAGATTCTCGAGTTAATCTTCCCCGTTACGTATCGGATCATCACCTATTACTCGGGACAGGGACCGCCGGTCGCGTTCATAGCCGGCCAGTACCCTCCATGGTCATAGGTTTCCTCCTTTTCACAGTGATAGACTACGGGATCGCCATTATTAATGATTTTTGCATGACATCTCACCCACTTGTAGCACGGCGTCGAGGAGTACTCCTGTGATGATAGGCCACTGGGCTCATTTCCAAATGTTCCGATCACAACCTCGGCCGGCTGGATGTTGTCACTACAAGAAACAGGGGTTTGTATGTTGAACTGGGAAGGACAAGAACTCGTACCGTCTTGTAGCAACGCAGGATCTTGGGGACAATTACTGAGAGGTACGCTGCCTATTTTATTCGTGTAACAGGGGCCGGCAATGGTGAAGCAACAGATACCGAAGAACAGTTGGAGAACGCTCAGACAGACTCCAAGATCCAGAAGGAGAAACTTTTTCGTTTTCATTGGCCACCTCCGAAAAAAACGTCTTGCATCTTATCAAAACAACCACCACATTTCTTATTGTAACATAACAAGGAATCACTGTCAAGAACTTACTGGGAAAATCTTGTAAAACTTTGGTTATCCCGGATTTTTTTGATGGGATCTATGGTCTGTGGGTAGGATAAGATAGGGTTATTGTCGTTCGATGTTCCCCGCTTTGCGAAACCGTGTGCCTTTTCAGACAAGGTATTCAATCAGTCGAAACGCGTCTTTCTTCGCCCGCTTACTCCTCGCCGCCGAGCAGATCGACCAGCGCCTCCATCGATTGGGGGATCGCCTTGGTCGAGCCGATGGTGGTGATGAAGTTGGTGTCGCCGTTCCAGCGGGGGACGATGTGCCAATGAAGGTGGCCGGGCAGTCCCGCGCCGGCGCAGCGGCCCAGGTTCAGTCCGACGTTGAAGCCGTTGGCGTTAAGATGTTTTTCTAAAAGAGTCGTCATTCGGGTGATCTCGGCCAGAAGCTCGGCCCCCTCCTCGGCGGTGAGCTGATCGAGCCGCGCGATGTGGCGGCGCGGCGTGACCAGGAGATGACCGTTGTTGTAGGGGAAACGGTTCAAAACGGTGAGGATACGCTGCGAGCGGCGCAGAATCAGCCGGTCGCGGAACGAGCTCTCATCGCAGACCGCCGCCTGGCAGAGGAAACAATCGTGATCGGCCCCCGGGAGGAATGATTCCGGGGGGACCGGTTCGGGCTGGGGCTTGATATCCGAAAGGATATAGGCCATGCGCCAGGGAGCCCAGATCACATCGAGTCGATTTTCGCCGGTCGGGTCGCTTGTCATCGGTTTATTGCCTTCTATTCCCGAAAAATTAACCCCGATGGGCGCGGAAGTAGTTGATCAGCGCGTTGGTCGAGCAGTCGTGCGTGACCGCCTCGGCGTCGCCGGTCAGTTCGGGAAGAACGACACCGGCCAGCTGCTTGCCGAGTTCCACCCCCATCTGATCGAACGAGTTGATGTTCCAGATGATCCCCTGGACAAAGATCTTCATCTCGTATAACGAGATCAGCCGGCCGAGCATGCGGGGGGTCAGCTTCTCGAAAAAGATGGTGTTGGTCGGGCGGTTGCCGGGGAAGACCTTCGACGGCGCCAGGCGCGCGGCGTCCTCGTCGCTGAGCCCCTGGTTCTTCAGTTCGGCGTACGCCTCCTCCCGCGTCTTGCCGCGCATGAGCGCTTCGGTCTGCGCGATGAAGTTGGCGATCAGTTTCTCGTGGTGGTCGCCGCACGGGTTGAGCGTTTGAACCGGCGCCAGGAAGTCGCACGGGATGAGCTTCGTCCCCTGGTGAATCAGCTGGTAGAACGCGTGCTGGCCGTTTGTTCCCGGCTCGCCCCAGATGATCGGCCCGGTCGAGTAGTTCACCGGATTGCCGTCCCGGTCGGTCCCCTTGCCGTTGCTCTCCATATCCCCCTGCTGAAGGTAGGCGGGGAAGCGGTGGAGGTACTGATCGTACGGGAGGATCGCGCAGGTCTCGGCGCCGTAGAAGTTGTTGTACCAAATCCCCAGAAGCGCCATGAGAACCGGGATGTTCTCTTTCAGCGGGGCGGTCCTGAAGTGGGTGTCCGCCTCGAAGGCGCCGGCCAGAAGCTCGGAGAAGTTCTCGAAACCGATCGTCAGCGCGATCGAAAGACCGATCGCCGACCAGAGGGAGTAGCGGCCGCCGACCCAGTTCCAGAACTCGAACATGTTGTCGGGGTCGATGCCGAATTTTTCGACCTCGGCGCGGTTGGTCGAAAGCGCCACAAAATGCTTGGCCACCTGCGCCGGGTCGCCGGCGGCGGCGAGGAACCACTCGCGGGCCGTTCGGGCGTTGGTCATTGTCTCCAGGGTGGTGAACGTCTTCGAGGCGATGACGAACAGCGTCGTCTCGGGGTCGAGCGTCTTGAGCGTCTCGGCGATATGAGTGCCGTCGACGTTCGAGACGAAGTGCGGGGTGATATTCACGCGGTACTTCTTCAGCGCCTCGGTCGCCATAAAGGGGCCCAGATCGGAGCCGCCGATCCCGATGTTGACCATATCGGTGATCGGCTTGCCGGTGTACCCCTTCCATTGGCCGCAGTGGATCTTTCGGCAGAACTCCTTCATCTTGGCCAAAACGGCGTCAACTTTCGGGAGGACGTTCTCGCCGTCGACCAGCACCGGGGTGTCGTCCCCGTGGCGAAGGGCGGTGTGAAGAACGGCGCGCCGTTCGGTGACGTTGATCTTTTCGCCGGTGAACATCGCCTCGATCATCTCTTTCACGCCGGCCGCCTCGGCCAGTTCGATAAGAAGATCGACGGTGGTGTCGTTGATCCGGTTCTTCGAGTAGTCGAAAAGAATCCCGTTCCACTCGATCGAGTACTTGCGGAAACGGTTTGGGTCGTCACGAAACATCTCACGCATCGTGACTTGATCGATCTGCTGCTTATGATTGGCCAGGGCCGTCCAGACCGGGAGTGTCGTCGGATTCTTCACGATTGTTCCTCTTGCGGTTTACTGACAGTTCTTAAAAACGCGCCTCTTGGGGCGCGGTTTTACATTTATTGGGGGAAGAGCCGCTCGATCGCGGAGAAAATCTCCTCCGGCTCGGCCATCCTCCCCGCGCCGGTGTCGCCGCAGCCGAGATGCCCGCTGGCCGGACCGACGAAATGAACGCCGTCTTCGCTCAGGCGCCGGATATTGCGCGCCGTCGCCGGCTTGTTCCACATCACCGTGTTCATCGCCGGGGCCATAAGGATCGGGCCGGGAAACGCCAGCAGGGTGGCCGAGACAAGGTCGTCGGCGATGCCGCACGCCGCCTTGGCCAGAATATTGGCCGTCGCGGGGGCGACGACCATCATTTTCGCGCGCCTGGCCGCGGCGATGTGGGGGATCGGGTTCTCTTCTTGCGTGAGGGAGAGCTCCACCGGGCGGCCGGTGAGCGCGGCCAGCGTGGGGGGGCCGAGCAGCTCGGCGGCCGCGCGCGTCATCATCGCCGAAACACCGTAGCCGGCCTGTACCAGACGGCTGGCCAGCGCCGCGGCTTTATAGGCGGCGATCCCGCCGGTGACGGCCAGAAGGATCTCGCGTTCGTTGGTCGTGGTCACTGTTCGTTACCCCCACGCGCTTTTTGAGCGCTACTGCTGATAGTCGTTCAGCTGAGAATCCCCGTTGTCGGAGCGGACAACGAGGTTGTCGCTCTCGTCCAGGTAGATGTGGTTCTGGAGAATCTCCTGAATGACGATCTGGAGATTGTCTCTCTTCGCCAGTTCGTCGCTCGTCAGGAGCGAACGCCCCTGCTCGTTCAAAGCGGCCAGCCGCTTCTGAATGAGCGCCGAAAGACGGAAACGTCCCCCGACCTTTTCGATCAGCTTCTCATCGCGCAATTCATCGATCATCGCGTAACCTCCGTTGTTGGGAAAAACCGCCCCGGCCGTTTACCCCCGTCGCTTAGGGGGCGATGGCGGAACCGTCGGCCGGGGCTTTTTGTGTCCGCTTGTATATTCTAGTGCGTTTGGCTAGATATTGACACGTAAAAATTCGGCTAATTGATTTGCCGCCCTGAGAACCGAGTCGTTCACGACCCGCAGGCGGTACTCTTTGCAGTGAGCGATCTCGCTTTCGGCCTGGGCCAGCCGCCGCTGCAGCGACTCGGGCGTCTCGCTGCGGCGTCCCTCCAGCCGCTGGCGAAGCGTCTCGATGCTGGGGGGGAGAATAAAGACCGTCAGGGCGTCGGGATAGGTTTTCAGAACCTCGCGCGCCCCTTTAACGTCGATCTCCAGCACTACCACACGCCCGTCGGCCAGGAGCTCTTCGACCGGGGCGCGCAGCGTCCCGTACCAATCGCCGCCGGCGAAGACCTCGAAGCATTCGAGAAACTCCCCCTTGTCTTTGAGGCGGAGGAACTCGTCCTTCGAGAGAAAATGATAATCGGCCCCGTCGAGCTCGCCGGCGCGCGGGGCACGGGTGGTCGCCGAAACGCTGAGCGTCAGCGGGAACTCCTCGAGCGCGAAAAGGGCCTTGAGGATCGTTCCCTTGCCGACTCCGGAAGGACCGGAGACGATCAAAAGACGTCCCCGCTTGGCGGTCTTGCTGTTTTCGGCGCTCATGGGGCTTGGCCTTGTATTGCTCGGCGTGCTGAAACTACCGCGGCGTGTTGGGTATCACTCGACGTTTTGGACCATTTCGCGGATCTTCTCGATCGTGGTTTTCATGTCGACCACGACGTTGGTGATCGCCGCCTCGTTCGCCTTCGATCCGATCGTGTTGACCTCGCGGAACATCTCCTGCGTGAGGAAGTCCAGACGCTTCCCGCAGGCCTCGCGCGCCGCCATCGCGGCGCGGAACTGTGTCAGGTGGGAGCGGAAACGGACGATCTCTTCGGAAATGTCGGCCTTGTCGGTAAACAGCGCCACCTCGCGGATGATGTCGACCGTCTCGGTCTCGATCGAATATTGAGCGAGGATCTTGGCGACCTTATCGCTCAGCCGCTGGCGGTACGCCTCGGCCACCGTCGGGGCGAGGGACGCGACCCGCTCGATCGAGCCGGAGAGCTGATCGCACAGCGCCGAGAGATTCTCGGCCATCGAGGCCCCCTCGGCGTCCCGCATCGCGTCGAGCGCGGCCAGCGCCTCGGTGAGGTTCTCTTGGACCAGCGGCCAAATCGTTTCGGCCAGGTCGGCATCGCCGCTCGATTGGTCGACGATCACCCCGGGAAGACGGAAAAAGTCGCAGATGCTCCCCACCGAAAGATCGCTCAGGCCGGGCGGCAGTTTTTCTTTGAGTGCCGCCGCCGAGCGGATGTAATTCGCGGCCGCGTCCTGGTCGACGGTGAAGCGGTTTTCGCGCTGCTCCGGACGAATATGGAGGGTCACCGAGACGGTGCCGCGGTCGATTTTTTCGCGTAAAAGCGCCTCGATCTTTTGCTCCAAGAACGAAAAACCGTCGGAAATCCGGCAGGCGGTCTTCAAATAGCGATTGTTGACCGTCTTGATTTCCGACGCGGCGACATAACCGTCTCGGCGGGTCTGCGCCGAGCCGAATCCTGTCATACTACGCAAGGCAATAGTCCTCTGGCGTTAGGTGTTTCCTGGCGTTCGATGTTTTTTTCGCGGAAACCGCGTTACTGCGCCGGCGCGGCATCGGGGACCGGGGCGTCGGCAGCCGGTGCGGCGTCGGCAGCCGCAGCCGGGACATCAGCAGCGGCATCAGCGGCCGGGGCGGCAGCGTCGGCGGCCGCTTCGGCGGCGGCATCGACAGCACCCGCGGCGGCATCGGCGGCGGCCTCAGCGGCGGCACCGGCGTCGGGGGCCGGAGCGGCGTCGCCGGCGGGGTTGGCCGGGGCTTCGACATTACCGTGCGAGCCGTCGACCAGCGAATCTTGCCCATTGCGGCTGGTCAGGATATAACGGCCGCCGAGGCAAAGGAGGAACCAGAGAAAAGTCGCGTAGATGGTGATCTTCATGAAGACGTCACCGGTCTTCGCGCCGAAGGCACTGCTTCCGCCCAGACCGCCGAAGGCGCCGACCAGACCGCCCCCCTTGCCGCGCTGCAGCAGGATGATCAGGATCATGAATAGGCACAGCAACATCAAGACGGTGTAGAGCAGTCCCTGAAAAAACGTAATCATATTCGCGTTCCTAAAAATTTGGGCGTTGACGTTTTTGCTTAAACGGTTCCTTCGGCGCGCGGTTCTTCACCCTCGGCGCGCGGCCCGCTTACGGCAAAACACCGGGGAAACGGGCCGCTTTTGAGGAAGGCCGCCGCAACTTTGATCACTTCACGGCGTTGATGATACCCATAAAGGCGTCGACCTTCAGCGAAGCGCCGCCGACCAAGGCGCCGTCGATGTCGCTTTGGCCAAGGAGGTCTTTGGCGTTCTCGGCCTTGACGCTGCCGCCGTACTGAATGCGGACCACGTCGGCGACCTCTTTGCCGTAGCGCTCGGCGATGAGGGCGCGCAGATTGGCGTGGACTTCCTGCGCCTGATCGGGGGTGGCGACCTTGCCGGTGCCGATGGCCCAGACCGGCTCGTAGGCGATGACGCACTTCTTCATGTCTTCGGCCGAAACACCCGAGAACGAACCGTCGAACTGACGGCGGTTGACCAGGTCGGTGACACCGGCCTCACGCTCTTTGAGCAGCTCGCCGACGCAGACGATCGGGATCAGACCGGCCTTCAGGGCGGCGTGAACCTTCAGGTTGACCAGCTCGCTCGACTCGCCCATAATGTGGCGGCGCTCGCTGTGGCCGAGAATGACGTACTTGCAGCCCAGGTCGGTCAGCATCGCCATTTCAACCTCACCGGTGAAGGCGCCGGCCTTCTCGAAGTAGGCGTTCTGGGCGCCGTAGGCGATGTTCGAACCGGCAAGCGCCTCGGCGACCGGAGCGATGTAGACGCTCGGCGGGCAGACGGCGATATCGACCTCGGTGACGCCGGCGGCAGCTTCCTTCAGGCCGGAGGCCAAGGCCTTGGCGGAATCGAGCTTCATATTCATTTTCCAGTTTCCGGCGATCAGAAGACGACGCATAGGAATACCCTTTCGCAAGCTTTTGTAGGTGTATAGGTTTTAGTCAACAGGGGAAGAGAATAACAATCGAGCCAATTCCCCTATAGTATAGTAACCTATTATTCTATGGGAAATAAACCCTTAAGACAAGGGGGGAGAGCCCCGGTCCCCAAGCCCCGCGCGGGGGGGAACCGCGGCGCCGGGGCGCTGGAAACTTTGGGGAACCGGTGATACAATTCCCTCCAGACGTGAGCTTTCCTTAGATTCGCCGTTTTCCCCAAAAAGATAACACCGATGCCCCGCCCTATCCCGGTTCTTCTGCTTCCCTTTCTGTTCCTCGGCGCGGTCGTTGGGGAAGAAGCGAAGGTGGAGCCCCAAGAGCCGTCCCGGCCCCCCGCGGATGTTGTCCTGAGTGTGATCGACCGGCTTCCCCACTCGACCGACGCCTACTGTCAGGGGCTCTTCTTTGAGCGGGACGGCGAGGGGAACGGGCGCCTGTACGAAAGCTGCGGCCAGTACGGCAAGTCGCGCGTGCAGATCCTCAGCGCCGAGACGGGGAAAGTCCTCCGCGGCGCGAAACTTCCCTCCAAAGTCTTCGCCGAGGGGCTGACGGTGGTCGGCGACGAGATTTTCCTGCTCACCTGGCGCGAGGGGATCGGCTACGTCCGCGATAAAAAGACGCTCAAAGAGAAGCGGACCTTCCGGTACAGCATCGAGGGGTGGGGGCTGACCGAAGATCTCAGCTCGGACGAAACCCCGCGGCCGCTGATTCAAAGCGACGGCTCGTCGGTTCTGCGCTGGTACGATCCTCCCACCTGGCGAAAGATCAAAGAGCGGACGGTCTATCGGCAGCTGCCCAACGGCCGGCGGCAGACGGTGGCGAACCTCAACGAGCTGGAGTGGATCGACGGGGAGATCTGGGCGAATGTCTACCAGACGCCGTATATCGTCCGAATCGATCCCGAGACCGGCGAGGTGATCGGGGTGATCAACTGCCAGGGGCTGATTCCCAAAGGGTACGAGAATGACCCCGACCGGGTCTTAAACGGGATCGCCTGGGACGCCGCCGGGGAGCGTCTGTTTCTCACCGGGAAAAAATGGCCGGTCCTCTACGTGATGCGGGTCGAGCGGCCGGACGGCGGCCCTCAGGCGCCGGCCGCCGAACGGGAGGGGCCATGAGCGCCGAGCGGTCGACCAGTGACTCGATGCGGTCCCGCCTGGGATGGATCACCCTGGTTCTGGGGGTTCTCACGGCGGCGGGGACCCTCCGGTCGTTCGACCCGATGGTGCAGGGGGCGCTGGTGCGGACCTTTATCGAGGCGCTGGCGCTTTACCTGGCGTGGCCCGAGCTGGTCCGGCTCCCCAAATGGATTTGGACGGCGATCCCGGTGGTCATTATTGTCGGCGCCTTTCGGCCGCAGTTTCTCATCTTCGCGATCCCCGCGCTGCTGCTGGTGATTTACTTGACCCCCAAGCGCCGCGGACGAGATTAGCGCAGCCAGCGGGCGTTTCGCTGAAGGCGTTCCAGCCCCAGCCGCGCCAGCGGCGTACCGTCGAAGAGGGTTTGAAATTCCTCCGGCGTCATTTTATCGACGGTTTCCAGCGGCACTCGGGCGGGGGGGGCCAGCGTGCCGCTGTGGGGACAGACCCGCTGGCACCGATCGCAGCCGAACAGGCATCCCCCCAGCCGGGCGCGGATATCCTCGGGAATATCGTCTCCGGGATGCTCGATGTTCCAGTAGTTGAGGCAGCGGCGCGCGTCCAGCGTCCGGTTCTCCCTCAGCGCGCCGGTCGGGCAGGCGTCCAGGCAGCGCCGGCAGCCGCCGCATGGGTCGGTCAAAACCGACGGGCGCCGCTCGTCGTTCGGGGCGCATCCCAGTTCCTCGAGGGAGAGTGTGGTCAGTAAAAAGCCGAGGAAGACCGCCGGACCGGCCGTCGGGTGGATCAGGAGAGTGTTCCGGCCGTAGGAGCCGAGGCCGGATCGATGCGCCCACTCTTTCTCCAGCAGGGGGGCCGAGTCGACGCAGACGCGGAACCGCCCGTCGGGGAACCGCTCGGCCAGATGAGCGCGAAGGGTGTGGAGCTTTTCTTTCAGAACCGCGTGATAGTCGCGCCGCACGGCGTAGGGGACAATCGCGCCCCCGGAAGAACAGGGGGGGAGGACCGACGGGTTTTCGTCGATGAGCGTCTTTAAGCTGAGAACCCCGACCAGCAGCGAGCGAACCCGCGGGAGGACCGACTCGGGGTGACGGCGGGCCTCGGCTCCTCTTTCCAGGTAAGTCATCCGCGCGGCGTTCCCCTCGTCGAGCCAGGCGCGGAAGCGCTCGTAGCCCTGCGCCGGCCCCGCCGCCGCGGCGCCGAGGTCGGTGAGGCCCAGTTTTTGAGCCGAAGCGCGAAGCTCTTGTAAAAGTGACATATTCCGCGGCTTTCTTGTCTGTCCCGCGCTCTTTTCGCGCGCCCCGGCAAAGGGGAAGGGGAAAAGCAAAAAAAAAACGGCGCCTGACGGCGCCGTTTTTTTAAGCAATCGGGGCGACACGATTTGAACGTGCGACCTCTACGTCCCGAACGTAGCGCTCTAGCCAGACTGAGCTACGCCCCGTTTACTGTACGGCCGAAATTCTAGGCCCTTTTGCTAAAAGGTCAAGGGGGGGACTTTTAAAACCTCTTCGTTAAGGAGATTTTTTAAGGCCCCCGTCAGCCCCCAAGCGATTGTTTTTTATCGTTATTTCTCTTTGGCCGCGGGAACAAACTCCATGGCGCAGACCGCCCAGCCGGACCGGAAGGTCAAATCGGTGGGGACCAAACGGCCGGAGAATTCCCGCTGCGCAGCGGGATCTTCTGTCTTGGGGGAGAACGCCGGAAGATCGATCGCCTCTAAAGAGAACTCATCTTTTAAGTTTTCGCCGAGGCGGCGCAGGATCTGATTGCGGACCACCTGGTAGCGCGCGGGGACCATGGCGTCGCGATCCAGACCGGCCGGCCACGCCTCGACCTGTTTTTTCACCAGGACGCACTGCGAACCGCGCTTCTCGAGCGCGTAGATAACGTCGATATCCATCGCCGGGAACTGCTTCTCCCCCAGCGCGATCGCGTCGAGGTGAATCGCAAGGGTCAGGGTGTCGTTGTCTAAAGAAAGGAGAACCGGCGTCGAATTGGCGAACGTGAGGGTGACCCTCTCGTTTTCCTCGGCGCTGTCGGCCTGCGGCTTGCTCAGCGCCGGGGCCAGCTTGGGGAACCGGGCCGCGAACCAACGGCTGAATTCATCTTCGGTGAACGTCCCGCCGGCCAGCGTCCGGAAGGCGACGTTGTTGACGACGCTTTCGTGGAACTTAGTGGTCACGTCGCCGGCGGCGGCCTCGGGAGGATCGAAGATCGGGCCGACCTGGTCGTGGTAGGCGACCTTGGCGCGCAGGTAAAGATTGTCGGTCGTCGACGAGGAGGTGAAGGTCGTCGGGACGATTTGATTGATTTTATTGAGCGCGTCGGCCAGCTCGGTCCGCTCCGTCAAAAGCGAGTTCACCTGGCTGTCGATTCGCTCGGCGAAGCGGATCTCCATGCGGCGCTGCGACTCGGCTTTGGAGTAGGGGAATTCCTCGCTGACGCGCTGCTGCACCACTTGGCTGCCCAGCGGCCCGCGGCCGGAGTTGATCCCCGTGATCTTCGCGTCCATCGCCCCGGAAACCCGCGCGGGCTTCGCGACCAGCGAGCCGGAGATCAAGATCGGCTTGTTCGCCTTCACGCGGCCGGTACTGGTGGAATAGACCGTTACCCCCTGATTCACCCCGACCGAATTGCTCCTGAGGGTCGCGTCAAAGACGAGATTGATCTCGGCCTGATTGGGGTTTTCGACCAGGACGGGGTAGGCGACCCCGTCGACGATCCCGTTGCCCCGCGTGTTGGTGCCGCGGATCACTTCGCTGATCTGCGTCGGCTCGTGGAAGGTGGTGGAACCGCCGGCGGTGAGCAGCTTGCCGGAGATGTCGATCTGAATATTCGGCGCCGGGAACCGCTTATCCAAAAGCTCTTTGGCCTGGAGCAGCGCCTGCGATTTCGGCTGCTGTTCCAGCAGATAGGCCATCGAGTCGTTGAAATACTCGGTCAGCGCGGGGTCGTTTTTCTCCAGGAGCCGGGCGATGTCGCGGCACACATCGTTGACCGTGCGGGTGAACAGCTCGCGGCGCTCCTCGATATGATTGGGGGCGTCGTTGATGTTCAGGTAACTTTTGAGCGCATCGCGCGTCTGGACAAAATAGGGGATCGACGGGTCGGCATCGAGACTGGTGAATCTCTCGTAAGCGCGGCCGAGCAGATCGAAGTCGTCATTGTCGCTGATGAGCATCCGCTGCAGATCCTGCAGCCGCAGGTAGCGGATCCATCCTTCGGCGTTGGTCCGATCGTTGTGGTGGCTCAGACGATAATAGAGCTCTTTGACGTTGGTCTTAAGGAGCTGCCTGGCTTCGGCGATGGCGGCGGTCCGGTCCTCTTCGCGGTAGTTATCGGCGGCGCGTACACACGCGTCGCAGAACTCAAGGACGAACTGCCGGTCTTTCTCCAGAAGCGTGGGGGTCTCGAAAGTCCCCTGACTGGTCGCCGCGTCGCTGAGCGCCTGACCGTTGACGGCCGGCGAGGAACTCCCGGAACCGATCATCGGGCGGGCCAGGGTGACCGTCTGGGCCGAGAGCATGGGGCAAAGGATTCCCCCCGTGGCGAGAAAGGCCAGAAGAATGACCACTCGGTCTGCTTTTAAGCCAAGGTTCATTCGCTTCATCGTTCCCTCAATGCGTGAGTTGGACCGCGCTGTCCTCATTTATTACGCAGCTCCTCTGACCATTATAGCTACTCTTTCGCGCAAAACACCCCCCCGAAAGGCGGGTGTTTCGAGACGGGACCTGTGCCTCTTTCGGCAGTTTGACGCTTTTCTCACAAAGAAGATTCCGCTCATTTTGAAAAAACCGCGGTATGATCACCAGGCCTTGCAGATTGTTTTGGGAAAGACGGATGAAAGGAGAGTTTGGTTTCGCCGAAATTTAGGAATCAAGCGAAGCGGATAATCGGCGGCCGGTTTGAGGAAGGTAACGGATATAACGGTCACGAAAACCGGTTCGGCCCGCGGTTTTGCGTTGTGGAAATCCGGGTGATTTGCTAAAATCCCGCCATCGGCCCTCCCCTCATCCGCGAGAAGGGAACGGCCGGAAAAGATATTCTTCCCCCCTTCGGGCACGGGCGCGATGAAAAATATAACCAAGCGGCAGAAGTTTCTCAACTATACCATCTATTTGGTGGTCCGGCTTTTTGTGGCGATTTCGGGAATCTTCTCGTACCGGGTGAACAGGTCGACCTGTGCGGCCCTTGCCTTCGTGGTGACCTATATCATCCCCTTTCGGCGGGAGATCTTAACGCAGAATCTCATTCAGGCCTTTCCCGAAATGACGGCCGAAGAGCGGATCGCGCTGATTCGAAAGATGTGGGAACACCTCCTGTTGATGGGGGCCGAGTTCTTTATCGGGCGGCGGCGCATGAGCGAGCGAAACTGGCGGCGGCACGTTCGCATCGCCGACGGCGCCAATAATGTCCGGGTCTTCTTTCCCGACCGGCCGCTGATCGTCGTCACGGGGCATTACGGGAACTTCGAGATGGGGGCGTTCATCCTCGGGATTCTCGGCTATCCGACCCATACCGTCGCCCGTTTCCTCGACAACCCGTACCTGAACCGGTACGTCACGGCGATTCGCGAGGAGACGGGTCAGTATTTGATCAATAAAGACGGGGCGTCGCAGCCGGTGATGAAGGTGATCGAGGAGCATGGAATCGTCGCGATCCTGGCCGATCAGTCGGCGGGAAAACGGGGCTGCTGGGTCGATTTCTTCGGCAGGAAAGGATCGACCCACAAGGTGGTCGCGCTGTTGTCGCTGCAGTACAACGCGCCGATCCTGGTCTGTCACTGCACCCGGGTCGACGACCGGGATCTTTTCTTTGAGCTGGTGGCCGACGACTTCTTCGACCCGCTTCAGCCGAAAGAGGGGGTCTCGACGGTGAAGGAGATCACCCAGTGGTTCACCACGGTGCTGGAAAACGCCGTTCGGCGGCATCCCGAACAGTATTGGTGGCTTCACCGCCGGTGGAAGGACTGCGGGGTAGCCCACCCGCGGTAAGCCCCGGGGGTACCTCCGGCACAGGAAGGGGAGTCCTGCCCGCGCGGGGGGGAACCGGTATAATCCCCCTACAGATACGCGCGCCGCGCGCGGAAGTTTTTCGGCAGGCAAGTCATTCGGGGAGATGGTCCTTTGTCGCAGTATATGAATCTGGCGGTCTATCCCGGTTCGTTCGACCCGGTCACGTTGGGGCATCTGAATATTATTGAGCGGGCCAGTCGCTTGTTTGACCACCTGATCGTGGCGGTCGGGATCAACTACGAAAAATCCCCCTGGTTTTCGTCCCAGCGGCGCTGTGAACTGATCCGAAGCGCGACCTCCCATCTGAAGAATGTCAGCGTTCAGTCGTACGAGGGACTGACGGTCCGGTTTGTCCAGCAGACCGGGGCGAAGATTATGGTCCGCGGCGTGCGTCCGATCACCGATATCCCCGCCGAGCTGACGATGATGATGGCCAACCGCCGGCTGGCCCCCGATGTCGAGACGCTGTTCCTCATCGCCGACGGGGAACTGGCGCACGTCTCCAGTTCACTGATCAAAGAGATCGCCGGGGCCGCCGATCCCTCCGTCTTAAGTTCTTTCCTCCCGCCGGAGGTGACCGAGGCCGTGATCGAGAAGGTCACCTCCCAAAAAGCGGGCCGGTAAACGCTGAAAACCAATCAAACCGAGCCAGAAAAAACTAAGGACGAATAACCGAGGACGAACCGATGAAATCGACTCTCCGCTGCTTTATCGCGCTTGAGATTCCCCCGTACGTCCGCGCTCGGATCGATAAAGTTTTGAGGAAGGCCGCCCGGCTCTTCCCCTCGATTCGGTGGACCCGCTGCGACCAGTTTCACCTGACGCTGAAATTCCTCGGCGGGGTCCCCGTCGCCGAGACCCCCGCCCTTTTGACCGCGGTCGAGGATGTGTGCCGCCGCTTCGGGTCATTCGACCTCGATTTTCAGGGACTGGGGGCCTTCCCCAACCCGGAACAGCCCCACACCCTCTGGGTGGGGATCCAACAGGGGACCGAGGAGGCGACCGCGCTGGCCGGGGCGATCGACGAGAAGCTCAAGGAGCTTGGCTACCCGAAGGAACACCGTCGATTTACCCCGCACCTGACGATCGGCCGAGTTCGGCGGGGGGAATCGGGGAGCGAGGAGCTTCGCGCCTTTTTGTCGGAAAACGCCGAATTGGATTTCGGCGTCTGCGAGGCCGACGCGGTGACGATCTACTCCAGCGAGTTGAGCCGCCGGGGGCCGAAGTACGAACCCCTAGCGGAAATCACGCTGGGACGCTACAATTTCTAGCGGATCTTTTGCCCCTTGACGGCGGCAAGAAAAAAACGTTCTTAAGCGGGCGTGGCGGAACTGGCAGACGCGCTGGATTTAGGTTCCAGTGCCGCAAGGCGTGGAGGTTCGACTCCTCTCGTCCGCAATAGTTCAACAAAGGAAATGCAGGCCGCGGGGGGGATCTCGTGAGCGAGCTCCAGACTATTTTATTGACTCGGCCGTATCGTCAGTCGCTGGAAGTTCGTCCCTTGTTTGAGGAGGCCGGTTTTTGTACCGAGATCGCCCCGGCCGTGGAGATTGTTCCCCCGGAGGACTGGGAAAAAGCCGACAGCGTGCTGGGCCGGCTCGGCCGGTACGATTGGCTGGTCTTCTCCAGCGCCAATGGGGTGCGGTTTTTCTGCCGGCGGCTGCGCCATCACGGTCAAACCGTCACGGTGAATACCGCCGCGGTCGGAAGCGCCACCGCCGAGGCCCTGGCGGCCGAGGGGATCGCCGTGACCCGAACCGCCGCCGATCCCCGCGCCGAGGGGCTGGTCTCGGTTCTGGAGGACCAGGCGCGCCGGGGGGCGAGGTTTCTTCTGGTTCGGGGCAATCGCGGCCGGGATGTTTTGCCCGACCGGCTGCGGGCCCTGGGGGGAGCGGTGGAAGAGCTGACGGTCTATCGTCAGGTCGACGTGCCCGAAGCGGATCGGCGCGTCGCCGAGCGGATGGCGGCGGGGGATTTTGCCTACACCACGGTGACCAGCTCGGCGATCGCCCGCTCGCTGGCGCGCCTCTACGGCCAGCGGCTGAAACAGACCCGCCTGGTGAGCATCAGCCCGCTGACCGGCGGCACGCTCGCGGAGCTTGGTTTTCCCGCGCGGATTCAGGCGGCCGAATCGACGATGGCCGGAATGCTGGAAGCGATTCGAAACGCGGAAAAATAACCGCGCCGGGCACAAAAAAAGCCCAACGCCAAAAGGCACTGGGCTTTTTTGTTTATTGCGCGTGTGCTTGCGCGAGGCGGCGCGTGTTTCTCAGCGGATCTCTTCGGCGCTCGGCATCTGGCTGACACGCTCCGGCTCGACGGCGGGAAGGTCGTTCTGCGCGTTGTACGACTCGACCGCGGTTTCCTCGAAGTTCACCGCGAGGTTCCCGGCACTGAAGCCGGCCACGCCCCAGCGGCCGTTGTCGCTGCGAAGGGCGAAGATCAGTTCTTCGGTGGCGCGGTCGCCGGTGTCGGTCAGGTCCGAGACGTTGACGAAGACATAGGCCATACCGTCTTCCACGCTCTTTTTGGTGATCTCCCAGCCGACGGTGTCGCTCGCCTGGGCGACGAAATTCTCTTTCGTGGCGTTCTGCGCCTTCTCGGTCAGCAGTCCCCACGCCTCTTGGTCACGACCGGAGAAAAACGCCGAGAAGAAGCGGTCGGTGATCCCTTCCGGGGTGGTGGGCGACTTGGTGTCGAGGACCGCGTTGTCGGCCGGGGCGGCTTCCTCCGCCGGATTGGCTTTCGTATCGGTCTGGTCCTTATCGGCACCGCCGCCGCAGCCGGCGGCCGCCAAAACGACCAACAGCAGCAAGGTGACGACGATTAACGCGGAATTGTAGAATACCTTGGACATCGAAGACTCCTTTCTTCGAAGGAATGTAGTTTGTGTCTTGTGGTTTTACTATCCACAATTTCCTCCAGGCCGTCAAGAGCGAAATTTTGATTTTCAAGATGTCTTAACAGGCGCGGAACTTGTTTTTCTCTTGGGGAGGGAGTACAATTTTTCCTAAGCGGCCCTTTTTTCGCGCCGCCTCAAGTGAAGACAGCACCGAACCTATACTTAAGATATCGGAGGAAACTTATGGCGCCATCGCAGCAGAAACCACCGGCGGCCGGTGGGGGAAATGGTGAGGGGAAGAAGCTGGACGTCTATCGGGACTGGCTCAAGATCAGTGCCACGAACCGGCCGCTGAACTATTACCAGATATTGAAACTGAAGATGTTCGAGGATGACCCGGCGGTGATCCGAAAGCATTACCGCGAGCTGAACGCCTATATCCGAAAGTTCGCCACCGGCGACTATATCGAGGAATCGCAGAAGCTTCTCAACACCCTGGCCAAGGCGATGCTCTGCCTGACCGACCACGAGCGCAAAGAAGAGTACGACTTTTCGCTCGGCCGAAAGGGGAAAGAGATCGAGGGTCCCCGGACGCTCGAAACGATTCTCCTTCAGAACAAGGTGGTCACCCCCGAGCAGATCAAAAAGGCCAAGGGGTTCTCCGACGCGGTCGGGATCGATCTGCATCAGGCGCTTCTGCAGCAGCGCGCCGCCAAGCCCGAAGAGATCATGCTCGCCTACGCCGAGTCGATCGGTTTGCCGTTCATCGACCTGAACGATGTCCCGGTCGATGAGTACTACGCTCCCCAGATGGATCCGAACACCGCGCGCCAGCACTCCTTCGTTCCGGTGATGGCCGATATGGGAAAGCTGATCCTCGCCTCCCCCGAGCCGATTTCGCTCGACGTCGAGGACGAGCTTCGGCTTCTGTTCGATCTGCCGGTGCGCTGCGCCATCTGTACGCCGACCCAGATCAATGCCGCCATCGCCAAGTACTACCCGCGCGACGCGGTTCAGCGGCTGGCCCCCAAGGGGGACCGGGGCGCCAAGGCGGCGGTTCCCGCGGCCGCCTCCTCGGACGGTCAGAAACCGTCACGCAAGGCCAAAGAGCCGAAGCCGCCGATGAGCCAGGCGGCCCAAAAGAATCGAAAGAAGGTGGCGCTGATCTCGTTCAACTTCGGCTTTATGGCGGTGGCCTTCGCCCGCTACTTTTTGGTGAGGAACCCGAAGTTCTTCACCGAGGTGCTCCCCTGGGCTGTGGCGGCGGGGGTGATCGCCTTCGGGATCGGCTGGCTGCTCTCCCCGCGCGAGGTCGCCGAGGAAGAGGAAGAGTAAAACCGTAAAAGCGCGGCGCGCCGCGGTCAAAAAAGCAAAGGAGACGCAAAACCATGAAGAGATTGTTTACTGTCCTGGCGGGCGCGGTTTTCATGCTTGGGGCGGCGGCGTTCTTGGCCGGCGCCCGGGCGCAGGATGTTCCGGTCGGGGTTCAGACCAAGCTGACGGTGGAGCTGAGCGCTCGTGAGGCGTTCCCCAATGAGGAGGGGAAAATCGTTGATCCCGACGCGAAAGAGCAGGTCTCCTTTTTGCTCTATATCCCGAAGAACGACGCGGAAAAAACCGAGGCGGGCTTCCCGCTGATGCTCTTCCTTCACGGCAAGGGGGACTGTGGGGACGATATCGAGCTTGTGAAAAAGGCCGGTCCGCCGAAGATCATCGAGAAGGCGGAACGAGGGAAGATGTGGCCCTTTTTGACCGTCTCTCCCCAGTGCCCCAAGGGGAAGCGCTGGTCGGGGGAGCAGCTTCTGGAACTGCTCGATTACGTTATGGAAAACTACCCGGTCGATCCCGACCGCGTCTACGTGACGGGGCTGTCGATGGGGGGATCGGGAACCTGGCGGCTTTTGGCGATCGCGCCGGAGCGTTTCGCCGCCGCGGTCCCGATGTGCGGCCGCGGAGACCCGGCTGCCGCCGGTAAGATGCTTGACGTCCCGATCTGGGTCTATCACGGTGATTCGGACAACATCGTCCCGGTCGAGGAAAGCGAGGCGATGGTCAAGGCGATCTGGGAGAAGGGGGGGACGAAAGTCAAACTGACGGAGTACCCGGGGGTCAAGCATAACTGCTGGACCCGAGGTTATGCCGATCCCGGGTTCAACAATTGGCTGCTGAAACACAAGCGTGTCAAACCGGACGGTAAGCCGCTGCCGAAAAAAAACAGCGGCAAACCGGCCCAAGAGTCGCGATAAAAATTTTTTTATGAGCCGCGCGTCGGCCTTAAAGCGCCCCGCTTCAAAGCCGGGGCGCTTTTTAATTCTCTGGGGCGCTTTTAGGCAAAGCGGCGGCGGATCGTCTCTTCGACTTCGAGCAGCCACGCCTTTCGCTGTGTCTCGTCCGAGACGATGATCGGCTCGAAGTTGCGCCGCTGGAACGATTTGCAGCCGGTCAGACCGAAGACGACCGTTCCCCAGAAATTCTCCAGCGGGTCGTGGTAAACATTCAGCTCGATATCGCGCGGGGTGTTCGAGGTCGTGAAGACTTGGGCGATCTTCTCGGCGAAGCCGGGCTTCACCCCGTCGGCGGTGAAGCTGTAGGCGAAACCGGCGCGGAAGACGCGGTCGATCCACCCCTTGAGCAGCGCCGGCGGCGTCCCCCACCAGTTGGGGTGAACGATAACGATCCCGTCGCACTCACGCACATCGGCAATCTCTTTTTGGAGCGCTTCGGGGAGCTCCTCGATCGCCTTTTTCTCTTCCCCAAAGGGGAGGGTCGGATCGAACCCCTCGGCGCAGAGGTCGCGCAAAAGCGCCGTGTGCCCCATCTCGCGCAGCGCGGCGCAGACCGTCTCGGCGATGGCTCGGTTGAAGCTGTTCCCCGGATTGGGATGGCCCAGAACGACTAATACCTTCATCAGGAAGCCCCTTTATTGTTTTCTTTGGAGGAAAGGCGGTTTTTCATATCTTCCTTTAATGTACCTTGTTTTTCCCCCGGCGCAATGTATCGCCGGAGAGGCGGTTTGTTGCCTTCACGGCCCGCCGCGGCTATAATATCCCGCGTCCGCGCGAATGTCAGCGTTTCAATCGATACAAGGAGAACAACACCGATGCAGACGTTTTTCACTTTCCTGGGGAGCGTGGCTCTTGCCGCCGGGGCGCTGTGCTGCCTTTCTTATATCCGGGCCGAGAATCCTCAAGAGGTTCCGGCCGGGGTTCAGACCGAGCTGACCGTGGAGTTAAGCGGCAATCAGTCGGTCGCCGATTACACCAAAGAGGGGGTCAAGGCGCTGGGCCGCTTCGTCCCGGCCGACACTTCCGTCAAGGAGCCGCTGAATTTCCTTCTCTTCATCCCGAAATGCGAATCGGCCAAGACCGAGGCGGGTTTCCCGCTGCTGCTGTTCCTCCACGGCGCGGGGGAGCGCGGTGACAATATCGAGGCGGTCAAGGTTCACGGTCCGCCGATGCTCGTCGAGACCGACGCGAAAGAGGTGTGGCCGTTCGTGACGGTCTCTCCCCAGTGCCCCGAAGAGAAATACTGGTCGCCGCAGCAGCTTCTGGAACTGCTCGACCACCTGGAGGCGAACTACCCGATCGACCCGGACCGCGTCTACGTGACGGGGCTGTCGATGGGAGGGTTCGGGACCTGGATGCTGCTGGCCCTCGCCCCGGATCGTTTCGCCGCCGCGGCGCCGGTCTGCGGGGGCGGCAACCCCGACGAGGCGGGCAAGATGATCGAGGTCCCGATCTGGGTCTACCACGGCGGTTCGGACAGTGTCGTTCCGGTCGAGCTGAGCGAGGCGATGGTCAAGGCGATCTGGGAGAAGGGCGGGGATAAGATCAAGCTGACGGAATACCCCGGCGTCGACCACAACAGCTGGACCCAGACCTACGCCAATCCGGAGTTCTACAAGTGGCTCCTCAAGCAAAACCGCGCCGCCCGGTAACATGACGATCTACTCGATCATCTGCGTGGTCTTCGCCGTTATGATCGGCTCGTGCGTCGGGTCGTTCCTGAACGTCGTCGTCTGGCGGCTTCCGAACCGTTTGAGTTTGACGCACCCCGGGTCTTTCTGCCCGAAGTGCGGCCATCCGATCCGATTTCGCGATAATGTACCGGTACTGGCCTGGCTGCTTTTGCGGGGAAAGTGCCGCGACTGCCATGCCCCAATCTCGCCGCGTTACCCTTTGATCGAGTTTGTCTGCGGCTTCGTCACGCTGATCTTAGCCGTTAAGGTTTTCTTTTTCGGCTGGATGTCGATCCCCGGTCCCCTGTTTCTGGGGCCGGTGATCGAACGGGCCCAAAGCCAGGAGGCCGCCTACGCGGCCGGGGAACTGCTCTTTTCCCCACCGCTGGAGACGGCCTGCTTCGCCGCGCTTTTGTGTGTCGCCCTTTGGTCGCTTCTGTTGTTTTTGATCCTGACGGTCGGGCTGATCGAGTACGACCGAAATCCCACTCCCGGGAAGCTGCAAATCACGGCGGCTTTGTTTCTGCTCGCCTCGCTGTGCGCCCTGCCGCTGCGCGGAGGGGCGGATCTTTCCGTCTTGAAGGCCGCCGGTTTGACCACCGCTGCCGGGGCGCTGTTCGGACTGCTGCTCTTTGGCCGGGCGCGCTGGAGGATCGGCCTTTTGCTCGGCGCCCTGACCGGTTCGGTGCTCACTCCCTCCGCCGCCCTGGCCGCCGCGGCCGCGGCGCTTTTGGCCCTGGGGCTGTCGGCCGCCGCCGGCCGCCGGCTTTCGGGGCTGGCGCTGTTTATCGGGCTGCTCGCGGCGCTGATTCTCTCCCCCCTCGTCTAGAAGCGCAGCCCGGAAACAATAGCATGACCCAGCGTTCCCTCTTTGACAGTGAAGAACCCCGCGGCGGGCATTCCGCGGACCGTGCCGTTTCGCGGTACCCCTGGCGCGTGGACGACCGGCCGCCGCTGGCCCGTGTCGTCTTCCCCGACGGGGCGCCGGGTTTTTTTGACTATCTGATCCCCGAGGGACTGCGGGATCGTCTGCTTCCCGGATGCCGCGTCGAGGTGCCGCTGGGGCGGGGGAACCGCCCGTCGATCGGCTGGTGTGTGGCCAGGGATGTCTTGCCGGACAACTCCGGGAAGGCGATTCGTTACAAACAGATCACCGCGCTGCTCGACGCGGCCCCCCTGCTGAGCGCCAAGCAGCTGGAAATGGCCGAGTGGATCGCCCATCGGTATCTGGCGCCGCTGGGAACGGTCTTGGAGGCGATCCTCCCTTCGGCGGTCCGCTCCGGGGCGGGGACGCGGCTGACGACCGTCTGGCGCTTAGCCCCCAAACTTGAGGAATATGTCCGCGCATTGGCCGACAAGCCGGCGGAGAAACCCAAGGGGGACGATCTTCAGCTGACGTCCAAACAGCGTTCGATCCTCTTGGCGGCTCTGGGTGCCCCCGAGGGGCTGACGCTCGAGGAACTGGCCCGGGCGGCGAAGTGCTCCCTGGCGCCGATTCAGACGCTCCGCGGCAAAGGGATGCTGGTTTCCAGCCGGGTCCGCCGGCGAAGCGCGATCTTCGACGCCGCCCAGGCGGAGGTTCCCCGCCGCGCGCCCCACCGGCTCAATCCCGATCAGCGGAAGGCCCTCGATCGGATATGTCAGGCGATCCGCGGCGGGGAGTCCCCGACTTTTTTGCTGCACGGGGTGACCGGAAGCGGGAAGACCGAGGTCTACATCCGCGCGATCGACGAGGTGATCCGCGCCGGCCGTCAGGCGATTGTCCTCGTCCCGGAGATCAGCTTAACGCCGCAGACGGTTCGCCGATTCCGCGAGCGGTTTGACTCGATCGCCGTTCTCCACAGCCACTTGACCGACGCCGAACGGCATGTCGAGTGGTCCCGAATCGCCTCCGGCGAGGTTCAGGTCGTCGTCGGCGCCCGCAGCGCCATCTTCGCCCCGCTGTCTCGGCTGGGGCTGATCGTCATCGACGAGGAGCACGAGAACTCGTTCAAGCAGGAGACCGCCCCGAGGTACCACGCCCGAGAGGTCGCGCGTTTCCGCTCGCGGCAGGAGAAGATTCCGCTGATCCTCGGTTCGGCCACCCCGGCGATGGAGAGCTGGTACCGCCAGCAGACCGGGGAGTACGAGCTGTTGTCGCTCCCCCGGCGGGTCAACGATCTGCCGCTGCCGCACGTGGAGCTGATCGACATGCGCGCCGCTGCCGAGAAGAGAGGGTACGCGGCGATTCACCCGAAACTCTACTACGCGATCCGCGAGGCGATTGATTCCGGCGGCCAGGCGATTTTGCTTTTAAACCGCCGGGGGTACTCCACCCAAATTCAGTGTCCCAGCTGCGGCGAGGCGGTGACGTGCCCCAACTGCGAGGTGGCGCTGACGCACCATCGAACCGAACAGCTGGCGCTTTGCCACTACTGCGACTATCAGATTCCCGTCCCGAATCGCTGTCCGAAGTGCGGGGCGAAGAATTTCAACTTCACCGGCTATGGAACGCAGCGGCTCGAGGACGAGCTGGCCCGCCGTTTCGCGGGGGTACCGATCCTTCGGATGGACACCGACACGATGGTCGGACACATGGCGCACGAGCGGGCGCTGGGGGCGTTTCGCGAAGGCCGGTACAAGATATTGCTTGGGACGCAGATGATCGCCAAGGGGCTCGATTTCCCGAACGTGACGCTCGTCGGGGTGATCAACGCCGACACGGCGCTCTACCACGCCGACTTCCGCGCCGCCGAGCGAACCTTCCACCTGATCACCCAGGTGGCGGGGCGGACCGGGCGCGGCGAGAGGGGGGGAAGGGTGATCGTTCAGACCTTCACGCCGGATCATCGGGCGATCCGGGCCGCGTCGCGCCACGACTACGCGCGGTTCGTCGCCGAGGAGTTTCCCGAGCGGCGCAAGTTCTGCTACCCCCCCTACGGCGAGATGGTCCGCCTGGTCGTCCGCGGCCCGAACGAGGATCAGACCGAGGGGTTCGCCCGGTCGCTGGCCGATGAGCTGCGCCGGGTACTGGAGAATTACCGTGCCGCGAAAAGCGATTTTACCTACCGGCTGTTAGGGCCGGCGCAGGCGCCGTTCGCCAAGCTGCGGGGGAATTTTCGATTTCATATTCATCTGCACTCCCCCGACGGGGAGCTCCTGCGCCAGGGGGTCGAGGAGGCCTCGGCCGCGAAGCTGAAAGTCCCCGCCGAGGTCCAGTGGATCGTCGACGTCGACCCGATCGACACGCTTTAGTACCCTTCTTTTTCCCCCGCGGGGCATCCTTTCCCCGGGCGTTTGTCCCCTTTATCAGCAATCAAGAGCCGATATAATAAAAACGGCGCATTTTTCGCGCACCGCTTTGGCAAGTGTGAAATAAACTCAATCCCGCAGCAACGTTATTTGAGGGGACGAAATATTATGCAGATGGACGAACTGGTGGCCCTGTGCAAACGGCGCGGATTCTTGTTCCAGTCAAGCGAAATCTACGGCGGGCTCAACGGTTTTTGGGATTATGGCCCGCTCGGTGTTCTCCTCAAGCGCAACGTCAAAGACGCCTGGTGGCACGATATGGTCACCTCGCACAACGAGATGATCCGCGACGCCGGCGCGCCGGGGACCTACGACATGACGGGGCTGGACTGCACGATCATTATGCATCCCCAGGTCTGGAAGTGCTCGGGGCACTACGATCTGTTTCACGACTATATGGTCGACTGCCGCGAGTCGAAAAAGCGCTATCGCTACGACCACGTCAAGGGGCGCTGGGTCACCGGCAAAAAGCACGGGACCGACGGGGAACCCGCCGTCGAGATGAAAGTCTTCATCACGACGATGGAGACCGAGGGGACCCAAGAGGCGCTCGAAGCCGAGGCCGCCCATTTCTTCGGGCTGCGCAAAAAAGATCTCGAGTCCCTGGTTTGGGAAGGGCCGGTGATGGCGATCTCCGAGCTCGACTCGCTCGAGAACGTCGTCGGCCCCGACGCCAAGCATCCCGGCACCCTGACCGAGCCGCGCGAGTTCAACCTGATGTTCAAGACGACGATCGGCGCGCTGGGGGGCGAGGACGACGTCGCCTTCCTCCGCCCCGAGACGGCGCAGGGGATCTTTGTGAACTTCAAGAACGTCTGCGACTCCACTCGCGTGAAGGTTCCGGTCGGGATCGCCCAGATCGGCAAGAGCTTCCGCAACGAGATCACGCCGCGCAACTTTACTTTCCGCAGCCGTGAGTTCGAGCAGATGGAGATCGAGTTCTTCTGCCATCCGTCCGAGTCGGCCGACTGGTACCGCTACTGGCGCGACCGCCGCTTCAACTGGTACACCACCCTGGGGCTGGCCAGCGACAAGCTCCGTCTGCGGGAGCACGAACAGGCCGAATTGGCCCACTACTCGGTCGGAACCGCCGATATCGAGTACGCCTTCCCCTTCCTCCCCGAGGGGGACTACGGCGAGCTGGAGGGGGTGGCCCACCGCGGCGACTTCGACCTGCGCAGCCACATGGAGGGGAAACTGGTCCGCGAGGGAGACCGGCTGGTTCTGGAGAAGGGCCCCGACGGCCAGCCGAAGCACCGCGGCAGCGGCAAAGATCTGACCTACTTCGACGACCAGCGCAAAGAGCGGTTCGTCCCCCACGTGATCGAGCCGAGTTCCGGCGCCGACCGCGCGACCCTGGCGTTCCTCTGCGAGGCGTATACCGTCGACCGGGTTCCGACCGCCGAGAAGAAGGAAGACGCCTCGCGTACCTATATGAAGTTCCATCCCCGCCTGGCCCCCATCAAGGCGGCGGTCTTCCCGCTGGTCAAAAAGGACGGGATGCCCGAGATGGCGACCGAGATCTACTCGGAGCTGAAAAAGTCGTTCGCCGTTCAGTACGACGAGAAGGGGGCCGTCGGCCGCCGGTACCGCCGTCAGGACGAGATCGGAACGCCATTCTGCATTACCGTCGACGGCCAGTCGGTGGAGGATGGGACGGTGACGCTGCGCGACCGCGATACGCTGGAGCAGGTTCGCGTCAAGCGGGAGGAACTGCTGACGGAACTGAAGCAGCGGCTGCATTTGAGCTAAAAGGGGCTCATCGCCGCGTTTGAAGAAGAAAAATAACGTTTTTGCCGGCGTGCCGCCAGCCGCCGGCGCGGGAACGAAGGGATAGATCATGGCAGATTGCGAACGGATGTCGGTGGCCGACGCCAGAAAAGAACCGGCGATCGGGAAGACGGTGGAACTGAAGGGCTGGGTGCGGACCCGGCGCGATTCCAAGGCCGGTTTCAGCTTCATCGAGCTGAACGACGGTTCCTCGCTCGGGAATATTCAGATCCTGGCCCCCAGCACGCTCGACAACTACGCCGATGTCGTCCAGAAGCTGGTGACCGGCTGTTCGATCCGCTGCGTTGGAGAGGTCAAGGCCTCGCCCGGCTCGGGGCAGCCGACCGAGGTTGAGGCGCGGGAGATTCAGATGTACGGGGACGCCCCGGCCGACTACCCGCTCCAGAAGAAGCGCCACTCGCTGGAATTTCTCCGGGGAATCGCGCACCTGCGCGCTCGGACGAACACCTTCGGCGCCGTCGAGCGGGTCCGCAACTGCGTCGGCTTCTCGATCCACCGCTATTTTCAAGAGCGCGGTTTCTACTATGTTCACACCCCGCTGATCACCGCCAGCGACTGCGAGGGGGCCGGTCAGATGTTCCGCGTCACGACGCTCGATATCGACAATCCCCCGCGCGACAAAGACGGGAAGGTCGACTACACTCAAGACTTCTTCGGCAAGCCGTCGTACCTGACGGTCAGCGGCCAGCTCGAGGGAGAGACCTACGCCTGCGCGCTGGGGAAAATCTATACCTTCGGGCCGACCTTCCGCGCCGAAAACTCGAATACCTCCCGGCACCTGGCCGAGTTCT
>JAFRFG010000025.1 GCA_017434455.1 Thermoguttaceae bacterium | reverse complement strand
CTGCGGCTGGATCACCTCCTTTCTAAGGAAAACTAGAGGTACTTCTCGTTGAGAGAGGTATACAAGTGATCAGATTGGTGTAAGCGTCTGCGTGTTGTCGCTTCTGTCTTGGTTTATACGGAAGAGCCGCTTGCCTTGAGGTGAGCGGCTCTTTTTTTGTGTGCTTGGGTTGGATGGATGTGTTGGTTGTTTCTTGTTGTTTGGCTAGTAGGGGGATCTTTTCCAACTAACCGCGGGTCTTGCGGCCGGGTTTTTGGCGTGATGAGGACTGTTGGTTTTCGGCCGCTCGCCCCGCTCCTGCGCTGCCCCCCTGAGGGGTCTGTCGGCTTGCTGCCCTTTGCTGGCGGATGACTTGGGTGGTGAGCGTGACTTTTTGTGGGGGGGCAGCTGTGATTGGCTTGTTGATGAGTTATGTTGTGTAGGGTTTGTTTTTTTGCCTCCGGCGGCCCCTGCCCGGGGAGGGCAAGCGCAGCGCGCTTGACCGCGGTAGCCGCATGCCCCCTCGTGAGTAGGAAGGTTACCGGGGCAAATGCGCGGTCCGTTGGACCGCTGACTATTCCCTTTTATGAGACAGAACGCGAAGCATGATTTTCGCGCGAGGTGGTAATAAAAGAGGGCCGCAAACCGGGTGGCCTGCGACCCTCTTTCTTAGGTCGAGATATCTGTTTACCTGTTGCGCCAGTCGCCGGAGGCGATTCTCGCCGACGGATCACAGGCATCGTTGTAGACATACACCCACGCCGCGCGCATCTCGCCGTCCTCCAGCGTAACGGTCGTCACCGTCCGCAGATAGAGCGAACCCTCCCTTTCAGGATCGAATCCCTCGATCCTATCAAGCGCCCGCAGCGCCTCGTCGGTCTTCTCCAAGGTGATCAGCTCGCCGACGACACGATTCGAATCACCCCCCACAACTTTCAATCCGGGATAACTCCCCAAATCGAAAATCGATCCGACAATCGTCCCGGTACGCTCCTCCCTGATCCCCAACGGTTCCAGACAGACGTAACGGCACTCTCCGCGGCGGAGGGTCCCGTAACAGAAGAAACTCGACAGCGGCGCGGGCGCCTCATTCCTTGCCGCCCGATCCAGCTCGTCCTCGGCAAGTCCGTGGGCACGTAACCCCTCGCGGACAATGTCGAGATACTTCTCCTTCGACGGTTGATAGAAAAACGGCTTTCCCTCGGTGTCCCTCGAATCGACGACCACGTAGGTGATCGCCCGCCGATACGACCCATCGGGAAGCAGAACGTTCACTTCCCGGCGCTCGTAACAGCCGCCGCCGACCCCCTCCTTCTCGTCGAGTTCCTCCCACGCCCCGGGACCCTTAACGGTGAATAATACCCCCCCGGCGACACTTCCGGGGGATACGATCACATCGAGTACCCCCCCTCCGCGCGAGCCGGCATAACGTGTGAATGCCAGACAGAAGTTGGGAAGCCAAGCGCAGCTGACTTTTTCGAAAGCATCGTCGAAGTTAATCGCGGTACGCTCGTTCCAATCCGCCTTGTTGAGATTTGACCCGTAAGCAAAATACAATGTTTCTTTGCTCGTCATACTTCACCCCTCTTTCTATAAAGGTTGTGTAAATCGATCCGCGGAGAACCTCCTCAGCGGCCTGTGTACCCATTATAGGGAGGAAGACATCATATTTACGTAAAAAATTTTTCCCCGCCCGTGGAATGGCGGGTATAAAAGGTATAATATATCAATATTCCGAAATGCTTGTTTTTCGCATGCCGGTAATTTATAATCGCGAAAAGGGGGGGAAGCGGCACTGAAAGCAACGAACAACCTAGGACCGGGAAACGGCACGAGAAGGAGAATGGTATGAAACGCGCTGGACGATGGGCTTTTTCTTGTGCCGCGCTGTTGATCTTCCTCGCGTTGGCCTTCTCTTCACTATGTAGGGGGGATCAGGAATCATCCTCCCGCCGGGAAGTTGTCATCGCCTCGTCCGACCTGACTTTGACGCTGGCTAGTGACGGCCATGATTTGACGGTCGTCTCCCTCGATGAGCGTTTGCCCGACGGTTCCGCCCGCGCGTTGGGCGATGGCGCCCAGCGGGAACTGTTCGCCCTGTCCGTGCGTGGACCCGATGGGCCTGTAGCGGTCGATTCCCGCGCGCCTTGGCGAAAAGTCGATTTCCGGCGCGATGGCGATACCCTTCATGTCCGCATGAGTGACCCCGAGGCGCTTGGCACCGAAGAGACGGTGGAGGTAACACTGTCGCTGACCGCCTCCGCGGAAAAACCGGGGATTGAGATGGCCTGGTCGGGAAAGGCCAAAAGTGACGACTGGTCGCTCGACAGCGGGAAGTTCCCCGTTTTGGTCTTCTCCCCCTTCGGATCGAAGATGAAGGCCTGCTATCCCGAGCTTTCCGGTGTCGTTCGCGATGATCCGTATCGGTCCGACTTCCGCTGGCACGGCGCCTATCCGAACGGGTGGACCGCCTCGATGGCGTGGTGTGCCCTGTGGGATGACGAAAGCCGGCATGGGCTGTATTTCGCCGCGCAGGACCCGGACGCGAATCTGAAATATTTCGATTGGTGGGGGAAAGACGGCGCTAAAAGCGTTCTGACGGTGACGACCCCGTTTGAGAATATGGGGGAGGGGGGGAACGCTTTTGCCTCGAGCGGGGCCTTTGTCCTTCGGGCCTTCGACGGCGATTGGTACGACGCGGCGCGGATCTATAAACAGTGGGTCTTCAGCGCCGCGGCGTGGCGGCCCGAGATGACCGCCGACGGCCGCGCCGATCTGGCCGACTGGATGAAGAATAATAGTGTCTTCCTGATGATGAGTACCGATCCGCGGTGGCTCACCCCGAATCGGCGCGTCTATACGCCGCTGGAAGATATGGATAAGGTCCTGCGCGATTTCTCCGACGCGGTGGGACTCCCCGGCGCGGTCCATTGGTACTTGTGGCACCAGAACTCGTATGATAACGACTACCCGCATTTCTTTCCCGCTAAAGAGGGGTTCGAGGAAGAGGTTGCCGAGGTTCAGGAGGATGCCCGTTTTCGGGTGATGCCGTACACAAACGGTCACCTCTGGGATACCCGCGATCGAGGCCTGGAGGATTGGCGTTTCTCCTCCGAAGGGGCTCAGGGGGCGGTTCTCAAGGAGGATGGTTCGATGGTGACCGAGACCTACGATCTGCCGACCAGCGGGCACGAGTCCGACGGCTCGCTCTGTGTCCACGCCGCGATGTGCCCGGCCGCCGAGGTCTGGCGGAAGATGGTTCGCCACAACACGCTGATGGCGATGAACCAGTGCGGGACGACGGGGGTCTATATCGACCAGGTGGGGGCAACCGCGCCGTATCTTTGTTTCGCGCGCTCACACGGTCATCCTGTCGGCGGCGGGCACTGGTGGCTCACCGAGGGGTACTGGAAGATCTTCGCCGAGATTCGCCGCGATATGCGCCGTCCGGTCGACGATATCCCGTTTAGTCCCCATGTGGCGGAAATGGTCGAAAAGAATCCTCAGATCCTCCAAGATCGAATCATTACGACCGAGTGCAACGCCGAAGTTTACGCCCACCTGATCGATGGCTTTTTGACCTGGCATTGGCAGTCTCCCGATCAAGTCCCCGCCTTCCCGGTGATTTACGGGGGAACGACCCCGATGTTCGGACGCTGCTCCACGGGTGACTCGCTGGCTCTGCAGACGCGTGTCTGCCAGGCGCTCACCTGGGGGGAGCAGATCGGCTGGTTCGACGCGGCGGTGCGCGACAGCGACGCCTTTCCCTTTGTCCGTGACGCCATCCGTTGCCGGCACGCCGTGAGACGCTATTTCTATACCGGCGAGATGCTCCGCGCCCCTCGTTTTGACGAGCCCCTGCCGACCGTAACCTCTGATTGGCTTTGGGGGGGTAAGCCGAATACCCACACCGAGCCGGCCGTCCAGGCGTCTGTTTGGCGGATCGTCGATTTTGAAAAGAAACTCGCCGGTGAGGAGAAAACCGTCTCGGCGATTCTTCTCTTCTCAAACGCCTCGGACGAGGAGATCGCTCGTCGGGTTTCGTTCTCGTGGGAGGAACTCGGCCTTCCCGAAAACGGCGTGACGCTTCGCCGGGTCGACGCCGATGGGGCCAGCGGGGAGCTGCCGCTGTCGACACTCTCCGAGCCGATCCTCTTCCCGCCGAAACATTCCTTCGCCCTGGAACTGATTCGGCGCTGAACATCACGATAAACATGACCGTTTTCCAAACCAATATCCCCCAAGCCGTTCCAACGGAGCCGCTCGCGATGAATAAACTCTTTTTCACTTTGGTCCTTCTGCTGACTGTCACAGGGATTGCCGCGGCGCAAAGCCCGCCGATCTCCGGCGACGCCGACTGCCCGTATAAGACCGTGGGGAAGCGGGTGTTGCTCCCGCTGCCGGCCGGTCAGGTGAAGCCCGAAGGGTGGCTGCGCGATTGGTCCGAGGCGGCGCGCGACGGTTACACCGCGGTGATGGACGATGTTCATCCGGAGTTCGCCCACGCTTGGACGGCGGACTTCGCGCCCCATTGCCCGGTCGGGGACTGGCCGCATGGGAGCTGGTCGTTTGAGGGGGGCGGGTATTGGTTCGACGGCCTGGTTCGTCTGGCCTACCAGCTCGAAGATCCTCAGCTCATCGAGCTGGCGAAAAAGCGGCTCGCGCCGGTATTGGAAAACGCCTCCCCCGACGGAATCGGCTATTTCTACTGGCTCAAGAAGAACGATCCGGCGGCGATGGAAGAGATCAAATTCGGCGGCGGCTGGGGACTTTGGGCCAGCGGTCTGTTTGGCCGGGCGATGATGGCCTACTACGACGCCTCGGGAGATGAGCGGGCGCTTTACGCGATGCGCTGCGCCGATAATTCCGACGATATCAAATGTGTGACCGTTTCGGGGCTCGGCGGCGCGGCGAGCAATGTCTTTACCGCCTGCGACGAGTATACCCGCAGCGGTGATCCCGGCGTCGCCAAGACACTGGATGATTACTTCAATCGCGCCAACGGCGCCGAGTGGTACGATGTCGAAGGTCTTTTCCACGCGGCGCCCCCTCAGGAGCTCCTGCAGGGCGAGGCGCTTCCCTATAATAATGCTTATCAGTTCGTTCCTCGTTTCCATGGTATCAATGTCAATGAGTCGATCACCGGATTCGCTGCCGGGACCCTATGGACCGGCAAGAGCGAGTTTCTGGAGAATGCCCTGGCCTGGGGAGATTGCCTCGATCGCGCGGCGCTTCAGCCGTACGGCGCACTGGTTGAGGATGAGCCCTGCGGCCCGATAGGGGCTTATCGCTGTACCGAGACCTGTACGGTGGCCGCGGAGCTTTGGCGGCGAATTCAGTTCTTCTCGCTGACAGGCGGCGGCAGCGGCGCCGATAAGATTGAGCGGCTCTTCTTCAATGCCGGCGCGGGGACGGTGACACGCGATTTCACGCGCCATGTCTATTTCCAGCAGCCGAACCGAATTTCCCCCGACTCGTGTATCTACTGCGCGGGAACCCCGACGAACTGCACCTTCCAGCGGACCCATTATCCCCTTTGCTGTACCGCGGGGGTCAATCGTATCGTGCCGCTGTTTACGCAGCATCTGTGGATGAAGTCCGCCGAAGGGGGACTGACCGCGGTTCTTTACGCGCCGAACAGGCTCGATACCGTGCTGGGCGGCAAAAAGGTGAATATCGAAACGGTGACCGACTACCCGTTTGAGGAGACGATCACGATGACGGTCCACGCCGACGCGGCGTTCCCGCTTCGTTTGCGCATCCCCGTCTGGTGCGATCATCCGTTGATTGAGTTGAATGATCAGGCGGTCGAATGCGCGGCGGACGAAAAAGGGTTTGTTCTCTTGGACCGCGCCTGGAGCGATGGCGACACCATTAAGCTGACCTTCCCGATGACTGTCTGTCTGGAAGAGGGAATCGATCGAAACGCCTCGCAGTTCCCACCGCCGATCGGTCCAGATTACGGTAAGGCGGTACCCCTTGGTCTGTTCGCCGATTCGCGGATGCCCTCGGTTCCTTACGCCGACATCTCCTGCGGTCCGCTGCTGTTCGTCTATCCGATCCCCGAATTGGACGAGAACACGCCGCGGGAGAACGCGTTTTGGCAGTACGCCCTCGATCCGAAGCATGTCTTGGATCACGCCGAAGTCCAGCGTCAGGCGGTCGCTCATCCGTGGCGCTGGCAGGTCGACTCGCCGGTGAAGATCACCGTCAACGCCCTGCGGAGCAGCTGGGAGCACAACGAGGCGTTCCCGGCTCTTCCGTCGGCCGATCAGATCAGCGTCGAAAAACAGGAGCCGATCACGCTGATCCCTTACGGCTGCGCCAAGCTGCGGGTGAGCATGTTCCCCGTGACCGATTCCCCCGGCTCGCAAGAGTGATAAACAGAGAGTATCAGTAAAACACCAAAAACGAATAATAGAGTATTCGTTCCCGCACTGTTTTTGAATCACGCGCCATGAAGAAGTTGTTATTTATCCTGGCCCTTCTGCTGACTGTCGCGGGGATCGCCGCGGCGCAAAGCCCGCCGATCTCCGGCGACGCCGACTCCCCGTACAAGACTGCGGGAAAGCGGGTTCTTCTCCCGCTGCCGGCCGGTCAGGTGAAGCCCGAAGGGTGGCTGCGCGATTGGGCCGAGGCGGCGCGCGACGGTTACACCGCGGTGATGGACGACGTTCATGACGAGTTCGCCCACGCTTGGGCGGCCGACTTCGCGCCCCATTGCCCGGTCGGGGATTGGCCGCATGGAAGCTGGTCGTTCGAGGGGGGCGGGTATTGGTTCGACGGGCTGGTTCGCCTGGCTTGCCAGCTCGAAGACCCTCATCTCATCGAGCTGGCGAAGAAACGGTTCGCGCCGGTACTGGAAAACGCCTCCCCCGACGGGATCGGCCACTTCTATTGGCTCAAGAAGAACGAGCCGGCGGCGATGGAGGAGATCAAATTCGGCAGCGGTTGGGGGCTCTGGGCCAGCGGTCTGTTCGGCCGTGCGATGCTGGCCTACTACGACGCCTCGGGTGATGAACGGGCTCTTTTCGCGATGCGCTGCGCCGATAATTCCGACGATATCAAGTGTCTTACTCTCTCGGGGCTTGGCTGCGCGGCGTGCAATGTGCTCAGCGCCTGCGACGAGTACACCCGCAGCGGAGACGAGAATGTCGCCAAGTCACTGGACGATTATTTCAATCGCGCCAACGGCGCCGACTGGTACGACGCCGAAGGCCTTTTCCACGGCCCCCCTCCCCGGGAATTTCTCGATGGGGAATCATTTACCCTTGACGATCCTTTCCGATTTGTTTCTTGTTTCCATGGGGTCCGAGTTAACGAGTGGATCACCAGTTTCGCGGCCGGAACCTTATGGACCGGCAAGAGTGAGTTTCTCGAGAACGCCCTGGCGTGGAGAGATTACCTCGATCGCGCGGCGCTGCAGCCGTACGGCGCGCTGGTTGAGGACGAGCTCTGCGGGCCGACGGGGGCGTACCGCTGCACCGAGACATGCACGCTGGCCGCGGAGCTTTGGCGGCGAGTCCAGTTCTTTACGTTTGCAGGAAGCGGGACAGACGCCGATAAGATTGAGCGGCTCTTCTTCAACGCCGGCGCCGGGGCGGTGACGCGCGACTTCACGCGGCATGTCTATTTCCAGCAGCCGAACCGAATCGCTCCCACTTCGTTTATTTACTCTTGGGG
>JAFRFG010000024.1 GCA_017434455.1 Thermoguttaceae bacterium | reverse complement strand
GTTGTTTTTGGGTTGTTTTTCGGTTGTTGTTATTGTTGTTATTGTTGTTCTGAGCCGATAGGCGGCCGGGAGAACACAGCACCAGGAGCCCCAGGAACAGGAATAGGCCGACGACCAGCCGCACAGAGGTCAGACTCAATTTTCGCATCGATTGCTCCTCACGAAAAAACGCCGAACGTTAGGCGAATGAAAGCACCCGCAATAGAGGGTGCTCAAGTGTTTTTTTGCCAAGGGTTCTTTCCGAAGATGATTCGGGGAAGATACCTTCTATATAAATTAACTACCATTTCTCCCTATTACAAGTAGTTTTCCCAAAATTATCTAAATTTACATGGCCGATCGCGGGAATATTCCGTCCGATCGGTCCCGACGGCCCGATTTCCCGTTTTTTCCTAACCGGGGCAATCGGGCTAATCGGTTCACCGCCGCTTGCTTACAGCCGCGAGAATTTAATTTTGCCCCCGACGATCACGGCGGCCGCCCG
Organism: Thermoguttaceae bacterium; assembly: GCA_017434455.1. Classification (GTDB taxonomy): domain Bacteria; phylum Planctomycetota; class Planctomycetia; order Pirellulales; family Thermoguttaceae; genus RUG695. The sequence goes on along the minus strand of JAFRFG010000024.1, from coordinate 52,771 downwards.
GCCGGTCATCGTCTTGCCGAGCCACGGGCTGTTCTTGCTCTTGGAGTGGAGTTCCCCCTCGGTGAGCAGCCAGGAGCACTTCGGGTCGATGATCGTCACGTCGGCGTCGCTTCCGGCCGCCAGCGTCCCCTTGCCGGTGAGCGAAAGGATCTGCGCCGGGCGCAGCGACATTTTCTCGATCAGCTGCGGCCAGGTGAGGATATTTTTGTCGATGAGCGACTCGATCATCAGCGGCAGGGCCGTTTCCAGGCCGACGATCCCGAACGGGGCGATGGTGATCTCGCGCAGCTTCTTTTCGGCGGAATGCGGCGCGTGGTCGGTGGCGATGCAGTCGATCGTCCCGTCGCGCAGCCCCTCGATACAGGCGGCGACATGCTCGGCGCTGCGAAGCGGCGGGTTCATCTTGAAGTTGGAGCTAAACGAGCGCAGCGCCTCGTCCTGAAGGGTCAGGTGGTGCGGGGTAACCTCGGCGGTAACGCGGACCCCCCGCTGCTTAGCGCGGCGGATGGCGCTGACCGCCCCCTCGGTGGAGACGTGCATAATGTGCAGCCGAGCCCCGGTCGACTGCGCCAGGGTGATATCGCGGGCGACCATCACCTCTTCGGCGGCGGCCGGCATGCCGCGCAGCCCCAGCTCCATCGCGACCAGCCCCTCGTGCATGACGCCTTCTTTGTCCAGAGGCATGCTCTCGGCGTGGCTGAGGATCGGGCGGTCGAACATCAGGACGTATTCCATCGCCCGGCGCATCAGTTCCGAGTCGCCGACCCCGGCGCCGTCGTCGGTACAGCCGACCGCGCCGGCCTCGAAGAGAATCCCCAGCTCGGCGAGCTCCTGCCCGGCGCGTGCCTTGCTGATGCAGCACAGCGGGAAGACGTTGCAGTGATCGGCCCGAAGGGCAAGCTGGCGGACCAGTTCGACCGAGGCCTGAGAGTCGAGCGGGGGGAGGGTATTGGGGCAGCAGGCGATCGAGGTGAAACCGCCGCAGACCGCGGCGAGCGTCCCGGTATCGATCGTCTCGTCCTCCTCGCCGCCGGGTTCCCGCAGGTGAACGTGCATATCGATCAGCCCCGGGGCGACGATCATCCCGGAAGCGTCGATCCGCTGGGCCCCTTCGGGGACCGTGCCGTCGCCCACCCAGGCGACCTTGCCGTCGGCCAGACAGATCGAGGTGATTTCATCAAGCGACTGACCCGGGTCGACCAGACGCCCGTTTTCGATCACTATAGCGGACATATATTCAAAACTTTCTTCTTGAGTATTTTTTTCTTTTCCGTGGGAATTACCGGCGCGACAGGCACAGCCAAAGGGCGGCCATTCGAACGGCGACCCCGTTGGTCACCTGGTCGATGATCGCCGAGTGGGAACCGTCGGCCACATCGGGGGTGATCTCCACCCCGCGGTTGATCGGGCCGGGGGCGATGATCAGCACATCGTCGCGGCAGCGGGCCAGGCGCCTGGCGTTCATCGCGTAGAGATAGGCGTATTCGCGGATCGAGGGGAAGGGGCGGACCACCTGCCGCTCGAACTGAATCCGAAGGAGGTTAAAGACATTGACGCGCGGCAAAATCGCGTCGAGCGAATAACTTACCTCCACGCCGAGCTCTTCCCACTGGCTGGCGACCAGGGTCGACGGTCCGCAGACGATCACGTTCGCCCCGAGGGTCTTGAGCCCCCGGATATTCGAACGGGCGACCCGGCTGTGGGCGATATCGCCGACCAGCGCCACCGTCAGCCCCTCGATCCGGCCGAAGCGCTGGCGGATGGTGAGCATATCCAAAAGCGCCTGCGTCGGGTGCTCATGGGTGCCGTCGCCGGCGTTTAAGACCGAACAGCCGTCCAGGGCGCCGGCGACCAGCTGGGGGGCGCCGGGGCAGTTGTGGCGGATCACGAAGGCGTCGACCCCCATCGCCTGGATATTGCGCGCCGTGTCGATGATCGTCTCCCCTTTGGAGAGGGAACTGGTACCGGCGGAAAACTCGATCACATCGGCCCCCAAACGGCGGCCCGCCAACGAAAAACTGGTTCGGGTACGAGTGGAATTCTCAAAGAAAAGATTAACGATCGCCTTGCCGCCGAGAAGAGGTATTTTGCGGTTGGTTCCCTCGGCGGTGAGAATCTCGTCTCGGAAACTCTGGGCGTAGTCGAGCAAAAGGGTCAGCTCTTCGGCCGAAAGCCCCTCGAGGCCCAGAAGATGCTGACGTTTCCACCGTGACGGAACCTCTTGGAATCGTTCCGACACCGTATTTCGTTCTGACACAGGCATATTAACCTCCGATGCTTTGCGGCCGTGTGAACAGGGGATGCGCGCTTGGTGTTCGACACCCTTAGGTAAGAAGGGGAAGCGGCGCGCCCGGGGGAAGATTATACCCCACGCGGCGCGAAAAAGAAGTGTTGTCGCCGAAAGACGCGCGGGGTAAAAGTTTTTTCTCCCCCCCGGGGGTGTTTATGGGGTTTAGCGATTCTCCAGCTCCCGGGCGTAGGGGAGCGACGGCTGGGCCCCCATGCGGGTGACGCTGATCGCCGCCGCGTCGATGGCGAAGCGGGCCGCGTCGAGGAGCGATTTTCCTTCGGCCAGGGCGACCGCCAGCGCGCCGCAGAAGCAGTCCCCCGCCGCGGTGGCGTCGACCGCGTCGACCTTTTTCGACGGGAGGACCTGCGCCTGACCCTCAGCCGGGACGACCAGCGCGCCGACGGCCCCCAGGGTGATGATCACCCCGCGCAGCCCCTTGGCCAGAAGGACCTCGGCGGCCCGAGCGGCGCTTGCCTCATCGACCACGTCGATCCCCGTCAGCCGCGAGGCCTCGGTCTCGTTTGGCTTGATGTAGGTGATGCTGGCCAAAAGCTCGTCGCTGAGCGGCTGGCTGGGCGCCGGGGCCGGGTCGAGGATGACCGGAACGCCGTAGCGCGCGGCGATCTTCGCCGTCCGCTCGATGGTGTCCAGCGGCGTTTCGAGCTGGACGACGACCATCTTCGCTTGGGCAATCACCTCTTCGGCGCGGTCGGCGTCGGCCGGGGAAAGGCGGTAGTTCGCGCCGGGGGCGACCGAGATGACGTTCTGCCCCTTGTCGTCGACGAGGATCAGCGCCACGCCGGTCGGTTTTTCATCGCGCTGGATCAGCGAGGTATCGATCCCCTCGGCCCGATAGCCGGCGATCGCCTGCTCGCCGAGGGAGTCGTTCCCGACCCGCGAGACAAAGGTGACCTGTCCCCCGAGCCGGGCGGCGGCGACCGCCTGATTGGCTCCCTTGCCGCCGGCGGCCATCATAAACTCTCCCCCCAGGATGGTCTCTCCCGGGACAGGAAGATGGTCGGCCTTGATGACCATATCGGTGTTTGAACTCCCGACGACGACGATAGACGGCTTCTCGGATGGCTGGGACATAGCGCGAAGGTTCCTTATTGCTGGAAGGTGGTTAATTGCCGGAAAATATTAAATTTGTAATGTGGTTATTTGTCCTGGTCTTTTTCCCTCGCGCGGCGGGGGCGCGGGGCTTTTTGTTTTTTCTCTTCGGGGTCGGGGGGGTGTGTTTGCCGCGCTGGCTGTTGTTCTTTTGCCGGTTCCTCGGGGGCGGCGGTATTCTCCCCCTCGGGGGGTGCCGCTTCGGGGGGCGTTTCCCCGGGCTGCTTGGCCTGGCGCAAAACGGCGCGGATTTTTTCCAGCCGCCGCGCGATCTGTCGTTCGAACCCCCGGTCGGTCGGGGTGTAATACTCGCGGTCGACCCCCAGGTAATCGGCCGCGACGATCCCCCCCTCGTAGTCGTGGGCGTACTTGTACCCGGTGTGGCCGAACTGCTCGCTGCCGGGGTAGTGCGCGTCGCGCAGCATCTTGGGGACCGGGAGGATCCGCCCGCCGCGGATATCGTCCCGGGCGCCGAAAATGGCGGTCGTCGAGGCGTTCGACTTCGGCGCGCAGGCCAGGTAGGTGACCGTCTGCGAGAGGTTTAGCTGACATTCGGGAAGTCCGACCAGCTCGCATGCCTGGGCGCAGGCGACCGCCAGGGGAAGGGCGTGGGGGTCGGCGTTGCCGACGTCCTCACTGGCGAAAATCACCAGCCGTCGGGCGAGGAATCGAACTTCCTCACCCCCTTCGAGCAGACGCGCCAGCCAATAGACGGCCGCGTCGGGGTCGCTGCCGCGGATACTTTTGATCAGGGCGCTGATGGTGTCGTAGTGGATATCGCCGTCGCGGTCGCCACCGACGATCCGCCGCTGCATCGACTCAGCAGCCAGTTCTTTGGTGAACTCGACGACCGCCCCGGGGTTGTTCTCGTCCACCGATGAGAGAACACCGATCTCCAGGGTCGCCAGCGCCCGCCGGGCGTCGCCGTCGCTCACCGCGGCGAGCCACTGGAGCGCGTCCTCGTGCAGGTGAACGCGGTACTGCCCCAGCCCCCGCTCGCGGTTGGCGGCGGCGCGGCGCAGCAGCGTCTTGATATCGTCCTCGCCGAGCGGCTCGAACTGAAAGATCCGGCTGCGGCTCAGCAGCGCGTTGTTGATGGTAAAGAAGGGGTTTTCGGTCGTCGCGCCGACTAAAGTGACGATCCCCTGTTCCACCTCGGGGAGGAGAACATCCTGCTGCGCCTTGTTGAAGCGGTGGATCTCGTCGATGAACAAAAGCGTCCGCGTCCGGTCGGCCGACAGCCGCTCTCGGGCGGCTGTTAATACCTCGCGCAGCGCCTTGACCCCGTCGGAGACGGCGCTTAACTGCTTAAAGATCGAACGGCTTTCGCGCGCCAGCAGGTAGGCCAGGGTCGTTTTGCCGGTCCCCGGCGGGCCGTAGAAGATGACCGAGCCGATTCGGTCGGCGGCGACCAGGCGGCGAAGAAGTTTTCCCTCGGCGAGGAAGTGGCGCTGCCCCACAAACTCCTCCAGCGTGTTGGGGCGCATTCGAGCCGCCAGCGGCAGCGCCGCGAAGCGGTTTTTCTTCTCTTCGGAATCGAACAGCGAGGGCATTTTTTTCCTGCTATCGGCAGTGGTTCACATAACACGGGAACCTATTATACAGGAAGGAACAGGGCGTTTCAAACACGCCGGCGCTGCTCTGCGGGGGAGGCGCCGCCGGACGAAACCTTCCTCGCCTCCCCGGCCGCCAGGATCCCGACGATCAGCAGCTGCAGGGCGTGGTAGATCATCGTCGGGAGGATCAAGATTCCCGCCAGTTTCGGGTCGCACAGCAGCAGCGCCGACATCACCGTCCCGTGGACGAGTGATTTTTTCGACCCGCAGTACAGGGCGACGATCTTATCTTCCCGGTTGAACTTAAGCAGCGCCGTGGCCGCGGCGATGATCCCGTAGACGGTGAAAAACAGCGCGATCATCCCGACCGACAGAATCACCAGCTGGGCAAAGGCCAGCCCCGCGAACATATCCTCGGCGAACGAGCGGCAGAACGAGGTGTAGACGATCAGGAGGATCACCGACTGGTCGAAATAGCGCAGCGCCTTGTCGTGCTTTTTCGAGAACCAACCCAGGCGCTTGTTCAGCGCCAGCCCGAGCGCCACGGGAAGGAGAACCTGAAGCACGAGCGAAACGATGGTCGAGACCAGCGCCGTCCCGCCGGTGGAGGCGTTGATGTAGACCCGCATCCACAGCGGGGTGATAAAGACCCCCGCCAAACTCGACAAGCTGGCGTTAAAGATCGCCGCCGGCAGGTTGCCGCGGGCGATATTGACCATCACCACCGACGAGGAGACGGTCGAGGGAAGGGTGGCCAAAAAGAAGGTGCCGAGCCACAGCGCCGAGCCGATCGACCCAAACGGATCGGCCCGGTCGATCAGCCCGGTCGGCAGGGTGATCGCCAGCAGGATCAGCGGAAAGAGAATAAACACCGCCCCCTGGGTGAGCGCGTGCAGCGGGATGTTCGACAGCCCGGCGCGCAGCTTCTCCCCGTCGAGCCGCAGCCCGTAGAAGAAGAAAATCACGGAAATGCCCCAATGCGCCAGCGACCAGAGCGACACCGGCCCTGAACCGCTCCCCAGCGGGGGATAACACCAGGCCAGGAAGATCGAGACGAACAGCGCGGTGACAAAAGGGCTCGGGAGGAAAGCTTTCCAGCGGGGCATATTCGTCTTCGCTTAGTTCTCGTCGTCGTAGACCAGCGCGTCGGCCAGTTCGATCGTCTTTTCGTAGAGCGCCCGCCCGATAATGCACGCCGGCAGCCCGTCGGCGGCCAGGCGGCGGACGTCGTCGATCTTGGTCACCCCGCCGGAAGCGACGATCGGGATGCTGGTCGCCTTCATCATCGTCCGCATCTCGGCGAAGTTCGGCCCCTTCATCATCCCGTCGGTGGCGATGTCGGTGTAGACCAGCGCCGCCAGGGGGAGGTCGTCGAACTGACGTGCCAGCTCCACGGCGGGGGTGGCGCTGGTTTCCAGCCAGCCGTCGGTGGCGACCATGCCGCCGCGCGCGTCGATCCCCAAAACAAGACGATTCGGGAACTTCATCGCCATTTCGCGGAACCACTGTGGCTGCTTCAGCGCCAGGGTCCCGATGACCAGCCGATGGACCCCGGCCTCCAGCAGGCGGCGGATGGTCTCCTCGCTGCGGATCCCTCCCCCCAGCTCGCAGGGGATCGAGACCCGGCGGGTGATCTCGGCGACCGCCTCGAAGTTGTCACTATTGCCCGACTTGGCGCCGTCCAAATCGACCAGGTGCAGCCGCCGGGCGCCGAGCGATACCCAATGCTGGGCCATATCGGCGGGGGAGTCTCCGTAGATCGTCTCGCGGCCGTAATCCCCCTGACAGAGGCGGACGCACTTTCCTGCGCGGATATCGATGGCGGGCCAAATCTGCATAGCTCTTCCTTTCGCTGGATCAAGGGATGAAATTTTGTTTTTGTTTATTTTATTTCCCCGGGGGGGATGATCACCGGCCGGAACGCGGTCCGCTCGTCGAAGATGGTCCGCTCCCGGACCTCGGCGCCGAACCTGTCGCGGAACCAGTCGAGGCACCCTTCCACCAGCTCTTCGGGGGCGCTGGCCCCGGCGGTGAGAAGGACGGTGTCGCCGCCGGAAAAATCATTTTCCCTCAAATCGGCCGCCGAGTCGATCAGCCGCGAGCGCTTCCCCGCCGCCAGGGGGAGCTCGGCGAGCCGGCGCGAGTTGGAGCTGTTGGCGCTGCCGACCACCACCACGGCGTCAGATTCCGGCAAAAGGGTCTGCACCGCCTCTTGCCGGTGCCGGGTGGCGAAACAGATCCCCGCGTCGGGGGGCATCGCCAGACGGGGAAAACGCTCCCGCAGCGCCGATGTGATTTTGTCGGCCTCGACGAACGACAACGTCGTTTGCATCAGGACCGTCAGAGGGCGATCGGCGGGGGGAGATATCTTCGGGACCTCGTCGGCCGAGGCGACCAGGGTGATACTCTCCGGCGCCTCCCCCAGCGTGCCGATGACCTCCTGGTGCCCCCGGTGCCCGATGTAGAGAATGTGATACCCCTCCTCGGCGAAGCGGCGGGCCAGGCGGTGCACCCGCTCCACCAGCGGGCAGGTCGCGTCGATGACGGTCAGCCCCCTGGCCAGCGCCTTTTCTCGCACCTTGGGAGCGACCCCGTGCGCCGAAAACAGGACGACCGCGCGGTCGGGGATCTGCTCGAGCGAATCGACGAAGCGGACCCCCCTGCGGCGAAAACGTTCCACGACCGAGGCGTTGTGCACGATTTCGTGAAGCGCCCAGATCGGACCGCTTCCGGCGGCCAGCGCCTCGTCCAGGGCGCGGACCGCGCGCTTGACCCCGGCGCAGAAACCTCGGGGGGAGGCCAGGAGAATTTTCATTTACAGCCCCTTAAGCGCCTCGGCCAGGTGCGAAACAGCGACTTCGGTCTGCTCCCGGGTTTTGAGGTTCTTAACGACCACCGCGCCGCGGGCCTTCTCGTCTTCGCCGCAGATCAGCGCGGCGGTAAAACCGCGCCGGTCGGCGTACTTCAGCTGGGCGCCGAGTTTCTTCGGCTCCGGGTAGAGTTCCGCGCCGATGCCCGCTTTGCGCAGTTCGGCGGCGATCGCGAAGTAGTCGGCCGCCAGCGCCGGGTCGAACAGCGGGATAAAAACTTTTACCGGAGAGAACGTCTCGGGGAGCATCGCCAGCTCTTCCAGGCCGGCGAAGAGACGGTCGAGCCCCAGCGAGGCGCCGACCCCGGGGAGTTTTTCGCTGGTATAAAGTTCCGCCAGATTGTCGTAGCGGCCGCCGCTGGCGACCGAGCCGAGCTGCGGGAGCTTGTTGAGGAAGGTCTCGAAGACCGTCCCGGTGTAGTAGTCCAGCCCCCGGGCGATGGTGACATCGACGGTGAAGCGCCCCTCGGGAACGCCGCTGGCCTCGGCGACCTGGAAGATGGTTTTTAGATCCTGCACCCCCTCCAGGCCGCGATCGTTCCCGGCGAGGAGCTTTTCGAGCGCCGCGAGCTTTTCGGCGGAAGTCCCCTCGGAAATCGACGCCAGTTCCAGGATCGAGGCGGCTTGGGCTTCGGTGGCACCCCCTTGAGTGATCATCTCTTCGGCGACCTTCTCGGGGCCGATTTTCGCCAATTTGTCGAGGGCCCGAAGGACCGGGATCGTCTTGTCGGCCAGGCCGATCTTCTCCAGAAGCCCGGTGAGGATCTTCCGGCTGTTGAGGTGAACGGTGAAGTCGGTGAACGGCTCGTCGCCCTTTAAATTCACCTGCTGGAGGATATCGTTGATCACCAGGGCCGTCTCGGCGTCGGACAGAACGCTGGTCGTTCCGATGGTGTCGAAATCGCACTGCATAAACTCGCGGTAGCGGCCCGCCTGGGTGTTCTCGCCGCGCCACACCTTCGCGATATGGTACCGTTTAAATGGCGTCCCGAGCCGGCCGATATGCTGCGCCGAGAAGCGGGCGAACGGGACGGTCAGGTCGAACCGCATCCCGACCTGGCGCCCCCCCGAGTCGGTGAAGCGATACAGCTGCTTGTCGGTCTCGTCGCTCCCCTTGCCGGTGAGGATTTCGAGGTATTCCAGCACCGGCGTGTCGATCGGCGAGAATCCGTAACCGCGGTAGACCCGCTTGACCCGGTCGATCAGGATTTCGCGGGGGATCATCATATCGGGGGTGAAGTCGCGGAACCCCTTGAGGGTTCTCGGCTCGATCCGCCTGACGGCCGCCTTGCCGCTGCTTGTCTTATCGCTGTTTTCGCTCATCGTACGTGCTTCGCGCTTTTTGGGGGAAGGGGAAAGGTTTTTCTCGATAAAAAAAAACGGCCGGGAAAAAGGGCGGGGGCGCTTTTTCCCGGCCTCCGAACGCGCCGTCTGGGGGCGGGGTTCGGAAAAATTTTTCTCTAGCGGTCTACTTGCCGTCGCCGCCGGCCAGTGAATCGTAGAAGGCGGAGAACTTGTTGCGCATCGCCGATTCGCGCGCGGCGATCCCCGCGCGGGGGTGTTGATTGAACTGACCGGTGATGATGTATTCGGGGAAGGGGCCCCACTCGATCTGCTGAGCCAGCGGAATGAACTGTTCTTCCAGACACTGGTAGACCGGACGCAGCTTGTACTTCGGGTTGTTCAAAAAGCCGAGGAACAGCTCCATCGGACAGTTCCCCGCGGCGCGCCCCAGACCGCCGATGGTGACGTCGACCTTGGCGGCGCCGGCCTTGATCGACTCGATCGAGTTGGCGAAGGCCAGCTGCTGGTTGTTGTGCGCGTGGATCGCCACCGTCTTGCCGGTGGCGCGGGCGGCGTTGACGTACTTCTTGGTGAGGTACTCGGTCTGCTCGGGGACCAGGGAACCGAAGCTGTCGACGATGGTGATAGTGGAAGACTTCGTCCCGACCATCGCCTCGAGCGCGTCGTCGATGACCCGGTCGGACAGATCGGTGACCGCCATCATATTGGCCCAGACGTCGTATCCCTTCTCGTAGGCGTCGGCGATCATATCCATCGCCTCGTCGGTCTGGTGGGCGTAGAACGCGATGCGGGCCACGTCGACGACGCTGTCTTTCTTGGGGAGAAGATCACGGAAGATGTTCGACTTTCCCGCGTCGATCATGCACGAGAGCTTGAGGTTGGTTTTGTTGTCGCCGACGATCCGGCGGATATCTTCCTCACGGCAGAAACGCCACGGGCCGCACTTCTCGGGGGAGAAAAATTCCGGGGCGTTTTTGTAGCCGATCTCCATGTAGTCGACCCCGGCCGCGACGCAGCAGTTGTAGACCGCGCGGACGAAGTTGTCGCCGAAGAGATGGTCGTTGACCAGACCGCCGTCACGGATGGTACAGTCGAGAACCGAAATACCCTCGTGTTCTTTGCTCCATGTATTTTTCACGCTTGTCACCAATTTTTTCTATTTTGCGGCGCGCCCTTCATGGGCGGCCGTCACTTAACACGCCGGCGGCTGTTACTTAACGCGCTCGATATATTCGTTGGTACGGGTGTCGACCTTGATGACCTCGCCGACTTCGATGAAGTTCGGGACGATGATCTCGGCGCCGGTCTCCAGGCGGGCCGGCTTGGTGACGTTGGTCGCGGTATTGCCGCGGACCGCCGGTTCGGTGTACTCGACCTTGAGGACCACGTGGTTCGGCGGGGTGATCCCGATCGGGTTGTTGTTGAAGAGCATCATTTTGCACGGCATATCGGGGAGGAGATACTTGGCCGCGTCGGCCACCTGCTCGGTCGAGAGCTCGTACTGCTCGAAGGTCGCCGATTCCATGAAGATCCAGGTTCCGGCCTGCTCGTAGAGGAAGGTGGTGTCGGTCTCGTGAATATCGGCCGCCTCAAGCTCATCGCCGCTTTTGTAGGTTCGGTCGAGCATCGTCCCGCGGACCAGGTTGCGGAGCTTGCACTTGTACAGCGCCTGACCCTTCCCCGGCTTGACGAAGTTGCACTCGGTCATGATGAACGGGTCGCCGTCGATTTGAACCTTCAGTCCTTTACGAAAATCACTGGTGTTGTAAGATGACACGTGAACTTTCTCCCCACCACCCGTCACCGGGTGGTTTTTGTTTTGGAAGCGGTTGTAAAATTCCGATTGAAATCCCGATATTGGCCTTAACGCGATCGGCCAAATGGCCGTTTGTTGGCCGAAACGGCCGTTCGCTGGCCTTGTTTGTCAGAGCCGAAAGCCATGATACCCGGCAAACCCGTGATACCCGGCAGACCCGCGATACCCACCGGCGCCGAAGAGCCGACGGAAACACCCGCCGCGCGCCCCGCGGTGAGGGTGATTACCGACTGCCGGGAGCTGACCCGGCGGCTTGCCTTGCCGAGGGAGGCGGCCAGCGACGAGGCCGCGGCGCGGTACCCGCTGGCGATCCCCGAGGCGCTTTTGGCGCGGATCGCCCCAAGCGACCCGGACGACCCGATTTTGCGGCAGTTCCTTCCCCGCGCCGAGGAATGCCTGCCGGCCGAGGGGTTCTCGCAAGATCCGCTCGGCGAACGGGGGGAAAATACCCCCGCCGTGCTGCGCAAATACGCCGGCCGAGCGCTGGTGGTCTGCCCCGGAGCGTGCGCGGCCAACTGCCGTTTTTGTTTTCGGCGGCACTACCGCGGCGAGGCGCCGAAGTCACTCGCCGCCGTCAAAGAGGCGCTCTGGGCGGTCAAAAACGACCGGTCGGTGAGCGAAATCATCTTAAGCGGAGGGGACCCCTTAGGGCTTGAGCCGGGTTGGCTGAAGGCACTTCTTTATTATATCAAAGGGCTCCCCTATGTGAATAGGGTTCGCGTTCACACGCGCCGGGCGATTCTCCTCCCGAACGAGGCCGACGAGGCGTTCTTTTCCCTCTGGTCCCCCGACCTCTGGCGGGGGAAGCAGCGGGTCTTTGTCTTTCATATCAATCACCCCGGCGAGCTCACCGACGAGGCCCTTCGGTGCCTGCGGACGCTTCGGTCGCTGGGGGTGCATCTTTTTGTTCAGACGGTTCTGCTGCGCGGGGTCAACGACAGCTCCCGGGTCTTGGCCGACCTATACGAGCGGCTTTTCTCGTATGGGGTTCTCCCCTATTACCTCCACCAGCTCGACCGCGTCGACGGGGCGGCCCATTTCGAGGTCGACCCGGCCGAGGGGCGCCGGATCGTCGAAGAGCTTCGCGCCCTTCTTCCCGGTTATCTGGTCCCGCGGTACGTCCGTGAGATCCCGGGGGAAAGCGCCAAGGCGCCTTTGTAGAAAACCGCCGCGTCCCATAGCCTTTCGCCCGGACGATATTCTTTTTGACTTGACGCTCCCTTTTTGCCCTGATACCCTCTTTTTGGCTTGACACTCTCCCCGAAAAAAGGAATACTGCGGCACCATGAAGATCATCACGCGGTATATCCTCGGGCAGGTACTGTTTTATTTCGTCGCGACGCTGCTGACGTTTTTGGGGCTCGGTGTGGCCGGCGTCATTTCGAAGGCGACGATCACCGATGGGCTGCCCCTGTACGCCTCGGCGCGGCTGACCCCCTATATCCTCCCGCAGGTCGGAATGGTCGCCCTTCCGGTGTCGATTCTCATGGCGGTCTCGCTGACCTTCGGTAAACTGGCCGGATCGAACGAGCTGATCGCCTTAAAGGCGATGGGGGTTTCCCCCTGGAAACTCTTTTACCCGACCTGGATCTTCGCGCTGATCGTCAGCATCTTCGCCGTCTGGGTGAACGATGTCGCCTACTCCTGGGGATACACCAAGATGTCCGAAGCGATCGTCAGTGGGTCCGAGGCGATGCTGCTCGGCAAGCTCGCCGCGGACGGCCGTTTTTCCGATCCGGATGGAAATATCACCATTACGGTCTCGGGGGTGATGCCCGACGGGACGCTGGTTCAGCCCGCCTTTTCCGGGAAAGCGTTTCCCGGCGACGGTTCGGCCGAATTCGGCCGCCTGACGGTTCTCCACGATCAGGAAGCGCCTGTGATCCGGATACAGATGACCAATGGGATCTACAAAAACGCCAAGGGGCTCGGGCTGTTTCCGCAGCCGCTGACCTTCGACCTTCCGCTGGATTATTTCGGCGTGAGTGTCGACGAGGGGGACCCGTCGCTGGCGCAGATCCCCAACGTGGTGCGCGCGATCAAGGCCGAAAAGGAAAGCGCCCGCCGAAAGCTGGCGGCGGAGGTCATCTTTTCGCTTGCCGCCGGCGACCCGCAGGTCGCCGGAAGCAGCCGCTGGGTGGAGCTTCGCGATCTGGAATATCAGCTCGACAGGCGCATTATCCGCTGTGAACTGGGACGGCCCCGCCGTTTTTCCTCCGGTTTTTCCTGCTTCTTCTTCGCCTGGGTGGGGATTCCCGTGGCGATCTGGCTGAACCGATCGGAGCCGTTCATCTGCTTCTTCGCCTGTTTCCTCCCCATATTGCTCACCTACTACCCGCTGTTTATGGCGGGGCTCAACGGTGCCAAAGAGGGGACGCTCCCGGCGGCCGCCTGCTGGGGGGGAAACGTGTTTTTGGGGATCGTCGGCTACATCATCCTGCGGCGGATCCATCGATACTAAAACGCCGCCGGTTTTTTCCTGAGCGTCATCCCCCGTCAGGCGACGAACCAACGGCACCGAACAAAACAACTAAGAACAAACAGTAAACCATGCGCGCCGATCGAAATGATCCGCCAACCCCCCTCCTGCGCCGAAGCGCCGCCGCGCTTTGGTGTCTGACGGCCGCGGTGTGGCTCGGCGCGGGCTGTTTGTTTCCAAGCGCGTTGGCCGAGCTCCCCGCGCGCGCTGCCCGGTTCGTCCCGCCCGGGACCGTCGCCGCGTCCGCGCACGGGAGTGCCGCCGTGCCCGAAACGGCGAGTGTCACTGCGCCCGCTATGGGGGCTGTCCCCGCCGCGCTTCCCGGTCCCGCCGAGGCGACCGCCCCGGCGGCCCCCCGGAGCGATACCCCCCCGGCGGCCGATCCCCGGTTCGCCCCGTCGTTCCCCGACCGATTGGCCTACTGCCAGCGGTTCGGGGTGGTGGTCTGCGAGTCCGATTTCCCCGTCTCGAACATCGAGGCGTTCGAGACCGAGATCCTCGACCTTCAGACCGACCTGATCGACTATCTTGGGGTCCCGCGCCCGAACGAGAAGATCGGCCTGTGCCTGTTCGCCCGCCGCGAGTCGTACGCCGCCTTCCTGCGCGAGGTCTTTCCCCAGGCGCCGACCAATCGGCCGGCCCTGTACATCAAAGACCGGGGGCCGGGGATTCTGTTCCTTCAGGTCGACGAGCGGCTGATCGTCAATCTGCGGCACGAGATGACGCACGCTATCCTCAACGCGTCGCTGCGGTACGTTCCGATCTGGCTCGACGAGGGACTCGCCAAGTACTTCGAGACCCCCCGCGGGGACCGGGCGACGGAGAACCCGTTCCTCGACCCGGTGGCCGACCGCGCCTCGGCGCTGCTGGTCCCGATCCCGTCGCTGGCCCGCTTGGAAAAGATGACGAAGATGGAGCAGATCGGCCCCGATCAGTATCGCGACGCCTGGGCGTGGACCCACTTTTTGATTCACTACTCTCCCCAGACCCAGCGGCTGCTGGGGCGGTATCTCTATTCGCTGCGGCCCGAGAACCGTGTCGGGATGACGGCGGCCCGAGCCGCCGAAATTCAAAAGAGCACCCCGATGACGGCGCTGCTCAAAGAGGAGATGCCCGACTACAAGCGCGCCTACAAGGCGCACTTCGAGCAGTGGTCCCGCAAAAGTCACGCCCGGAAACTGTCGAGCCGGTAACTTAAGGGCCGGCGGTTTGCTTGCCGGCGCAATCGTTAAAACCGCTGTCTTCGGTAAAGTTTTTGAAGGTTTTTTATCTTTTTTTCTCTGCGCGGATTATTTATCTTGTATACTTTAGCGTCCGGGCCGATACAACGCTTATCGGGGGAGGGGAACCGGGACCGATCAGCGGCCCGGAATTGATTGGCATTATTAGCTTTTTTGACGCGGGGAGAATACAATGGAAAACAACGGCGCGAAAGACAGCAAAACGAAAAAGAAAACCTCATTCGGCGGCCGGCGCCGCCGGGTCGATCCGACCACCTGCGAGCGGGACTATTCCTGCGATGAGGTCGAGTTCATGAACGCGCTGGAGCAGTACAAACACCAGACCGGCCGCAAGTTTCCGACCTGCGGCGAGATCCTCGAGGTGGTTCGCTCCTTAGGGTACCGCAAAGCCGAGGCGGCCTCGGTCGGCGGGGAACCGGCCGGCGCGCTGTAGAAGAAACGGGAAAGAACACATGATGGAAAGCAATCCCCGCCGATACTGCCTGATCGGCTACCGCGCCTGCGGCAAGACGACCGTGGCGCGTCTGCTCTCCCGGGCGCTGGGACTGGAGATGTTCGATACCGACGAGGTGATCGCCGCCGAGGAGGGGAGGACGATCGCGGAAATCTTCGCCGACAGCGGCGAGGAGTACTTTCGGCGCAAAGAGACCGAGGTTCTGATCCGTCTGCTGCGGCGCCCGGGCGGCTGTGTTCTGGCGACCGGGGGCGGGATCCCCGCGCGGGAGGAGAACCGCCGCGCGATCCGCGCCTCCGGCGCGCTGAGCGTCCTGCTGACGGCCGAGCCGCGGACGATCCTCCGCCGAATGACGGCCGACGCCCGAAACGACCAGACCCGCCCGGCCTTAACGGCGCTTCCCCCCGAAGAGGAGATCCGCGCGATGCTGGATCGCCGCCGGGGGTACTACAACGAGCTGGCCGACCTGACGCTGGCCACCGACGACAAGACGCCCGAGGAACTGGTTCACGAAATTCTCGAAGCGAGAATTCCGTGAACCAGGCCGCCCCCCCTTGTGACATCTGCTGGCGATCTCAAATAGCCGACTCATCATCCTACGCCGTTTAACGGTCATATTACCAAGCCCGCACCCTACTTGCAGGATGTCACCAGCTAACACTGCAATCGCCCCCCTAAGGGGGGGCCGGGGGGGGGTGACTAATGCCGCACACCCCCCCATAGTGGGGGGGCTTGGGGGGGTAACTAACGCTGCTTCCCGGTCAAGCCCAGTGGTGATCGCCCCCCTTCGGGGGGAGGGGGGGCAAGCGGGGGAACGGGGGGCAGCCGCCCCCGTAAACCCAGCGCCCTCGGTCACATCGGCGCCACACCCTCGTCAGCCAACAGCAGAACAGCCAACACGCCAAAACACACCAACACCGAACAGCCAGCGCCCCTAGAACCGCCAGGGGGAATACGCCCCCCCTAAGGGGGGGATGGGAGGGGTGACAAGCACTGCACACCCCCCCCGTAATGGGGGGCTTGGGGGGGTAACTAACACTGCTTCCCGGTCAAGCCCAGCGGTGATCGCCCCCCTTCGGGGGGAGGGGGGGCAAGCGGGGGAACGGGGGGCAGCCGCCCCCGAATTATCTGAGGCACAACGTGCCGCGCCGGCTGCCCCGGCATTTTTCAAGGGCATACCGCCCGCCGCGGCTCGCGGCGTCACTCCTGCGCCAGAGTATCAATCACCCACTGGTCGCAGATGATCTTTTCGATCAGGTCATTCGGAAGATAGTAGTACTGGTTCGTCGACTCGAAGCCGATTTTCGAGTCCTCGAGCGTCAGGAGGTAGAGCTCTTTGGCCAGGGCCGTCTCGCGGCGGGCCATTTCGCGCATCGTCTCGGCCAGGGCCGCCCGGCGCTGGGGATCGGTCGAACCGAGGTACTCGTCGCGGGCCAGAACGAACCGCGCCTGCTGCGCCGCGGAAAGGTAATTGATCCGCACGTTATCGGCGTATCGAATCTCCTCATCGACACTCTTGCGCGTTTCCTCCGGCGCGAAGGCGCGCGCCTGTTTGAGCAGTTCAATCGCGGGGGCGAACCCCGCGGCGGTCTTTTCCAGCTGATCGATAAAGACCTCGGGCGGATAGGGTCCGCGCCAGGCGTTGAGATCGTCGAAGGGGATCCCGACCATCGTCGCGCCGAAGCCGGACGGCGTTAGGCGCAGCGGGTTCGCCGGACCGACGTGGACCGGCGCCACGTAGATGGTCTGGCAGTCGTAGGGGAACTGCTGGAACGCCTCGGAGAGCATCGTCCAGCCCCGGCGGGCCAAGGGAGCCCCCTCGCCGTAGCGCTTTTTCGCCAGGGTATCGAGCACCTCGTCGACGCTCGGGATTTCGGTGCCGCTGAACTGCTGCGCGATTTCGAGGTTCGGCGAGGGATAACCGCCGAGCGACCAGCACATCATCATCCCCTCGACCCCCGTTTCGGCGAGGTTATGGCAATGCCGCGCCACCAGATCCATCGCGGGGATATAGGGGACGCTGCCGCACTCCCAGGTCGTGCCGAACTGCACCTTCGCCGAGGTCCTCAGCCCCCGCCGCTTCGCGCATTCCCAATGGTTTAGCGCGCGGGGGCCGGGGCCGACGGCCGAGATGGAGTATTCCCCTACGATCTCCCGAACGCCGCCGCGGTTAAGCTCCAGCGACCATTCGCTTACCGACTGAAGCCAGATATCCTCCGGCAGCAGTTTGATAATATCCGGGCCGTCGGTCCAGCCCCAGTCCCAGGCGATCACCTTCGCCTCGGGCGCGGCGCGATGGACCCCCTCGGCGATCACCGAATTGATTTCGGCGATGATTTCGGCGTGGGTTCGTTTCGAGCAGCGGGGGCAGGCGGCCTGGCCGCCGTGCGAGGCGCAGGTGGTGAGGTTCTCGGAGGCGGTGATCGTAAAGACCCCTCCTAAGCCGGGGACGTTCGTAAAGAGATTGGCCAGCGCGTCGCCGATCCACTTTTTGATCTGCGGGGTCGAGGTGCAGATGGCCCGCAGCCGCTGCCCGCCGGTGACCCCCGCCATCTCCTGCCGATGCTCGAAGAACGCCTCCTGCATCGCGCGCGGCTCGTTCATATAGAGGTAGACCGAGATCCCGTACTTCTTCGCCCGCTCGACCAGGCGGCGGAGGTTCTCTTGGCGTTTCTCATAGCCGACGCCGAATTCGGGGAAGTCGTCGTTCCCCGGCGCGATATCGCGCAGAACGACATGGAGCCAGACCCCGTTGACCCCGACGTTGGCCAGGCGCTGAAGAAGCCCCTCGGGATAGATTTCGTCGGTATCGGTCGCCAGCGGGTCGCCGAACAGGGCGAAGTACGACGAGACGAAGCGGAACTCGAACCGGCTGTCGGCCCGCGGAACGATTTCGTCCTGGGGAAGGGGGGCTTTAAGCTCGTCGATAAAGTCGAGCCGCTGAGACGGCCGGCCGTCGAACACCGGCCGCTCGGCGCGGACCAGGGCGCCGATCTGGTCGATCCGCTCCCACTGCCGCTCGGTCGGCTCCTCGTAGGTAAGCGGCTCGCACGCCGGCTTTAAGCTCCCGAGTTTGACCCAGAGGAAGTCGTCCTCGATGATCGAGTTGGCGAACTGCGAGGCGGTCTTATCGATCAGAAAACAGATCTGGTCGTAGGGGAGGATATGCCAGTTGCGGCGCACGACGGTGATATAGAGCCGTTCGGGATTAAAGGTCGGCTCCCGGTACGGCTCCAGCCCCAGGCGCTGGGCCATCGCCGATACCTTCTCGGGCGAGGTTTGCAGAAGGGCGGCCATTTTTTCCAGCGGGACGATATTCCAGTTGCGCCAGACGAACAGCGAGGTTCGATTGGGGAAGTAGTCGACTTTCTCGGCGGGCCTGTCTTCACTCACCGGGGGAAGGGTGAACTCGACGGCCGGCAGGCAGCAGGCGAACAGCAGAAGCGGGACAAAAGCAAGGGCTCGGAAACAGCGCATCGCGGGACCTCATACAGCGGCGGGGGACAAAAAAAAACGACGGCCGAGGGAAACGCATTCCCTCAGCCGTCGATTATAAAATTCGAGTTTCCCCGGCGCAAGCCGGCAGCGGCCGCGAGCCGCGGCGGGCATTATTCCCTTAAAAAATTTCAAGGGCAGCCGTTCGTCCCGTTGGGACTCATAGCCGGCAGCGCCGGCGGGTGGTATGCCCTCGGCCCTCAAGGGCAGCCGTTCGGCATGTTATGCCTCATACAAAAACCAACGGCCGTTGTCGACTTCGGATGAGTATCCGTTCCCCGTGGCTCACGACTCGATGTTCGAGACCGTAAAAATCTGTTTCCAGTCGCGGCCGAAGAGCTCCTCGATCTTCGATATGCCCTCGCGCATCTTTCGCAGCATCGCCTCGAACCCCGCGCAGGCCCGTTCGCGCAGGCGGATCCTTTCGGTCCAGCTCTGGAAGAGGAAGACCAGGCGGCAGAGGCACCAGGCGGCGCCGAAGAGGGTGATCAGGGCGCCGAACTTCGCCGCCTTCAGGAGGACCAGCGCCGCCGGGCCGATCTTTTTGGCGAACTTCACCGCTTCGTCTCTGGCCACCTCGGTCTTGGCGATCGCTTTTTGAACCAACTCTTTCATTTTCGCGGTATTCATAGGGGCAACGTCCTTTCGGTTATCAAAAATGGTTTTCACGCGCGCCGCCGGGCCGCGTTTGGCGTTTCGTTTTTTTCGCGGCCCCGACAGCTTTGTTAAGCGCGGTTTTTGTTTCGGTTTGTTTTTTTACCGTTCGATTCTGAAGAAGTCTAGAATCCGTTTTCCGCCGGAGGCGCCGAAAAACTTTCCGCGAAAGAAAAATTTTGCCGAAACTTCCCCGTTTGAAAGGGCAGGGCCGCTGCAATCGTCACAACAGGAACACTTCTTGCCCGAACCCCGCGGCTCGGTTATCATCTAGGGCGAAAGGACCGCCCGCGGGGGGGCGGCGCGCAAAAACGAGCTTACGGCCGCGAAAAAGGTTCAAGACCATGGAATTCAAACGGACGACACTGGCCAACGGCCTTGAAGTCATCGCCGAGATCAACCCCGCCGCCTGGACGGCGGCGATCGGTTTTTTTGTACGCACCGGCTCGCGCGACGAGACCGCCGAGGTTTCGGGGGTGAGCCATTTTCTGGAGCATATGCTTTTTAAGGGGACTCCTACCCGAAGCGCCGAGGAGGTGAACCGCCAGCTCGACGAGATGGGAGGGGTTTCCAACGCGTGCACCGGCGAGGAGATGACGATCTACTACGCCGTTGTCCTTCCGGAGCTTCAGACGCGAATGGTCGATCTTCTGACCGATATGCTTCGCCCGTCGCTTCGCGAAAGTGATTTCGATACCGAGAAGAAGGTGATTTTGGAGGAGATCAAAATGTACGAGGATCTCCCCCCCTTCGGCGTCGACGAGAAGTACCGCGAGCTGTTCTTCGCCGGCCATCCCCTGGCCAAGAGCGTTCTGGGGACCAGCCAAACGATTTCGGCGCTGACGGTCGGGCAGATGCGCGGCTACTTTGATCGGCGCTACGCCCCGGACAATATCGTCGCGGCCGCCTGCGGAAAGGTCGATTTCGACCGGTTCGTCCGCGACATCGAGCAGCGGACCGCCGGCTGGAAGCCATCGAACCCGACGCGCGAGAGTTTTCGCCCGAAGGGGAAGCGGGGCCGAACCATCTATCACCGCCCCGCCTCTCAGCAGGAGTATATCTTCCAGATCTACGACGCCCCGGCCGCCTGCGACGACATCCGGCACGAGGCGGCGGTCCTGGCCATTATCGTCGGCGACGATATCGGCAGCCGCCTCTTCTGGGAACTTGTCGACAGCGGCCGGGCCGACTCGGCGTCGTTTTCGTACGCCGAGTACCTCGACGCCGGGCTGTTCATCGCCTCGCTGTGCTGCGCGCCCGAGAAGGCGGTGGAAAACGCCGCGGTAATGAACCGGGTCCTCGCCGAGGCGCAGAACGCGGGGATCACCGCCGAGGAACTGGAGCGCTCAAAGAACAAGATCCTCTCGCGTATGGCCCGCGTCAGCGAACGAGCCGGCAGGCGGCTGTTCGCCGTCGGCGCGGAGTGGGCGCAGACCGGGCGTTATTTCTCGATCGAGGACGAGATGAACCGGGTCCGCTCGATGAGCGTCGAGTCGGTCAACGCCGTTCTTGAGCGCTGCCCGATCACCGATCCGCTCACCGTCGCGATCGGCCCGATGGAGGAAGGGGAGTTTTAGCCCCCGGCGCGCTTGCGCGCCGATGGGGGTCATCCTTGAATCGATCGCCGTTTCGGTGTAGAATAACCTGTGTCGCGCGGTTCCCCGCGGGCACTTCGCGCCCATAGCTCAATTGGATAGAGCATCGGTCTTCGGAACCGAGGGTTGGGGGTTCGACTCCCTCTGGGCGTAGTGAAAAAAAACACAAGTGTTAAAACTCCCCCCAAAGGGGAGTTTTTTTGTATGGAGCCGAAATCGAGGGGGAAGGGGCCCCGGCCAAACCGCGCTTTTTCCTCCGCTGCCCCGCTTTTTCTTCGTTACTGTAGACACGGGCGGTTGTATCCCATACAATGGTGACATGGGGCAGATTGCCTTTCTGTGGGATTATTTTTCCCGTTGGGTGAGATAATAGAGGATTAATGTCCTCGTTTTTTCACTTAAACGGCGGAAGGCCATGTTGAGAGATTTCAAGAGGAATACCTATTATGGATAACCAAAAGATTGCTGAATTTGTCAGTTTTGTTCAGAATACGCTGAAGGGGGATGAAAAAGGGGAGGCGCAGACATTTTGTATTCGCCTCTTTCAATTATTTGGCCACCCGGGGTTCATTGAGGCAGGAGGGCAATTTGAGGGTCGTGTCAAAATAGAAAAGAGCACGAAGTTTCTCGACGGAATTTGGGCGCCGATTGGCCGAGCCGGGGTCCTTATCGAAATGAAGAAAAGGAAAGAAAAGGATTTGGAAAAACATTTTCCACAGGCCAGAAATTATTGGTCAGAGATGAATCCGCAAATTGTAATCGGTCCCGGGGCACAGAAACCGCGATATATTATCCTTTGCAACTTCGATCGATTCATTATCTATGATTATCTGTTAAAGGTTGACGAATTAACCATTGATGAGCTTCCTTCCCGATGGACGGCACTGAACTTCCTGCTTCCGGAAGAGGTCGAGCCGATTTTCAAATGCAACACACAGGAAATATCAGAAAACGCGGCGCGACAGATCGGAGAACTCTTTAAACATCTCGTCTATGATAAAAAATATGATCGCGAAATAGTCCGTCGGTTTATTTTACAATCTGTTGTCGCCTTATTCTCAGAAGATATTGGTCTTTTGCCGAAGGATTTTTTTATCGGAATTCTTAAGGAATGCATCAAAAGGCCTCAAGACAGTTATGACCTGATTGGCGGACTATTCCGTCAAATGGCTTCAAAAAATCCGGCAAGTGGTGGACGATACAAGAATGTTCGTTATTTTAACGGAGGTTTATTCGATCAGGTTGACCCGCTTGAATTAGACGCTGCCTCTATTAAGATGCTTTGCGAAGCCGCCGAGCTTGACTGGCGGGATGTTAACCCGTCTATCTTCGGAGGTCTTTTTGAGGGGACGATGAATGCGAAGGATCGTCATGAATATGGGGCACATTTTACACACGTCGAAGACATTAACAAAATTATTCACCCAACGATAGTTCAGCCGTGGACCAAACGAATCGAAGCGGCAGATACTATTCAAAAACTGAATCAAGTCTGGGAAGACCTTTCGAAATTCCGTGTATTAGACCCTGCCTGTGGTTGTGGAAACTTCCTCTTTATGGCCTTTCAGGCGCTTAAAGAACTGGAGATGGTCTTAATAGAGAAACTAATAGAGTGTGCGAATAATAACACGAGAATTATACGGAATATAAAGTCCAGAATATCCACTCGACAGTTTTATGGAATCGATATTCTGCCGATGGCAGCTGAATTGACAAAAGTTACGATGATGATCGCGAAAGAACTCGACTCCCTGCGCTGGAATCAATGGATACAATCGTTGCCTAATGCGAACATGTCTTTCGATTTCGATGAAACACTTCCTCTTGATAACCTGGACGAGAACATTCTCTGTCAAGATGCCCTTTTAGAGCCCTGGCCGGACTTCGACTGTGTAATAGGCAATCCTCCGTTTCAGTCGAAGAATAAGATGATAGAGGAATTTGGAAAGGTCTATGTAGATAAGATTCGACGTGCCGTTCCCGGAATCCCCGGGCGTGCAGATTTTTGTGTATATTGGTTCCGTAAAGCCCATCAGTTAATGAAACCTGGGCAGAGGGCCGGGTTAGTCGGAACCAATACGATAAGGCAGAATTATTCCAGGGAAGGAGGCTTGGATTTTATTGTTCAAAATAACGGAACCATTACAGATGCAGTCTCCTCTCAAAAATGGCGAGGTGAAGCGGTTGTTTCCGTTTCGATCGTCAATTGGTTGAAAGGAGACGATTCTTCGGAAAAAACTCTTGCTATGCAGAAAGGCGACAATATCAACTCACCCTTCGAATATTATCATCTTCCGAATATCCCTTCCTCGCTCTCTCCGAGCGTAGATGTCACCTCTGCCCTCCCCTTATCAGTGAATAAGAACTCCCGGTGTTGCTATCAAGGTCAAACCCATAGACATAAAGGGTTTCTTGTCTCCAAAAACGAGGCGCGCCAACTCCTTATTGAATGCCCGGAATATAGTGAATGCCTTTTTCCGTTTTTAATTGGTAATGAACTGTTATCTGGATCTTCACTTCCACAACGCTACGTTATTGATTTTAGAAAACAAGATGTATTTGGGGCGCGTAGGTATAAAACACTATATGACATTATTGAGAAAAAGGTATATAGCGACCTAAAACAGAAAGCGGAAGACGAAAAAAATAGCAATGATAAACTTTTGGCAGCGAATAGTCATGCTCGCCCCGCTTGCGATCACCAGAACGCATTTAAGACCTGGTGGAAGTTATTTCGGGCCAGAGGGGAATTAATGGATATTATTGAAACACTGCCTCGATACATCGTCTGTTCCTGTGTCACAAAACGTCCAATATTTGAATTTATTTCATCCAAAATCCACCCCAACGCAGCACTACAAGTGTTCCCAATGGCCGATAACTATTCATTTGGAATTCTCCAATCGACCATTCATTTTATTTGGTTTAAGGCCCGATGTTCCACATTGGAAAACAGACCCCGTTATACGTCGAATACAGTTTTTGACACGTTTACATGGCCGCAAAATCCATCGAGTGAGAACATTGAGCAAATCGCGACTCTTGCACGTTCCCTGGTCCAAACAAGACGTGAGGTAATGAAAGAGCATAAATTATCCTTGCGTGATCTTTACCGTATGATGGAGCAAACGCCCAATAACGAAGTTTCGAAGATTCAAGATCAATTAGATAAAGCTGTTCAAGCCGCTTACGGTATGAAGAAAAACAGTGACCCCCTTCAGTTTCTTCTGAATCTGAACCACGAAGCAAGTCAGAAGGAAAGAAATGGTGAATTTGTTCGTGGCCCGGGGTTCCCTACCGATGTTATTGCGGACATCAAGCCATTTATAACCGAGGAATGTGTCCGAATGCCCTAGAGGGTTCGCTAAGCCTCAAAATCTGAGAGCACCCAGAAAATGGGTACCCTCATGTTCCTTATTTCAGTTTTTTTAGTTCTCACCGTCGGGGACCGGGGGACGCTGGTCGGTCGTTTCCGGCTGCGGCTGCTGGTTTTCGGCCGGCAGCTCCTGCGGCTCGGCCGGCAGCTCCTGCGGCTCGGCCGGCAGTTCCTGTGGTTCAACCGGCAGTTCCTGCGGCTCGGCCGGCGGCGCCTGTGTTTCGGCGGGTGTTTCGGCCGGTGTTTCCGGCTGGGGTTCGGCTGATTGTTCGGCCGGCGGCTCTTCCTGTTTTTCCTCCGGCTGATCCTCCCCCAGAACGGTGACTTTAATTGCGTCGGCGTCGGCACCGTCGGCACCGGCCTTGTCGCTGACCAGTTTCTCCAGGCCGCCGTCCTGCTTGAGTGTTTCGGGCTCGTCGGGGAAGAGCATCTTAAACGTATCGACGATCTCCCGCCCCGAGTCGCCGAAGTCGTCCAGCCGCTCGGCCATGATCTCGAACATCACGGTCACCTGGTGTCCGAGCGGATCGGTGATCAGGTAGTAGATCCACCGGAAGGGAACCTCCTCGTACTGCCCGTCGATCATGACGGCGTAGATTTTATTGTCGTCGTCGTCGGTGTATTCCGATTCGGTGACGAAGCGGCCGAAGCGCTCGCCGAGCCCCTTTTGAAGCTCCGCTTTATATCCCTCCATCGTCGGGAGCGAATCGAGTTCGATCTTTCCGTTGGAAAGAATATTGCACTGGGCGATCCCCTCTCCGCCGCAGATGAACGAAAGGGCCGCCGACTTCTCGCCGTCCTCGATCATTCGCCAGGCGCGGGCGTGGCGGAAACTCCACGGCCCCTTTTGACCGTTGTAGTACAGCTCCAGCAATTCCGGCGTGGCGTCGCGGCGGAAATTGGCCGCCGCGGTGTCGTCGAGTTTTTCGGGCTTCTCCAGCGGGGCGATGCGAATCCGCAGCGACGCCTTCCAGTCGAGCCCCGGTTCGGCGAGACTTTCGCTTCGCTTCTCCGAGATGAGCAGGCCGAACCAGGTCATTCGGCGGGCCTTCAGGTCGAATTGGTATTTCCCCTGAATATCGGCTGTAATCGACGAACCGAGCGACGCTCCCTGCAGGGTGCTGGGGAGCTGCTGGTTGTTGGCGTCTTTGCCCGGGTCCCCCAAAAACAGATCGACCTGCGCCATATCGTCGATGATGGCCGTCAGTACCAGACGAACGGTATTGTTTTCGACCGCGTCCCAGCCCAAAAGCGCGCAGAGCGTGTCGTTCGAGATGGTCCACTCGTCCCCGAGCTTTACCTCGCGGTTGGGAAGCAGCAGGTCGAGCAGGATGGTATTGGCGGGGAGCTCGTCGATCAGCAGGAACTGGTCGCTCTTAAAGGGACCGTAGGGGCAGTATTGCGTGATCTTTTTGCCGTCGAACTGGCTGACGATATCTTTGCGGGAACGATCCAGAAGGGGCCGGGTGACCTGGCCGGCGTAGTGGCGCTTCATCCCCGCCTGCTCGTACTGGCGAAAGACCCGAATATGCGACCCCGCCCCGGTGGTCTGGAACTGGTCGAGCCGCTCCTCGTACCGGAAGCCGGCGACCAGCTCCATCTTGCCCCCCTCGAACGCCTCGGGGTTGATCGACGATGGCTCGATATCGCCGGTCCCCTCCAGGACGATCTCGACGATGTCGGAGGAGCCGACTTTGCGGGCCGATTTGAGCAGGCAGCTGCTTCGCTGCGCCCCCTTTTGCACCTTCGGCGCCTGTGACGCCAGGCGCTGGGAGGGGAGCGCCGAGGGGGTCGGGACCTTATTGTCTCCCCTTTTATTCTTTTGCTGGTTATTCAGCGCGGCGCGGCGGTTCGGCAGCGGCGGGGCTTTGGGGTTCGGCCGCTGGGCGAAAAGCTCCGTGGCGGCTAAGATCAGAAGGATCAGCAGGAAAATCGGCCAAAGGGGGAACCGCCGGCGCGCCTTGGGGCGCATCGCCCCGACAGCGAGCTCGGCCATGCGCCGGCGCGCGGCCGATTCGGCCGCCGCCAGGCGTTTTTCGCGCAAAGCGCTGTGTCTGCTGCTTTCCATATCCATAGCTTATCCTTTCTTCGCGCGGTTTTTTGCCGCCGGAGTGTATTCGACCCAAGATATATAGGTGGAGGCGCGCGCGGGCGCCGGAGGTATCTTAGTGTTTCCCCGCCGGGGAAGCAAGCCCGCTTATTTCGTGGGATTTTTCCAGAAAAACGCATCTCTCCCCGTTTATCGAATCGTTGGATTTTCTCGGTCTCCCCAAAAAGATGTAAAATTTCAAAAGTATATAGATAGAGTAATCTTCCTATCCGCTCTCTTTTTTGTTAAAATGGGGGGAGAGTGCGGTTTTTGCCGAGCTTCGGCGCGGCGCTTTTTCCCCTGTTTCGAGCCCGTGGGAAAGCCGGCGGGGCCGCGTCGTATTCATACACGGATTTCATCCGGGGATACCGCGTATCCGCGAGGTATGTGTGTATTCACGCGAGACAGATATCATGGAGGGTTCCCCAAAAAAACAGACGGTTTGCCGGGGAATTCCGCAGACGGGAATGGATTTTGCATGACTAACCAGCCGTTTAGTTTTCTGCACGCCGCCGACCTTCATCTCGAGCGGCCGGTGACCGGTCTGGCCGAATGCCCCGAGCACCTGCTCGAGGGGGTGCTGGGCGCCCCGCAGCGGGCGGCCGAACGTCTGTTTCACACGGCGATCACCGAAAAAGTCGATTTTGTTCTCCTCTGCGGCGACATCCTCTCCCTTCGCCAAACGGGGCCCTGGGGGGCGGTCTTTCTTCTGGATCAGTTCGAGCGGCTGCGGCGCGAAGGGATAGCCGTCTACTGGATCGGCGGCTTCGCCGACCCGCCGAGCGAGTGGCCCGAGGTCCTCGCCCTCCCCGATAACGTCACCCTCTTCCCCGAAGACGAGGTGACCGGCGTGATCCACCGCAAGGGGACCGACGCGGTCGCCCGCATTCTGGGAACCAGCCGCGGAAAGAACAACACGGCCCTTCGGCTCGGCGATTTCGCCGCCGACCCCGACGGCTTCTACACCATCGGCATGATGCGCGACTACGGGTCGTACGATACCCTGCGCGCCTGCGGCCCGCACTACTGGGCGCTGGGGGGAACGCACCGCCGCGATACCTCGGTTCAGGGACATGTGACGATTCACAACCCGGGGGCGACCCTGGCCCGCTGCCCCGAAGACGGCGACAACATCGGCGCCTCGCTGGTGACGGTCGACGAGACGGGGCGCACGGTGATCAAACCGGTCAAAACCTCCCCCGTCCGCTGGGCGACCGAGCGGCTGGTCTTCCGCGAGGAGCAGGACGAGGAGTTCATCGCCTCGGCGATGCGCACCCGTCTTTCGACGCTGCGCAAGTCGATGGGAGATGAGATTCTCTTTGTCTCGTGGGTCTTTGAGGTCCCCCCGGCCCTGGCGACCGAACTGCGCTACGGGAATCTTTCCCAGTCGCTTCTGCGCGGCATTCGGGCCGACTTCGGCCGCGAAGCGCCGCTGATATGGTCGACCAAGATCGACCCGGTAGCACTCGACGAGGAAGGGGACGAGGGGGAGCGCCAGACGATCTTGGGCGACTACCTGCGGATGATCCGCTTCTATAAAGAGAACCCGGGCGATAACATCCCCCTGTCTGACTATTTTCCCGACGAACTGAAAGAATACCTCGCGGTGCACATGGCGCAGCGCCAGCGTCAGGACCGCGCGGCGGAAACCGAGCCGGCCGCCGCCGATGGGAATCAGCCCGAGACGCTCGCCGCTCCCCAGATCGATGTCAGCGCGGTACGGACCTTCCGCCCCGAGGCGGCCGAACTGGCCCGGCTGCTGACCATCGATCCCGAGGAGAGCCGCCTGTATCGTCCCGTCTCCGAGTCCGAAAAGAACTCGCCGCGCTATCGCCAGCTCTGCGACGAGCTGGCCCGCCGACGCGACGAGGCGCTCGGCGCCGCGGCGATGCTTGGCCGCGAGCTTTTGATCGAAGAAGCCGGAGATCTTCCGACCGCCCCGCGCGCCGTCCATAAAAGAGCGCCCCTTCTTACCGAAGAACACAAGGCGATCGAAAGCTGCCCGAACGGAAAGGATGCTCATCGATGAGAATCACCTCTTTTGACATCGAGCGATTTGGGGTTTGGGAAGACCTCCATCTGCCGAAGATCTCCCGCGGGCTGAATCTCTTCTACGGCCCGAACGAGGCGGGGAAGACCACGCTTTTGCAGTTTCTGCGAAGCGGCCTCTACGGCGGGGGGACCGAAGAGCGGGCCCGCTATATCCGCATGGCGCTGGGAGTAACCGACGGCGAAAACGGCGAGATCATCCGCCGCGACGACTCCCGGCCGCAGCCGATTGTCGGCGGGGCGATGTCGGTCCGTACCGAGTTCGGCGAGTATCGCATCGACCGCCGCTACCTGCTGCGCAACACGACCGTCTACGACCGGCGCAGCGCCCTGGAGGCGCGCGCCGGCTTTGTGGCCGACACCGGCCTGGCCGAGTGGAGCGGCCGCTTCTACCCGATCGCCGGCATGGGGATCGCCGAGTCGCTGATCGTGACCGGCCCGGACGGGGCGCGTCTGAGCGATTACTTTGTCAAGACGATCACCGGCAACGTCGACGAGGCGACGTTCAATAACGTCTTCGCCATCGGGCTGGACGAGCTGCAGAAGCTGGGGACCCTCAACGAGACCGACGCGGCGCAGATGCTCTACCGTCTCAGCGTCGGGGTCGACCGTGTCTCGCTGATTCAGGTTCTGCATCAGATCGTCGATGAGCGCAACGAGGCGCTCGATATCGACGGCGGCCCGTCGATTCTCGAAGGGCTCCTGGCCCAGCGCTCCCGCCTGAGCGAAGAGACCCAAACCCCCGCCCATCTGCTGAGCGACTATGTCAAGACGCTGGAGATGCGCAACGTCACGCAGAGCGAGGTCGACCAGCTCAACGCCCAGCTCGATCGGCAGAGAAGAACGGCGCGGCTCTACGAGCTGGCGCTGGGGGTCGCCGATCTTTGGGACCAGCGCGCCGATATCAAACAGCAGCTCTCCGACGCCGGCGTGGTGCTCGCCGTCACCGACGAGGCGCTGGATGAGGCGGGCAAAAAAGACCGCGACTGCGCCGACGCGCTGGGGCAGATTCAATCGATCAAGCGCGAGTATCTCGCCGAGCGGAAGAACTACCGCGCCATCCGCTACAGCGAGCCGGTCTATCAAAACGCCGCCCGCATCGAGCTTCTCGGCGAGGGGCTGCCCCGGATGCAGACCCTAGCCGCCGAGATTGCCTTAAAGCGGGGCGATATCGCCCGTCTGCAAGAGGACCTCCAGCAGGAGGAGAACCGCCTCAAGGGGGTTCGGCAGGGGATCGTCTCGTTCCGCGGACGCACCGATATCCCCGGCGTGAGCGCGCCGGCCGACTCGGCCGATTCCGAGGCGATGGAACTGCCGAGCGACGATTTCCGCGTTCTGGCCCGCGCGATGACCTCGGCCAACAAGCGGGGCCGTCAGGTTCAGTCGCTCGCCGACGAGGTTCAGAACCGCCTGACCGAACTGACCGAAACCCTCGACCGCGAACTGTCGCAGCGGGGGCAAAAGAACCTCGGCGAGGCACTGGACAACACCAATAACCAGGTGAAAAAACTGCGCCGCCGCGTGGAACTGGGCCGCCGGCTCAACGAGTTCGACCGGATCCGCCGCGAGCTGGTGGCGCAGAACGAGCGCCTGGCGGCGACCCAGTCGCTTCCGATGATCATTACCCTGGGGATCGCCGCGGTGGTCGCCGTCGGGGTGATCCTCGCCTTCCTGGCCTTCTTCAGCGAGTCGCGGTCGGTTTCCCCGGCGACCGGGGTGATCGGCCTGCTGGCCGCCGCGGCCGCGGCGATCTACAAGGTGACGACCGAAAGGCGAAACTACGCCTCCCTGGTCGAAAACCAGCGGCAGCTGTCGACCGTCACCCGTCAGATCGCCGAGACGAAAGAAGAAACCAACGCCATCGACGCCGAGATCCCCGCCGCCGGACAGACGGCCGAGACCCGCCTGCAGAAGGCCGAGGCCGATCTGGCCGTCTTCGAGCGCCTCCTTCCGACCGAGGCGAAGTGGCGCGAGACGAGCCATCACGCCGCGACCCTCCAGAAGCGTCTGGAGCACGCGCAGCAGTCGGCCCGCAAGGCGAAAAAGCATTGGGTTCAGTGGCTGCGCGGGGCGGGGCTCCCCGAGACGATGGATCCCCCGGCGGTCAAAGCGCTGCTGGACCGCGTCGATATCGCCGACGCGCTGCGCCGCAAACTCGATACCGCCCGCGGCCAGCTCGATCTGCTCCTGCGCGAGCAGGGGACCTTCAGCGATCAGCTCTCGGCCACTTATGTCTCGGCGCAGCTGACCCCGACCGACGACCCCTCGCCGGAGGCGCGTCACGCGGGACTGGCCTCGGCGCTGGATACGGTCAAATCGGCGCTGGCGCGCAGGGCCGAGGTTCGGCGCAAGCTGTCGGGCCTGCGCAAACGCTATCGCTCGGCGCTTCGCCTGCTGCGCGGCCGCCGCCGCGAGTTGTACGATTTCCTTCAGATCGTTGGGGCCAAGTCGCTCGACGACCTCAAAGATCTCTCCGTGCGCTGGAAGCGTCACAACGACTTGGTCGAGCGGCTCGGCACCGTTCAAAAGCGGATCACCGCCCTGATCGACGGATTCTGCGAAGAGGAGGAGATCGAGCCGCTTCTGGCGGTCGAGGACGGCTCCCGCGCCGCTATCCCCGACCGTCAGGCGGAGATCCGCGATCGGATCGCCGCGCTGGAGAGCGAGCGGGCCCGACGCGATCAGACCTTGGGGCGGCTGATCGAGCAGCTCACCGGCCTGGAGTCGCGCCGCGAGGCGGACAAGACCCGGTTCGACTTGGCCTCGCTGAATCTGCGGATCAACCGGATGGCGTCGCTGTGGCGCACCCGCGCCGTGGCCGGGAAGATGATGGAGGAGATCCGCAAGTCGTACGAGAAAGAGCGCCAGCCCGAGACGCTGCGCGACGCCTCGCGGGTGCTGCGCCGCCTGACCGACGGCCGGTATGTGAAAATCTGGACCCCGCTGGGGGAAGATACCCTCTTTGTCGATACCGACGACGGCCGCTCGCTGGAGGTGGCGTCGCTGTCGCGCGGACTGCGCGAGCAGCTGTTCATCGCCATTCGTCTGGCGCTGACCGGAACGTTCGAGAAGCATGGGATCAACCTCCCGATGGTCTTCGACGACGTGCTGGTGAACTTCGATAACCGCCGCGCCCGCCGCGCCGCGAAGCTGCTGTTGGAATTCGCCGAGGCCGGCCGTCAGATCTTCCTGTTCACCTGTCACGAGCATATCTGCCGAACCTTCCTCGAATTGGGGATCCCGGTTTTTGTCCTCCCCGAACGATCGCAGAAGGTCAAGCGCTTCCGGGTTCTCCTTCCCGAGTCCCTGCAGGAGATCCGTTCGGCGGCCGACGGGGCGCCGAGCAGCGGCGAGCCGCTGTCGCTGCGCCAGCCCAGTAAGTCTATCCCGTATATCGATTCGCTGCGCCGCAAGCGGGACCGCGGCCGCAAGTTCCTCGCCTCCCCGATCGTCCCGTCGCAAAAGCGGGTCGATCCGGTCACCCTTCTTCTGCGTCCGGCTGTCTCGAAGACGACCGACGAGCGGCCGTACTATCGGCCTTATGTGCCGTCGGTCGGTGTCCCGTCGGCCGCCGCGCCGCAGCGCGCCGCCGCTCAGAAAACCGCCAAGAGCGAAGCCCCCGCCGCGCCTGTGGTGAAACCGGCCGAACCTGCCGTGACACAGGCCGAACCGCCGCAAATCGCCCCGGAAGAGGCGACCCGCGAAAGCGTGATGGAGCGCTTCCTCGCCCCGACCGCGGAAGAGGCCGAACTCGACCAGACGCGCCGCGCCCCGATCGAGTTCTCCTCGTGGAACGACACCTTCGCCGAGAAGAAGAAGGAAGAATCGGCCGAGACGGCCGAGCCGGAGGAAGAGGAACCGGCCGAGGACGAAAACACCATCGCCCGCGACGACGCCTTCGACAGCGACTCGCCCGGGAATATCTTTAAAGAGTAATTCCGGCTTTAAAAAAGTGATTCACACCATTTAAGACCGCCTTCGGGCGGTCTTTTTTTTCGTCCTCTTGTTTTTGCCCCGTTGTTTTTACCCCGAGCGCAAGATATAACTGTAGCGTAATGGTTACGATTGAGCTGAATTCCGCCTTCCGCTTTTTTTAAGAAAGGGACCGCATGAAAAAATTTATTGCTTTGGGCGTTTTCGCGCTTTCGCTTCTCACCGCGCCGCTTTTCGCCGCCACCCCGATGGCCGAGGCGCTGGCGCCTTACGTCGAATCGGGCGATTTCCCCGGGTTCGTCGTCGCGACGGCGACCGCCGATGAGGTTCTGGCGATCGACGCGGTCGGCTGGGCCGACCGCGAAAACCAGCGTCCGATGACCGAAGACACCATGTTCTGGATGGCGTCGATGACCAAGGCGGTGGTCGGCTGCTGCGCGGCGATTCTCATCGACGAGGGGAAACTCGATATCGACGCGCCGATCACCGACTACATCCCGGAGTTCGCCGACCTGCAGGTCTATCGTCACGAGAAGAACGAAGCCGACGAGCCGATCACGAAACTGCGCGTTAAAATCACCTCGGTCGAGCAGCTCAACACCCCGCTGACCGTTCGCCACTGCCTCACCCATACGGGAGGGTGGCGGTTCCTCTCGCCGCTGCAGAAGACCCCGGCCGATATGTGGGATTTGACGCCGACCCCGCTCGGTTTCCCGCCGGTGAATATCTGCTGCTGCGATTCGCAGAAGGCGCTGATTACCTACGCGATGATGGGGCTCGATTTCCAGCCCGGGGAGAGGTATTCCTACTCCAACGTCGGGATCAACGTCGCGCAGGCGGTGATCGAACGGATCGCGGGGATGCCGATCGATCGGTTTATGCAGCAGCGTATCTTCGACCCGCTCGGGATGACCGATACCACCTTCTGGCCGAATGAGGATCAAATCGCCCGCATGGCGGCCTGCTACGCCTACAATCCCCAGGCGGATCAGCGTATTAAGCTTCCGTACATTCCGATTGTGGGGTATCCGTACAACGACCGCTCGACCCGCTTCGCCGAAGGGGGAGGGGGGCTCTTCTCGACGGTCGGTGATTTTACGAAGTTCTATCAGATGCTCGCCGGCCGCGGCGCTTATAAGGGAACGCGGATCATCTCGGAGGAGGCGTGTGATATGATGACGAGCAAGCAGACCCCCGACAACATCGAGCACGCCTACGGCTTCGGCCTGGAGGTCAGCGAGAAGGGATTCGGCCACGGCGGCGCCGCGGGGACCGACGCCTCGGTCACCGAAGGGGGCCTGGTCACCGTCTACGCCGTCCAGCTGCAGAACTTCCCCCACCAGTGGGAACCGGCGGGCAAGTTCCGCGAAGCCGCGGCGAAGTACCTCGCGGAGAAAAACGCGAAGTAACCATACGCCGGCCGGCAATAATCGTTGTTTGAAAATACCCCCGCCACCGGCGGGGGTATTTTCGTAATGGCCGCCCCCGTGCCGCCAACACGCTCAAACACACCAACACCGAACAGCCACCGCCCCCGTTTTGATCGGCGTCCCCCCGCGTTAGCCAACATCAGAACAGCCAGCACCGAACAGCCACTACCCTTTCGGGCGGTGAAGATGAACCACTTTTGCCGCGCGAGAGCTCTTCCTCTCCAAACAGCCGCCCGTGAGTGTGCGTCAGCTGTTCAAACGCATAAACAGTCGACTTTGTGAGTTTTGTGCTCTATTCTGCTATTAGAAAACTCACAAACAATCGATTTTGTGAGTTTTCTCTGCCACGCTATCGTTGGAAAACTCACATAGGAGGTTGACCTTCCTATGAGCAAAAAAAGCCCCCCAAAATGGGGGGCTTTTTTACTTGTCACGAACCACGCCAAGTTACTGGGCGAGGATCCCCTTCACCGATTTTTCTCCCCATTCTTTCGTGTACGGACGGGTCTTGATCGGCGAGAACCTGACGTAGCGGAACTGGCGGTCCAGTCGGCAGGGGTGGTAGGGCTGCGTCTTGTTCCCCTCGCCGTAGCGCAGGTAATCGACCATATCCGGGGTCACGTCGCCGTCGAGGGTTTTGAGGTACTCGACTTTGATCATATCGGCGTTGTTCATGTTATCGAACTCAACCGTGCAGCCCCCGGTGATCACCGACCCGAAATCGGCCACCCAGGCGTCGCCCGACTGTTCGATGGTCCAGGGGTTGATGAGCTTCTCTTTCTCCGGGGTAAAAACCTCGGTTTGCGTCAGCGTCCCCCGAGGGGCGGCGACGGTGATCGCCGGGGCGATCAGGTACTGCGAGAAGGGGAGCCCGAAGGCGCCGGCGTAGCCGCAGTAGCGGAAGTCACGGAAGTGGAAACCGGCGTCGAAGATCGTACCGCCGTCGGGGCGCTGATAGAGAACCGCGCCGTTGGTCACCGTCCAGGAACCGTCAGAGACGATTCTTTCAGCCGTGCCGTCCTCGAACTGAACCTCGAGCAGGGCGAGGACCTTAAGCGCCTGCGCGGGGTCGGCACAGCCGGCCACGTACGGCTGAATATCGACACAGTAGGGGCCGACCGTTCCCTCCTGGCGGAAGCGCGCGGTCAGGTCGAAGGTATAGTACGGGATGACCCCGTTGGCTTTGGGGGCGCCGATGGAGGAACCGGCCTTCTGTCCGCAGAACCAGGCGGTGAACTCGCCTCCGGCGGCGACGCTTAGTTGGGCCGATTGGACGGTCTTTTCGGGAAGGTCAAAGAGTTTCCGGTAGGAGGGAAGCGGCGACGCGGCGGGGTCGGCCGCCAGGAACAGGTCCGGGGCGCTGTTGAACGCGACCGTCTGGATCCCGGCGTCGAGTTGGTCGGTCGCGGGCATCTCCCAGCACGCCCCCTGCGGGGTGATCGTTCCGGCGCGGGCCGGATCAACCGAGATCCAATACGGCTTGGGGTCGCTTTCGGCGAAGAGAGACGACGCGGCCAGGAGAGTCAGGGCAGCGGCGGCGAGAAGAAAACGGTTCGTCATTCATGACTCCTTGGTTAGCTTGGGTTAGGTGTCTATTGGTTCGAGCCGGATGGCTTTTGATAGGCCGCCCGGCGCGGGGATTTCAGCGTAATGACCCGCATGAAGGTGCCGAGCGAGACGGGAATCGGTTCGACCATCGGTTCAGGAAGATTATACGACTTCATGCGCCGCGTGTCATCGGTGGTTCGGCGCTGCGGGAGCAAAAACGGCTTGGAGCCGTTCCCGTTCTGGTCAATATGCGCGATATAGACCCGCGTGTAAAGGGTGTCATCCCGGCGCGAGACGAAAATCAGCCAGCGGCCGGAGGAATCCCACGAGTGGTAGCTCTCGGACTGGTCGGAGTTGATTTCCGTCATCGCCCGGCGATCGCCGGTGGCCAGGTCGATCAGGTACAGGTCGCTCTCCGGGTGCCAGATCGGGAAGGTCCCGTCGTCGGAGACGGCGGCGACCAAAAAACGCCCGTCGGGGGAGACGCGCGGGTGAACGACGCTCTTCCCCTCGGCCGGCGCGTCCCAGACCGGCTCCGGTTCGGTGAAGGCGCGCGTCTCGGGGGAGAAGCCGCGCCGATACAGCGCGTAGCGAACCGACCCGTAACAGTTGCTCCACAGCGGTTCGGACTTCTCTTTGTCGAGCGGCAGGGCACTGATGTCGGCGGCGCAGTAGTAGAGCGTCTTCCCGTCGGGGGACCAGGAGGGGAAGGTCTCCAGAAGCTTGGGCGTATCGGTGACTTGGGTGAAGCGGTTCTCTTTTACGTCGTACAGCAGCAGGTCCGAGACCGCGTCCATCACCTCGATCTTGTCGCGGCCGGAGGCGTGGAAAATCTGAAAGGTCTTGTTCGTCGAAAACGCGATCAGGTCACAGGTGGGGTGCCACGACGGATAGACCGCCTGAAGAGCGGTGTCGGGCGACTTGGTGCCGATCTTCTCGGGGCGGCCGTTCCTCACCAAGATGGTCCCCCCGTGGTTTCCGCGGGTATGGAAGATCATATTGCGGGGATCGCGGTTCTGCGCGGCGTGGCAGTTGGCGCAGGTCCCCTCCGCGGCGTTGGCGTCGAAGAACGGTTTTTCGTCGTAGGTCTCCAGATGGCGCTGGGCCAGGCGCATCGTCCCGAAGTGATCGTATCCCGGCTCGATCAGGCGGTAGGTGAGATACGGATCGATTTTGTCCGCCGAGATATACAGCGGTATCTCCTCGGCGCGCCGCCAGGTCTCCCCGGCGCGAAGATAGACGGTGACCGAAAGCGCGCCGCCGGCGCACTTTTCGCACAGACGCTTCCACGGCCCGATCGGCGGGGCAGCGTCCTGCCCGGCCAGGACGATTCGTTCTTGGGGCGGATCCGTTGGCTGATTCGCCGCGGCGATGACGGTGATGTATTGCTCGGCGGCGTTGTTGATCCGAAAGCTCGGCGGGGCGATATTGACCGGGAACAGGCAGCCGGCGTAATCGGGCGTGATCGAAAGCGGCTCATTCAGCGGCTCGGCCGTCTCGGGAACCGCCGGCGCCCGCGAGCAGCCGGTCAGCGCCCAGGGGAGCAGGGCGGCGAGCAGAAGCGCGATCGGAAAGGTGCGGGTTTTTGAGGTCATGGTGATGTTTATGGGAAATGGCCCTCGCGCGTCAGTACGTGGGGACGTCTTTTTCTTTAAAGGCGTAGTACCACCAGGTTCCGGCGAACTGCTCGTCGAACTGCGGGGTGTCGATCCCTTTTAGCGCCGCGTCGAAGCGCTGCAGCTGCCGGCCCTCGTCGGGATAGGTCGGATAGGCCTTGGGATCGCTGTTGTCGATCGGGGCCAGGCCGATCGCCTGGGTGTAGCACCACCCCTGCCGCAGCATCGTCGGGACGGTCACCCCGGCTTCGGCCAGGCGCTCGGCGTAGAGGGGGAACGCCTTGGCGAAACGGGGGAGATCCCCCGAGGTGAGGAAGTCGAGCAGCTGGGTTTCCAGGTCGTCGGTCGAAAGCCGGGCGCTGTCGCGGTGGGTGGCGGCGTCGGCGATTACATTCAGGGGCGCCAGAGAGCTGGGGATGATGTAATCGTCGGGAATCCGCGCCGCGGCGGCGGCGATATCGTTTAATATCCCTTTCGCCTTGGGGCTGATCTGTTCGGCGTTTATCTTTTCAGCGCCGGGCGGCGGGGGATTTTGTTCGGCTTGTTTCGCGCGCAGCGCCTCCCGATAGGGGGAAAGGGAAGAGGGGGCAAAGGTGAGCTTCTCCCAGCGGTCCAGATGGCGCGCGGCCAGCGGGTAATCACCCGAAGCCATGGCGCAGAGGAAGAGCGTCTTGGCGCAGTAGGGGGATTTTCCCCGAAGCGAGACGTCGTCGTTCATCATCAGCCGCCGCACCAGCTCGATATTTCCGTCGGAAAAGAGAACTTCGGGGCCGAAGATTCGGTACGACGAGACCTTCTTCGCCGATTCGCAGAAATACGGGATATTGGGGCGGACGAAATATTCCTCGCCGTCGCGGCCGGTTTCCTTGAGCGCCAGGCGGCGCAGGAGGATCATCGGGGCGTTGGGCCGAGGGACCCGCGCTTCGAGAAGAAGTATCTTCTCCCAATTCTTTTCATCGAGCGGGCGGGCCATCGCCGCCGTCGCGAGGAACAGACGATCGTGCAGCGCCAAGGCGGCCGCCGCCAAAACCAGCGCGGCGGCCAGCCCCCAGAACGCCAGGGGAGACAGGGCGCGCGCCGGGGCCTTGGCGCGCGAGGAGAGCTTCCCCTTGATCGCGCCGCTTGGGGGGGCGTTTTGACTTTTGCCGAAACACATTGCCGTGAGGACGGGAAACAGCGTCGCCGCGAGGACTAACGCGGTGAGCCAGTGAACCGCCGCCGAGGTGACCGCGTCGCGGCGAAGCGGGATCAGGTGGATCATCCCCTGGGCGTAGACCCATTTAAGCGAAACAGTCCCGGCGTAGAGCGGGTACCACAGAAGCGGAATCAGCGCGGCGGCGGCCGCGAGCGCCGCGGCGCGCGCTCCCCGCTGGGGGGCGGCGCGGTCGAGCAGCTCGATCCGAACGGCCAGCAGAAGCCCGAGCACGGCAAAGGGACCGACCAGCGGGTAGAGCGCAAAAGTTACTGCCGCGGCGGTGATCATTCTTTTACGGGGCGAGACAATCGCCCCGGCCAGGGCGGCGATCCCCGAGGCGGCGAAAAAGCCGAGGTACCATCCCCAGAAGAACCCCATCGAGACGCAGCCGAAAATATAGTAACCCTGAATCGGGGGAAACAGGGCCAGGGCCAGCGCCGCGGCGGCGGCGTAGAGGAACGTCCCCTGCCGGGAGAGCGTGCCGCCCGATTTTCCGTGAGCCAGAACACGCCAAAAAAAGTACGCTCCCGTCCCTAAGATCAGCGCCGGAAGAATGCCCCCGACCAGGGGGAACACCCCCAGCGCCGAGACGGCCGATCCGAGAAATTCCCGAACGAACCCCAATCGGACAATATCTTCAAACCGTCCCCCGAAGTTCCCGATCACCGCGGGAAAGTCGTACCGCGAGGCGATATAGAGCAGGTGGCGCAGAAGAACCGCGAAGTAAAGGAAAAGCGCCAGGGTCAGAAGCGAAAAAAAACGCCCGGCCGTCACGCGGGCCGCCGGCGGGGCGGCCGCCTTGGCGGACGGGGCGACGGCTGTTTGGGGGGCCTGGCCGGATGTTTTGGAAACCCCTTTTTGCTTTTGTTTTGCCACTTTCCTTCGTGCTTTCCATAAGCCGGGAATCAAAGAAACATTTCGACACCCGCCATTGTAGGGGAAACGGGGCGGGATTTCAAGCGTTGTCTTTATGCCTGGAACGGGGCGCGGAAAAATTTTTTCTTGCCTGTTTCGGCTCTTTCGCTGTGTGGACACCGGGGGAGCGTTTATGGTAAAATCAACTTTCGCCCCCTGTAGGTTTTTTCGCGTTTTTCTCCCCTAAAGGAGTTTTTTATGAAGACCTCCCGACGTGATTTCCTCCGGACTTCCCTGGCCGCCGTCGGCGCCCCCGCGCTGGCCGCCCTGCTCGACTGGCATCTGGCCGCGGCCGAAACGGCCGGTTATCTGCGCAGCGCCTCGAACGATATCCAGTGGCGCGGCGCCTTCGGCCGGGCCTATCAAAAGGCGATTCACCGGCTCAGCGAAGATCCGATCAATAATGTTGACTTCATTTTGGCCGACGTCAACTTCAACCAGGAGCGCCGATTCACCAATTACAGCGGCGATATCTCCGGCCGCTTTATCGAGGTCGCTTCTTTATCCTCCACGAAAGACAACCCCCAGCCGTCGGCCCTGATGCCGGTGATCGAGAAGATCGTCTCTTACCAGAACGAGGACGGCCACTACGGCCGCCCGGTCGACTGGAGCCAGCCGGTTGATATCGCCGGGGCCAACGATCAGTCGCTGGTGATGCCGATTCTTTGGGGAAACGGCCGTCTGATGCTCGGGCTGATCGCCGCCTACGAGCGGTTCGGCGTTGAGGCGGCGCTGGATTCCGCCAAGAAGATGGGGGATTTCTACGTCAATATCGTCTGCCCGCGTTTCTGCGACCCGGCCCGCATGGCCGAATATACCCCCGAGGCGGCCGGCTACGCGGCGGCGTACGTTACCTGCGTCTTCCACGGGATCGAGGGGCTGGTTCGTCTGTGGCGCTTCACCGGCGAGCAAAAGTACCTCGACACGGCGATCGAGATGGCCGACTTCCACGAGCCGTTCGATACCCTCCCGGTCGGGCACAGCCACGGGAGCATCAGCACCCACGAGGCGCTGATGATGCTCTACGAGGAGACCGGTGATAAAAAGTGGCTCCAGCGCGTCGTCAGCCGCTGGGAAGCGGCCTATGGCGGCGGGTACGTCAACCCGTGCGGCGGGGTCAGCGAGCAGTACAAGATCCGCTACACCACCGACGAGGGGTGCTCCGAGGCCGATCTGCTGCGCCTGAACCTGATGCTCTGGCGCGATACCGGGCAGACCCGCTATCTCGATATGGCCGAGCGGCTTCTTTACAACGCCTATTTGATGAACCAGTGGTCGACCGGCGGCTTCGGCCACCGACGTCTGGCCGCCGACGACCTGGGGACCTTCGGCTGGCTGGAGCGGGTCGCCGAGTCGTACTGGTGCTGCACTTATCACGGGGGGATGGGGTACTACGAGTTCAAAGAGTGCCTGGCGGTTTACGATAAGACGACCGACACGATTTTGTACAACTTCCCGCTCGATTTCCTCGCGCCGATCGACGGCGGCCGATGGACGGTCGATTCGGTTCTTCTCGACGCCGCCGAAGGGGTTCCGGTGCGCACCCGCGTGAAACTCGACGGCAGCGCTGGCGATATCGCCTTCGCGCTCCGCTTCCCCGACTGGGCCGAGGCGGTCTCGGTTTCTTGCGACGGCCGTCAGCTCCACGGGACGGTGACCGAGGGGTATTGGAAGGCGTCGGTCCGCTTCGCGCCGGGGACGGTGCTTCAGATCGACTACCACGCCCGTCCCTTGCTGGAGGACCGCCGCTTCCATAAGCTCGCCGTTCCCGCCCAACTGCCCGCGAAGATCGGCCAGGGGGTACTGCGCTTCGGGCCGCATATCCTCCATGCGGTTGATGGCGACGCCTCGGTGATCCGTCCCCTGACGCTTTCGGCCGACGGCGGGGTGATTCAGATCCCCGAAGGGTTCCTCAGCGTCGAGGCGATGTCGGACCAGCAGCGCGACGGCACGCATGGGTTTGTCTTCGACCTGGAGATTCAATAATACAAAATAACAACCGCCGCGGCCGGCGGCGGTGCGTTCAAGGCAAGGATAGGGAGTGATAACTTCATGGAAAAAGAGCAAAGCAGCACTGTTTCCCGCCGGGGATTCCTCGGCTCGGGGCTGGCGGCCGCGGGGCTTTCGATCTCGCTGATCGATTATCTTCGCGCCGAAGATGTCGTCCCCGGTTTCGATCAGACGAAGACCGACACCGACGACTCGGTCTGGAAACCGTTCTCCGACAAAAAGGTCCGCGTCGGCATCGTCGGCTACGGCCGCTGCCGGTTCGGCGCCGATTTCGGTTTTCAAAATCACCCGAACGTCGAAGTCGCCGCGGTCAGCGACCTGATCCCCGAGCGGCGCGACGGCCTGGCCGCGGCCTGCCGCTGCGAGAAAAAGTATGACTCGCTGGAGGAGATGCTCAAAGACGACTCGATCGAGGCGGTCTTCCTGGCGACCGACGCTCCCAGCCACGCCCGTCAGACGGTGATGGTCTTGGAGCACGGCAAGCATGTCTGCCACGCGGTCCCCGCCTTTATGGGGGATATCGACGACGGGGAGCGCCTTTTGGAGGCGGTCAAAAACAGCCCCGGGCTGAAGTACATGATGTTCGAGACGAGCGTCTTCCGTGACGACCTCTACGCGATGGAGAAGCTCTACGCCGCGGGCGTCTTCGGCGAGATTGCCTACAGCGAGGGGGAATACCACCATCCGATCAGCATAGGCGATCCGTTCCTCGAGTCGTACAAGGGGTGGCGGAACAACTGCCCGCCGATGTGGTACCCGACCCACTCCAGCGCCTACTACGTCGGCATCACCCACGGGCGGTTCCTCGACGTGACCGCCCGCGGCGTGCGCCCGCAAAAGGGGGAAGAGCCGTTCACCGTTCAAAACCCGTACGATACCAGTATCAACCCGTTTATCGGGGAGGTTTCGCTGTCGCGCACCAGCGACGGGGGGCTGTTCCGTATGTGCCGTTCGCGTACCCAGGGCGAGACCATCGAGGGGGGGCGCCTGCGGGGGCAGTACGCCGGTTACGACTCGCACAACGCCCGGATCGAGGGGTTCGTCGGCGACGCGGAAGGGAAGCGCCGTTTGGAGGAGGCGCTCGCCGGCGGTTTGAAGCTCAAGAAATACCCGCTCCCCCCCGGGGTCTCCCCCGGCGGTCACGGCGGTTCTCACGGCTATTTGATGGATAACTTTGTGCGGGCGATCCTCCTCGATCAGCCGACGAAGGTCGATATCCGCGACTCGCTCCACATGACGGCGATGGGGTACTACGCCCATATTTCGGCGCTGAACGATGGCGAGACGATCACCATTCCGGAATATTCGTTCTGAAGAACAAGGCGCGATTGCGTATAACATACCATCGCGTCTGACCGAGTGGACGGAAACAACAAGAGACTAAAACAACAGGAATCAAAACAACAGGAATCAAAACAACAAGGAACCAAGACATGGAAAAAGAGCAAAACAGCGGTCTTTCCCGCCGGGGCTTTCTCGGTTCGGGGCTGGCGGCCGCGGGGTTTTCCGTTTCGCTGATGAGTTATCTTTACGGCGGGGACAAAAACATCCAGGGCTTTAACGAGACCGAAACCGATACGGATGATTCGGTCTGGAAGCCGTTCTCCGATAAAAAGGTCCGAGTCGGCATCGTCGGCTACGGCGTGTGCCGTTTCGGTGCCGATTTCGGTTTTCAGGATCACCCGAACGTCGAGGTGGCCGCGGTCAGCGACCTGTTTGCCGATCGCCGCGACGGTCTGGCCGCGGCGTGCCGCTGCGAGAAGACCTACGATTCTCTGGAGGAGATGGTCAAAGACGACACGATCGACGCGATCTTCCTGGCGACCGACGCCCCCAGCCACGCCCGTCAGTCGGTGATGGTCCTGGAGCACGGCAAGCACGTCTGCCACGCGGTTCCCGCCTTCTTCGGCGACCCGGAAGACGGGCACCGGCTCGCCGAGGCGGTCAAAAACAACCCGGGGCTGAAGTACATGATGTTCGAGACCAGCGCCTTCCGCGACGACCTCTACGCGATGGAGAAGCTCTACGCCGCCGGCGTCTTCGGCCAGATCGCCTACAGCGAGGGGGAATATCACCATCCCAGGAGTATCGGCGACCCGTACCTCGGTTCCTACAAGGGCTGGCGGGATAACCTCCCGCCGATGTGGTACCCGACCCACGCCAGCGCCTACTATGTCGGGATCACCCACGGGCGGTTCCTCGACGTGACCGCGCGCGGCGTTCGCCCGCAAACCGGGGAAGAGCCCCGCACGGTTCAAAACCCGTTCGATACCTGCGTCAACCCGTTCGGCGGGGAATTTTCGCTGTCGCGCACCAGCGACGGGGGGCTGTTCCGCCTGGGCCGTTCGAACACTCAGGGGGAGGGGATCGAGGGGGGCCGCGTTCGGGGGCAGTACGCCGGGTTCGATTCGCACAACGCCCGGATCGAGGGGTTTGTCGGCGACGCGGAAGGGCAGCGCCGCCTGGAGGCCGCTTTAGCCGGCGGGCTGAAGCTCAAAAAATACCCGCTTCCCCCCGGGGTCTCCCCCGGCGGTCACGGCGGCTCGCACGGCTATTTGATGGACAACTTCGTCCGGGCGATTCTTCTCGATCAGCCGACGAGGGTCGATATCCGCGACTCGCTCCACATGACGGCCGTCGGCTACTACGCTCACCTCTCCGCCCTGAACGACGGGGAGACGATCACCATTCCGGAGTATTCGTTCTAAGAGCGCGCGGTACTTCCCGTAAAAAAGCCGGTACGATACATATCAGGTTCTTTAGGAATTAAGGAACAAATCAATGGAAAAAGAACAAAACAGCGGCCTTTCCCGCCGGGGTTTCCTCGGCTCGGGGCTGGCGGCCGCGGGGCTTTCCCTCTCGCTGATGGATTACCTTCGCGCCGAAGAGGTGATCCCCGGTTTCGATCAGACGCAGACCGACTCCGACGACTCGCTCTGGAAGCCGTTCTCCGATAAAAAAGTCCGCGTCGGCATCGTCGGCTACGGGGTCTGCAAATTCGGCGCGGCGTTCAGCTTTCAAGACCACCCGAACGTCGAAGTCGCCGCGGTCAGCGACCTGTTCCCCGAGCGGCGCGACGGCCTGGCCGCGGCGTGCCGCTGCGAGAAGACCTACGATTCTCTGGAGGAGATGGTCAAAGACGACTCGATCGAGGCGATCTTCCTGGCGACCGACGCCCCCAGCCACGCC
Source organism: Thermoguttaceae bacterium (assembly GCA_017434455.1). Taxonomy (GTDB): domain Bacteria; phylum Planctomycetota; class Planctomycetia; order Pirellulales; family Thermoguttaceae; genus RUG695. The sequence continues at coordinate 8,557 of JAFRFG010000024.1, read as the reverse complement.
CGCCAGTCGGTGATGGTCCTGGAGCACGGCAAGCACGTCTGCCACGCGGTTCCCGCCTTCTACGGCGACCCGGAAGACGGGCACCGGCTTGCCGAGGCGGTCAAAAACAACCCGGGTCTCAAGTACATGATGTTCGAAACGAGCGTCTTCCACGACGACATCTACGCGATGGAGAAGCTCTACGCCGCCGGCGTCTTCGGCCAGATCGCCTACAGCGAAGGGGAATATTTCCACCCGGGGAGCATCGGCGCCGCGCCGCTGGGATCCTATAAGGACTGGCGCAAGAACGGCCCGCCGATGTGGTACCCGACCCACGGGAGCGCCTACTATGTCGCCATCACCCACGGGCGGTTCCTCGACGTGACCGCGCGCGGCGTCAAACCGCAAAAGGGGGAAGAGCCCCGCACGGCGCAGAACCCGTACGACACCAGCGTCAACCCGTTCGGCACCGAGATTTCTTTCTCGCGCACCAGTGACGGCGGGCTGTTCCGTATGGGCCGCTCCCGCGCGCAGGGGGAATACCTCGAGGCGGGCCGCCTGCGGGGGCAGTACGCCGGTTACGACTCGCACAATGGCCGCATCGAGGGGTTCGTCGGCGACGCGGAAGGGAAGCGCCGTTTGGAGGAAGCCCTGGCCGGCGGCTTGAAGCTCAAAAAATACCCGCTTCCCCCGGGGGTCGACGCGGGCGGCCACGGCGGCTCGCACGGCTACTTGTGCGATAACTTCGTTCGGGCGATCCTCCTCGATCAGCCGACGAAGGTCGATATCCGCGACTCGCTCCACATGACGACAATGGGCTACTACGCTCACCTGTCGGCGCTCAAAGACGGCGAGACGATCACCATCCCGGAATATTCGTTCTAGGAAGTTCACGCCTAAGTTTGTGATAAAATTTCCGTTTGTTATAAAAACCCAAGGAGTCCAATCAATGGAAAAAGAACAGAACAACACTGTTTCCCGCCGGGGCTTTCTCGGCTCGGGGCTGACGGCCGCGGGACTTTCGTTCTCGCTGATGAGCTATCTTCACGCCGAGGATGTCGTCCCCGGTTTCGATCAGACGCAGACCGACACCGACGATTCGGTCTGGAAACCGTTCTCCGATAAAAAAGTCCGGGTCGGCATCGTCGGCTACGGGGTCTGTCACTTCGGGGCGGCGTTCGCCTTTCAAGATCACCCGAACGTCGACATCGTCGCGGTCAGCGACCTGATCCCCGAGCGGCGCGACGGTCTGGCCGCGGCCTGCCGCTGCGAGAAGACCTACGACTCGCTGGAGGAGATGGTCAAAGACGACTCGATCGAGGCGATCTTCCTGGCGACCGATGCCCCCAGCCACGCCCGCCAGTCGGTGATGGTCCTGGAGCACGGCAAGCACGTCTGCCACGCGGTCCCCGCTTTCTACGGCGACCCGGAAGACGGACACCGGCTCGCTGAGGCGGTCAAAAACAACCCGGGGCTGAAGTACATGATGTTCGAGACGAGCGTCTATCACGACGACATCTACGCGATGGAAAAGCTCTACGCCGCCGGCGTCTTTGGCGAGATCGCCTACAGCGAGGGGGAATACTACCATCCCTCCAGCATCGGCGAACCGTACCTCGGTTCCTATAAGGGGTGGCGGAACAACGGCGCGCCGATGTGGTATCCGACCCACGGCAGCGCCTACTACGTCGCCATCACCCACGGGCGGTTCGTCGACGTGACCGCCCGCGGCGTGCGGCCGCAAAAGGGAGAGGAACCGTACACGGTTCAGAACCCGTACGACACCAGCGTCAACCCGTTTGTCGGGGAATATTCGCTGTCCCGCACCAGTGACGGCGGTCTGTTCCGTATGGGCCGCGGCCACTCCCAGGGGGAATACGTCGAGGGGGGCCGGATCCGCGGCCAGTACGCCGGTTACGACTCGCACAATGGCCGGATCGACGGGTTCGTCGGCGATGCGGAAGGGAAGCGCCGTTTGGAAGAAGCCCTGGCCAACGGTCTGAACCTCAAGAAGCCGCCGCTTCCCCCCGGGGTCGACGCGGGCGGTCACGGCGGTTCGCACGGCTATTTGAGCGATAACTTCGTTCGGGCGATCCTCCTCGATCAGCCGACGAAGGTCGATATCCGCGACTCGCTCCACATGACGACGATGGGCTACTACGCTCACCTTTCGGCTCTGAAGGACGGCGAGACGATCGCCATCCCCGAATACTCCTTCTAGAAGAAAAAAATTTCCCCCCTTCGCGCGCCGTCGGTTAAGCGCGCGGAGGGGGTTTTTTAACGGAAGGGGATTTTTTAACTAAGGACTAAAAATATATGAAACACCGCATCTTCCTCGCTTTCCTCCTTTTGCTTTTGGTTTTGCCGTCGGCTCTGCGTGCCCAAGGCGGCACGGCCCGGGGGGCGATTCTTCCCGCAGCGCTCACCGTCGAGCGGCTGAGTAATCCGGTCGGCATCGCCTCGCCCAATCCCCGTTTGAGCTGGGTCAATACCGCGGCCGACCCGAACGCCAAAGATCTGCGGCAGTCGGCGTATCGTATCCTGGTCGCCTCCTCGCCGGAGAACCTCGACGAGGATAACGGCGATATGTGGGATTCCGGCTGGGTTGAGTCGGATGAAAACCTCGATATCCCCTACGCCGGCGCTCCCCTGGCGACCTCGCGGATCCTCTGGTGGAAGGTGGCGGTGCGCGACGGCGACGGCCTTTCCTCCGATTGGAGCGGGCCGGCCCGCTGGGTCTGCGCGCTGGTGGACGAACCTTGGAACGCTCCCTGGATCGCCCAGCCGGACCAGATGCGCGGTTCGGTGGATATATCGGGCGCCTCGTGGATCGGCTCCGGGGAAGGGGACGAACTTTGCCTCAAGAAGGAGTTCACCGTCGATTTGACCGCCGACCAGCTCGAAAGCGGGGCGTTCTCGGGGATCCTTACCTACGCGGGGAATCGTCACTTCCTCGTCGGGGTGAACGGTATCTGGACCGCCTGTTCATACGGCGGGATTCTCTATCCCGAACGGCTGCGCGCGGCCGATGTCACCAAGATGCTCGTTCCGGGGAAGAATACGATCGTCGTTAAGGTCTGGACCAACGACGGGGACGAAGGGGATAAGACCCCGGCGTTTTTGGCGCGCTTTTCTCTGCGCCGCGTTATTCCGACCGATCCGGCCAACCCGCGGCGCGGGAAGCTCGGCGAGGAGATCGCCTCGTGGGCGACCGACTCCGGCTGGAGCGTGCTCGATGTCACCGGGATTAAAGTCGGCGGCTTCCGCTGCCGCAATACCCCGTCGGCCGAGGTGACCTGCCCCAACGACGCGCCTGCCCGTGAGGCGAAGATTCTTTGGGCTCCCGACGACGTCCCCTGGGGACCGCTTAAGAGCGTCGCCGAGCAGCGTTCCCCCGCGTTCGAGCGGACGTTTACCCTGCCGGAGAATAAACAGCTGCAGCAGGCGATTTTGCATATCACCGGTGTCGGTTTCTACGAAGCGTCGCTCGATGGCGCGCGGATCGGCGATAAGCAGCTCGACCCGTCGCTGACACGCTACGACCGCCGGGTTCTTTACTCGACCTATGATCTGTCCGACGCCTTGGCCGGCGGCGGGGAACATACGCTCAGCGTGCTGGTCGGCCACGGCTGGTACGATATGCGGACCGTCTCGACCTGGAACTTCGACGCGGCCCCCTGGCGCGATTTCCCCCGCATGACGGCCCGTCTGGATCTGACCTATACCGACGCAACGACCGAGACGATCACCACCGACGGCGATTGGCGCTGCGTCGCCTCGCCGATTCTCTACGACTGCATTCGTCAGGGCGAGGTCTACGACGCCAACTGCCGGGGCGAGGATCTCGGTCCGGCGGCGATAGTCGACGGGCCGGCCGGGGTGATGACCGCCGAGCAGACCGCGCCGACGATGATCGTCGAGGAGTTCCGCCCGAAGGCGATCACCCAGGTCGGTGAAAAAACCTGGGTCGTCGATCTGGGGAAGGATATCTCCGGCTGGTGCCGCTATACCTTCCGCGGTCTCGGCAAGGGCCAGACGGTTCGGATGCGCTACTCCGAGCGGGCGCTGGAGGACGGCTCGATCGAACGCTCGTCGATCGACTACTTCGAGGTCGAGCTCTCCCCGGCGTACGTCGCCGGGGAGATGGGACAGTTCCAGTCCGATATCTACATCGCCTCGGGCGCCGGGGCCGAGACCTACCAGCCGCACTTCAGCTACAACGGCTTCCAGTACGTCGAAATCTCGGGGCTCGACGAGGCCCCCTCGCTGGACGATATCACCGCCTGCGTCGTTTCCAACGCCTTCCCGAAAACCGGCTCGTTCACCTGCTCCAACAAGATGGTCAACGCCCTTCAGGCGGCGGCCGAGCTGTCGTACCGAGGGAACTATGTCGCCGGTTTCCCGACCGACTGCCCCCATCGCGAGAAGAACGGCTGGATGGGCGACGCCCAGCTGGCCAGCGAACTGGCGATGTACAACTTCGATAATACCGCCTGCTACGAGAAATGGCTGGCCGATATTCGCGACGCGCAGAAGCCCAACGGGGACCTTCCCGGGATCGTCCCGACCGGCGGCTGGGGGTACCAGTGGGGGAACGGCCCGGCGTGGGACTCGGCGCTGGTCATCATCCCCTGGATGAACTACATCTATAAGGGGGATAAAAAGATCCTGGAGGATAACTACGAGGCGATCCGCCGCTACGTTGACTATATGGGGTCCAGAGCCGACAGCCGTTTCCTCCTGGTCCACGGCCTTTGCGACTGGATTCCGATCAAGACCGAGACGACCGCCGAGGTGACCTCGACCGGCTATTGGATCAACGACGTCAAGACCGCGGCGCGCATCGCCGAGATTCTCGGCCGGCCGGAAGACGCCGCCCGGTTCAACGAGCTGGAGGGAAAGATCCGCGAAGCGTTCAAGGCGGCTTTGGTCAAGGACGACGGTACGGTTCAGGTCGGCTCTCAGACGGCGCAGTCGTGCGCCCTGTATCAGGGTCTGCTCGTTGGCGAGGACGCGGATAAGGCGTTCGACCGCCTGGTCGATCGGATCGCTTCCGACGGCGCCTTGGATATCGGTATCCTGGGGTCGAAATACCTCTTCCGAACCTTGAGCGAACGCTCCCGCGGCGATCTGGCGCTGGGGCTGATTCTGCAGGAGGGGCCGAAGTCGTTTACCGACTGGATCGTGCGCGGGGGAGGAACGCTCTGGGAGGACTGGGGCGACGGGGAGTCGCGCAACCATATTATGTTCGGCGACTTCTCGGCCTGGTTCTATCAGTACCTCGGCGGCATTCGTCTGCTGGGCGGCCAGGCGCTGGAGACGGCGCGGATCTGCCCCGAGGCCGGATCACTGGCGTTCCGCAAGTTCGTGATCGAGCCGCGCTGCGCCCCCGAGGAACTCACCGCCGCCGGCCGGGAGCCGATCCGCTGGGCCGACGCGTCGGTCGAGACGGTTCGGGGAACGGTTCGCTCCTCGTGGCGTTGGAACGAGGAGTTCACCGAGCTGACACTCGATGTGGAAGTTCCGGTCGGCTGTGAGGCGCAGATACGTCTTCCCAATGCCGACGGTGTCTATCAGACGGTCGCCGAGGTAGGGAGCGGAAGCTATACCTACACGGTCCAGCGGCCAGCCAAGTAAAACGGGGGGCGCAAAAAAACAGCCGCTCGTCGGTTTCTGAAAACACCGTGAGCGGCTGGGGAAAAAACGCTTTTTCAGGCGCGCTGATTTAGCGGGTTATCCCCGCCGGATCAGCGCGTCGCTTATTTCGTCGATCGCCTCGTCGAGAAGTATATTGTCCCAATCCAAAAGCGTCTCCTGCGCTGCCGCGGGGACCGTGATCTCTTGGGTAACCGTCCCGGTGAGAATCCCCCGGCCGATGGCGGTGACCGAAAGGGTATGCCCGATATCGGCGCCGGTGACCCGGTACGAATCGGTGACCGCGCCGCGAATCGCCTCCCCGTCGCGGTACCACTGCCAGGTAACCGCTTCCATCGGTGCCGTACGGCCGACCGCGCTGCCGCTGATCGTCACCGCGGCACTGACACGGCTGCCGACTGTCGGAGCGTCGCTCGAGAGGGTTACCGACCGCAGTGTTCCGACCGGAATCGTCGGCCGGACCGACGCGCTGAGGGTGTAGGTCCCCGTCCAGCAGCCGGTTCCCGTGACGACACAGCTTAAACGGCTGCCGGCGTCGCCGGCGGTGACGATGTACGACGCGCCCTGTGCCCCCTCGATCGGAATACCGGCGCGGTACCACTGAAAATCGGCCGTCACGCCGTCGGGCCCGACGCGGACCGATATCGTGTCGCCGGCCGCCGGGGAAGGGGAGGTGAGTACGGGGGTGGAGATCTTTTGTCTTGCGATCGCCGCGGCCTCGGCACCGGAACTGCCGTAATATTTTCCCTTGCCGGTGGCGGCGACGCTCAGGGTACAGCCCAGATCGGCGCCGGTGACCTTGTACGAACTGCCGGTCGCCCCGCGGATCGCCTCCCCGTCGCGGTACCACTGCCAGGTAACCTGCGCCGAGGTGTCCAATTTCGCGGTGATTTTGCTTCCGACCATCGGAGAATCGGTCGAGAGCGTCACCTCACCGATCCGTTCCTTCTGTTTTTGAACCGAGAGCGTGACGGTCGTCGGCGTGCAGTTGAGGTAGTTCCCCGACGCCTTGCAGCTGGTCGGGTCGTAGGCGGCGTTGTTCGGCAAGCTGATCCCGATGTAGTAACTTCCCGCCTGGGTTGGGGAAAACTCGAATGTCTGCGTTTTGGCCCGCTCGGTGACGGTCAGCTCCTCGCCGTCGGCGTTGAAGATTCGAACGATAATGGGAAGGGCGCTCGCCGAGGCGGCGCTGACACGCAACGTGTTCCCGATATCCCGATCGCTGAGCGACAGACGGTACAGATCAACGTCGTAGTAGTAGTTCTTCCCCCGGAAGACGACCAGCTCGTTCCCGAGAATATCTTCCTCGGCGGCCCGGCCCGCGCCGTCGAAAACCAAATCGGCGGCGTTGGCCAGACTCGACCCGACGTCGCCGTGGCGGTACGTCTCGGCCAGAACGATGGTGTAGGTCCCGATGCTCCCGTACGGGGAGTAGATTTCCTGAGCGTCGATCACCTGCCCGGTCCCCTCCACCGCCAGGTAATAGCTCCCCGAGGCGAGATTTTCCAGGTCGATCGTCACGTTCAGCCAGCCGGCCGGGTCGTAGACCTCCAGCAGGTTTTCATTCTCGTCGTAAAGCGAGACCTTGGCGTTGAGGTTGGTGATTCCCGTCAGCCCCCCGATCACCAGAATCCCCGACTGGCCGGTGTAGTCGAACGAGAAATAATCAATATCGCTGTTTTGCTCGATGATCCCCCCGGTAAGTAAACCGGCACCATCGAGCGTCAGGGCATAAGCGTCGCCGGCGGTATCGCCGAAGTCGTCCTCGCGGTACGAAAAGCCGTTCCCCGTGATGATCGCCAGGTCGTCCTCGTGGGTCGTCGCCCCGGTATATTCCCCACGGCTCCATTGGGTCAGCGGCTGATAATAGCTCCCCCCCATGATCGGCGCCCATCCCTCGGTACCTTGATAGTACTCGGTCGTTTCGCCGTCGGTCCGGATTCCGTCGTGATGCAGCCCCAGCGTATGCCCCACCTCGTGCGCCGCCGCCTCGGCGATGTTCTTCGGAAGATAACTGAGGTTCTCGATAAAGACAAAACAGGGCGTGTCGACGCTGTCGGTGAACGAGCGCACGAACGACAGTCCCCCGCCCCCCTCGCCGTACCAGTCGTAGCTGCTCCCCCCGATGCAGCAGCGAACGCCGTACTCGGTGTCGGTACTGCCGCTTTTGACCAGCCGCTCGAGCGACGGCTCCTGCGTGGTGACGTTGACGGCAAACGGGGCGTAATCCTCGCTGACCCGCAGCCAAATTTCGTAGATCTCCAGCAGTTCGTCGGAAGAAAACGCCTCCGGGTTTTCGTCGGTGTCGTAGACGGGGGTGACGATATCTTTTCCCCTGGTGTAGGTCGTGTTCCACCGCGTCGAGCTGGTGAGGTGCCCGGTGAAGTCAAGGTAGATTGTGTAGGTCGACTCCGGGCAGCTCGCCAGAGAAAAGACGAACTCGTCGGTGAGCGTCTCGGGGGTAAGACCCAGCGTTTCGAGCGAAAGCCGGACCGACCGCTCGGCGTCGGTTTGTGCCTCGGCGGCCGCGGCCGCCAGGTCGGACCGCGCGGCCGACAGGGCGGTGCAGCTCAAAAGTGCGCGCTGTTCGAGCGGTTCGACGGCCAGTCGACGTGTTTTCAAGGCGGCGTGGGACAAAATGGGGGTTCCTTGGCTGATAAATGGGGGAGACTATCCTTTAGTATACCCCGACCGGCGGATTTGCGCAGGAAAAATGCGGAAAATTTTCCGGGCGCGCCCTGCTGCGTAACCGCCAAACGTACCGGCTAATGGATACGCCCCCCCTCCGGGGGGGCCGGGGGGGGTGACTAACACCGCACACCCCCCCATAGTGGGGGGGCTTGGGGGGGATAACTAACACTGCTTCCAAGTCAAGCCCAGCGGCGGTCACCCCACTTTAGGGGGGAGGGGGGGCAAGCGGGGG
>JAFRFG010000023.1 GCA_017434455.1 Thermoguttaceae bacterium | reverse complement strand
GGCCGAACAGGACAAGTAAGGGGGCCTTCGATCCGCGCTGTCTCCATCGCTCCCCAGGGGGTATTTCCCCCCTGGGGAGCGATTTTTTGGGGCTTTCGAAGTTTTTTGTCAAATCCTCGGGCCTTTGCCCTATAATGGTAATTGGCTCCGGCCGCCAGACAACCCCTCGCCCTCCCCCCAGCCCCAAGGGCCGGAAAACCGGCCTTGGGGGCACCGGAAAATTTTTCCACGGGTTTTTTCGGCCCGGGGGGTTGACAGCAGTTATCCGGTGCGGTATAGTGATGAAACTAGAGGGACAGCCCTCTGCGTTTGGTGAGTCGCTGGACCGGCCAGTATAAACGTACTACCTAAGAGTTTAACCCAAAGCCAAGGCGAAAAACAATTGCGCCAGCGGCTTTGGGGCAAACCCCGGGCATCGGTCGGCTGCCGGATCGACCAATAGATACGATTGATGGTTCACACGGAGAGGAAAATCAATATTTCTGGAGTCGTTGCCCATATACGCATCTACCATGCGCCGGCGGGTATTGAACTTAAGCAAGTTGGTTTTCGCGAAAGCAAGGCAGAAACCATATAACTTTCGTGGCATAACGTTGTTTAATAGATTGCCCGCACCGTTAACCCTGAACCCATAGGAGGCCTTTACGGAACAGTTCGACGAAAATCGTAATGAGAAGCCGCGTGACGGTTATGATTTTGGTCTGTTGTTCACCGGATTCGGCGATCTGAAGTACCAAGATCGCCCGGACGCTGAGCAAATCGAGCGCGCGTATGAGCGTCTCAGACGCAAAGTACTGCGCAGCGGTCCCCGGATGCTGGCCTAGGCCGGCGAATTCAATGCTCTTGGCCCACGGTGGGCTTTGAGCGCCCGAATACCTAAACCATAGAGGTCTTCAATGGAAACGAGTCATAACAACCTCGATAAACTCGATTGCTCCAATCTGTCGGGGAATCTCACCCTGATGCACCCCCACCTCGACTTGTACATCACGGTGCTGCAGACGACCGACAGCCCCGCCGTGAGGAACACGATCCTCTCGGCGCTGGAAGATTCGAACCGCGGTTTGGCCTCCACGATAGCGGCCGAGGCGGCCAGACGCGGCGCCAATTATGAGGACGCCCGTCAAGATGCCATTAAAGGGATGATTCAGGCGGCCAACAAGGCGGATCCCTCCCGGGGGAACGAGGTCCTTCGCGGCTACATTTCCACGAGCATGACCAACGAAGCGAACGCCCCGCTTCGCCGCGCGGAAAATCGGAAGCCCCCCTCCTCCCTCGATAAGCCGGTCGGGGAATCGAAAGAGGGGAACGTGATCACTCACGCCGATCTCGCCGCCGACAAGAACCAGAAGACCCCGGAGGAGGCCGCCCTCAAAAACGAAGAGGCCCTTCGGGTCAGGATGCTGTGGGAGGCGATCAACAGCGTTCTTACGCCCGAGCAGGCGGAGCTTTTTCGTGTTTACATGGAAAGCGAACGTTCGTGCGCCGAGACGGCTCGCCGAATGAACCGCCCCTATCACCAGGTGACCTACCAAATCGATCGGATACGGGCGATCTTAAGGGAGAAACTGGACCGTTTCAACGATGCCTGGTAACAGTACCCCCCCCACCCGGGGCGCTTTTTAGTGCCCTCGATTATAATGGTTTATACCTACCAGCGCAGGAAAGGAGGCAAAACAAGCGTGAAAGAGATTAACTTAATGTTAGTTAACCGTTAAATCCATTATTGAGCCGCTCGCCCGTGGGGTGAGCGGTATAGTTTCCCCGCCCCCAATGGGGGGGCGGGGGCCGGTTTTGAACCCTAACCCAATGAGGTGAAGCATGAAGAAGAATTCGAACAATGACACTTGCTTTTACGGTCCCGAGCGTTCCTACGACGGAGGCAATCAGTTAGTCGCCGAAATCCAAGCCCTGCGGGCGCAGAGAAAGGCGCTGCCGTCGGAAAGCCCACAGTCAGCACGGCTGCGAGAGCGGGAACAAACACTTAAAACGGAGCTATATCATAAGGTTGAACGGCTATTGCAAAAAAACGCCAACGGGCTCTATAAGAAGGTGAAGGGTCTTCCTTTCCAGTACTCGGAACCGGAGGACTTCGTCCAGGACGGAGCGGTCGCGTTTTTGAACGCCATCGATCAATTTAAACTAAATCAAGAGACGAAGTTTTCGACCCTGGTGCGTCGTTTCATCGTGACCGCGATGACCGACAAGGCCCGGCACGAAACCCATTACAACCACCACAAGCGCAAATCCGATGAAGAGGGGACATCACCCCGGAAGAGAAAGCCCAAGATCGAGGTCGTCTCCCTCGAGGCGCCCGCGGCCCAAAACAAGGATGGGGAGGCCATTTCCTACCGTGACACGGTCGCCGACCAGAGCTGCCGTTCGCCGCTTGATACTCTGATCGATGAGGAAGAGCGCCAAAAGGCCGCGCTTTTCAAGCCGGCTGCCCGCGGCGCGCTCCCTCAGGCGCGGGTCAAGACCTTCGACGACTACGTCGAATCGGACTGCTCGGCCGCCGAGACGGCCAGACGGCAGAAACGCTCCTATACCCAGGTTTACAACGAAATCGACCAGATCCGCAAAACGCTGCGAAGGGATTTGGGCGGCTTCAATCCGGCCGCGTAACGAACGATCAAACCGCTCAAGCGCCCCTTTCCCATCCTCCCAAAGGGGAGGGGAAGGGAGCGCAGGGCGGATCACTCATCTTTAAAGGAAGGACAACATCATTATGTGGAACCTAAGATCCAACAGCGACGTACTCGATGAGACCTGGTGGGAAGCCGGGGGCAATGCCCTTTGGAAACGATATGCCCGCGAGGACAATATCAATCGGGACACAAACACCCTATTTCTAACCGATGAGCAGTGGGCCGAGTTCAAGAAGGAGGCGGAGAAACTGACGGGGTGGAAGGGCATTGACCCGTACCCGTTGGATAACCCGCTGTGGGCCGTTAAACAGAATACGATCCTGTATATCTGCAATGACCCCTGGGTGTGACTTCAATCCGTCAAAGTACCTATAAAGGTTTATTGCCTATTCGGTTGGAAGAAAGACCTTCCGGACTATCGACAGCGTATCACCGATTGCTTCAATGGGTGTATCGAGGACGGAATCAAAAATGAGACGTCCCGCTGGGAGTTGTTCGGGATTGTCCCCAAACTCATCCCCCGTCTGTATGGTGTACAGCGTGCCGCCGCCGAATGGCAAGGCGAGTATAACGAGATGTTCTGCAGAAGTATGTGGTCGATCTGTATTAAAGCGGGGAAGGAGTTCTCCGAGCAATTTATCCGCCTGCTAAGTTTTCGTTTGACCCATGAATTTTCCAAGGGCCGGCCGGAACAGGACGAAACCTATTCGGCCTGGGAATGGCTGCAGGCCGACCCGTGCGATGACGACGACGAAGATGATGAAGACTATGAAGAGGAGGGAGACGACGACAGCGGCGAAGAGAACGCCGACGATGAGGATGAATGAACCCGCCGCGCGGCGAAGAACGGCGATTTTTAAGGACCGAAAGGTTACCTTAAAAATCGCCGTTTTCTTTCGGGGCCGACCGGTGCGGCCGCCGAAGCGCCTTACGGATCGTAGTTCATCCAAACCACTTCCCGCCGCGTCGAGGAGCAGTTTCTCTCGCGGAGAGATCGCTCTTTATCGATATACTTCCGCCATTTGGGGGCGGGGAACAGCTCGCTGTACAGCGGGCTGTCATAACCGGAGATCGCGACTTTCCCCTTGACCAGGTTCAGCAGGTCGGCCAGTTCCCGATGGTCGTCGGTGGTCATCTCGTTTGCGTAATCATCGTTCTTTCGGCGAGTTTCGGGGGCGTAGGGGGGATCGCAGTAGAAGAGCGTTTCGGGGGAGTCGTACTTGAGAATGCAGTCGATCGCGGGCCGGTTGTCGATCTGGACCGTGAGGAGCCGCTCGGCGGTGTACCGCAGCGAACTGTTTTTGATCAGTTTCTTCGCCACCGACGCGGCAACCGAGCGGACACTATGATTCAAACTGGGGCTCCAGAATCCCGGTGTGGCGATCGTTCCCCTCCCCGAGTACGACTGCTGGCACAAAACGCAAAAGCGCCGGGCCCGTTCCAGGGGACTGAGCTCTTGATCCTCACAAAGTGCCAGCGTGAACTCTTCCCTCGAGAAGGGGGTCAGCTCCAGCGCCCAGATGAGCTCTTCCGGCTGGTCCCTCAGAACCCGAAAGAAGTTCACCAGATCGCCGTTGATATCGTTGATGGTCTCCAGCGGCGAGCGCTCTCGATTGAGGAGAACCACCGCCGATCCGGCGAACGGCTCGACGAAATGGCGGCACCTGGGGAGCAGCGGCAGCAGCCAGCAGAGGTGCCGCGTTTTTCCCCCACACCAGGGAAGGGGCGAAACTATGGCCCTGCGGCGGAGAACCCTCATCCGGGCACCCGGATTAAAGGGGGCATCGGCGTCAAGATAGATGGGTGACGGCGCCCCTTGGCGTGTGGGTAACACGATCCGGGCGCTCGGGCTCGGTTCCGGGAGCAGAGCGTCGGGATCGGGTGGGATTGGTTTTTTGTTGCGGATGAGGATACGGGCAAACAGCGGCCTAAGTTTCCCGTCTTCATTAAGCACGGCTCCGGCGTTTAGTTGACGGAGGTTGGGGGACCGGCGGTCGTAGGTTTTCGTGATCAGCTGCGGGGCGCTCCACCGCGTCGCCAGCCCAATCAGTTCAAACCGATCCGGGTCATACCTATCCATAAACGATATAGGCACCCCCATCACCCCGCTGTAATCGACCGGGATATCGCCCACCCCCGACACTTCAATGGCGTCGAAGTTGTCATACTCCGGGTACGCCTCCGGGTGATAACGCCGAAACAGCGGCAATTCCTTACGCCGCTGACGACACTCAAGATTCGTGAACCAGCGGGCATACGCGTTTGTGAGGAAGCGTTTTCCATCCTTGTCGGTGGTGACCAGGGCCGTCGTGGGGTAGGTCTCGGGTATCCTGAATTTTGCCAGCTTGGTATTGATACCCAGTCGGATCTTCCCCTCTTTCAGCAGCGGGAAGACGCTTTTATAGGTCACGGCTTTGATATTCCCGATGATCAGAAACCGTTTCTTGAACTCTATTAGCTGGGCGAGATACTCCCTGAACAGAGAAAAAGGGGGGTTGGTGCAGACAATATCGGCGATCTCCAGCAGTGAGACGCACTCGTCGGAAAGAAAGCTCCCGTCTTTTCGCAGCGGACGAACCACTTCTTTGTCTCGCTCGTCATAGGTCGCTATCATCCCGCAGCCGCCATCGATATAGCCGGTCGCGATTAGCTTCTTGAGTCCCAGGTGATCGAAGTTGTCCTTGAAGTACTTATAGAAATTCGAGTTGTGATAGAGGTCGCAGTTGCAGTAGACCACCGCGCCGCGAAACTGCTCGGAGTAATAGGGCAGCTCGTTTTCGATATCTTCCAGGCGTGTATAAAACTCGTCCCGTTTAAGATTTTTCGCGCGGTGGAGATGCTCGTTCGTGATCGCCATAGACCAAGATTCCTATAGACCGAGCCGCCCGCGGCCCGCGTCCTTATGGGATAAGGATACCGGAAGGGGAAGGGGAAGGGAAGTGTCGGCTCGTGAATGATCGGTTAGTCTGGGACGTCTTTGTGTTAATATGGGTAAAACCTGGCTGGATAGCCAGCACAATTGCCGGTACACAAGTATTCATTTCGTCGAGATCCGAATAAAAGTGACGGCTGCTTGACAACTCTAATTGACGCCTATGAAAGGGGAATGGTGTGCGCAGAAACAACCCAACCCCCCCGATAAACAAGGGATCGCCATGAGTTCTTTGCGCGGCGGCAAAATCGTGTTTGTTGTTAATCTGGGCAAAAACCAGCCCGAGGACAAGCGAAAACGGTTTTTTCCGCGAAAGGGCGACAATTCTTTGAAAGGGCGACAATTCTTTTGTCTTGATCCCTATCATTATGGTGGCCGTAAAGAGTGTTCCGATCCGTCGGGGCACTCATACCTATATACATATACATTACATGAAAGGAAACCAATATTATGTGGAACCTAAGATCCAACAGCGATGTACTCGATGAGACCTGGTGGGAAGCCGGGGGCAATGCCCTTTGGAAACGATACGCCCGCGAGGACAACATCAATCGGGACACGAACACCCTATTTCTAACCGACGAGCAGTGGGCCGAGTTCAAGGCGGAGGCGGAGAAACTGACCGGCTGGGTGGGCGTTGACCCCTACCCGATCGATAACCCGCTGTGGGCCGTTAAACAGAGTACGATCCTGTATATCTGCAATGATCCCAGGGCTTGGCTCCAATCCGTTGAGCCCCCGATAAAGACCTATTGCTTATTCGGATGGAAGAAGGACCTTGATGACTACCGACAGCGTATCACCGATTGCTTCAATGGGTGTATCGAGGACGGAATCAAAAATGAGACGTCCCGCTGGGAGCTGTTCGGGATTGTCCCCAAGCTGATTCCCCGTCTGTATGGTGTACAGCGTGCCGCGGCCGAATGGCAGGGTGAGTATACCGAGATGTTTTGGAGAAGCATGCGGTTGATCTGTTTAAAGGCGGGGAAAGAGTTCTCCGCGCAATTTATCCGCCTGTTTAGTGTGAGATTGACCCATGAGTTTTCTAAGGGCCGGCCGAAAGAGGACGAAACCTATTCGCCCTGGGAATGGCTCCAGGCCGGCCAGCGCGATGTGGACGATGACGATGACGACGAAGATGAAGACGAAGACTATGAAGAAGAGGAGGAAGACGACGACGAGGACGAATGAATCCGCCGCGAGCCGAAACCCCGCGGCAAACAAGCTTTGAACCAAGAGAACCTATAGAAAGGAAAACCAAGCATGAGAGGAATCGATTTAAAGATTGGGGATGTGATCAAGCATCTGCCCCCGCAAGAGCAGGGGATGATCGTCGCCGAGCGGGCGGTCAAAAGCACGGTGATGTACCTGTTGTCTGACGGTGACAATAGCGCGTCGACAAAAGAGGAGGGGCAGCGGTATCTCGAAGATGAGTTCCCGGAATTTCGGGAGCTGGCCAAAACCACGCTATTGGATTGCTGCCTGCCCAAGTACCCCGAGATCTATAAAAAGGCCGACCGCTGGCTGACCGACAACCTGATAGACGCGTGGAAGGAGGAGTATATCGAGTACTATTTCAGTGAGAGGTGCTGTCAATAGCAGGCGTAAACCCGCCGCGCGGCGAGGAACGGCGATTTTTAAGGACCGAAAGGTTCCCTTGAAAATCGCCGTTTTCTTTCGGGGCCGGCCGAAGCGGCTCCTCCCCTCCCCTCTTCACCGTCGGGTCGGGTGTCCGGGAAGCCCTGTGTTAATCTGGGTAAAATCAGCGTCGAAAACAAGCAAAAAACAGACAAAAAACGGAGATAAAGAAGCAAACAGTAGGGGCTATTTGCCCTGCCTACGATAACCCTATTAAAGGGTGACCAGGCGCCGTCGGTTTTGTTTTCCGGCGGTCAAATCATGGGTCAAGCCGCGCGGTGTGTATGTTGATGTCGCCGTCAATTATATATACAGCCGGCCGAAGAAAGGAGCAAACGCAATGAAACTGAATCTGAACGTCGAGAAGGTAATGCTCGCAGCGGACAAGCAGGAGCTCGGCTTAATCCTTGCGATTCGGGCATGCTGCGGGATCGTCAATCAACTGCTCGACGCCGAGGGGAAACGAAACCTTACCCCGGAGGAGGCCGACGCGATCATCGCCAAGCGGTGTCCGAACTTCCGCTACGAGGTGTGGTCGACGCTGGCCGACTGTGTTCGGAAACATTCCTCCGACGCGTACAGGCGGGCCGTCCTATGGATGAGCGAAAACTTCGTTCAGGCCTGGCGAAAGGAGGCAATAGAGAAATACTGCGAAAGGAACAACTACAAGGGTAAGTAAAACCTTTGTCCCGTTTCCGGGAAACAAAACGGTGAACCTCCCCGCGGCCGCCGCCGTTGGGAGGTTCTTTTATCAACACTATCCGAAAGGAGAAATAAGAATGTGGAATTTACGCTCGAACGCCGAAGTTTTGGACGACACGTGGTGGAACAATGGGGGCAACGCCCTTTGGGCCCGCTACGCGACGACGACGAATGTCAACAGGGAGACGATGACCCTGTTTCTGACCGACGGGGAGTGGGCGGAATTTGAGAAGGCCGCCAAGAAGCTCCCCGGCTGGAAGGGGATAGACCCATACCCCGTTGATAACCCGCTGTGGGTGGTAAAACAGCAGACCGTCCTTCATATCTGTGATGATCCGTGGATTTGGCTTCAGGCGACCATCGGAGAGGCGCGCCGCCGGGCCTATGGTTTATGGCTCGACGGGACGGACCGGCAGCGCGAGGCGATGACGGAAATCTGCCACACGACCTTATCCGAGGTCATCAAGGAAGAGACCCGCCGCTGGGAGCTGTTCGGCATCGTCCCCCGGCTTCAGAAGCGGATGCTGGGGATCGAGCGATGCACCCCCGAATGGACCGGGGAGTACACGAAACAGTTCATTCATTGTTACCGGTCGATCTGCTTCAAGGCCAAGAAGGATTTTACGAACCGGTTCTACGTTCTGTTTGAGCCGCGGATTCTGTCGTACCTGTCGAGGAACGATCCCGATCCCGAATCCGGCGAGGAGCATCCGGATTTCGCTCCCTCCGCGTACCTGTTCCCCGACGACGACGAGTTCAACGACGACAAGGAGGAACAAGAGGCCGATTCTCTCGCGGAGGAAGACGACGAAGACGACGAAGACACGGGGGACAATGAGAACGACCGGAACCATGAGGACGAAAAAGACAAACCGGCCTGACGCCGCGCCGCGGGAGCGTCAGGGCGGGGTGTTTTCATCGCGCCTCTTACCAGCGCTCTGACAGGCGAGCGCGCGACAAACACAATACGACCAACATCAGCGAAGGGGAACGGGATCTTTTAAAGGTTCCGTTCCCCTTCGCGTTTGAAGCCCTCGGCACGCGGAAAGGAGGAAGCCGAGGGGGGAAAGCGCGTTGTTTTTCCAAACCGATCGAGGCCCGCGCCGCCCCTAAAAGAGGACGGCCGCGGGCCAAGCAGGTAAATGAATCAAAAGAAATGTTCAATATCAGGAGTGATTCTATGAACAACGAAAAAATCCATTCCTTAATCAACCAAATCTCCACCCTTCAGGCGTCCCTTGACGACGCCGAGGTCGTCCGTCAGATCCAGGACCGGCTCATCGGTGAGTACAGGGATTTTATTGTCTCGATGGTCCAAAAGGCGGAAGCCAAGAAAAAGATCTCCGACGACGCCCTTCAAGACGGTTATTTGGGTTTCATCGAAGCGCTGCGCAACTACGACTTGCACAGGGGCGGTAATTATCTCTTCACGTATATCGGAAGAGTCATTGTCTGGGAGGTGAGAACCAAGGAGATGAGAACTTCATCCGGAAGCACCTCCCTGGCCTGGCTCTTGTCACAGATCGGACAGGCCGAAGATGCCCTTGCCGCCGAAGGGGAAGATATCGACGCCGACTCGATCTGCGAATGGCTGAGAAGGAAACATCCGGAAAAACGTTTTTCCCTTAAAAAGATAGACACGATCTACCGGACCATATACCGCGGCTGACCGGCCGGTCGGTATGGGGGGCGAGGGGGACGACAGCCCCCCCTCGCTCGGTTCGGCCGCCGATGATCTCAAAACCTCGTCCCCGCAAGGTACAGGCGACACCCCGCCGCGACGCCGACCCTCTCCCCTTCCCCCCTTGGGGGATAAGAGGGGATGGACACCGCCCGCGGCGGGATGTTCGCGCTAGTTGTTAATCTGGGCAAGATTGAGCCGGGATACATACAAAAGTGCCCGGATCACACGAACGATGACCTAGCCTTGATCCGCCCGCAAGAAGTCTATTAGTTGAAGAGACCGTGCCGGAGCGGTTTTGCGGAACAGCGGTTGTTCCGACGTGTCCGGCACACAGACAGAAAGCCCCCCCTTTCGCCGCTGGTACAGCGAAGAGGGATCCATCACAAACCTTTAAATAGAAAGACTGTTACTATGTCAAAAAGAATGCTGTTTAACATCGACAAGGCCCTGAAGAGTTATCCCGTCAGCCGTCACGGCGAGGCGCTGGTCAGAAGCGCCTGTTTTGCTGTGGCGGAGGAAACGGCCCGGACGTTTTGGCCGGGCCTGCCGACCAGCCCACAATCGCTTATGGATTGTGTTGACCGGCGGCACCCGGAGTTTTACGAACTGATCCGGCGGATCATCACGGACAGCACCCGCGCTTACCCGCGGGCAAGGGCCCGGGCCCGCTGCTGGCTGACGCCGCAGCGGGTCGAACGGCTGAAGGAAGAGGCCGTCCAGAAGTGCTGTCGAAAACGCTGCCGCCGGGATCTGTCCGCCTAGCGGCCTCGAACCCTGAAAAAACTTGACCGCGGGCCGTTTCACCCCTTAAGCCCTTAGACCGGCTTGAGAACGCCAGTGGAACGCGCTCACCAGTCAACAGAAAGGAAGGTGAAGAAGAAGCAGTAAAAACGATGTTTTAGGGGGTGTTTACCCCCAAGCGCGCCGGCCGTGTGAGATAACGCGGAGCCGGCCGGCCGGCGCGCGGGAATGGCCTCCGCAAACATGTTAGAAAATAGGTGATAACTATGAAATTAGACCATGACAATTATTACAACTCGAATCGTCCCTTCGACGGCGGCAACGCGATCGTCGAAGAGATCCGGAAACTGCGCCGTCAGATCGACAAGGCGCCGAAGAACGGCCGCCGGTGGGAAACACTGCGCGCCCGGGAAAGGAGGTATTTAACCGAGCTGTGTGAGCGGTTGGCCGGGCTGATCATCGAAGCGGCGAACGGCTGTTATCAAAAGCAAGGCCGGTTCATCGGGTATTCCAAACGGGAAGACCTCGTGAACGACGGTTTTGTCACCCTCCTATCGAAGGCGATTGAGGGCTTTAACCCGGACCTCGGCGTCAAGTTCAGCTCCTTTGCTTATGACCACGTCGATTGGGGCTGCCGCGACAAGGTCACCCAGCAGGATCACAGCGCCCGCAAAAGGGGAACGAAGCCCAAAATGGTCTTCTGCTCCCACGACGCGCTGGCGGAGATGGACCGGGCCAGTTACTGGGATCTCGATCCCGGCGACCGGGAGATCCTCGACCATATCCATTCACTGGAGCCCTGCGACAGGGATATCGTCTCCGTCATCGCGGGCGAGATGACCATCGCCGAGTACACCAAGCGCTGGGAATGCACCAGGTACATGGCGGGCGTTCACGCGAAAGCCGTGGACGACTTCTATCACGCTTGGTGGGAAGGGGTGCCGCATCTTCCGAAGATCGAGTGGAACCGGTTCCGCCCGAGGAAGGCCGCCGCGCTGAGCGATCACGGCATCGGCCGCGGCCACGGCGGCCCCGAGGTTTCGAAGAAGATCGAGGGGAGCCGAGATCAGGCGGCGTAAAAACAACCGCGGCACCCCCGCGGCGTAAAGGGCCGCGGGGGTGCCCTTCCCCGCCCGGCGCGAGGCCTGCGAACGGTCCCCAAAACCGGCGCGGAAATATCTAGTGGAAATTTCAGAAATTTTGCCCCTGGGGGGGTTGCACCACTGACGAGGTCTGCTATACTAATCTCTAATGAAAGTTTTCCCCTTTTTAGCGTGAACCCAGGATTTGGATGGGGTCTACCACCGGGGAAACGGTTTTGAAGCAAAGGCCCGTTCCCTCGCAGATCTGGCGAGGAACGGGGAAATTATGAACCATCGACGGACCTGTTTAACATTTTGACTTTCGTTGCCGTCGGATTGGTACACTCTTATCGTCAGAATTTTAAATTTTGCAAGGAACTAAATCGACGTTCCTGACGTCAAAAGAATCGCCCAAGTTTTCACCCCCCCAGCACTAGGAGGTATTGCCATGCGACAAGCCGATTCACCGAATGGTCCGAAGGACGGTATCCCGCCGCCGGAGGACAAACCACCCGTCAATGCCCGCTTCCGGGAGCGCTGCGATGCCGAACGTCGGCTCGAGCGCCTGCGGAGGCGGGTCGTCGAAATCCGTCCGCGCCTCCTGGCCTAGGGGCCGCGGACGTATTGCCCACCGGCCGCCGTGGCCGATGGGCGGCAAAAACGGCCCAACCAACCGATCAACAACACTTTACCCAAGGAGTTGACTCAATGACATGCGATATCAACCAACTGGTCATCGCGCTTCAAGAGAAGCGCCGGGAGATCCTCGCCTGTCCCTCGGACAGCCCGCGGCTGGCGAAGCTGCGTTTGGAGCAGGAACGGCTGTTCGCGCGGCTGTTTCCCAAGATCCAAGCCCTGATCCACAAGCTCGTTCAGCGGGAATACGCGAAACGCAAGGATTTTCCGCTCCTCGTATCCGAAATCGATGATTTCGTTCAGGAGGCCACCGTGGCGATGCTCAAGGCGATCGATCGCTTCGACCCGTCGCGCGGCACTAAATATACGACCATGATGACCCGTTACGTCAAGACGAAGATCAACGACGCCATTCGCAAAGAGACGAAGTTCAAACCCAAGGGAGAGGACGAGGACGCGGTTCCTGTGAACGTCGTCTCGACGTCGAAGCCCATTGGGAAGACCGATGAGGGGGACAACCCGATCACGATCAACGACACGATCGACGATAAAAACAGCCCTTCGCCGGGTGAAATCGCCGAGCGTCATCAGATGGCCGAGGATATCTGGGCGGCGGCGAACAAGATCCTTTCGCCGGAGCGGCTCGCCATCTTTAAGGCCTATGTCGCCTGCGATTACTCGATCGCCAAGCTCGCTCGCCAGCTGAACCGTCCGTACTCCCAGGTTTTGTACGTGATCGGCGCCATCAAGGATGCCCTTAAGTGGGATCTGAGGCGCTACGACCCCAAAAACCCCGCGTAAGGGATCGCCACCGCGCCCCTTTCCAAGGGGCCGATTGGCTCTGCGCCCCGACGAGTCCTCCCGTTCCTCTGTCCCCTCAAGCGAGCCGCGCCGCGGTTCGCGCGGGGGGAAGGGGAGGGGAGGTTTTTTTCCCATAGCGCGTGAAAAAACCGGGATATTCCCTATCATATTCATAGGGGCAATGTTTTATCGAACAACACGACAATGAGGGGGTATGGTCATGATCATAAGCAATCACAGCGAAAACAAGTTTTACAATGCCTCGCACCCGTTCGACGGCGGGGGCGCTTTGGCGGTGGAGATCCAAAAGATCGGCCGGCAACTCGCCCAAATGCCCGCCTCCGACCCGAACCGCGAGCCCCTGCTGCGGCGCGCCGAAGCGCTGAGGGACGAGCTGTCCGAGGTGATGGGGCCCGTGCTGAACAAGTGTCTCCACCGCTTCGGTGCCGAGGATCCTTCCGACCGCCGGGGCTGGACCGAACGGGAAAAGCTGGCGCAGGCCGGGAGGGCGGCGATTCTTCGGGCGGTCGAAACCTTCGATCCGGCCGCCGACGGAGCGTTCGACGCTGTGGCCTATCAGTGCGCCTCGCGCGCGATGCGGGAGGAGGATCGCGCGCGGCAGGCCACGGCGGTATAAAGCGCCGCCGCGCTTTCCCCGACGACACAAAAAAGGATCCGCGCCCCATGTTCAACTTGCGAGCCAACCGTAATGTCCCGGACGATTCCTGGTGGGATAACGGCGGAAACGACCTTTGGCGGCAGTACGCCACCGAACAGAACGTCGACCGCGAGACGAACACGATGTTCCTCGAAGACGATCAGATGGCGTCATTCCTCGCGGCGGCCCGAACGCTGCCCGGCTGGGTCGAGCGCGATACCCCCCTGCCGTTCGACTGCCCGCTGTGGTATATCCGACGCAGCGTTGTGACCTATATCTGCGTGGATTGGCGTCAGTGGTACCACCAGATACGGCCCCCCTATCAGAAAATGGTCCGCACGCTGCTGAAGATGGGGGACTCGTGGCGGGAGGAAATCGGCCAAGCGCTGCCGCGGGCCATCGGCCGGGCACTCGCCGGTGAAAAGCTCCGCTGGCTGGTGTTCGGGGTCACCCCCAAATACATCGAGCGGATGCGGGGGAACCAGTTGGTGCTCAGCGAGTGGAAGGGGCCGTACAACCGGCAGTTCCGGTATGGGATGGCTCGCATCTGCAAGAGAATCGACGAGGATATGCTAGAGTTGATCAGTGCCGCGTTTTCGGCCGATATACTCCTTTTGCACGCCGGCCGAAACGATCGGCGCGACCCGGAGGAGTAACAAGGGCAAGTTCCGCAAGCCAAGAGCGGGGAAGGGGATCGGCGGCCGGGCCGACCCTCCCGGCGCAGGAACAGATCTATGACCGAACAGCCGCGCATCCGACAGGCCGCCGAGGCCGATATTCCCCGCACCGGGGAGTTCTACGACCGGGTGGTTCTCTGGCTCGATTCGACGGTTAACTATCCCCGATGGATCTATGGAGTCTATCCGAGCCGCTCGTTCGCGCGCGAGATGACTTTAGCCGGGGCGCAGTATCTTTGTCTGGAGGGGGAAACGATCCTCGGCGGCTTTGTTTTGAATACCGACCCGCAGGGGGAGTATCACCGGGGCCGATGGAGCCGCGATCTGGCCGAGGGGTCATATATGGTCCTTCACGCGCTGGCGGTCGACCCGGCGGCGCGGCGGCGGCAAGTCGCCTCGCGGATCATCCGCTTTTGCGCCGAGCAGACGCGATCGGCGGGGTACGCGGCCCTTCGCGCCGATATTGTCCCGAGCAATCTTCCCGCCCGGCGGCTGTTCGAAAAGAACGGCTTTACTTACGCCGGTGACGCCGACCTGGGGCGCGGCCTGGCGGAGATCCCGGTCTTTAGCTTGTATGAGTGGAACTTTTAACTCACCGCGCGGGCCTCTTTCACAAGCGGCCGCGCGATGTTTTGCCTGTTTCCTCCGCGGCGATCCCGCGGGGGGGGGCCTCCGGGGTCTTTATTAGCTGTCGGGCCGCAGCGGCCCGTAAAAATAACTGGCCGTAGCGCCTCCGTCCGCCAGGAAGGTGGAACCGGTGATGAAAGCGCCCGCGTCACTGATAAGAAGCTCGGCGATGCTGGCTATCTCGTCGGCCGTTCCGGGTCTTCCGGCGGGGCACTTGGCAAACATATTCTTATAGAACTCTCCGCGCGGGCCGTTGAATTCGTCGACGGCGAGCGGGGTCACGATAATGCCGGGAGCGATAGCGTTCAGCCGCGCGCCGCGTTCGCCCCAGCGGACGCACTCGTACATAACGCGCTTCTCGTTGCAGCGCTTGGCCATCTGATAGGCATGAAGCGTGTCGGTAATGTTCTCGGGCCGTAAGAATTCCAGATCCAGCAGTTCCTCCGCGGGGGTTGTGGCGAGCAGTCTGTCCTGCCGCGGCGTCAGCTGGGGCATGCGCCATCCCGACTGGCTGGAGATCGTCACCCCCGCGCCCCCTTCGGCGATCACCTTTCCTATTTCCTCCAGCAAGACCGCCGTACCGTAAAGGTCAACCTTTAAGATCACCTCGATGGGGGCCTGCGAAGGAGAAACACCCGCCCCGTTGACAAGGTATTTAATCTCGCCGTATTCCCGGGCTTTCGCGATCATGGCCTTGATAGAGGCCCTGTCCGAAAGATCCATTTCAAACGGCACAACATCATAGCCGGCGTTATTCATCACCGCCGCGGCGGTCCGGAGGTTTTGGGGGTTCTTATCGCCGAGAATGATTTTCTTCCCAAAACCGACACGCCGCGCGATCGCCGTACTGATCTGCCCGGCGCCGGTTACGACCATAGCTTCTTTTTTCATCTCACAGGCCGCCTAATCCTCGGTGTCCGTAAACCTTCAGGCCGCCGAGCGACTCTTCCAGGGCCGAGAACTCCTCCTCCGTCAACTCGACATCGGCGGCGTCCAGGTTTTCGATAATCCGCTGTTTATTCTTCGAGCCGGGGATCGGCACGACATTCGGGTACTTATGAAGCATCCAGGCCAGACTGATCTGCGCCGGGGAGGCGTTCTTCTTCCGCGCGAAACCTTTCAGCATTTCGACGATGGGGAGGTTGCCCTCGATATTTTCCCTGGAAAGCTGCGGCACCCAGTTGCGCACATCGTCGAACTTCTCAAACTCGGTCCGCGGCGTGATCTTCCCCGAGAGCAGCCCGCTGGCGATGGGAGAGAACGGCACGAACCCGATATTGTGCCGCGCGCAGAAGGGAATGACCTTCGCCTCGCAGTCTCGTTCGACCATCGAATAGATATTCTGGACAGCCGTCAGCGGCGTGACCCGCCGCGCCCGGTCGATGACATCCACATCAACCTGAGAAAGGCCCCATCCGCGGATCAGACCCTCGTCGATAAGCCTTCCCATCGCCTCGGCGATCTTTTCCACGGGGACCGCGCACAGGCGGTGAAGGTAGTAGAGATCGACATAATCGGTTTGAAGTCTGTCCAGCGACCCTTCCAGGTGGCAGCGAACCGTGTCGAGGACATTCTCCACCTTCGGTTCACGGAGCATTAGTTTCGTGGCGATGACCACGCTGTCCCGCACCCCGCGCAGGGCCTTCGCGACGATCCGCTCGTTGTGGCCGATCCCCTCCAGATTGGGGCTGTAGACCTCGGCGGTATCGAAGAAGGTGCATCCGTGCGCGTGGGCGTTTTGGATCGCCTCGATACTGTATTGTTCCTCGGGGATCTTTCCGTAACCGTGGGAAAAGGCCATACAGCCCATACCGACCTCGGATACCTCGATATCCCGCAGCATTCTTGTTTTCAACGTGATCTCCTTCTTCGTTTAAGCGTCTTCCGCCGGCTGCCGGGAATCACCACAAAACCTCGGCTTCTTTAAGGCGGAACCAAAAGACAGGGCGAAAACGGGACCCCCGCGATGAACGCGCGGGACATCGCGCCGGATTCATTTTAGCCCCCGCGGGGCGCCGGCGCAAGCGCCGGATGTTTCCCCCGGCGCCGACGCCCGGAGGCGTGAGCGGCGGGGAAATTTTGACCCGAATCCGGAGATTTTTCTGTCAACAACCTCGCCTTCCTCCCTACTATTACTGATGAGGCGAGGACGAAAACGCCCCGCCGGAAGAACAAGTCAACGATTTCAAGAACTTAGATATACGAGGTTTTAGCATGAGCAAAGTTACTGTGGATTTTGACAAGATCAAGCGTGATTATCCCCGTCAGGAGCGCGGTTTGGCCGTGGCCCGCAGCGTGTTCGATCAGTGCGCGCCCGAGAGCATCAAGTCGATCTTCGAACGGTTCCCCAACGACGGCCAGAGCGCCGGCGAGGAACTTGAGGAACTCGGCGCCTTCCTGGTCGAGTGCGGAACGAAGATCCTCGATTCTTACGCCAAGGAGCACCCGAAGCTGTGCGCCGCCGGGAAGCGATGGCTGACCGAACGGCTGCTGCACGCCTGGGTCTTCGAGCTGCTCGAGGAGAAGAAGCACAGCCAATCGGCCGGCCCATCGGGCGACGAGAACCGCGACCCACCTCGGGAGTAGGAGGACTGCCTTCTTCTCCCGCGGCGCGGGAGAAGCTTGACAATCAGGCAGTACGAGAAAGAAAGCCGACCGGCTTTTATAGTCGGAAAGCATCGAAGGCGCTTTACGCGCCGATAGTTCGGGCCGCCGCGCCCGACGAGATGTGAAGGGGGAGAGAATCCCCCTTCTTTCGTGAAACGCGGCAAGCAGTTTGACAAACAGTAAGTAAACAGCGATGTTTCTCCCGCGGCTTGCGCTGCCGGGTGGAACGGTCGCAAACATCCCTTGACGACAGATCCTTTGGGTCTGCCGCCTAACCACAAAAGGAGTCTTGCACCATGCAAAACCAGATCAATCATTTTTCTCAGTCCCAAAACAAGGGTAACACGATGATCAACACTCAGAAAACCAAGCAGGAAAACAGGGTCCTTCGGTCGATCGGCGAGCTGTTCGTTGATAAGTCCGGAGGCATTGACCGGGCCAAAAACGAAAAGACGGTCTTCCTCAACAATCATGTCCAATACATCGAACAGATCGCCTTCTACAACGGGCGGTTCGTCGGTGAAAAGGGGAATCTCACCACCAGGGGAGGAGAGATCGTCGACAAAAACAACGACGGAGTCGTCGCCCGGAACGTCCGGCCCCGCCGTCAGGACGGATGGTCCAACGACGCCGGCATGTGGGAAATCACCATCCCTTGCGGCTACAGCGTCGTTGGGGAGAGGGCGTTTTTCGGCTGCAATTCGCTTTACCGCGTCTCGATCCCCCGGCCGGTCACCACGATCGCCAAGGAGGCGTTTGCCTATTGCAGCGCGCTAAAGGGTGTTTTTATCTCCAAATCGGTCGTCTCGCTCGGCGAACAGGCGTTTTTCAACTGCGCCTCGCTTCAGGAGATCGAGATACCGGAGTCGATCACCGAAATTAAGGACTATACCTTCTATAACTGCGGTGCCCTGCGCCGGGTGATCCTGCCGAAGTCGCTGATCCATATCGGCGAATACGCCTTCTGCGGCTGCGGCAGCCTCCGGGAACTGATCGTCCCCGGCCGCATGCCCCACTGCGGCTGGAGGGCCTTCCACGGCTGCCCCGGCGTCCGCGTCCTCGCGGCGTAGGGACGCCGCTTCCTCGCCCCCCCCGCCGACAGGGGGGGCGAAGGAAGATATGTATATTAAAAAAAGGGGCCCGGCGAGTTGCGTTGGGGCCCCTGGTTCGTTATAATGTACTTATTACCCCCCCCCCCCCCAAAGAAGGGGGGACGCGGAAGAACAAGGGAGCACTGTCTTGAAACTTGAGGAGATCAAAGTCGGCGATCGGATCGAAGGGCTGGAAACGTCTTCCAGGCCGATCGAACAACGG
The DNA here is from genome assembly GCA_017434455.1 of Thermoguttaceae bacterium. GTDB lineage: Bacteria > Planctomycetota > Planctomycetia > Pirellulales > Thermoguttaceae > RUG695. The sequence goes on along the minus strand of JAFRFG010000023.1, from coordinate 25,513 downwards.
GAGATCTGCCGCGAGGACGCCGAGCGGCTTAAAAGCGGCTAGCACTATCTCGGCAAGTCACAGATGATGTGGCGTCAGTTGAGCAATAAATGAAAGAAGGATTTCGTAGATGGCAAATTTCATTCCGAGTGATAAACCGATCGATTTCAATCATAGCATTGGCGAAGAGCGGGTCTATGAAACCCTTCATTCTTTGCCTGACGACTACACAGTTCTCTATTCTCTGAGTTGGGTCGGGCGCGATGAAAGATATTCTGTTGGAGAGGCGGATTTCGTGATTCTCCATCCTAATCACGGAATCCTTGTCATCGAGGTAAAATCCGGTGAAATCACATGTAAAGACCGCCAATGGTTTCAGACCAATACAAGTAACAGGACTACTATAAAAATAAAACCTTTAAAACAAGCGGAAAGGAATAAGCATGCATTGATAGATTTCCTCGAAGACAGTCATGTTTCTCCAATCCCGAGAGTGTGCTATTGCGCATGGTTCCCGTCGGTAACGATTCCAGGGGGAACGCAACTTCCTCCAAATGTGACAAAGGAAATCATTTTCGATAAAACCAGTCTAGATAATCCCGAAAGAGCGATTTTGCGATGCTTTTCATATTGGAAAAGTCATAGCAAATATCGTTTTAATGGGATGAGCCAAGAGGATTTTCTGGATATGCGAGAGAAATTATGTCCATATTTTCATTTTGTGCCAACACATAAAACACAAATGGACGAAATTGAGCGACACTATATCCGGCTCACAAGAAAACAGAGTCTATTGCTGGATTTCCTTGCTGAACAGAGGACTGCCGCAATTCATGGTGAAGCGGGGACGGGCAAGACTGTCATCGCAAAGGCGAAAGCTGAGAGAATTACTTCCCAGAATGAATCCGTCCTATTCCTATGCTTTAATGACTTATTATTGGAGGATCTCAGGAAAGAAACTATACCAAATGTGACTTTCCACAATGTTCGTTCTCTAGTCGAAGAATTGCAGGGAACGGTAGAATTATCCAAAGGGGATGATGTCAGAAAGCAATTGGAGAAAATCTTAGAAAAACAGGATGAAGGGAAGTGGTGCTACAATAATATTATAATTGATGAAGGGCAGGATTTAAGTTATCAGTTGCTAAACCAGCTGTTGCAAAGAGCAAACAGGAGTAACGGTTGTTTCTATGTCTTTTATGACAGAAATCAGTTTATTCAACTTCCAGAAGAAACGGAAAAAAGGCAAGTCTCCGATTGGCTAAACAAAGAAGCAGAATGTAAACTTGTTCTACATCAAAACTGCAGAAATACAGCAGAGGTCTTTAAAACCTCCTGTAGTTTTCTTCAGTTAGAAAACGCCATTTGTAATGACGTTCACGGTGAAATTCCCTCATGCAATTTTTATCGGGCTACTAATGAATTGGAGAAAATAGTGGATGACTTCTTAAAAAGAATCACTTCAAAAGGGTTCCGTCCAGAAGATGTTGTCATTCTTACTGCAGGAACAATCAACGACCCCTCTCTGATAATCGGGAAACAATACGGCGGTCTCGAGCTCTCCAGAACAATGCAAAAAGGAAAGGTCTTTTTTACGACAATCCGGAAATATAAAGGTTTAGAGGCAAAAGTTATCTTGATAGTCGGTGCGTCAATTTCTGATCTTATGGTACCAGAGAAACAACGGTTGTTGTATGCAGGGGCCTCTAGGGCTAAAAATATGCTGGGAATCGCTATGTACGATGACCTTGATGAAGATGAAATGAGGGAATTCCTTCATAAAATCGATCCAAATTTTAATGTTCCACGAAGTAAGGAAGGCTTAAAGCAACTGTTAAACGTTTCTTCTCCAGACAACCTTGAATGAACTTAGACTGTGTCCTCTCCCTTCAGCTTTAGAGCCGGTATGACCTGGAGCTGCAAGAAGCCGCACAAAACGGCAATATAAATGGCCCTCCTTCAATCAATTGAAGCCAAGCGAAACAGAAAGGCTATATAATTTCGGCACCATGGATCTGAATGCTGTCAAAAGCGAGTAGTTTAACTGGACCAAAGTCCATTCTCTTCACCTGAAGAGCGGATTATTGAGGAGAGCGACGTGGTCATCGCCAGGACCGTCTTCTCATGTATCAGGACAGTTGGATCTCCTAAACAAGCAGGCTGGAATCACTATTCTTTCCGACTCTAGCGTCATCGCCGGCGGCACCTTTCCGGCTGTACCGAGCTTTGCCACATATCGATCCTCCGCTTCGTCACCTCGTCCGGCGATTTGCTTTTATAGTTGCGTCTCGTTGCCGAATGGTCCTGCCGATGACTGACTTATATCGTGGAGTTTGCCTTTGGCAGGTACTTCAATCCTCAGGAGATGGTGGTGCCAGTACACATGCCCACCTCGGCAGGAACGCTTTCTTTGGCTGTCCCGTCCGGTTTCTCGCAACGTGAGACAGCGCCGCCTTCCGGCCACCCCACTTGACATGTGGGGGCGGTGAGGAAGACTTAGATTATTAAGGAGTGAGGGCAAACATTATGCGTTGGCCTCACGGTTCGTCATAATGTACCTATTACCCTGGAAAATGGGGGCCGGAAAACAAATGAGTGAATATTCTGATGCTTGAGGAGACCAAAGTCGGCTCTTTGATCTAGGAGTAGTCTCGGGCCAGATCACATGACCTCCATGCAATCTTTGATGGAGAAAAACCTTTGTTTTCGTAAGAATATGTTATTGCATCCGATTCGTCGGCCAGTTATAATCAACGCATGAGATATGTTTCTTGCGCCGGAAGACCCGGAAAAAACAGAGAATAACCACAAATAGTCGGAGAAATACACGATGGCCAAGGCAAAAAAAGTTTCGTATAAAGAGCTTTCGAATGATATCCATGAACTAACCCACGAAATGTTAAGGGGGGGGGGATGGGAAGACTTTATAGGAAAATTTCTCCGTTTGTACAAGACCTCGGACACCACCATAGCACGCCTACGTAAAAAACGAATGGATGCAGGCAATCAACCGTATACGGTCGATAATCCCCTCTTCATCAGAAAATCGCTCCTCTTTGCCTTCTCCTCTCAGCCATCCAAGGCACTGGTTCAACTGAAATCTGATGCGCGAACAAAGTCTAAACAGGCACCGCGGTTTTTGGTGGTGACCAACAAAAGCGATCTGTGGGCTTACGATATCAAACGCCATGAGGTTATGGAAACGCCTCTGACCGAACTGGAGGACCATTACGATTTCTTTCTGCCTTGGCTAGGAATCGAGCGGTATTCAGATCATGAAGAGAATCCTGTTGACCGCAGAGCCGCAGAGAAAATGGCGGATCTGTACGATGAACTCTGTGCCTGTAATCCCGAGATGGCTAAGGATCCGCATACGATCCATGTTTTTTTGGTTCGGCTCCTTTTCTGTTTCTTTGCTGAGGATACGGGTATCTTTGAGGGCGAAAATCTTTTTACCGATCTCTTCGACCGCCATACCGAACAAGATGGCACCAATGCGGCCGAATACATTAAAGAGGTATTCGCCTCGTTCGATGAAAAAGATAAAACAAAAGTCAACAAGCACCTACGAGTATTCCCGTATGTCAACGGTACGCTCTTTTCAGAACATCTCCCGATCCCCATGATTTCCCGACGGGCGCGTCGAATGATCATTAATGCGGGAAAAAATGAGGATTGGCAAGGAATCAACCCTGATATCTTCGGGTCAATGTTTCAGTCAGTCTCAGATCCGAAAGAGAGGGATCACCTTGGCAAGCACTATACCTCACTGCAAAATATTATGCGAGTGATTAGACCTCTTTTTCTTGATCAACTCGAGGAGGAATATGAGCGTAATAAAGACTCGGCAAGGGGGCTTAGGGCTCTTCATAATCGCATTGGTATGATCCAGATTTTTGACCCTGCTTGCGGTTCTGGGAATTTTCTGATCACGGCCTACAAGGAGCTCCGTAGGCTTGAGATCAAAATCTTTGAGCGAATTAAAGAATTAGTTCCCGGAGAAAGCGTCTCTCAACTCCTATTACAGGTGGAACTCGCGAATTTTTATGGGATCGAGATCGATGACTTCGCTTGTGAAATCGCGCGGCTTTCCCTCTGGCTGGCTGAGCACCAGATGAACCAGGAGTTTAGGCAACGTCTAGGCGTCGCAAAATCCTCACTTCCGTTATCGAAGAGTGGGAACATCACTTGTGGAAACGCCCTTCACCTTTCGTGGAACGAAATATGCCCAAGGGAAGATATTATGGGTACCACACGCGAGATTTATGTTCTTGGAAACCCACCATATATATGCTTCGATAAACAGAGCAAAGAACAAAAGGCGGACATTAAACATGTCTTCGCCGGAATCAAGAAGGTAAAGTCACTTGACTATGTTGCCTGTTGGTTCTTCCGAGCGGCCCAATATCTTAGCGGTTATTCGTCGATACAATTCGCGTTTGTAGCAACGAACTCGATCTGTCAGGGACAGTCTGTTGATTACCTTTGGACCCACTTGCTGAAATTTCCGATCGAGATAGGTTTTGCCTATCGATCATTCAAATGGAAGAACAACGCTCGGGGTAATGCTGCAGTGATCTGTGTCATAGTCGGTATGCGTAACAAAAACGCTAGTCCGAAGTACATATATGATAAAGAGGAACGACGAACTGTCAAAAACATCAACGCATACCTTATTGAAGGACCAAACGTGATTGTTCATAAGGTAACTAGACGTACTATTTCACGAATACCGATGATGACAAACGGAAGCCAGCCAGATGATGGAAAGAACCTGTTGTTCACTCCAGATGAAAAAGATGAATTACAGAATAAGTATCCAGTGTTATCCCCATACTTAAAAAAATTCTGCAGTGGGAAGGATTACATACATAAAGTGGAACGTTGGTGTTTCTGGTCACCTGATCGGCCAATAGAAGAGGTTATGGAGATTCCAGAGATCAAAAACCGTCTTAATGCTGTCAGAAAGTTCAGAGAGGGTAGTAAGGCAAAGACAACACGAGACAAGGCCAACGTTCCTTATCGGTTTACAAATTTACGTCACCAGGACAAGACTGCTCTTGTCATTCCCCGTACAACGTCTGAAAACAGAGAATATATACCAATCGGAACATTAAAAGACACGGTGGTCTCGAATGCAATTCAAGTGATATATGGCCCGCCAATGTGGATACTAGGGATCGTCTCATCGAGAATGCATATGGCATGGGTTCGCTTAACATGTGGACGATTAAAGACAGATATTCGCTATTCTATAGACCTCTGTTATAACACATTTCCCGTTCCTGATCTCTCAGAGGATCAAAAGAGAAAAATCAAAGAGCTCGTAAAGTTGATACTCAAGACACGCGGTAAGTATCCAGAGAATACCTACGCTGATCTTTATGATAAAGAAAAGATGCCGGACGAACTCCGAGAGGCCCATAAACAACTGGATGATTTCATTGACCATTGTTATCAAAGTACCGATTTTGCAGATGACGATGAGCGTCTCGCTGTTCTGCTGACTCTGTACAAGAAATTGATCACCCCTCGGATATAAGCTAAAAATACTAAGGAGTTACCATGACCGAAATGAACAAAGACAACCTTGCCCAGTTCAACTATGCCCATACGGGAGAAAGCGTCAAATCCGACGAGATGGGGATGCGAGAGATGCAACAGCGCGCTTATGGGTTGCGTAACGAACAATACATTCTGCTTAAGGCCCCACCTGCCTCGGGGAAAAGCAGGGCATTAATGTTCATCGCACTTGATAAGCTCCTTAACCAAGGACTCAAAAAGGCGATTATAGCGGTCCCTGAGAGAATGATAGGCAAATCGTTCAAAAGAACCAATCTAACAGAAAATGGGTTTTTCGCTGATTGGTGTCCTGATCTCGATCTCACAGTCGGATATGAACCGGAAGGTAAAGTCAAATCTCTCCTGGCCTTTCTTGATGATCCGAGTCAAAAGATTGTTGTCTGCACTCACTCCACCCTGCGCTTTGCCTTTGAGCAGATGGGGGATGTTACCCGCCTGAATGACACCATGTTGGCGATAGATGAGTTTCATCATGTCTCCGCTGACGTTGTTTCCAGTCAGTTGGGGAACTTAGTTCATACGGTGATGAGTGGATCGACGGCCCATATTGTCGCGATGACCGGTTCCTACTTTCGTGGAGACGGCGCTCCCGTTCTTCTCCCTGAAGATGAAATTCGGTTTAAGTCGATGGTCTATTCCTTCTACGATCAGCTCAGCGGTTATACTTACTTAGAGTCGCTCGGTATTAATTTCTGTTTCTACCAGGGGCGGTATACCGACGCGATCGGCGAGGCCCTCGATACCGACAAAAAGACGCTTATTCATATCCCTAACGTGAATTCTCGAGAATCGACGGGGGATAAATACGAGGAGGTGAACGCGATCCTCACTTCTATTGGGGAATATATCGGCAAAGACCCCGAGACGGGTGTAATTACGGTTCGCCGCAGAGAAGACGGCAAACTGATTAAGATTGCCGATCTTGTTGAGGATGAACCCAGTGAAAGGGAACTGATCGACAACTACCTTCGGGAAGCCAAGGGGCCGGACGCGATAGATATAATCATTGCGCTCGCCAAGGCTCGAGAGGGGTTCGATTGGCCTTATTGTGAGCACACCTTAACTGTTGGATATCGTGGCTCATTGACGGAAGTGGTCCAGATTATCGGTCGTTGCACGCGCGACTGCCCCGGGAAGGTGCATACGCAATTCACTAACTTAGTGGCGCAACCGGACGCTGACTTTCAAGACGTGAAAGATTCAACCAATGATCACCTTAAAGCAATAGCTTGTTCTCTCCTTATGGAACAAGTTCTTGCCCCCGATTATCATTTCCGAGCGAGTATGCCGGAGGCATCGGATACTCGTCGAGCGAACCAAATCGTGATCTCCGGTTTTAAAGAGCCATCAACGCCAAGAACGAAAGAGATCACCACTTCAGACATCCTCGACTTGAAGGCGTCGTTCCTTCAAAAGCAATCTACCCTGCAGGCAATGCTTGATCCTGATCGTGAACATGCAGCCGAGTTGATCAACAAAGTCTTGTGGCCCCAGCATATACGCGAGACCTATCCTGACTTAAACGATGAGGAGGTCGAGGAGGTTCGAGAGTATTGTGTCATCGATTCGTTTCTTCGTACATCCCCCCTGCAAGGCGAGATCGATCATGAGACGGGAGAAGACCGACGGTTTCTCACGTTCGCCGGAAGGTGTATTAAGGTCCAAGAGCTGGACATTAATTTGATTGACTTGGAAAATCCTTTCCAACGGGCCTATCAATTCATCTCGAGGAAGCTCAATCCAGAGACACTTCAACTGATCAGAGATACCTTCACCTCTCCTCAAATTCCCATGGATAAGGATTTGGCGATCCATCTCATTAAGGAGATCGAGAACTTCGTCGAAACCAATGACCGTGAACCCCAATCAAACGCACGCGATCCGTATGAACAGCAGTTGGCAAAGGCCCTAGATACGCTGCGGAATATGGTGAGCAGAGGAGAGTTGGAGATTAATGACTGATCGAGAAAATAAGATAGCAATCATCAAGAGAGATCGGTTAGGCCTTTTCAAAAATCTCCCAGAACGACCAAATACATTGCGATCCGCCGACGGATTAAATTTGGCCGAGAGGAGGTTTGAGGATATCAACCGTTTCTATGAGGAATATGGGCGCGAGCCATCATCAGAATCAGACGATCCGAGTGAGATAGAAGTGGCCGGTTATCTTGAGAGCTTTCGGGGAAGGCCTCAAGATTTTCCATCGTTGATACGGCTGGATCGGCATTGTTTGCTTCAACCTAAAGCGGCCGATAATTCAGTGGCGAAGCCCGAACGGATAATCGCCCGCCTTCTAAAAATGAGCCCGGAAGAAAAAGAAGCTCGAAAGATCTTCGATCTGACGGGTATTTCGTCCCATAGGCCGATAGCCGCACCGGACTTTGTCGCGCAAGCCAAACCGTGCGAGGAATTTGCCCGGTTTGAGCAGTTGTTTCGGCAGTGCCAAGATGACCTCAAACAGCGGAGGCGGAGTATTAGCCCCTTCAAGGAAGAGGCTTCAATCAAGGAGGGGCGTTTCTTCGTTGTCAACGGTGTTCTGGCGTATATTGACACCGTTGATGAAGAGGAACCCCGCGGCGATAAGCGACCACGGGCGCGGATCCGCTGTATTTTTGAGAACGGGAAGGAGATATATATACTCCGTCAATCGTTGGCTAAATCACTCTACAAAACCGGACAAATCGTCTCCCCAAACAATGTGGAGACGATTCTTCAGCTCACTGGTCTCAGAAAATCTTTTTCTAACGAGAAACCGTGTGGCGAAATCTACATCCTCCGTTCAGAGAGTACGAACCCAATTGTTCGTCAATTTGACGATCTGTTTAAGATCGGATTCACTACAGGACGAACCGAGGATCGGATCAAAAATGCTGCCAACGAACCAACCTATCTGATGGCGCCAGTTTCTGTGGTCGAAAGAATCCCCCTGGGGGAAATTGATGTCCAGGGTTTTGAGACGATGCTTCACCACCTTTTCGAAGAGGCCCAAGTATCCATTGATGTCTGCGACCAAAAGGCCGTTCGACATACCGTGAGAGAATGGTTTTGTATCCCGCTCGAGATCATCTACGAGGGAATCGAAATCCTCCTTAGTAGTATCCGGGGTGAGATTGATTTACTTAGCTGTCGTTATAACCGCAAAACAAAGACAATTGTGGTGAAGCGGAGACAACAGCTTTCTTCTCAGGAGGAAGACACGCAAGAGGAAAATGAATAGGCCGGCCGAAGAACCTCTTTGCCAATATCTGTCGGAAACATTCAACGTCGGCGCGACTTCTTCGCGCCGACGTTGTTTTTTTGTTCTTCCCTCCGGGCAATGCTGGACAACCCCTCACGCCTGACCGATACTAAAAGCAGTCGACTGCGCCGACGGCATTGATCGGTTCCCGTCATCAACGAGCGAATAACCCATACCCAAAGGACGATCCCATGGAAAACAAGAACACCAACGCCTCAGAAAACCTCACCGGGAAGATCTCGGATGCCGAGATTGCGGCCGAACTGCTTCAGTATGCCGGTTGGCTGGCTCTTTCGAGCGTCGTTTTCACCGGCATGGTCGTTCGTCGGCCGGAGGACCTCCCAGATACGGCGGCCGAGACGCTCCAGCTGGTGATCCTCCCGCCGGAACCGGGTTTTTTCCTCCACGATGGGGGGGAAAAACGGGCCGAGGAGATCCTCCTGGGCGCCGGGGCGAGTCCGCGCCGGTACCGCAATCGAGTGATCTTTGCACTTTCGGAGGCCGACAAAATCGAGCGGGCGAGCGATTGCGCCAGGACGCCTTTTGCCATCCGGACGGAAGAATGGGGCAGGCACAGGTTGTTTTTAGACCCGCTCGATCAGGCGATTCAAGAGGCATATTCGGTTCTGTTGGTTCCCGAGACGCCGGATAAGAAAAGCTGCTTTCTCCGTTCGGTTCCCGTTCACGTCGGCCGCGGCAGCTGGGCCGAATCCGCGGCCGGAGCCCTGCGCGAAGAGGACGCCCTGCTCGATGTCTGGGATCCCGTCTCGCTTCAGGAGCATTTACAGCGGTACTATTTCAAGAAGGGTTCCCCCGAGGTGACGCTGGCGCGGGTCTGGGACGATATTTGCCGCCATTGCTATATGGAGCGGCTCCAAAATGAAAATGTCCTGTTCGAAAGCGCCCGCCAGGGGGTCGAGATGGGGCTGTTCGGCTGTGCCGCCGAAAAGAAAGGCCAGGGGTATCGGGACCTTGTGATCGGCCGCGCCGCGGGGCTTTCGCCCGATTCGCTCTTGGTCTGTAAACAGCGCGTGGAGGATTGCCTGGAGGATCAAAGGCGCCGGAAGCAGGAGCGGGTGTTGAAAACGCTCGAGCAAATGTTCCCTGAGGAGCCGGAAAAGCCGGACGATCACTGAAACGCCGCCGGGCCCCTCGTCGGTCACCCCCCAGAACCTATCGATGATATTCCGCGCCGCCTCACCCGCGGCGCTTTTTTTGCCCTTCCGGCAAGGTTCACGCGCCTTGTCCCGTCGTTGGGCGCCTGTGGACACGAACCGTCCGCTCCCGGTATAATACCGCCATGGGCGGGAGGATCCGCCTGTATCGGCCGGATGGAGAGAAAAGCGTTTTAACTGCAGGGACTTTTAACAAAAGACAAATGGGCTTGCCCCCCGGTTATCGTCACGGCCCTTCCCCAAACGCCGCGCGAGCCCGGGGGGGATCGCGGCTCATTAAGGGGGAAGAAGGAGGAAACCTATGGAAATCAAAGCGGTTCCGTTCAGGAAAGACGGGTTTTTTACCCAGCCGTTCGTCTTTGGCGGTGAGGAAGGGGCGGACAAGTTCGACCCGACCATCCGGTATCGCGGCAGTCTGCAGAATTACCTGATCGATACCGGGGAGGAGGTTATTTTAGTCGATACCGGGCTGCCCGCCGGAACGCCGGAAGAAGTCCCCGACGAAACGACCGCCGTCTATACCGGAGAGGATATCGCCAGCTATCCGGAGGCGCTCGCGGCGCTCGGGTATACGCCCGAGCAGGTGACGGCGATTCTGGTGACCCACAAACACGCCGATCATACCGGCGAGCTGCGATCCTTCCCGAACGCGAAGATCTATGTCAGTGAGGAAGAGGCCGCGGCCGAGGAACTGCGGGGGCTGCCGAATATCGTCCCGGTGACATTCACCGACGGCCCCTATTTCAACTTCCCCGACAGCCAGAAGATCCGAGACGGCATCACCTATATTAAGGCGAAGGGGCACACCGGCGGCAACAGCATCGTCGTTGTGGAAAGCGGCGGCTTGTTCTTTATGATCCACGGCGATGTCACCTACGTCGACGAGGCGCTCTACGAGAATAAACTGTCGGTCGTGTTCGACGATCCGGCCGCCGCGCGCGAAACCCTCGACCGCGTCCGCGTGTTCGTTCGCGAACATCCCACGGTTTATTTGGGGACGCATACCCCCCAGAGCATCGAGAATCTCGACGCCAAGCGGGTGATCGATCTGGATCATCCGACAGAAACCGTGCCCGTGCGGATCGATTTTTCCTCCAAAAAAGCCAGCGGCAAGTATGTCTGTTCGGTCTGCGGCTATGTCTATGACCCCGCCGAGCATGACGGCACCGCGTTCGAGGATCTGCCCGCCGAATGGAAGTGTCCCCGCTGCCGGCAGCCGAAAGAGAAGTTCAATCGGGCGTAACGCCTCTTTTGACGAGACCGCGTGCCCCGTCGTGGTTCGCCCCCGGCCGGGGGCGGTCAAAACATATCGATGATATTCTGCGCCGCGCCTTCGGGCCGCGGCGCTTTTTTTTGCCCTTCCGGCAAGGTCTGCGCGTCTTGCCCGCTCTGCGGCGGGAGGAGCGCCGGGGGGAATTTCCTGCGGGGGACGGCCGCCGCGGCCGGCGCGGTTGTTACCGGCTGAGCCGGGGGGGCGGGGTGGGGCTCGGCGCTTGGGGCGCTGTTTTCGTTAGGGGCGATCTGTTCGGCCGGCTCCGGCTGGGGCTGGGGGGTCAGCGAGATCTCGAACGGGATCTTCCCCTCGCGCAGCGCCTGACGGACGAAGATATTGAACGCCGTGGAAATGTTCATCCCCAGCGCGGCGAAGAGCTCCTCGGCCCGGGCCTTGAGCTCGACGTCCATGCGGATACTGATGTTCGTGGTTTTCGCGGCCATGGCGGAAGTCCCCTTGTATGATCCAGCGCGCCGGTGCGCCAGATATTGTAATGCGGCACTCGTGCGGTATATTCGGCGGAGCGGTTGGTGTTGTGCCGGTTGTATTGCTTGTTGTGTCTATTGTAGGACATCGCGCGAAAACGTTCAAGGGCGCGCCTGCCCGGGCCGCCTGCCGCCGCTTGGGGACGGGTGATCGGCCCGAGGGGAAGGGGGCGCACCGGGGCCGCGGCGGGCTTTCGCGTTTTGTTCAGGCAAAAGCCGCCTCTTGCATTACGGTGCCGTCTTTTGCGTTGCGCTGCCGCCTCTTGCATTACAGTGTCTATACAAGTCAAATTATTGCGTCAACTTGCCGCGCGAATGACGCGCGACGCGAGGGGCTCGGGGGGGCGCGGGGGGCGCGGCGTAAAGAAAACCGGCTTTTAAGCGGCGGTGAAAAGTTCGGCCGTTGTTCGAAACTTCTTGCCCCCGGCGGGGGTCTGTTGTATACTATTTCCGGCTGATTCATCCAAGATATACAAGATATAGATGTCTTTCTTCGGCGGGTTTTCCGCCCGAATCGTTACAAACAATAAGGTCTCCGCGATGCCGCTCGAATCTCCCTACGATCGTTTTTTCCAGGCCGTAAGCGCTTTTTTGCCTAAAGACCGCCTCTTGACCGACCCCCTGCGCACCTTCTGCTGGGGGACCGACGCGAGCTTCTATCGGTATACCCCTAAAATCGTCCTCTTCCCCGAAAATGAGGAGCAGGTCAGCCGGATATTAAAAATCGCCGGGGATCAAAAAATCGCCATTACCTTCCGCGCCGCGGGGACGAGTCTGTCCGGGCAGTCGGCCAGCGACTCGGTCCTGATGGTCGTCGGCAAGGGGTGGGAAGAGTGCAAGGTTGAAGGCGATACCGTCACCGCGCAGCCGGGGATCGTCGGCGGGCGGCTCAACGAGATCCTCGCCAAGTCCGGACGGCGGTTCCCCCCCGATCCGGCGTCGATCAACTCGGCGATGCTCGGGGGGATCATCGTCAATAACGCCAGCGGCATGAACTGCGGCGTCCACGCCAACAGTGACCGGGTGCTGAAGAGCGCCCGCGTCGTCTTCGCCGACGGCACCGTGCTCGATACCGGCGATGAAAACAGCCGCCAGGCGTTTTCGCGCACGCACGGCGATTTTATCCAGCGGCTCATGGCCCTGCGCGCCGAGGTCCTCGCTTCTGAGCAGCTCAGCGCCCTGATCAAGCGCAAGTACTCGATCAAAAACGTCATGGGGCTGAACCTCCTGCCGCTGCTGCGCTTCGACGACCCGTTTAAGATCATCGCCCACCTGATGGTCGGCTCCGAGGGGACGCTGGCATTTCTGTCGCGGGCGACGCTCGCCACCGAAAAGATCCTTCCGCACAGCGCCAGCGCGATGGTCTATTTTCCCACGCTCAAGTCGGCCTGCCAGGCGGTGCAGGCGCTCAAAGACGCCCCGGCGGCCAGTACCGAGATGCTCGACCGCCCCGCGCTTCGCTCGGTCGAGGGACGGCCCGGGATGCCCGATTATCTGGCCGACCTGCCCGGCGACGCCACGGCGCTGCTGCTGGAGACCCGATCGAATACCCCCGAGCAGCTGGCCGAGCAGATCGAGGCGATTAAAGCGGCGCTGGCTTCTTTCGAGACCCTCTTCCCGATCGAGTTTACCACCGATCCGGCGGTCAGCTCCGTCTGGTGGGGAATACGTTCGGGTTTGCTCCCCTCCGCCGGCGGGATGCGCGCCCCCGGGACGACCTGCCTGATCGAGGATGTCGCCTTCCCGCTCGATGTTCTGCCCGAGGCGACGACGGAACTGCAGGAGATCATCCACCGCTACGGCTACAGCGACGGGGTGATCTACGGCCACGCCAAAGACGGCAACTTCCACGTTATTCTCTCGCAGCGGTTCGATCTGCCCGATCAGGTCCAGCGGTACGCCAACCTGATGCGGGAGATCGCCGCCCTGGTCGCCGATAAGTACCGCGGCTCGCTCAAGGCCGAGCATGGGACCGGCCGGAATATGGCCCCGTTCGTCGAGCGGGAGTGGGGGGCCGAGGCGTTCGCCCTAATGAAGAAGATCAAAGCCCTGTTCGACCCCCTCGGGATCCTCAACCCCGGGGTGATCTTTAACGACGATCCCGACTGCTTTATTAAAAACGCCAAACAGGTCCCCGTCATCAACGAGCATATCGACTGCTGTATGGAGTGCGGCTTCTGCGAGGTCCGCTGCGTGACCGCCGGGCTGACCCTCTCCAGCCGTCAGCGGATCGCCGCGGTCCGGCAGATGGCCCTGCTGGAAAAATCGGGGGAAGACCCCCGGCGGCTGCGCGAAATGAAAAAGCTCTTCCGATCCCTGGGCGAGGCGACCTGCGCCGGCGACGGGCTGTGCTCCACCTGCTGCCCGCTGTCGATCAATACCGGCGATCTAACGCACGACCTGCGCGCCGAATACGCCCGCCCCGGATCGCTGAAGTATCGGTTCAGCGATCTGTGCGCCAATCACCTGGGGCTGATCGAAACGGCCCTGCGGCCGGTCCTCTGGGTGGCCGATCTGGGACATACGATTCTTGGGACACGTTTAATGTCGGCCATCTGCCGCGGTCTGCATCGGCTGGGCGTTCCGCTTTGGACCGCCGCGATGCCCCGGGCACACAAAGTTGGCGTTCGTGCAACGCACGAAGATTGTAATGCGGTGCGCTGCAAACATTGCGCCGAGCACGCCCGCTGTCATGCAGCGCAGGGGGAGGCGGCCGGCGCGGCGGCGGCCGCCCGCAAGGTGGTTTACTTCCCCAGCTGCATCAATCAGACGTTCGGTACCGCCAAGGGGGACCCCGATCCGCGGCCGCTCACCGAGGCGATGGTCGCGCTTTTGGCCAAGGCCGGCTGGGAGGTGGTCTTCCCCAAAAATATGAATCAGTACTGCTGCGGGACGATCTGGGAGAGCAAGGGGATGCCCGATATCGCCGACCGAAAGACCCGCGAGCTGGAGGACGCGCTGTACGCCGCCTCGCTGGAAGGGACCTATCCGGTGCTGTGCGACCAGTCGCCGTGCCTGTACCGGATGCGCGAGAAGATCACTAAAATGAAGCTCTACGAGCCGGTGGAGTTTATCGAGACCTTCCTGGTCGATTCGCTTGACTTCCACCCGATCGACGAGCCGGTGGCGGTTCATACCACCTGCTCGATGACGAAGATGGGGCTGCTGCCGGTGCTGCGGCGCCTGGCCGAGCGCTGCTCCACGCGGGTCTTCCTCCCCGAGGAGGTCGGCTGTTGCGCGTTCGCCGGCGATAAGGGGTTCACGCATCCCGAGGTCAATACCTGGGCGCTGCGCAAACTTCGCCCGCAGCTGGAAGAGAATCATATTAAACTGGGGTTCTCCAACAGCCGCACCTGCGAGATCGGGCTGACGACCAACAGCGGGATCCCCTATCAGTCGATCGTCTACCTGGTCGATCGGGTCACCACGCCGAAGCGCTGAACGAATACAAAAGCCGCAAAGAACGAAAGCGAAAGATAAAGGGTTCCCCCATGAAGATCGATGCCATCCGCGCCTACCTCCTCCGCGTCCCGTTTAAGACGCCGCAAACCCTCGCCGGCCGGGTCGAGGAGTTCCTCGATACGGTTTATGTGGGCCTAAGCAGCGGCGGAGTGACCGGCTGGAGCGAGGTCGCCCCGGGGAACGCCCCCCTGGTGACGGAACAGTGGTCGCAGGGGACCTTTATGTCGCTGACGCAGAATATCTTCCCGATCCTGGCCGAGAACAGCGGCGTTCAGACCGCCGAAAAACTCGAGGAGTTCCTCGCGCCGATCAAAGGCAACCGCCAGGCCCTCGCCGCGGTCGATATGGCGTGGTGGGACCTAAAAACCCGCCTCGACGGGGTCCCCCTGTGGAAGGGGCTCGGGGGGGAAGATAAACCGATCGAGCTGGGGCTTTGCTTCGACCGATGTGAAGATACCCGCCGTGAGGAGTTCTTCGCCCAGCTGCAAAAAGGGGCCGCCGAGCGGTTTGGCCGGGTCACGCTCAAGTACCGCGCCGGGTGGGAGATCGAGCCGATCCGCGTGACGCGGCAGATCTGCTCGCCGACCACTGAGCTGGTGATCGACTTTGAGGGGGCCTTTACGATGGAGACGGTGACCGACCGGCTCTACCGCCTGCAAGATTTCTTCCCCATTACCGTCGAGCAGCCGATCGACCCCTGCGACCTGGTCGGCAGCGCGATGCTGCAGGAAGGGCTTCGCATGCCGCTGGCCCTCGACGAGGCGGTGACCACCCCGCGCGAGGCGCTCTTGGCGCTCGATCTGGGCTCGTGCCGGCGGCTGTGCGTAAAGCCGGGGCGCGTGGGGGGGCTGACCGCCGCGCGGCGGATCGCCAAGGCCGCCTTCGAGCACGAGGTTCCCTGCTATGCCGCGATGGATCTGCTCACCCCGCTGGGGTACCGGTCGGTCCTGGCCGCCGCCTCGCTGGAAGGGTTCTCTCTGCCGGCCGACTACGCCCGGATGGACGAGATCTTCGACGCGCCGCTGCCCGGTGCCGTGCCGTATACCACCGACCCGGAAAGCCACGCGGCCGCCGCCCTGTGGGAAGAGCCGGGGATCGGCATCGACCCGGCGCCGGAACTGCTGGAGGATTACTTCCTCGACAGCTTCGAGGTGGAATTGTAGCCGCGAGGCGCGGCGGCCACTATGCCCTTGAAAAATTCTAGGGGCAGCCGTTCGGCGCGGTGCGCCTCAGATGATATGAGCGCCAACGGCGCGATCGGCTGCGTAAAACAACCGGGGGCATAGCGCCCGCCGGTGCAACCGGCCCGCCGCGCCTCGCGGCCCGGCCCTGCCGGCAAAAATTCCTTAAAATCGTCATTTCGGCAAAATTCTCTCAAACAACACCGGTCCCCTGTCCGATAAGGGGGAAGCGGTAATGCCCTTTTGGGGCTGCCGCGAGAAGTTCCGGGTGTCTTTACAAGACCAAAAGTAAGAGAGTTAAGACGATGAAATACAAACTGTTCGGACTGCTGATTCTGCTCGGTCTGTTCTTTGCCTTTGCCGCCAATAACCAGGCCAACGCGCAAGATCCGGGCCGTCGTCCCTCCGCCTTCCAGCGCTATGACGCTCAGGAATGGAACCGGTTCTATCACTATCCCTACGTCTATTACAAGCAGAACTTCCGCTCGGTCGACGAGTACCGCAGTGCCGACAGTCTCTACTATCGGTACGACCGCCCGATGCAGGTGCCGACCTACAACCCCTACTGGCAGAACTACTATCCGGTTCCCCGCCGCTTCCACAAGGGGCATCACTTCATCCTCGACGTGATGTAAAACGGCCGGTTCACGAGCCGAAACCATTTCACGCCCCGCGGCCGACACATTGGTCAGCCGCGGGGCGTTTTTTGTTGCTTGTGAGGAATCTGTCTTTATCGCCGGATTTAACGCTTGGGGGCCCCGACAGTAGAAACCCGGGGGAAAAAAGCCGATAAAGCCGATGCCCCTGTTTCCACCTGTGGGGAAGAGGTGTATAATCTGTGGAGAATAGCCAGATTAAGCAAAAGAACCAAAACATAGAAGAAACAAAAGCGCTGAAAACGCGGCAGGACAGAAAAAACACGCTATGAATATCAGTCGAGAGACGATCGAGGCGGTTGTTCGTCAGATCTTGGCCTCCCAAGGGGGAGAAGCTGCCGGCGCCCCCGCGGGGCGGCGGCCGCTGGTGGTGAGTATCTCGGCGCGGCACGTTCATTTGACCGATGCCGACGTCGAAACCCTCTTCGGCAAGGGGAAGACCCTCACCAAGATGAAAGACCTCTACCAAGACGGCTTCTTCGCCGCCAACGAGACGGTGATGGTCATCGGCCCGCGCAAGCGGATGCTCCCGTCGGTACGCATCCTCGGTCCGACGCGTAAAGAGTCGCAGGTCGAGCTTTCGTTCACCGACGCCATCTCGCTGGGGCTCGATCCCCCGGTGCGTGAAAGCGGCAAACTCGACGGCACCCCGGGCTGCGTCCTGGTGGGGCCGGCCGGTGTGGTGGACCTGTCCCACGGGGTGATCCGCGCCGAGCGCCACGTCCACATGGGGCCGGCCGACGCGGCCTACTACGGCGTGAAAGACAAAGACCGGATGAAACTGCGCGTCGTTTCGAAGGGGTGTACCACCGTCTTCGAGAACGTCCTGGTCCGGGTCGGAGAGAATATCAAGCTCGAGGTTCACCTCGATACCGACGAGGGGAACGCGGTCGATCTGGAGCACGCCAGCGAGATCGAGCTGATCAAATAGCGTGAAAACCGCGCCGCGGCCTAAAAAGCCGGCGCGACTAACATAAACAAAAACAAGTCATCCACGTTAACCATTAACAATAGAGAGCAGAAGATGGCCAGACCGATGGAAGCATTGGGAATGATCGAAGGGAAAGGGTTCGTGACCCTTTTTGAGGCGACCGACGCCATGATGAAAGCGGCGAACGTCGAGTTTTTGGGCTGGGACAAAGTCGGAAGCGGTATCATGACCGTCTTCATCACCGGCGATGTCGCCGCGGTTAAGGCCGCGACCGACGCCGGCGCCGAGGCCGGCGGCCGCATCGGTGAGATCACCGCCGTCGAGGTGATCGCCCGTCCGCACGCCGATATCGCGAAGGTTCTCCCCGCGAATCTGATCAAGCCGGTCGTGAAGTAACATCACGCGCGGCGCTTGCCCCTAACGGGGCAGGGCGGCTAACCAGCAACAACAACACACAATAGCGATAAAGGTTCAAAGTTATGAATAACGCTCTTGGTTTGATTGAAACGAAGGGGCTTCTCCCGCTGGTCGAGGCGACCGATGCGATGGCGAAGGCCGCGAACGTCGAAGTGGTCAAGCGGATCCAGATCGGCGGTGGGTTGGTCACCACGATCGTCCGCGGGGATGTCGGCTCGGTGCGCGCCGCCGTCGAGGCGGGCGCCAACGCCGCGCAGCAGGTTGGCGAACTGGTCGCCTCCGACGTGATTCCGCGTCCGGCCGACGGCATTTTCGCCGCGTTCCTCTCCTAAAAGAGAACCCGCCGGAAAACAAGCCGGTGAAACGCTCTTAAGGCGCGATTGTCTCGCCGGGGGGCGTGTTCGCTTGGTTTTTTCGGTGAAAGACCACTGTTTGAAGATTTTACGATGAAGATTTTAGTCGCGAACCTCGGTTCCACCAGCTTCAAGTACAAACTCTTCGACATGGCCGACGAGTCGCTTTTGGCTCAGGGCCGTGTCGAGCGCATCGGCGAGAGCGTCTCCCCCTGCTCGGTGACGATCGGCGGATCGACCGTCAAGGTCGAGCGCCCGATCCCCGATCACGCGGTGGCCGTTCGCCAGTGCCTGGCCCAGCTGACCGACCCGCAGACCGGCTGTTTGAAGTCGGCCGACGAGGTCTCCGGCATCGGCTTTAAGGCGGTGATGGCGAACAACTACACCGGCGTGCAGTGGGTCACCCCCGAGCTGCTCGACGCGATGGAGGAACTCAACGCCGTGATGCCGGCGCACAACCCGCCGTACGTGCGGGCGATGCGTCTGCTCAAAAGCCAGTTCCCCGAGATGCCTTTGGTGGCGGCCTTTGAGACCGGGTTCCATCAGACGATTCCCGAACACAACCGCTACTACGGCGTTCCGCTGGAGTGGGCCGAGCAGTACTCCGCCCGGCGGTTCGGGTTCCACGGGGCCAGTCACCGCTATATCGCCACCCGCTGCCGTGAGATCTTCGGCAAAGACCTGCGGATCATCTCGTGCCACCTCGGCGGGTCGTGCTCGATCTGCGCGATCGCCGACGGCAAAAGCCGCGGCAGCAGCATGGGCGCCAGCGCGCAGACCGGCTTGATGAACAATAACCGCATCGGCGACTTCGACCCGTTTATGACCAGCCACCTGATGAAAAAGCTCGGCAAGTCGTTCGACGAAATGCTCGAGCTGTTCTCCAGCAAGTGCGGTCTGCTGGGGTTAAGCGGCGTGTCGGCCGACTGCCGCGACATCATGGAGCAGGCCGAGGCGGGGAATAAGCGCGCGCGGCTGGCGATCGACGTGTTTGTCGGCGATATCCGCCGCTATATCGGCGCGTTCCTGGTCGAGCTGGGGGGCGCCGACGTGATCGTCTTCACCGGCGGGATCGGCGAGTGTCAGTCGGGCATCCGAAGCAAGGCCCTGGCCAACTTAAGTGAGCTGGGGATCGTCCTCGACGAGGCGAAGAACAAAGACGTCTTCGCCCAAGAGGCGGCGATCCACGCCCCCGAGAGCCGCACGCAGATCTGGGTCGTTCCGACGAACGAGGAGATCATCGTCGCCCGTCAGACGAAAGCCAAAATTCAGGAGAAAGCGTAAGCCCCCATGTTTATCGCGAAGGTCATCGGAACCGTCGTCTCCACGCAAAAGACAGAGGTCATGACAGGAAAAAAACTCCTGCTCATCGAACCGTATGTTCTCGATCCCGACGAACCGTCTCGCCTGAAAACCTACGGCCGGACGCTGGTGGCGGTCGATACCGTCGGCGCCGGCGAGGGGGAGTACGTCATTATCGTTCAGGGGTCCAGCGCCCGCATGGCCCCCGAGACGAAGACCCTTCCGGTCGACGCGGCGGCGATCGGCATTATCGATTCGGTCCACGTGAATCGCCAAGCGATCACGCTGTAGCGAATAAGCGCGAATAAAACATAATTATAAAATAAAGATACAAACGCGGCCGGTGCCTCCGGTGCCGAGACGAAGCGGCGAATGAGCAAACGCGGCCGCGAGCGAAAAAGGACAGAAGAGTATGGCGGAAATCAGCGAAAGTATGTTGCGCTCTGTGGTCTCCGAGGTGTTGGCGAAGCTCGGAGGAGCGGCGGTCTCCAACGCCGTCGGCGGGGGCGCGTCGTCTTCTTATACCGGACGCTTCGGTCTGTTCACCGACGCGAACGACGCGGTTTTGGCCGCGCGCCAGGCGTACGAGGAACTCTCGCGCCGGACGATGGCCGAGCGGAAAAAGATGCTCGACTGCATCCGCCGCATCTGCATCGAGCAGTCGGTGGAACTCGGGACGATGGAGATGAACGAGACGAAGATCGGACGTCTGGAGCACAAGATCGACAAGCTCCTGAACGTCGGCTACAACGCCCAGGGGATCGAGGCGCTGCAGACCGAGGTCTTCAGCGGCGACCACGGGCTGACCGTCGTCGAGCACGCTCCGTTCGGGGTCATCGGCGCGATCACCCCGGTGACCCACTCGCTGCCGACGATCGCCAATAACTCGATCAATATGATCGCCGCCGGCAATACCGTCGTCTTCAACCCGCATCCGGGCGGCAAGCGTGTCGCCGCCGAAGGGGTGAAGCGGTTCAATCAGGCGATCTACGCCGAGCACGGGATCGATAACCTGATGACCCTCATCGTCGAACCGACCCTGCAGTCGGCCGACGTGATCTTCAAGCACCCGCAGGTGAATATCCTCGTGGTCACCGGCGGGGAGGGGGTGGTCAAGGCCGCCATGTCGCAGTCCAAGCGCGCGATCGTCGCCGGGCCGGGGAACCCGCCGGTGGTGGTCGACGAGACCGCCGATCTGGACCGCGCCGCCCGCTGCATCATCGAAGGGGGCGCCTACGACAATAACCTGCTGTGCCTGGCCGAAAAAGAAGTCTTTGTGGTCGAGTCGGTCTTCGACCAGATGATGGCCGCCATGGAGCGCGCCGGGGCCCTGCGCCTCAACGCCCGCGAAACCGACGAGATGACCCGCCGCGGGATTGTCGCCGTCGGCGAGGGGGCCGCCCGCCACGACGCCCCGAGCCGCGAGTTCCTCGGCAAAGACGCCACGGTCCTGGCCGCCGGTATCGGGAAGCAGATCCCCAACAGCGTGGTGATGCTCTTCGGCGAGACCGATTACTCCAACCCGTTCGTCCCGGTGGAGCAGATGATGCCGTTCCTCCCGTTCGTGCGCTGCAAAGACGCCGATCAGGCGATCGAGCGCGCCGTCGAGATGGAGCACGGCTTCCACCACACGGCGATGATCCACTCGCGCAACGTCGAGACGATGACCAAGATGGGGCGCGCCGTCAATACGACGATCTACGTCAAGAACGGCCCGTCGACCGCCGGCAACGGCGGCGGCGGCGAGGGCTTCGGTTCCTACTCGATCGCCGGGCCGACCGGCGAGGGGATCACCTGCCCGATGACCTTCACCCGTGTGCGCCGCTGCGCGATGGTCGACAGCCTGCGGATCCTCGGCAAGTAGTGCTTGGGGGTACCGGGCGAACGAGTGAATATCTTTGATTTCGACTGGGGGGCCTTCTGGGCGACGGCCAAAACCCTGAGCTGGTACGAAGTGGGGATGCTTCTTTGCTTCGGCGCCAGCTGGCCGTTCTCGATCTTGAAGGTCCTCCGTACCGGACGAACCGAGGGGAAGAGTTTCATCTTTCTGGCGCTGGTGATGCTCGGCTACCTGTTCGGGATCATCCATAAGCTGTTCTTTCACCTGGATGTGGTCATTATCCTCTACGCCGCGCTGTTCTGCGTGGTCGGTTTGGACTACATCCTGACCGTGCGGGCGCGCCTTAGGCAGCAGCGCGCCGACGGCGCGCACGGCAAACAGTAACGTAATAAGCGAGCGATGCTTCAGGCGAAGATCTTCGGAAAAGCGACTTCGATCCTCAAACACGAGTCCCTCGAGGGGAAGAAGCTCCTGCTGGCCGTTTCGGTCGAGCCGGACGGGCAGCCGTACGGCGACCCGATGATCGTCCTGGATTACCTCGGCGCCGGCATCGGCGATATTGTGTTGATTTCCAGCGACGGCTCCTATACCGGAAGCAAGATCGTCGGAACACGCAAGACCCCCGCGCGCTGGGGGGTGGTCGGTATTATCGACCCGGCTAAGAAGGCCGGGGAGGAAGAAGCCGAGGACGGCGATTTCATAGCCGGGTAAGGGAAACAGCGAACGATGGTGGTGATCAACGGCAAGACAATCGACCTCGAAGAGATCGTCCGGCGGGTGCTGGACGACCTGCGGGGCGCGACGCCGGATAACGTGCCGCCGATCGCGCATTTTCCCGCGGCCGGGAAGAGCGCCAGCGAGAAGAGCGACGCCCCGGCCGAAAAACCGGCGGCCGAAAAATCGGCCGAAGAGCCCGGTACGATTCGTCTGTCGGACCGCGTGATCACCCTGGCCCTGGTTAAAAAGACACAGGAAACCGCCCCCAAGAGTATCCGCCGGCTGGTGGTCGGCTCCGGGGCGGTGGTCACCCCGTCGGTCCGCGACGTGATCAAGAAGCTCTCGTGGGAGCTGGTTTTTGACACAGCGTCGGCGGCCAACGCGGCGGGCAAAAGCGCCGCCTCGCCTTGCGCGCCGCGGCCCGGTCATCGGGCGGCGGCCCCGCGCACCGGTTCGTTCCCCGGTACGGCGGCCGCTTTGGGGCCAATCTTCCTGGCGATGCACCGCCTCCCCTGGGAGACGCTTCCCAAACCGCTGCTGGAGCAGATCGACCAAAGCGGCGAGCGGTTCCGCTCCGCCTGCCTGATCGAGACTTCCCGCGCCCTGGGCGAGTACCTCGCTAAAGACGACGCGCGCCGCGCCGTGGTTCTCACGCCGATGTGCGGGGCCGCGGCGGTGATCCTCAACCGCAATCGCGCCATCCGCGCGCTGAGCGTGCTCGACGCGGCCCGCGTCGCTGACGAGGCGCCGTCCGTCGGGGCGAACGCCCTGATCATCGACCCGAAGCGCCTGGGGCTCTATACCGTTCGCCGGCTGATCAACCAGTTCTCTCACATGGGGGCGGCCGTCGTTCCCGAAGCCCTGCGAAAGGAGCTTTCATGAGAGTCGGCAAAGTCATCGGGACGGTCACGCCGGGGAAGATTCACCCGCTGCTGACCACCGGCCAGCTGAAGATCGTGGTGCCGTTTTCGTTCGACGAACTGACCGCCCCCGATGATCAGCCCGCCACGGTCGAGGAGGCCCGCCGGATGCTGATGGA
The DNA here is from genome assembly GCA_017434455.1 of Thermoguttaceae bacterium. GTDB lineage: Bacteria > Planctomycetota > Planctomycetia > Pirellulales > Thermoguttaceae > RUG695. Next base: position 1,882 of record JAFRFG010000023.1, on the reverse strand, counting down.
GCGCCAGCCGAAGAACGCCGGCCGCGAGATCATCGTCTACGACGAGCTGTCGGTCGGGATCGGCGAGTGGATCGCCTTCAGCGAGGGGGCCGAGGCGGCGATGCCGTTCTACCCCGAAAAACGGCCGGTCGACGCCTACGCCGCGGCGATTCTCGATACGCTGGAGCTCGACAATACGGTGTTCCCCGACAAGAACGCCGGTGAGACGGCGGCTGAAACGGCGGCGGAAGAAGCCGCGGACACCGAAGCGGTTGAAACGGCCGAAGAGGCCCCGACGCCCGAGCCGGGCGGGGAGATTCCGCCGGAAGAACCGCCCCAAGACACGAATACTTAAAATTCCGACGAAAGATAAACGATAAAGTTAAAAGATGCCGCGGAAAGTTTTCCCGCGGCAAGTGTTTCCGATGAGGAGTGGAGTTTTCTATGCAGAACATTCATCAGATTAAAGAGGAGATCTGCGACATTGGCCGGCGAATCTACAACAAGGGTTTCGCCGCGGCCAACGACGGCAACATCAGCTACCGCGTCGATGAGAATCGCGTGGTCTGCACGCCGACGCAGTTCTGCAAGGGCTTTCTCAAGCCCGAAGACCTCTGCGTGGTCGATATGGAGGGGAATCAGCTCTCCGGGTTCCGCAAACGGACCAGCGAGATCTTCCTCCACCTGACGATTATGAAGAAGAGGCCCGAGGTCAAATCGGTGGTCCATTGCCATCCGCCTCACGCTACGGCCTTCGGCATTGCCCGCGAAGCGATCCCGCAGTGCGTTCTGCCCGAGGTCGATATCTATATGGGCGATGTGCCGATCACCAAGTACGCGATTCCGGGCGGTCAGGAATTCGCCGATACCGTGCTTCCGTTCATTCACAAGACCGATATTGTCGTTTTGGCCAACCATGGGACGGTCAGCTACGGCGCGACGGTGGAAAAGGCCTATTGGCTTACCGAACTGCTCGACGCCTATTGCCGGATCCTCCTTCTGGCCCGCAGTTTGGGGTACGTCGGCTACTTTAACAAAGACGAAGCCGAAGACCTCCTCCAGCTGAAGCAAAAGTGGGGGATCAAAGACCCCCGCGCCGAGGCGGCCAACTGCGAACTGTGCGCGAACGACATGTTCCGCGAAAGCTGGAAAGAAACCGGCGTCGGCCATCGTGCCTTCCAGCCGCCGACTTTCAAGCGCGGAAACGAGCCGACCTCCTGCGGCTGCGTCAGCAACCCGATTCTGGCCAATAACGTCGAACTGGGGAAAGACCCCGGCCAAGAGGCGATCATCAAGGCGATCACCGACCGCGTGATGGAAGCGCTCAAGCAGAAGTAAACGCTTCGGCCGCGGCGGCACGGCCGGGCCGAAAAAAAGAAAAAGAGGGGAAGTTTTTCCCCTCTTTTTTTGTGCCGCCGCGCTAGAATGTTTACCGGGGAAAACGCCTGTTTTCCTTGGACGCCGCGCGGAAAGAACCGAGAAAAGAGCGGTTTTTCGGGAAAAATTTCGAAATGCGGTTTATTTTCGCGGGGAGAGACGCTATAATCCCCTTGCCTGTTGTGGAAGAAAAGGGAAAATAGGCAACCGTTTTCGATTCGGTTTTTGGAGAAAAATGAAACGATCTTCGTTTTTTTATCGAGAACCGAAGGTATAGGGACGATACACCGTTTGGGGAACCGATCCCGGCGCGGACAAAAACTTTGACGTCGGCGCGGCGTTCACCCCACAGATTCAAGAACCAGGAAAGGTCTGAAAAAGGAGTTAATCGTGAGAACCAACGTTATCGAAATGCTCTCCCGTTCATTTCACATGACTGCCCCCGCTGGCTCCTTGGTCGGTGATGAGGACCAATGGACCGATGTCGTCGTCGCCTCGGACGATGACGACGAGGATTGGGGTGACG
>JAFRFG010000022.1 GCA_017434455.1 Thermoguttaceae bacterium | reverse complement strand
TCCCGACCGCCAGAAGCTCGTCGCTTCCGGGGATGCGCTTGATCAGCGTCGGTGAAAGGGGAGAGTCGATACACGACTTGAAAGGTTTGCCCCAGCTTTCACCGCCGTCGGTGGAATAGGTGAAATACTGCGCCCCGCCGTCAGTGCGGATATTCATCAGGATCCGACCGTCGGCCAGCTCGCACAAGCCGGGCTCTTGATAGACGATTCCCTCGATCGGCTCGACGCGCTGACCTTCACGCCAGCTGTTTCCCCCATCGTCGGAGATTAAACAGAAAATCGCCGCGTTGAAATCGAGTTTCGATTCCCCAAATGAGGCATGACGGCCGACCGGAACTAAGATTCGACCGCCGGATAATTGCACCACCCGGTCGTTGTTCACCACGTTGTAGGATGGCTGGGGAACAAGACACTTTCGCGGCCCCCAAGTACCGTCGTCTTGACGGACACGCATATAGGGACGGCAGTCGCCGAAGGCCTCTTTGACCAGGTAGAACATCACCACCCGGCCGTCGGCCAGGCGGCGCAGCGTGACCGACATCACGTTGAGTTTTCCCTCGTTCTCCAATTCGAGTTTATCCTCGCTCGTCCACGTTTTGCCGCCGTCGGTGGAACAGCGGCTCATCAGGCAGGCGGTGGCGTTATCGTCGGAGGATGTGCCGATATAGTGGGTGTAGATATGCAGGATCGTCCCATCGTCCAGAATGATGAAATCCCCCTCGCTGTTGCGCGGGTTATTCGGCCCGGTGGCGATATAAAGGGCCAGTTCCTTAGGCATCCACGGCCAGGGGGCAGGATCTGCCGCCCGCGCGCCGGCCAGGAAGGCAAAGGCGGCCAGCGCCGCGGCGATTGTTTGAAAGACGCGCTTGGGAAGTTGAGACATAATCGGCTGACTCCTTGGCGGTTTGTTGCTGTTGTCGTTAAAGATCCGAAAGGTTGATTTTATAGATATACGCGCCGGGGCCGCAGAAGTAACCGACCAGGGCCGTGCCGTCGCCGAGGAAACAGACCGCCGGATACATCCAGTCGACGTTCATCTGCCGCTGGGGATGCTCCATCGTCTTGCGGACGAGTATCTCGCCCCCGTCGGGCGACAGTCGCTCGATGGTCATCGTCACGCGATCGTTGCTGCCGGGGATCGGCAGGTACGGATTGCCGATCGCCAGCAGCTCGTCACTTCCGGGGAGACGCTTGATCAGCGTCGGCGAACGGGGAGAGTCAATGCACGACTTAAACGCCGGGCCCCAGGTTTGGCCGCCGTCGGCGGAGTAGGCGAAATATTGCGCGTGGCTGTCGGTGCGGACATTCATCAAGATACGGCCGTCGGCCAACTCGCACAGCCCCGGTTCCTGGTAGATCACCCCTTCGATCGGCTCCAGAGCCCCACCTTCGCGCCACGTTTCGCCCCCGTCGTCGCAGATCAGGCAGTACGTGTGGGCGTTCGCTTCGTAGTCGTACTTGTCCTTGCCGAGGTAGTCGTGACGGGCGACCGGGATCAAGATCCGGCCGCTGGCAAGCTGCACCACCCGGTCGTTGTTCACCACGTTGTAGGAAGGTTTGTCGATCAAGCACTTCCTCTCCCCCCAGGTACCGTCGTCCCGGCGCACGCGCATATAGGGTCGGCAGTCTTCGGACGATTCGGTAACCAGGTAGAACATTGCCACCCGTCCGTCGGCCAGACGCAGCAGGGAGACCGAGGTCACGTTGCGCCCTCCCTCGTTCTCGACCTCGAGCTTGTCGCAGGTGGTCCAGGTATCGCCGCCGTCGCTGGAAAGGCGGCTCATCAAACAGGCGGTGGCGTGATCGTCACCGGCGCTGCCGTAATAGTGGGCATAGACGCATAGAATCGTCCCATCCTCCAGGATAACGAAATCCCCCTCGCTGTTGCGTCGGTTATCGGGACCGGTAGGAATCGTGAGGACGTTCTCCTTGGGCATCCACGGCCAGGGAGACGGTTCGGCCCCCGGCGCGCCGGCCGGGAAGGCAAAAACGGCCAGCGCCGCGAGGAGAGCATAAAAAACAGTCTTGGAAGAATAAACCATTGCGCAATACTCCGACTGAAGCTATTTCAGATCCGAGAGCTTGACCTTATAGATAAAAATTCCGCCGACCCAGGTGAAGTAGGCGACCAGCGCGGTATCGTCGTCGATAAAGCAGATCGAGGGATACTGCCAGTTGGGACCGACAGGTCGCTCGGGGTGCTCCATCGTTTTGCGGGCGAGGATTTCGGTTCCGTCGGCGTTAAGACGCTCAATCGTCATCGTCGCGCGTTCGTTCTGGCCGCTGATCGGCAAAAGCGGATTCCCGACCGCCAGAAGCTCGTCGCTTCCGGGGATGCGCTTGATCAGCGTCGGTGAAAGGGGAGAGTCGATACACGACTTAAACGCCGGTCCCCAGCTGTCGCCGTCGTCGGTGGAATAGGTGAAATACTGCGCCCCGCCGTCAGTGCGGATATTCATCAGGATCCGGCCGTCGGCCAGCTCGCACAAGCCGGGCTCTTGGTAGACGATTCCTTCGATCGGCTCGACGCGCTGACCTTCACGCCAGCTGTTTCCCCCATCGTCGGAGATTAAACAGAAAATCGCCGCGTTGAAATCGAGTTTCGATTCCCCCAATGAGGCATGACGGGCGATCGGGACCAAGATTCGGCCGCCGGATAATTGCACCACCCGGTCGTTGTTCATCACGTTGTAGGAGGGTTCGGGAACAAGACACTTTCGCGGCCCCCAAGTACCGTCGTCTTGACGGACGCGCATATAGGGACGGCAGTCGCCGAAGGCCTCTTTGATCGCGTAGAACATCACCACCCGGCCGTCGGCCAGGCGGCGCAGCGTGACCGACATGACGTTGAGTTTCCCCTCGTTCTCCAGCTCGAGTTTATCCTCGCTCGTCCAGGTATTGCCGCCATCGCTGGAAAGGCGGCTCATCAAACAGGCGGTGGCGTTGTCGTGGGAGGAGCTGCCGATGAAGTGGGTGAAGACATGAAGGATCGTCCCGTCGTCGAGGATGATAAAATCCCCTTCGCTGTTGCGCGGGTTATTAGGCCCGGTGGCGATGTGGAGAAGCAGTTCTTTCTCCATCCACGGCCAAGGGGCCGGATCTGCCGCCTGCGCGCCGGCTAAAAAGGCAAAGGCGGCCAGCGCCGCGGCGATGGTTTGAAAGACGCGCTTGGGAAGTTGAGACATAATCGGCTGACTCCTTTGACGCTTGCTGCTGTCGTCGTTTACAAGTCAGAAAGGTTGATTTTATAGACGTACGCGCCGGGGCCGCAGAAGTAACCGACCAGGGCCGTGCCGTCGCCGAGAAAGCAGACCGCCGGATACATCCAGTCGACGTTCATCTGCCGCTGGGGATGCTCCATCGTCTTGCGGACGAGGATCTCGCCCCCGTCGGGACTTAAACGTTCGATGGTCATCGTCACGCGATCGTTGCTGCCGGGGATCGGCAGATACGGGTTGCCGATCGCCAGCAGATCGTCACTTCCGGGAAGACGCTTGATCAGCGTCGGTGAACGGGGGGAATCGATACACGACTTAAACGCCGCTCCCCAGGTTTGGCCGCCGTCGGCGGAGTAGGCGAAATACTGCGCGTGACTGTCGGTGCGGAGATTCATCAAGATACGGCCGTCGGCCAACTCGCACAGCCCCGGTTCCTGATAGATCACCCCTTCGGTCGGCCGGAGGGTTCCTCCCCGGTGCCACGTTTCACCCCCATCATCGGAGATCAGGCAGAAGATCTTCCCCGAATCGGTGCCGGCGCGGTGACGGCTCACCGGCACCAAAAGACGGCCATCGGCCAGTTGAATCACTCGGTCGTTGTTCACCACGTTGTAGGAGGGCTCCTCGATCAGACAGACTCTCTCCCCCCAACTGCCGTCGTCCCGGCGCACCCGCATGTAGGGGCGGCAGTCGTCGACGGCGTCTTTGACCAGATAGAACATCACCACCCGGCCGTCGGCCAGGCGGCGCAGCGTGACCGACATGACGTTGAGCTTCCCCTCGTTCTCCAGTTCGAGTTTATCCTCGCTCGTCCAGGTATTGCCGCCGTCGCTTGAGGAGCGGCTCATCAAACGGGCGGTGGCGTTGTCGTGGCCGGAACCGCCGTAATAGCGGGTATAGACACACAGAATCGTCCCGTCGTCCAAAAGAACGAAATCCCCCTCGCTGTTGCGCCGATTCTCCGGCCCGGTAGGGATCGTGAGGACATTCTCTTTGGGCATCCACGGCCAGGGGGACGGCTCGGCCCCCGGCGCGACAGCCGAAAACGCCGACGCGGCCAGCGCCGCGAGGAGGACTTTAAAAACGGTTTGGGAAAGACGTGCCATAACGCGAAAACCGGCTGTTTAAAGATCCGAGAGCTTAACCTTGTAGATGTAGATGCCGCCGGTCCAGGTGAAGTAGGCGACCAGCGCGGTATCATCGTCGGTGAAGCAGATCGAGGGATACTGCCAATTAGGGCCGACGGGACACTCGGGGTGTTCCATCGTCTTGCGGGCGAGGATCTTGCCGCCGTCGGGGCTGAGGCGCTCGATCGTCATCGAGGCGCGGGGACTGCAGCCGTCGATCGGAAGCAGGGGGTTGCCGACCGCCAGAAGCTCGTCACTGCCGGGGATACGTTTGATCAGGGTGGGTGAGAGCGGGGAGTCGATACACGACTTAAAGGGAGTGCTCCAGCTTTCGCCATCATCCTCAGAGTAGGCGAAATACTGCGCCCCGCCGTCGGTGCGGATATTCATCAAGACGCGGCCGTCGGCCAGTTCGCACAGCCCCGGCTCCTGGTAGATCACCCCCTCGGTCGGCGGGGCGGCTTCGCCCTGACGCCAGCTCTTCCCTGCGTCGTCAGAGATTAAACAGTACGCCTTGGCGTTTTGCTCAAATCCGGCCCCCCCTTCCCCGCGGAAAGCGTGACGGGCAACCGGCACCAGGATACGGCCGCTGGCCAGCTGAATCACCCGGTCGTTATTCACGACGTTAAAAACCCGATCGTCGATCAGGCAGGTTCTCTCTCCCCAAGTGCCGTCGTCATTGCGCAGGCGCATATAGGGGCGGCAGTCATTCGCCTCCTCCTTGACCAGGTAGAACAACGCGATCCGGCCGTCGGCCAGGCGTCGCAGCGTGACCGACATGACATTGAGCTTCCCCTCGTTCTCCAGCTCGAGTCTGTCCTCGCTCGTCCAGGTATTGCCGCCGTCGGTGGAGGAGCGGCTCATCAAACAGGCGGTGGCGTCGTCGTGAGAGGAGGTTCCGAGATAGTGGGTGTAGATATGAAGGATCGTCCCATCGTCGAGGATGATAAAATCCCCCTCGCTGTTGCGGGGATTATTCTCTCCGGTGGCGATATGCAGGACCAATTCCTTGGGCATCCAAGGCCAGGGGGCCGGATCGGCCGCACCGGCACCGGTCAGAAAGGCGAAAGCGGCCGATACCGCGATAAGGGTTTGAAAAACGCTCTTGGAGAAACAAAACATCGTCTGCCGACTCCTAAAATATATTTTATAATTCCAAAAGATTGATCTTGTAGATAAAGATCCCGCTCCCGTAGACAAAATAGGCGACCAGCGCGGTGTCGTTATCTAAAAAACAAATCGAGGGGTATTGCCAGTCGGGGCCGACAAACCGCTCGGGGTGCTCCATCGTCTTGCGAACGAGGATCTTACCGGCGTCGGGGCTTAAGCGCTCGATCGTCATCGTCGCGCGATCGCTCTGGCCGTCGATCGGAAGGAGGGGATTGCCGGCCGCCAGAAGTTCGTCGCTGCCGGGGATACGTTTAATCAAGGTGGGGGAAAGCGGAGAGTCGATACACGACTTAAAGGGGGTACTCCAGCTTTCACCGCCGTCACAGGAATAAGTGAAATATTGCGCGCCGCCGCTGGCGCGGATATTCATCAAAACACGGCCGTCCGCCAATTCGCACAGTCCCGGTTCCTGGTAGAGTATTCCTTCGGTTGGTTCGACGCGCCGACCCTCACGCCAGCTTTGGCCGTCGTCGTCGGAGATCAGGCAGAAAATCGCCGCGTTGGGTTCCCATTTTGTTTCCCCTTGGCAGTCATGCCGGGCGACCGGCACCAAAAGGCGGCCGCTGGCAAGCTGAATCACCCGGTCGTTGTTCACCACGTTGTAGGAAAGTTCGGAAACCAAACACACTCTTGGTCCCCAAGTGCCGTCGTTTTGGCGCACACGCATATAGGGGCGGCAGTCGTCGGCGGCCTCTTTGACCAGGTAGAACATCACTACCCGGCCGTCGGCAAGCCGGCGAAGCGTGACCGACATGACATTGAGCTTCCCCTCTTTCTCCAGTTCAAGTTTATCCTCCGCGGTCCAGGTTTCGCCGCCGTCGGCGGAGGAGCGGCTCATCAGGCAGGCAGAGGCGTTATCATGGTCGGAAGTCCCGATATAGTGGGTGAAGATGTGAAGAATCGTCCCATCGTCGAGAACGATGAAATCCCCCTCGCTGTTGCGCGGGTTGTTCGGCCCGGTGGCAATATAGAGAACCAGCTCCTTGGGCATCCAAGGCCAGGGGGCCGGATCGGCCGCGCCGGCACCGGTCAGAAAGGCGAAGGCGGCCGATACCGCGATGAAGGCCTGAAAAACACGCTTGGAAAAACAGGACATGCTCCGCGTAACTCCTATACCGTTTTTTACAAATCCGAGAGTTTGATCTTGTAGATATAGATTCCGCCGGTCCAGGTGAAGTAAGCGACCAGCGCGGTATCGTTATCTAAAAAACAGATCGAGGGGTATTGCCAGTCACCGGCGACAAACCGCTCGGGGTGCTCCATCGTCTTGCGGGCGAGAATCTCGCTTCCGTCGGGGGAAAGACGCTCGATTGTCACCGTCGCGCGTTCGTTGCAGCCGGCCATCCGCAGCAGGGGATTGCCGACCGCCAGAAGTTCATCGCTGCCGGGAATACGCTTGATCAGCGTCGGTGAAAGGGGAGAATCGATGCACGACGCGAAAGGCTTCCCCCAGCTTTCACCGCCGTCGGTGGAGTAGGTGAAATACTGCGACCCGCCGGTGGTGCGGATGTTCATCAAAACCCGGCCGTCGGCCAGTTCACACAGACCCGGCTCCTGGTAATCAATCCCCTCGGTCGGCTCGACCGGTTGACCTTCACGCCAGTTGTTCCCCCCGTCGTCAGAAATCAGGCAGAAGGTTTTCGCATTGGATTCGAATTTCGTCTCCCCTTGGCAGGCATGCCGGGCGACCGGTACCAAAAGGCGGCCGCTGGCAAGCTGAATCACCCGGTCGTTGTTCACCACGTTGTAGGAAAGTTCGGGAACCAAACACACTCTTGGTCCCCAAGTGCCGTCGTCTTGGCGCACACGCATATAGGGACGGCAGTCATCGGCGGCCTCTTTGACCAGGTAGAACATCGCCGCCCGGCCGTCGGAAAGACGGCGAAGCGTAACCGACATGACGTTGAGCTTCCCCTCTTTCTCCAGCTCAAGTTTATCCTCCGCGGTCCAGGTTTCACCGCCGTCGGCGGAGGAACGGCTCATCAGACAGGCGGCGGCGTTATCGTGGGAGGATGTCCCGATATAGTGGGAATAGATATGGAGAATCGTCCCATCGTCGAGAACAATGAAATCCCCTTCACTGTTGCGCGGGTTATTTGGCCCGGTGGCGATATGGAGAACCGGCTCTTTGGGCATCCACGGCCAGGGAGCCGGATCGGCACCTGCCGCGGCGCTGAGGAAGGCCAGGGGGACAAAAGCCGCGGCGAGGATTTGAAAAACGCGCTTGAAAGAACGGGACATGGTTTGGTGACTCCTATGGTGGTTTACAAATCCGAGAGCTTGACCTTATAAATGTAGATTCCGCCGGTCCAGGTGAAGTAGGCGACCAGCGCGGTATCGTTGTCAACGAAGCAAATCGAGGGGTATTGCCAGTTGGAACCAACGAGCCGCTCAGGGTGTTCCATTGTCTTGCGGGCGAGAATCTTGACGCCGTCGGGGCTTAGACGTTCGATTGTCATCGTCGCGCGATCACCGCAGCCATCGATTTTCAGCAAAGGATTGCCGACCGCCAGAAGCTCGTCGCTGCCGGGAATGCGTTTGATCAGCGTCGGCGATAAGGGAGAATCGATGCACGACGCGAAAGGTTTCCCCCAGCTTTCACCACCGTCGCAAGAGTAGGCGAAATACTGCGCCCCCCCGGTGGTGCGGATATTGATCAGAACCCGGCCGTCGGCCAGTTCGCAGACCCCCGGCTCTTGATAAACAACACCTTCGGTCGGTTCGACCGGTTGACCTTCACGCCAGCTGTTTCCCCCGTCGTCGGAGATCAGGCAGAACATTTTCCCATTGAATTCAAAATCCGTTTCTCCCAAAGGGGCATGATAGCCGACCGGCACCAAAAGACGGCCTCCGGCCAATTGAATCACCCGGTCATTATTCACCCCGCTGTATGAGGGTTCGGGAATCATACACGTTCTCGGTCCCCAAGTACCGTCGTCTCGGAGAACACGCATAAAGGGACGGCAGTCATTGACGGCCTCTTTGACCAGGTAGAACATCACCACTCGGCCATCGGCAAGACGGCGAAGTGTGACCGACATCACGTTGAGCTTTCCCTCGTTCTCCAGTTCAAGTTTGTCGGCGCTCGTCCATGTATTGCCGCCGTCGCTCGAAGAGCGGCTCATCAAACAGGCGGTGGCGTCGTCGTGGGAGGACTCCCCGATGTAGTGGGTGTAAATATGACGAATCGTCCCATCGTCCAAGATGATAAAATCTCCCTCACTGTTGCGAGGGTTATTCGGCCCGGTAGCGATATGCAGGACCAATTCCTTGGGCATCCACGGCCAGGGAGCCGGATCGGCCCCAAGCGCGACGGTCAGGAAGGCGAAGGGGACAAAAGCCGCGGCGATGACTTGAAAAACGCGCACGAGGAAACGGGGCATAGCGTGCTGACTCCTAAGGTGTGGTTTACAGATCCGAAAGCTTGATCTTATAGACGTACAAGCCGTAGCCGGTGGAGCAGCCGATCAGAGCCGTACCGTCGTCGAGGAAGCAAATCGCCGGATATTCCTTATTGTTGGACCCTTCGCGCTCGGGATGCGCCATCGTCTTGCGAACCAGGATCTTGCTCGCGTCGGGGCTGAGACGTTCGATCGTCATCGTCGCGCGATCGTTGAAGCCCTCGATCGGCAGCCAGGGGTTGCCGACCGCCAGAAGTTCGTCGCTGCCGGGAATGCGCTTGATCAGCGTCGGCGAACAGGGAGAATCGATGCACGACGCGAAGGGCTTGCTCCAGCTTTCACCGCCGTCTTCGGAGAAAGCGAAATACTGCGCCTTAGCGTCGGTGCGGACATTCATCAGGATGCGGCCGTCGGCCAGTTCGCAAAGGCCCGGCTCTTGGAAAATCACCCCTTCGATCGGCTCCAGAGAAGCGCCTTCGCGCCAAGTTTTGCCCCCGTCGTCGGAAATCACACAGAGGATCTTAGCGTTCATATCGTAGTTGTATCTGTCCCCGCCATAGTAGGTATGCCGGGCGATCGGAACTAAGATTCGGCCGCTGGCCAGCTGAATCACCCGGTCGTTGTTCAGAACGTTGTAAGAGGGTTCGTCAATTAGACAGAGGCGCTCTCCCCAAGTGCCGTCGGCTTGACGAATGCGCATGTAGGGACGACCGTCGGCAGGACTGTCTTTGACCATGTAGAATATCGCAATCCTGCCATCGGCCAGACGCCGCAGCGTGACCGACATCACATTGAGTTTTCCCTCTATCTCAACCTCGAGTTTGTCCTCGGTGGTCCAAGTTTTGCCGCCATCGCTGGAGGATCGGCTCATCAAATGGGCGGTAGCGTGATCTTCACCGGAATCCCCGAAATAGTGGGTATAGACATGGAGGATCGTCCCATCGTCGAGGATAACAAAATCTCCCTCGCTGTTGCGAAGGTTATTCGGCCCGACGGGCAGGTTCAGGACTTCTTCTTCGGGAATCCACGGCCAAGGGGACGGATCAACCCCCATGGCGGCGGTCATGAACGTGAAGAGGGCCAAAGCCGTGAGAATGGCTTGAAAAACGGTTTTAGAAAAACGGAACATTTTTTGTAACTCCTTAATAGTTTTTACAAATCTGAGATCTTGATCTTGTAGATGTAAACTCCGCCGGGCCAGGAGAAGTAGGAGACCAGCGCGGTGTCGTCGTCGAGGAAACAAACCGCCGGGTACTGCCAGTCGCCAGCGATTTGGTGCTCGGGATGCTCCATCGTCTTGCGAGCGAGGATCTCGCTCCCGTCGGCGTTAAGACGCTCGATCGTCATCGTCGCGCTGTCGTGGCAGCCGTCGATCGGAAGGAACGGATTACCGACCGCCAGCAGCTCGTCACTTCCGGGGAGGCGTTTGATCAGCGTCGGAGAGAGGGGAGAATCGATACACGACTTAAACGGTTGACTCCAGTTTTCACCATCTTCGGAAAAGGCGAAATACTGCGATCCGGCGTCGGTGCGGATATACATCAGGACACGGCCGTCGGCCAGTTCGCACAGCCCCGGTTCCTGATACATCACCCCTTCGGTCGGCGGGGCAATCCCCCCCTCGCGCCATGTTTGGCCGCCATCGTCGGAAATCATACAGAAAACCTCGGCGTTCCAATCGTAGTCATAGTCGTTCTTCCCATGGTAGGCATAGCGCTCAACCGGGGCTAAGATTCGGCCGGTGGCTAATTGAATCACCCGGTCGTTGTTCATGACCGTGTAAGAGACCTCGTCAATAAGGCGGATGCGATCGCCCCAAGTACCGTCGGCTTGGCGCACACGCATATAGGGACTGGCGTCTGCGGGGCTTTCTTTGACCAGGTAGAACATCGCCACCCGGCCGTCGGCCAGGCGGCGCAGCGTGACCGACATGACGTTGAACCTCCCCTCGTTCTCCAGCTCGAGTTTATCCTCGGTGGTCCACGTTTTGCCGCCGTCACTGGAAGAGCGGCTCATCAAACGGGCGGTGGCGTGATCGTCACTGGAATCGCCGTAATAGTGGGTATAGACGTAAAGGATCGTCCCATCGTCGAGGATGATAAAGTCCCCCTCACTGTTGCGCGGGTTATTCGGCCCGGTGGCGATGTGGAGAACCAGCTCTTTAGGCATCCACGACCAAGGGGACGGATCGGCACCCATGGCGGCAGCCAGGAACGTGAAAGGGACCCAAGCCGTGAGAATGGCCCGAAAAACGGTTTTGGAAAGACGGAACATTATTTTGTTGGCTCCTATGGCTCTTTTACAGATCCGAGAGTTTGATCTTGTAGATGTAGATTCCGCCGACCCAGGTGAAGTAGGCGATCAGCGCGGTATCGTCGCCGACAAAGCAGATCGAGGGATACTGCCAGTTGGAATCGACGGGACGCTCGGGATGCTCCATCGTCTTGCGGGTAAGGATCTTCATGCCATCGGGACTTAAGCGCTCGATGGTCATTGACGCGCGCTCACCCTGGCCGCTGATCGGCAAAAGCGGGTTGCCGACGGCCAAAAGTTCGTCGCTTCCGGGGAGGCGTTTGATCAGCGTCGGGGAAAGGGGAGAATCGATACACGACTTAAACGGTTTACTCCAGCTTTCGCCGCCGTCCTCGGAATAGGTGAAGTACTGCGCCCCGGCGTCGGTGCGGATATTCATCAAAACACGGCCGTCGGCCAGTTCGCACAAGCCGGGCTCTTGGTAGATCACCCCTTCGGTCGGCTCCACAAGACCACCTTCGCGCCACGTTTTGCCGCCATCGTCGGAAATCACACAGAAGACCTTGGCGTTCCAATCGTAGTCGTAATCGTTCTTCCCAAAGTAGGCGTGACGGCCGATCGGGACCAAGATTCGGCCGCTGGATAATTGAATCACCCGGTCGTTGTTCAGCACGTTGTAAGACGGCTCGTCAATAAGGCGCAGACGCTCTCCCCAGGTACCGTCGTCTTGGCGAACGCGCATATAGGGACGGCAGTCGCTTGGGCTTTCTTTGACCGCGTAGAACATCACCGTCCGACCGTCGGCCAGACGCCGCAGCGTGACCGACATCACGTTGCGGCCCCCCTCGTTCTCGATCTGGAGTTTGTCGCTGGCGGTCCACGTGTCGCCGCCGTCGCTCGAGGAGCGGCTCATCAGGCAGGCGGCGGCGTGGTCCTCGGAGGAAGCGCCCAAAAAGTGCGAGTAGATATGCAGGATCGTCCCATCGTCCAGGACAGCAAAATCCCCCTCGCTGTTGCGCGGGTTGTTCTCGCCGGTAGCGATGTGGAGGACCAGTTCTTTGGGCATCCACGGCCAAGGCGCCGGATCGGCCCCCTTCACGCCGTTCAGGAGGGCAAAGGCGGCAAACGCCGCGAGGAGGGCTAAAAACAGTTTTTTACAAAAACAGGTCATTGTTTAATGGCTCCTATTGTCCGTCGACTCCTATGGCTCGTTTACAAATCCGAGAGTTTGATCTTGTAGATATAGACTCCACCGGTCCAGGTGAAGTAGGCGACCAGCGCGGTATCGTCGTCCGCAAAGCAGATCGAGGGATACTGCCAATTGGGCCCGACAAACCGTTCAGGATGTTCCATCGTCTTGCGGGAAAGGATCTCGGTGCCATCGGGACTTAGGCGCTCGATCGTCATCGTCGCGCGCTCACTGTGACCGCTGATCGGCAGCAGCGGATTGCCGACGGCCAGAAGCTCGTCGCTGCCGGGGATGCGTTTGATCAACGTCGGGGAAAGGGGGGAATCCAGCGGCGACTTAAACGCCTTCCCCCACGTCTGACCGCCGTCCTCGGAATAGGCGAAATACTGCGCCCCGGCGTCGGTGCGGATCGTCATCAAAACGCGTCCGTCGGCCAACTCGCACAGGCCCGGTTCCTGGTAGATCACCCCTTCGGTCGGTTCGACGCACTGGCCTTCGTACCAGCTTTTGCCGCCGTCGTCGGAGATTAGGCAGAACGTGTGGGCGTTTTCGTCGTAGTCGTACTTGCTCCTCCCAAAGTAGGCGTGACGGGCAACCGGAATCAAAATTCGGCCGCCGGATAATTGAATCACCCGGTCGTTGTTCACCACGTTGTAAGAGGGCTCGTCGATTAAGCAGATTCTCTCTCCCCAAGAGCCGTCGTTTTGGCGTACGCGCATAAAGGGGCGGCAGTCTTCGGACGATTCCGTGACCAGGTAAAACATCACCACCCGACCGTCGGCCAATCGGCGCAGCGTGACCGACATCACGTTGCGCCCCCCCTCGTTCTCGACCTCGAGCTTGTCGTTCGCCGTCCACGTATCACCGCCGTCGCTTGAAGAGCGGCTCATTAGGCAGGCGGCGGCGTGATCCTCCGCGGATGTCCCCAAAAAGTGCGAGTAGATATGCAGGATCGTCCCATCAGCCAGGATGACAAAATCCCCCTCGCTGTTGCGCGGGTTGTTTTCGCCGGTAGCGATGTGGAGGACCAGTTCTTTGGGCATCCACGGCCAGGGAGCCGGGTCGGCCGCCCGGGCGGCGGCCGGGAAAGCCGCCGCGCAAAACGCCGAGGCAAGCAAAGCGGCCAAAATGAATGATCGAGAAATACGTTTCATGATCATGATCGATGGTTCCTTCTAAGGCAGCGTCCCGATGATATCTCGCGGGAAAAATTACCTCGGGCCGGCCGGTCGGGGGGTTAGCTGGTAAGGATAGGTCCCGGTCTGCTCGTAACCGAGATTTTGCATATCCCAGCCGATCTGCCGAAGGTGGAAATCGACCTGATACTCGGTATACGCCGAACGGATCGGCCCTTTCCGCCCCGACCCCCACGCGGCGCCGGCGCCGCTGGCGAGCATCGTCCGCATCGATTCTCCGTCGAAATGATGCCAGGTCGTCTCGAGGATCCCCATCAAACCGGCCGAGGCGGCTTTTTTCCCCAAGCTGTCGATTCTTGTGCGTTCGGTCCAGGGACAGAGGATAACGTCGAACTTGTGGTCAGCAAAATAGTCCGCCGTCGGCCAGGTCTCATTCTCTTTCGGCGCGCCGTACTGCCAATCGCAAATAATCATCCCCTTCGGAAGGTCGTCGATCAGGGAGGTCGACCAATCGTTACCGTTGGCGACGTAACCGGGAAAATCACTTCGGCTGATAAGCATATCGTGCCACATCATTGTCCGGCAGTCACGCTCGGCCATAAGCTGACAGAAGTAGGTGAGGTGATCGAGCAGCAGCGCGTGATAGTCGGCGGCGCGGCAAAGGCGGCAGGTCCGCGCCGAATAGGCCTCGTCGCAGCCGATATGAAAATACGGGGGAGAATCGAACGCCTCATAGAGTTCCAGGACCAGGTCGGTCAAGAGCTCGCGGGTCGCCGGGTTGGACAGACACCAGGTCCAGCCGTCCGGCTCAAAAAGGGGCTGAAACTCGGGATGGAAATCCAGGGGGACGTGCTTCCCGGTACTGCCGCGGGACTGCGAGGCGTGGCCGAAGAGGTTCATCTGCGGGATGAGTGTCACCCCCATCGAGCGGGCTGCCTCCACGAGACGGCGGATCTCTTGGCGGTCAACCGCGTAGTCGGACCAGCAGAACTCGGGATGCTTCTGGAAACGGAATGTCCCCCACGGCTCGATAACGACGTAGTTGAACTTGTAATATCCCGCCAGGCGGATCGCCTGTTCGATTCGGATCGGGTCGGTTTCGGGGAACCAGCACAGATGAAGACCGCGGAAGGAGAGTGTCGGGGAATCGGTGATCGCCAGCTCTGGGACAAGATAACAAGATAGCTTGAGCGCGTCTCGATTCGGCTCGGCAATCTGGCGCAGTGTCTTTAGAGCGTTGAGTATGCCCGAGCAGCCGGGCGCCTCGACACGCAGGGTTTCCCCCTCGGCGGTGATCTTGTAGCCGTCGGGAACGGCTTCCGCGGCGGTTTGGTACGTATTGAGCGATTCAATTTTGGGGCAATGGCCAAACCATTGGGTAAAAGTCTTTTCGAAGAGCTGCCGCGCCTTGTCGGATTCGGGGCAGAGCAGCTCGACGTGAAGCGCCTCGTCCAGCTTGACCGTGCCGGCACCTAAACTCACCTGGCTGGGGAGCGGGATGAGTTTCATTTCGATCTGCGCCGCGTCGTCGGCGCCGAGCGGCTCGAACGCCTTAAGCGGCGAGAGGGCGAGCGTAAGAAACAGTGCCGCGGCCGCGGCGCATCGAAGGACTTGAGTATAGCAGCGCATCGTTCACATTCCTTGCTTGCTGTGATGAAATCTTTGGGGAGCGGTTACGGCAGAAGATCTGCGGTGATCGGGTTATAACGCCAAACCTCGGTGAGAGTTTCTCCGCCGCGCTCGGTCTTGACGGTGAGGACCCCGGCGATCGGATCGTCGACGGCCGAAGAGGTACTGACCGTCTCCCACGGCGAGGAGGCGTCCTCGCGAATCTGGAGCGAAACCGACTGTGTCGCGTCCTCGGAGGTGAGGCGATACTGCCGATCACTGCCCGGACAGGTCATCGAAATCCCGCTGCCGTCGGCCAGAACGCGCAAAATAAACTTCACCGTACCGGTTCGGTCGGTGATCTCGATCGGGACATCGGGAGGTTGGGAGATGGATCGGTCTTTGTTGACCACACCGTTTTCGACCACATAATGGTTGTTCTTCATTACTTTCCCTTGGTCAGAAAGGATGAAGTGTGTCGCCTGAACCTCCTTCCATCCGTTCCAGACCGCCATAATGTGGAAATGCGGCGGAAAATCACGATGGCCGTGGGGGAAATGCGTTTCAAACCCCTGGACGTAAAGATCGCCATCGAAGGAATCGGCCGAATCGGTAAAACCGGCTTGGCTGAGCATCTCACGCGAGGCGAAGAGAAAGTTCAACTGCGCGGCAATCTCGTTTTTGGGATAGGGACGGTCCCGATGGGGGCCGGCTTGCCTCCCGGGAATATTATGGCAGATCACCATAATCAACGCCCCGGCGCGCGGGAGAACGGTAACATACCCGGTTGGGGCCTTCTTGGCCGTGCAGAGGAATCGAACACCGTCGTCGGTCTTTTCGACCTGATCACCGCCGACGACCTGATCGATCGCGACCGTCGGCCAATGAACCTGAACCATCGGCGGCTCGGCGTCGTCGGCATCGTTCTTGATCGTGAAATAGTATTCCCGGACATTCACCCCGGTGAACTCCTCTTCCGGCAGGATCGTCCAGCCGTCGGGCAATGTCAGTTCAGGGGCCGGGGTCTCGCCGAGGGTCTGTTTAACGACCATCGCTCCGAAGCGGGTTTCGGCCAACAGCACCGTGGAACCAAAACAAACAACCGCCGCAAAGAGTATCGGCACAAGGAATCGGTATCGCCGCGAAAAAATCAGGCGGGGTGAATTCATTCAAATCACTCCTTTATGCGTTGGGGACTACTTCAAAACATCGCCGGTGATCGGGTTATAACGCCAAACCTCGGTGATGGTCTCCCCGCCGCGCTCAGTCTTGACGGTGAGGACCCCGGCGATCGGGTCGTCGACGGCCGAAGAGGTACTGACCGTCTCCCACGGCGAGGAGCCGTCCGCGCGGGTATCGAGTGAAACCGATCGTGTCGCGTCGCCCGATTTGAGGCGGTATTCCCTGTCACTGCCCGGGCAGGTCATCGCGATCCCGCTGCCGTCGGGCAGAACACGGAAGATGAACTTCACCATGCCGTTTCGGTCGGTCATCTCGACCGGAACATCCGGACGAAGGGTGATCGAACGCTCCTTGTTGACCACGTTGTTTTCCACCACGTAATGATCGTTCCGCAGAACCTTTCCCTCTTTGGAAAGAATAAAATGCGTCGCCTGAATCCATTTCCAGCCGTCCCAGACCGTGGTGATATGAAAGTGCGGCGGGAAATCTTGATGGCCATTGGGGAAGTTCGTCTCAAAACCGTGGATGTAGATCTGACCGTCAAACGAATCGGCCGACTCGGTGAAACCGGCCAGGCGCATCATCTCGCGCGAGGCGAAGATGTAGTTTAAATGCGCGGCGACCTCGTTTTTTGGGAAAGGATGATCCCGGTAGGGACCGGCCTGCATACCTGGGATATTATGGCATATCTGAACATGAACCGCTCCTAGGGGGGGAAGTGTGGTGACGAACTGTGTCGGCGTCCGGGAAGCGGTGCAGAGAAATCGAACGCCGTCGTCTGTCTTTTCGACCTGCTCGCCGCCGACAACCTGATCGATCGCTACCGACGGCCAATGGACTTCAACCATCGGCGGCTCGGCGTTGTCGGCGTCGTTCTTAATCGTGAAGAAGTACTCCCGGATATTTACCCCGGTGAATCTTTCTTCCGAGAGGAGCGTCCAGCCGTCGGGCACGGTCAGCTCGGGGGCCGGTGTCTCGCCGAAGGTCTCTTTGATGACCTTCGCCCCATAGCGGGTCTCGGCCAACAGCGCCGAGGTACAAGCAAGGCAAAAGATCATCGTCAAAAGCGTCGGCAGACCAAACGTATAGCGCCGCGCTGGAGAAAGGGGGGAGGTATTCATTCGTGCTGCTCTTCTTGCTTTTGGTGGATGGCTGGTGGTGCGAGAGAACAGCTTCGATTGTATCGCCCCGGACTGGCAATTTCAAGAGTTCGACAACCGGCGGCGCCCCGCGTAAAGGTGTTGAATCGGGACTTTCGGACAAGTACAATGGGGAAGACAAAGCTTGGGAAGAAGCGCCCAACGAAAACAACAGCAGTGAACCATTAGGAGTGTAAAGAAGGAGTTCGTATGAAACGTCTGATCGTGCCTCTGGCCCTTGGTCTTCTGATACTGGCATGGGGTTTCTCATTCACAATGGTGACCGCGCAGGAGCAAAACAGTCCCGATCTGGTGCCGGCGAACTGGCTTCCCGAGTGGGAGAACCCTTCCGCGCGAATGCGGCCTCTTCAGATTGTTCACGGACAGGATCTCACCGATCCGGCCGTCTGCGATTACTTCCGCGATGAATGCGGCCTGGGGGGAGTCGTCTTCAATGTCAGCGGGAGTGACGGCTATGTTCGAAATCAGACCAACTGGGATCGTTTTGTGAAGGGCGCGAAAAACGCCGACGCCGCGGGACTTCGGATGTGGATCTACGACGAGAACGGATACCCCTCGCTGAAAGCCGACGGAGCGGTACTCGAAAACAATCCCGAGCTGGTCTCTAAAGAATTGGTCTGGGACAAAGACGC
Source organism: Thermoguttaceae bacterium (assembly GCA_017434455.1). GTDB lineage: Bacteria > Planctomycetota > Planctomycetia > Pirellulales > Thermoguttaceae > RUG695. The sequence continues at coordinate 20,331 of JAFRFG010000022.1, read as the reverse complement.
CGAAGAGCCGTTTTATGTGCGTGACTGTTATGAATTCACTCACTCGTGCAACAGCTACGCCCCGTCACGCCGCTATCCGAACCCCTTGAATCAGGCGGCAGACGATAAGTTCCTGGAACTGACCCACAAGCGGTACAAAAAAGAGCTCGGCGACGATCTCTACAACAAGGTCGAGGCGTTCTTCACCGACGAGCCGTCGATGATGGCGGTCAATATCGGTCAAATTCCCGAAGATGTACGCAAAAACGTCCAAACGATCGACCCGATCGATCCCGACAAAAAATCGCTCCCGATGCTCCCCTGGTGCGACGACATGCTCGAGCGCTATCAAGAGCGCTGGGGAGAAGACCTTTCGAAGCACTACATCTCGTTGTTCGCTGGCGATACCCCGGAAGATAAGCGGATCCGCGCCCGATACTGGAAACTGGTCGAGGAACTCTACGCCGAGCGGTACTACGGTACCATCCGCGATTGGTGCCGAGCCGCCGGCGGTCCGGTCTCGTCGGGTCATACCCTCCGGGAAGAGAACCCCGTCGCCCACGTTCCGCTGGACGGCAATAAGCTCACGGCGCTTAAAGCACTCGATATCCCGGGGCTTGATATGCTCAGCTCCAACGCCTACGCCTGTCAGTGGGGAAACTGGCTGGCCGCGGCCTTCCCCTGCTCGGCCGCGTATTTGAAGGGAGTACGCCGAACGATGACCGAAGTGAGTGACTTCTCGGAAAAAGGCGCAACGGGACATATGGTTCAGTTGCCGTCGATGGAAGCGACCGCCGCTTGGGAAGCCGCCTGGGGAGTGACCGATTTTACTCTCTATTACAGTATCACCGGCGGTGAGAACTCGCCGTATCGGAACGAGGCCTCTCATAAGGCGTATTGCGACTACGTCGGCCGTCTCAACGCGGTTTTGCTGGACGCCCAGCCGGTTCGCCCGGTACTGCTGTACTACCCGATCGAGACCATGCAGGAGGAATATATCCCCTCGGCCGAAAATGTTGCCACGTCCGCGCAGTCAACGAAAATGACCAAGGCGATCGAATCGTTCGTCCAAGTCGGCCGTGCTCTTATGCGCGCGCAGATTCCGTTCACGCTGATCGATGGACAGTCGATCATGGAGCTTTCCGACAAGGACCTGGCCGGCTGCACTTCGATGATCATCCCCAACAGCGCGGATGTTCCCCAAAAGGTACTCGACCGGCTCGACGCCCTCTGGCAGGATTGCGGCACAAGGATTTTCCGCGCCGGCGACGAACATCCGTACAGTTCCCCAGAACTGCTTCCCGAAGAGATTGTCCGTTTCGGCGCGCCGCGTCTGGAGCTGATCACGGTCGGCGACGCGATCACCGAAGGGGTCTTCCACCGCGATGGGCGCCTAATATTCCAACTGACGAACCTCACCGATGCCGCTTGGGACGCCAGCTCGCGGCTGGTCCTTCCCAAATACGGCCCCTTCAGCACGCGCGCCTACGGCACCGACGGCTGGGCCAAACTTGATCCGAAGACCGGCCAGTGCACACCGCTCGCGGCCGCGGCCGAAGACGGCACGGTAAAGTTCAACCTGACTTTGAATAACTTTGAAACCGTCTTTGTGGTCGCCCCGGAGGAATTTCAGCTCACCGGCGCGATGAATCTGTTCGACGGTCAGACGCTCTCCGGATGGAAGGTCTCTATTCGAGGTGAGGAGCCGGGAGTGGACCCGGCCGGCGTCTTCACCGCCCACGATGGGATGATCCATGTCTCCGGCCAGAAGTACGGCGGAATCTCGACCGACAACTCCTTCTCGAACTACCGCTTAAGCGTCGAGTACAAGTGGGGGGAAAAAACCTGGCCCCCCCGCGAAAACAACGCGCGCGACTCGGGAGTACTGATCCACTCGTTCGGGTCGGGCGGGACATGGCGCCCCTCGATTGAGGCCAATCTTCTCGAAGGAGGGATCGGGGACTTCTGGATGGTCACCGACAAGGAGCATGGAATCCAGGCGACCTGCGACGTGATCATCCGAGACGAGGGAACGCCCCTCTTCCGGAGGGTCTATTCCCCCGAAGAGGGAAAACCGGTCACCATCGTGGCGAACGCCGACGGCTGTTTCGCCTGGTCCGGGCACGATCCGAATTGGGTCGACCAGAAGGGATTTCATGGCACCAACGACCTCGATCAGCCGGGCCAGTGGAACGAAATCACGGTGATCGCCCGAGACGATACGATGGATATCCTGGTCAACGGCACGCGTGTCAACTTTGTCTATGGGCTGGTCCGAACCAGCGGAGCGATTCAGCTTCAGTCCGAGGGAGCCGAGATCTTCTTCCGCAACATCAAGATCGAGCCGCTCGATTAGTTTTGCGCTGCCTCGAATAACGATTTAAAAAGAACCTCCCACAAAATCGAAAGAAGGAACGAATATGAAACGTCTGACCAAACATCTGGCCCTGGGTATGCTGGCATGGGTCGCGCTGCTGTTTATCACATCGGCGAAGGCGCAGGAGCAAAACTCCCCCTTCGGGTCCCTTCTGCCGCCCGGATGGCAAGCCGAGTGGGAAAATCCTTCCGCTCGGATGCGGCCGCTTCAGATTGTTCACGGTGCGGATCTCACCGACCCGTCACGAGCCCTCTATTACCGCGATGAGTGCGGCCTGGGAGGACTGGTCTTTAATGTCGGGGGAGCAGGTTACGTCAACAACCAGGCGAACTGGGACCGCTTTGTGAAGGGGGCGAAAAACCTCGACGCCGCGGGGCTTCGGATGTGGATTTACGACGAGGATGGATATCCGTCCCTGGAGGCCGGCGGGATTGTGCTGGCGGAGCATCCCGAGCTTGTCTCGAAAGAGCTGGTTTGGGACAAAGACGCCGAAGAGCCCTTCTACGTTCGTGACTGCTTTGAGTTCACCCATTCGGCCAATAATTTCGCCGGGGTGCGGCGTTATCCGAATCCCCTCGAAAAGGCGGCGGACGATCGATTCGTGGAGCTGACCCACAAGCGGTACAAGAAAGAGCTCGGCGACGAGCTTTACAACAAGGTCGAGGCATTCTTTACCGATGAGCCGTCGATGATGGCGGTCAATATCGGTCTGCTTCGAGAAGACCTTCTCGCGAAGGTCACCGTCTTTGACCCGATCGACCCGGACAAAAAAAATCTTCCGATGCTCCCTTGGTGCAGTGATCTGCTCGAGCGTTATCAAGAGCGCTGGGGGGAAGATCTTTCGAAGCACTACATCTCGCTGTTTACCGGCGACAGCCCGGAAGATAAACAGATTCGCTCCCGATATTGGAAACTGATCGGGGAACTGTTCCGTGAAAGATACTTCGGTACCATCCACCAGTGGTGCCAAAGTGCCGGCGGTCCGGTCGCGTCGGGGCATACCCTTGGGGAGGAGGACTGTGCTCTCCATGTTCCGACCGACGGCAATAAACTCACCAACCTCAAGGAATTCGATATCCCGGGGTTGGATCTGCTCACTTCCGATCCGGTTGCCTGCCGGGAGGGGAACTGGGCAACAGCGGCCTTCCCCTGCTCGGCCGCCCGCCTGATCGGTCAGCGCCGGACGATGAGCGAAGTCAGTGATCACGCGGAGAATCTTTGGAAAGACATGCTTGTCCCTCTCGATTGGATGGACGCCACCGCCGCTTGGCAGGCCGCCTGGGGGGTGACCGACTTTACCCTCTATTACGGCATCAAGGGGGGAGATAAGTTCCCGTATCGAAACGAGGCCTCTCACAAGGCATACTGCGACTTCGTCGGCCGTCTCAACGCGATCCTCCTAGACGCGCGGCCGGTCCGTCCGATCCTGCTGTTCTACCCGATCGAAACGCTGCAGGAAGAATATCTCCCTTCGGCCGAAAGTTTCGGTTCGGCCCCGAAGTCCGCTAATCTGGCCGTCGTGAGGGATTCGTTCAATATGATCGGGCAATCGCTTGTGCGCGCGCAGATTCCTTTCACGCTGATCGACGGTCAGTCGATCATGGAGCTGTCCGATAAGCAATTGGCCGACTATACCACGCTGATCGTCCCCAACAGTGCCGAAGTCTCCCAAGAAGTACTCGATCGGCTCGGCGGCGTCTGGCGGAACAGCGGCGCGCGGGTATTCTATGCCAATGACGAGCATCCGTACAACACCCCGGAACTGCTCCCCGAAGATGTTGTCCGCTGCGGTGCACCGCGCCTGGCGCTGACCACGCCAAGCGACGCGATCACCGAAGGGGTCTTCTGCCGTGACGGGCGGCTGATCTTCCAGCTGACCAACCTCACTGACACGGCGTGTGACGCCGTCTCGACGCTGGGTCTCCCCAAATACGGCCCGTTCAGCACGCGCGCCTACGGCACCGACGGCTGGACTGTACTTGACCCGAAAACCGGCGGGTGTACTCCGCTGGCCGCCGCCGAGGAGGACGGCGCGGTGAAATTCCAATTATCTCTTGATCCCTTCCAGACCGTCTTTGTGGTCGCCCCGGAGGAGATTCAGCTCACCGGCGCGATGGACCTGTTCGACGGCCAAACGCTCGCCGGATGGCAGGTCTTTGTCGTGGGTGAGAAGCCGGGAGAAGATTCCTCCGGCGTCTTCACCGTCCATGATGGGGTGATTCATATTTCCGGCGAGAAACACGGGGGGATCACCACCGACAACGCCTTCTCGAACTACCGCTTAAGCGTCGAGTACAAGTGGGGAGAAAAGACCTGGGGCGGCCGCGAGGGGAAGGCGCGCGACTCGGGGGTTCTGATCCACTCCTATGGGCCGGACGGCGGCTTTAACGGTGTTTGGCGAACGTCGATCGAGGCCAACCTCGTGGAGGGAGGAATCGGGGACTTCTGGATGGTCAGCGACGAGGACGACGGCCTTCAGGCGACCTGCGATGTGGTTATCCGAGACGATATGCCTTCCCTTTTCAAGAGGGTCTACTCCCCCGAGGAAGGGAAACCTGTCACGGTCACATCGAATGCCGACCGCAGTTTCGCCTGGTTCGGACACGATCCGAACTGGGTCGACGAGGCGGGGTTCCACGGAGCAAACGACCTCGATCAGCCGGGTCAGTGGAACGAGGTGACGATCATAGCCCGAGATGATACGATGGAGATTTTGGTCAACGGCACCCGCGTTAACTACGTCTACGGCCTAACGCGAACCGGCGGGGCGATTCAGCTTCAGTCCGAGGGGGCCGAGGTCTTTTACCGCAATATTCGGATTGAGCCGCTGGATTAGGTTCCGTCCTTGAAAACAACGTAAACCTGAAAAACCTCCCGTAAAAACACAAAGCTAAGGAGCAAGAATGAAACGTCTGACAATGTCGCCGGTGCTCGGCATGCTGGCATTGGCCGTGGTGTTGTTTGCCGCAGCGACGAAAGCGCAGGAGCAAAACAGCCCCTTCGGTTCCCTTCTGCCGCAAAGCTGGCAGGCCGAGTGGGAGAACCCCGGCGCGCGGATGCGGCCGCTTCAGATCGTTCACGGCGTGGACCTCACCGACCCGGCGCAAGTACTCTATTTCCGCGATCAGTGCGGCCTTGGGGGCCTGGTCTTTAATGTCGGGGGAGAGGGTTACGTCAACAACCAGGCGAACTGGGACCGCTTTGTGAAGGGAGCGAAAAACGTCGACGCCGCGGGGCTTCGAATGTGGATCTACGATGAGGACGGATATCCGTCCCTGGAGGCCGGCGGAATTGTGCTGGCTGAGAATCCCGAGCTTGTCTCGAAAGAGCTGGTTTGGGACAAAGACGCCGAAGAGCCCTTCTATGTTCGTGACTGCTTTGAGTTCACCCATTCGGCCAATAACTTAGCCGGGGTGCGGCGTTACCCGAATCCCCTCGAAAAGGCGGCGGACGATCGATTCGTTGAGCTGACCCATAAGCGGTATAAGAAAGAGCTCGGCGATGAACTCTACAATAAGGTCGAGGCGTTCTTTACCGATGAACCGTCGATGATGGCGGTCAATATCGGCCCGCTTCCAGAGGAGCAGCTCGCAAAGGTTACCGTCTTCGACCCGATCGACCCCGAGAAAAAACAGCTCCCGATACTCCCCTGGTGCAGTGACCTTCTCGATCGTTATCAAGAGCGCTGGGGAGAAGATCTCTCGAAACATTACAGTTCTCTGTTCACCGGCGACAGCCCGGAAGATAAAAAAATTCGTTCCCAATATTGGAAACTGATCGGGGAACTCTTCTCCGAAAGATACTTCGGCACCATCCACCGGTGGTGTCAAAGCGCCGGCGGCCCGGTCGCGTCGGGACATACTCTCGGGGAGGAAGATAGTATTCTCCATGTTCCGACCGACGGCAATAAACTCAAGACCCTCAAGGAATTCGATATCCCGGGGCTCGATCTGCTTACCTCCGATCCCGAAACCTGCCGGGGATGGAGCTGGTCGACCGCGGCTTTCCCCTGCTCGGCCGCCCGCTTTATCGGTCAGCGCCGGACGATGAGCGAAGTCAGTGACATCGCGGAATGTCTGTTGAAAGATACGCTTGTTCCTCTGGATTGGATGAACGCCACCGCCGCTTGGCAGGCCGCCTGGGGAGTGACCGATTTTACTCTCTATTACGGTATCAAGGGGGGGGATAAGTTCCCGTATCGAAACGAGGCCTCTCACAAGGCGTATTGCGACTTTGTCGGCCGCCTCAACGCGATCCTCTTGGACGCCCAGCCGGTCCGTCCGGTCCTGCTGTATTACCCGATCGAGACGATGCAGGAGGAATTTCTCCCTTCGGCCGAAAACATCCATTCGGCTCCGCAATCCGCGAAGCTGGTCACCGTGATGGTTTCGTTCAATGCGATCGGACAGTCGCTTACGTGCGCGCAGATTCCCTTTACGCTGATCGATGGGGAATCAATTATGGAATTATCCGACAAACAGCTGGCCGGCTATACCGCGCTGATCGTCCCCAACAGCGCCGAAGTGCCCCAAGAGGCGATCGATCGGTTGAACAGCGTCTGGCAAGACAGCGGCGCGCGGGTATTCTACGCCAATGACGAGCATCCGTACAATGCCCCGGATATGCTCCCCGAAGAGGTTGTCTGTTCCTGTGCCCCGCGCCTGGCGCTGACCGCGCCAAGCAACGCGATCACCGAGGGGGTATTCTGCCGCGACGGACGATTGATCTTCCAGCTGACAAATCTCACCGATGCCGAGTGCGACGCGAGCTCAGTGCTGGTTCTCCCTAAGTACGGCCCGTTCAGCACCCGCGCCTACGGCGCCGACGGCTGGACGCAGCTTAACCCCCAAACCGGGGAAAGCGCCCCACTGGAGGCCTTAGACGAAGACGGCACGGTGAAGTTTGATATCTCTCTTGCTCCCTTCCAGACCGTGTTTGTGGTCGCCCCCGAGGAGATTCTTCTCACCGGCGCGATGGATCTGTTCGACGGTCAGACCCTCTGCGGATGGCAGGTCTTTATCCGGGGAGAGAAACCGGGAGAGGATTCGGCCGGCGTCTTCACCGCCCACGATGGGGTGATCCATGTCTCCGGCGAGAAAGACGGGGGGATCACCACCGACAACGCTTTCTCGAATTACCGTCTCAGCGTTGAGTTCAAGTGGGGGGAGAAAACCTGGGGGAATCGCGAGGGGAAGGCGCGCGACTCAGGGATACTGATCCACTCCTACGGGGCGAACGGCGGTTTTCACGGTGTCTGGAGGACTTCGATCGAGGCCAACCTCGTGGAGGGGGGAATCGGGGATTTCTGGATGGTCAGCGACGAGGACGACGGCCTTCGGGCGACCTGCGATGTGGTTATCCGAGACGATATGCCTTCCCTTTTCAAGAGGGTCTACTCCCCCGAGGAAGGGAAACCTGTCACGGTCACGTCGAATGCCGACCGCAGTTTCGCCTGGTTCGGGCACGATCCGAATTGGGTCGACGAGAAGGGCTTCCACGGGGCAAACGACCTCGATCAGCCGGGTCAGTGGAACGAGATGACAATCATTGCCCGAGATGATACGATGGAGATTTTGGTCAACGGCACCCGCGTTAACTACGTCTACGGCCTAACACGAACCGGCGGGGCGATTCAGCTTCAGTCCGAAGGGGCCGAGGTTTTCTACCGTAATATTCGGATTGAGCCGCTGGATTAGGCGTTTTTTTACCAGTAACCCAATGACTCGGAAGGTAAGAAAGGGGATGAATATGAACTATCTGAAAGGGGCGCTTGTGCCGGTGCTGCTGGCACTGGCGGTGACAGCGTCCTTCGGGACAGCCCGGTCACAAGAGCAAGACGCCCCGTTCGGGACTCTTCTGCCGCGAAGCTGGCAAGCCGAGTGGGAGAACCCCGGCGCGCGGATGCGGCCGCTTCAGATTGTCCACGGACGGGATCTCACCGATCCGGCCGTCTGTGATTACTTCCGCGATGAGTGCGGCCTGGGGGGGGTGGTCTTCAATGTCGACGGGGGAAACGGCTATATCCGAAATCAGGCCAACTGGGATCGCTTCGTGAAAGGGGCGCGAAACGCCGACGCCGCGGGTCTTCGGATGTGGATCTACGATGAGAACGGATACCCATCGCTGAAGGCCGACGGTGTGGTCCTCGAGAATAACCCCGAGCTGGTCTCCCAAGAGCTGGTCTGGGACGAAAACGCCGAAGAGCCGTTCTATGTGCGCGACTGCTATGAATTCACCCACTCGTGCAACAGCTACGCTCCGTCGCGCCGCTACCCCAATCCCTTGAACAAGGCGGCGGACGATAAGTTCGTCGAAGTCACTCACAAGCAGTATAAGAAACAGCTCGGCGACGATCTCTACGGCAAGGTCGAGGCGTTCTTCACCGACGAGCCGTCGATGATGGCGCTCAATGTCGGTCAGATTCCCGAAGAGGTACGCAAAAACGTCGTAACGATTGACCCGATCGACCCGGACAAAAAAAATCTTCCGATGCTCCCCTGGTGCGACGACATGCTCGAGCGTTACCAAGAACGCTGGGGAGAAGATCTTTCGCAGCACTACCGCTCACTGTTCACCGGCGACAGCCCGGAAGATAAGCGAATCCGGGCCCGATACTGGAAACTGGTCGAGGAACTCTACACCGAGCGGTTCTACGGAACCATCAGCGATTGGTGCCGGGCCGCCGGCGGCCCGGTCTCGTCGGGGCATACCCTCCGAGAAGAGCATACGCTTGCCCATGTTCCGCTCGACGGCAATAAACTCACGGCGCTCAAAGCGCTCGATATTCCGGGGCTCGATATGCTCAGTTCCACTCCCTATGCCTGTCAGAGAGGGGCCTGGCAGGGCGCGGCTTTCCCCTGCTCGGCCGCTCGCCTGAAGGGAATACGCCGGACAATGACCGAGGTGAGTGAACACTCCGAATGGATGGGAAACAAGATGGTTGCCCCGCTCGATTGGATGGAAGCGACCGCCGCTTGGCAGGCCGCCTGGGGAGTGACCGACTTCACCCTCTATTACGGTATTAGTGGAGGTGATGAGTTCCCGTATCGAAACGAGACCTCGCACAAGGCGTATTGCGGCTTTGTCGGCCGCCTCAACGCGATTTTGCTGGACGCCGAGCCGATCCGTCCGATCCTGCTGTACTACCCGATCGAGACGATGCAGGAGGAATTTATCCCCTCCGCCCTGGATATCGGCGAGGCGCCCAAATCGCAGAAGATGAGCAAAGTGCTTGGATCGTTCGAGAGAATCGGACAGACGCTCATGCACGCGCAGATCCCTTTCACGCTGATCGACGGGGAATCGATTCTCGAGTTATCCGATGAACAGTTGGCCGACTGGACCGTGCTGATCGTCCCCGACAGCGCCGAGGTTCCCCAGGAAGCGCTCGATCGGTTGGCCAATATCTGGCGGGATCTTGATGAGCGGATCATCCGCGCGAGCGACGACCACCCGTACAATGCCCCGGAACTGCTCCCCGAAAGTGTTGTTCGCTTCGGCGCGCCGCGCCTGGAGCTTACCACACCAAGCGACGCGATCACCGAGGGAGTCTTCTATCGTGACGGGCGGCTGATCTTCCTGCTGGCCAACCTCACCGATACCGAGCGCGACGCCGGATCGGCGCTGGTCCTCCCCAAGTACGGCCGGTTCGGTACATACGCTTATGGTACCGACGGCTGGGCACGGCTTAACCCGCAAACCGGGGAATGCGACGCTTTGGCGGCAGGCGATGAGGACGGCGCGGTGAAGTTCCGGATTTCTCTGGCTCCCTTCGAGACGATCTTGGTGACAGCCCCCGAACAGCAGTAACGTTCAGATGTCCGGGAATGAAAAAAGGAGCCCCATTCAAGGGGCTCCTTTTTCGTGTCGTGACAGACAAACAGCGAATTACGAGCGGATCATCTCCTCGACCTGGTCCACCGAATCGAGAAGCTTCTGGCGGCTCCCTTTTGTGGTGGAATGCCAAGGGGCGTGCAGGTAACCGAGAAGGCGCTCTTCGGAAACCGTCTGGCCGCAATAGCTGACCAGCTGGCGGAAGTTCGTGTCGTTGGACCAGTTCGATCCGCACGGAATCTGGTCAAAACCGGCCTCGTCAAACTTCTTGAAGAACTGGACCACCTTGGTGTCCGGCCCAAAATTGGTTCCATAGTACCAGTTGCTCAGAACCACCGATTTCGGCGTCCGCTTCATGAATTCTTCCTCATGATCGACAGCGTAGTCGGCCCAAATCCAGGGACGGCTGTGATGCTTGCTCACCTCGTCGCAGAAGAAGAGGAAATCGTGCCACCACAGTTCTCCCTGACGGATCACGACGAAATCATAGGTGGCCTGATTATTGTAGTTTTCCTCATCGTAGCCGAGGTGGAAGAAACGCGGACCGTCGAACAGGGCGCAGACCTCTTCGATCAGATCGGAACAGACCTTGTAATACTCGGGGGTCGAGACCATACGCGAGTATTCTCCCAGCCAGATGTCATGACAGCTCGAGAAGTTCAGCTTTGGAATCGGCTCAAGTCCCAGCGACCGCAGTCGAACCAATTCCTCACGAAGACGATCTGTCGACCAGGAACCCTCGATCGCCAGCTCGGGATGGCTCTGGTAGCGAACTCCTTCCCCAAGATCGATCACGATCATATTCAGGCCGGCCCTCGACATTTTTTCGGTCACTTCGTTCCAGACGGTGACATCCAGGCCCAGCGATGTCTGAGGGGGGCCGTAGGCGCGGGGAGTATCTCCCCACATATTTTTGCCCAAGTGAAGGAGTTCCGACCAGATGAGCGGTTTGCTCTCATCGGCGCCGGTGAAACTGCTGCCCGCGGTCATCGCCAGCGCCGCGGCGGCGCCGGTGCGCAAAAAATCTCTTCTGTTCATCGTTGTCGGTTTCCTTTCAATCTACGAGCGAATCATCTCCTCGACCTGATCGACCGAATCGAAAAGCTTCTGGCGTTTCTCCGGGCTGGTGAAGAACCACGGGGCGTGGAGATAACCGAGGAGATGCTCCTTGGAAATCGTCTCGTTGCAGTAGTTGACCATGAGACGGAAGTTCGTGTCATTCGACCAGTTCGAACCGCACGGAATTTGATCAAACCCGGCCTCGTCGAACTTCTTGAAGAACTGAACCACCTTGCAGTCCGGCCCGAAATTGGTGCCGTAATACCAGTTGCTCAGAACCACCGACTTCGGCGTGCGCGACATAAACTCCTCTTCGTGATCGAGGGCGTAGTCGGCCCAGATCCAGGGACGGCTGTTACACTTCGTCACCTCGTCGCAGAAGAAGAGGAAATCGTGCCACCACAGTTCTCCCCGGCGAACCACGATGTAGTCGTAAGTGGTCTGATTGTCGTAGTTCTCCTCATCGTAGCCGAGATGGAAGAAACGCGGACCGTCAAACAGGGCGCAGACCTCCTCGATCAGTTCGGCACAGACTTTGTAATACTCGGGGGTCGAGAGCATGCGGGAGTATTTCCCCAGCCAGGTGTCGTGACAGCTCGAGAAATTCAGCTTCGGAATCGGCTCAAGCCCCAGGGAGCGCAGGCGGACCAATTCCTCACGAAGACGGTCGCCCGACCAGGAACCCTCGATCGCCAGTTCGGGATGGCTTTCGTAGCGAACCCCTTCCCCAAGGTCGATCACGATCATATTCAGTCCGGCCTTCGACATCCGTTCGGTCACTTCGTTCCAGAGCGCGACATCCAGACCGAGCGACGACTGGGGGGGCGTGTAGGCGCGGGGGGTGTCCCCCCACATGTTCTGGCCCAAGTGAAGGAGTTCCGACCAGATCAGCGGTTGGCCATCATCGGCCCTCGCGAAACTGCCTCCGGCAGTGACTGCCAGCGCCGCGGCGGCGCCGGTGCGTAAAAAATCTCTTCTGTTCATCGTGTTGATTCCTTTTGTTAAGAGTTGAACGGACAATCACTTCAATGTCAGAGTATACCAAAGCGCATCTTTGGCTTCCACCGTGAAGGTGACACACTCGCCGTCGCGCCGGAAGGGGACGGGATTGTTTTCCACCGAGATACCGTCGATTTGACGGCCGAGCTTCTGCTCATCGAGCGTCACCTCGAAACTCTCCGCCACCGGAATGGGAAGAAGGCGCCAGATATCCCGCCCCGGAATCACATACAGCGCGCCAAGGGTCGAAATCCGTCCGTCCGACGCGGGAGTCTTGTTTCCGATATTGCGGAGGAAAAGATCACGATCCTCACGAAGCGCCAGCGGCTTGATCGTCAGATCACAGGAATTGTCCTGTTTTCGAACGATATCCAACGACGCCACGGCGTAGCGGCCCTGGTTGTCGTTATTTCCAATCAGCGGATATCTGGATTGTCCCTCGCAAAGACCGGTTAAGATCTCGTAGTGACCCGAGGGGATATCATCGGGAACGGCAACGGTGATTTCGTCGGTCCGGATCGTTTTGTTTCCTTCACTTCCCCAACGGGTGGTCGGAACACTCGGGACAAACTCGGCGCAGAACCATCCCTTCGGGTTATGTCCGTAGCCAAGGTGCGGCTCAAAGGCATAAACAAAAATCTGAAGATCCTTCGGAAGCGGTTCCTCGGCATCCCAATCCAGGGCGATCTTAAATTTCCCGTCGGGAAGAATTTCGCCGGAAGCCAGCCGCGGGGCGACCGCGTAAATTCTCCGGGAGGGATATCCGCGGCCGTTAAGGTAGAAGGAACCGTCGATTCGGCGGGAATATTCGATCACCTCGTCGGGGGCAGCCGGGTTGCGGCCGATAAACAGCTCCATCCCGTTGGGGTTAACGCACTTCACCCCGTAGCGCGGAAGGATCGATCCGTCCGGCAGGGTCCAATCGTCCGCGCCGCGGTTGCCGAAGACGGTGGTGCCGTCGCTCCATCGGACGATCTGACGGGCGATGTCCCGGCCGCCCGTGCGATCACCCTCGGCGAATTCGACCGAGCGGATCTCGGCGGCGGCACGCGAACGAACGATATGCTGCGCCAGGTAATGTTTCCGGACCGAGGCGGAAAAGAGGCAGTTCCATTCGACCATCAAATCAACGCCGCCGAGAATCTCCATCGAGATGTAATCGTCACTCTCCGTACCGTGGAGCAAGACGTTTTTCTTGGCGATATAACGATCTTCGTACCCGACCCCGTGACGAGAGTAATTCGTGTGATTGACCGCGGCGAACCAGGGAGTGCGCTCCCACTTTTCGCACGGAACGAGGTAGCAGCCGGCGGCGGGAACCGAGGAGATCGGGATCCACTCGGCGTCGGCTCCGTCAAGAGAACCGATCAAAAAGTCGTTCCCCGCCTCGCTGATGGAGATTCCCGACCGCTCTTGGCCGTCAACCACTTGGGTGAGGGTCCGGTCGATCATGTCGAAGGCCTTTTTCCAGCCGTCGCGCGTCTCGGCCAGGGGATGGAAATTCCCCTCTCGATCGTAGAAGGGGAACATATGGATCGACGAGAAGACATCGACAAAACTGGCGTCGGCCTGAGGAAGGTATTTTTTACCGAGGGCGAAATTCCGCTCGACGAAGGGGAATATCTTATCGGGCCGGAAACGATAACTCTGCGCCTCCGCCCCATAGTTGATCCATGCCTTATAGGGGGTTCCGTTCGGATGAAACACAATATCATCGTAGGTAAATCCCTCCGCGTCGGGATAGAAGTCGATATAGTTGTCGTGAAGCGCGAAGGGAACGTCGCGCGAACGGCACAGATCGGCCAGCGCGCGGAGCTCCTCGAGCGACCCCCGCGCGGCATTCTCTTCGCTGTCCCCCCAAATATCGGGAAGTCGGACATCATAGCCCCATTTTTGCCAATTGTGATGGATATAAAGCGAGTCGGTAACCCCATAGTCGAACGCCTTCCCCACAAGGGAGATGGCGGTGGCCGTATCGGAACTCCAGTTATCAAAAACCAGACGGCCGGCCTTGCGCACCACTCCCTTCCCCGGCACCGCGTACCAGGGGGATTGTTCACGGAAACGAATCGCCGCGTCGAACGCCCCGTGCTCGGAAGGCCGCAAAGCCACGCGGGTGACCCCCGAGACCTCAAGGGTGAAGAGCTGTTTTTCGGGGTCGACAGCCAGAAAATCGGGAGGCGTCTCGGAGGCCATCAAAATCGACAGTCCGTTGGCGTAGTCGGCCCCAACGTGGCTGGTCGAAAGACGATGCCCTTCCCCGTCGATGCGCAGGGAAGCTGTCGGATGCTGGCAGACCATCCCGTGACCGTAGTAGAAACGCTCGATCGATTCCGATCCCGGGCCGAGAGAAAGAGGCCCGATCTTCGCGGGATTCCCCTCGGGAACCTCGACGATCAATAGTCCGTTGAGTTCATAAACCGACAGCGTGATCGTCTCGGGCCGGTCGTTGATGACCAAGGTCGCCCGGCAATTCAGGCGCTTGGCATCGGCATCGTAACGGCATTGGGGCCCCGCCTCGATGAGCGCGTCCTCGGCCGACGGACAGACCCCCTCGAGATTGATCGAAACGCCTTGGTAGGCGACTCGGCGGCCGTCGGGGGCCGTTAGGGTGACGGTACCGTCGAACAGCCCATATTCCCCCGGCGCCACGCGCGCGGTGAAGCCGTCGGCCAGGGTAAATTCGACCGGATCGGCCTCGGGTTCTTTGGCCGGCGGCGCCAGCGCCGAGACAGTCAGTCCCCGCAGACCGCAGCCGTCGCAGGTGGTATCGTTCTTCGGTCCGGGGCTGATCTCGATCCAGAGTGTCATCGCCTTGGAGGCAAAGGCGGAAAGATCGGCCGCGCGGTTTTGCCACGTCTTCGCGTCGGTATGGATCTCATCCAAAAGCTTTTTGCTTTCGAAATCCCCCTCGGTTCCCCAAACACGGAAGGTGACCCCGTCACTGACCGGCTCGTCCGGGCTGTTCTGACGGATCTTGCAGCCGTAACGGAAGGTGATCGAGTCGGAATCGGGCATCTGAAGAGGATACTCCAGCCAGAGCGAGCCCCCCTGGGGAACGAAGGGAGGATGCAGCGAGAAATGATCCCCCTCCCATTGGCACACCGCCCGGGTCGCCTCGTCGGCCCCGGAAAAATCAACTCCCAAGCAGCGAAGTTCTTCCTCGGGGAGATTCACCCACACACGGCGAGGCCGCTCAAGAAGCGACAACCCCTTTTGGAAAACCGTCCGATCCGGATCACCTTCAAAGGATTGTTTTTTCTCAAAGCGGACCTCGATCACCCGAATCGCCTCCAGCCGCGTGCTTTTTTCTCCCTGTTGGGTGGTAACCACCAAGCGCAAGGGATAGTGCGCGTTAAAGCTCCCGGGCAGCGCTGCGAATTGAAATGGCAAGGCAACACTCTCTCCCGCGGCGACCGATCGCTCACACGATACACTTTCGACCTGCTGTCCCGAGTCGTCCAGCGGGCGAACGGTGTCGGTCGACGAGAAGACCGCCGTGATTTCCACGGCACTATCACTTTTGTTTTCAAAGGTATAGGTGATCCGGTGCGGATCGTGATCTCTCACAAAATCCAATTGCTCGGCCGACAGACTAAAGTCGCCGACCGTTTGGGAGGAATTTCTAAACGCCAGCGGCTGATCGGACTGGCCGCGAAGGGGGACGGCCCACGCCAGAAGCAGCGCAAGGGCCAGTCCCATGACAAGCGTGCCGAAGGAAAGGGAAGATTGTTTGGACATTGATTTTTAACCTTTATAAATGACTGATTGCTCGAGAGCCGCGATTCGGCGGGGAAGATTCATTTCAGTGTCACCGTATACCAAATCGCGTCTTTGGCTTCCACCGTGAAAGTGACGCGTTCGCCGTCGCGACGCAAGGGAACAGAGCTTTTCTCGCCGCCGTTTTCGAATGAAACGCCGTCGATCGGACGGCCGAGCTTTTGCTCGTCGATCGTCACCTCAAAGCTCTCCGCTGCCGGAATGGGAAGAAGACGCCAGGTATCCTGTCCCGGCGTCACGTACAGCGCGCCGAGGGTCGAAACCGGCCCGATCGCCGCGGGAGTCTTATTACCGATATTGCGGAGGAAGAGATCACGATCTTCACGCAGCGCCAGCGGCGTGATCGTCAGATCGCATTGACCATCCTTTTTTCGAACAATATCGAGCGACGCCACGGCGTAACGGCCTTGGTTGTCGCTGTTTCCGATCAGGGGATACCGATAGTGGGAGTTTTCATTGAAAAGACCGGCTAAGATCTCATAGTGCCCCGAGGGGATGTCGTCGGGGATAACAATGGTGGTCTCGTCTGTTCGGATCGTCTTGTTTCCTTGACTCCCCCACTCGGTAGTCGCAACGGCCGGGGCGGACCCGCCGCAGAACCATCCCTTCGGTTTGTGTCCGTAGCCGCGGAGCGGTTCAAAGACGTGAACAAAGGTCCGAAGCTCCTCCGGGAGTGGCTCTTCGGCGTCCCATTCCAAAGCGATGGCAATCTTTCCGTCGGGAAGAACCTCGCCGGAGGCCAAACGCGGGGTAACCGCGTAAATTCTCTGTGAGGGATACCCGCGGCCGTTAAGATAGAAGGAACCGTCGCTTCGGCGGGAATACTCGATCACCTCGTCGGGGTTCTCCGGGTTGCGGCCAATGAACAGTTCCATCCCGTTGGGGTTAACGCACTTCACCCCGTAGCGGGGAAGGATCGATCCGTCCGGCAGAAGCCAATCGTCCGCGCCGCGGTTGCCAAAGACAGTCGTGCCGTCGCTCCAGCGGACGATCTGACGGGCGATATCCTTTTGGTCGTCATCACCGGCGAACTCGACCGAGAGAATCTCGGCCGCGGCGCGCGAGCGGACAATATGCTGCGCCAGATAGTGCGCCCGGACAGAGGCGGGAAACAGCCGCTGAGCGTCAACCATCAGATCGACCCCGCCGAGTACCTCCATCGAGAGGTAATCGTCGCTCTCCGTACCATGGAGAAACGCGTTGCTCATGGCGATATACCGACCTTCGTACCCCACCCCGTGACGGGAGTAATTGGTGTGATTAACCGCGGCAAACCATGGGGTTCGCTCCCAGCTTTCACAGGGGACGAGGTAGGTCCCGCTCGCGGGAACCGAGGAGATCGGAATCCACTGCGCGTCGGCGCCGTCAAGCGATCCGATCAAGAAGTCGTTCCCCGCCTCGCTGATGGTGATCGCCGTTTGCAGCTCACCGTCGACTTCGTGGGAAAGCGCCCGGCCGACTTGCTCAAAGGCCCGCTTCCAACTGTCACGAGTCTCGAGGAGGGGATGAAAATTCCCCGCGCGATCGTAGTAGGGGAACATATGGATCGACGAGAGAACATCGATGAAATAGGCGTCGACCTCGGGAAGAAACTTTTTGCAGAGGACCATATTCCGCTCAAGGAAGGGGAATATCAGATGGGGACAGAATCGGTAACTCTGAGCCTGAGCACCGTGGTTGATCCATGCCTTGGTAGGGGTTCCTTCACGGTGGAACACAATGTCATCATAGGTAAACCCCTCGGCGTCGGGATAGAAGTCGATGTAGTTGTCATGAAGCGCGAAGGGAACATCGCGCGAGAGGCAAAGATCGACCAGCGCGCGGAGATCCTTAAACGACCCGCTTACGGCATCCGCCTCGCCGGCCCCCCAAATATCGGGAAGCTTCACGTCATAACCCCAACGCTGCCATACGTGATCGACGAAGAGCGCATCGGTGACTCCATAGGCAAAGGCCTTTTCGATCTTGCCGACATTGTCGGCGTAGGCGGCGTTCCAGACATCGAAGACCAGGCGGCCGGCCTTGCGCGCCACTCCCTTCCCCGGCGCCGCGTGCCAGGGGGACTGATCGCGGAAATGAATCGCCGCGTCGAAGGCCCCATGCTCAGAAGGCCGCAAAGCCAATCGGGCGACCCCCGAGACCTCGAGCGTGAAAAGCCCCGTCTGGGGATCGATCGACAGATAGTCGGGGGGCGTCTCGGAGGCGATCAAAAGCGACAGTCCGTTGGCGTAGTCGACCCCGACGTGGCTGGTCGAAAGACGATGCCCCTCCCCGTCGATGCGCAGGGAAGCGGTCGGATGTTGACAAACCATCCCGTGACCGTAGTAGAAACGCTCGATCGATCCCGATCCCGGACCGAGAGAAAGAGGCCCGATCTTCGCGGGGTTCCCCTCGGGAACCTCGACGATCAGCAGGCCGTTGAGTTCATAGACCGACAACGTAATCGTCTCGGGCCGGTCGTTGATGACCAAGGTCGTGCGGCAGTTCAGGCGCTTGGTTTCGGCATCATAGCGGCATTGGGGATTTGACTCGATCAGCGCGCTGTCCCCCGCCGGGGAAATACCGTCGAGGAAGATCGAAATACCCTGATAGGTGACCCGGCGGCCATCGGGAGCCGTCAAGGTAACAGCGGCGTCGAACAGCCCTTGTTCACCCGGCGCCACGCGCGCGGTAAAACCGTCGGCCAAGGCAAATTCGACCGGATCGGCCGCGGGTTCTTTGGCCGGCGGGGCCAGCGCCGAAAGGGTCAGTCCCCTGATACTGCAGCCGTCACAGGTGGTATTATTCTTCGGCCCGGGATTGATCTCGATCCAGAGCGTCATCGCCTTGGAGGCAAAGGAAGAGAGATCGGCCACGCGGTTTTGCCACGTCTTCGCGTCGGTGTGGATCTCATCCAAAAGCTTCTTGCTTTCGAAATCTCCCTCGGTTCCCCAAACACGGAAGGTGACCCCGTCGCTGACCGGCTCATTCGGGTTATTCTGGCGGATCATACAGCCGTAACTGAATGTGATCGACTCGGAATCGGGCATCTGCAGAGGATACTCCAGCCACAGCGAGCCCCCCTTGGGAACAAAGGGAGGATGCAGCGAAAAATGGTCTCCCTCCGCTCGGCAGTTCGCTCGGGTCGCCTCGTCGGACCCCAAAAAATCGACCCCCAAACAGCGAAGGTCTTCCCCGGCGAGGTTGAGCCAAACCCGGCGCGGCCGCTCAAGAAGCGACAACCCCTTAAACAGGACCGTCCGAGCCGGATCGTCTTCAGTGGGCGGTTGGTTCTCGAAGCGGGTCTCGATCACCCGGATTGCCTCCAGCCGTGTACTATTCTCCCCCTGTTTGGCGGTGACGACCAAGCGCAAAGGATAGTGCGCGTTGAAGTTCTCAGGCAGCGCCGCAAACTGAAACGGCAAGGCAACACTCTGTCCCGCGGCTACCGATTGCTCACGCGATACACTTTCGACCTGCTTTCCCGAGTCATCCAGCGGACGGACGGTGTCGGCCGACGAGAAGACCGCCGTGATTTCCACGGCTTTGTCACTTTTGTTTTCGAAGGTAAAGGTGATCCGGTGCGGATCGTGATCTCTCACAAAATCCAATTGCTCGGCCGACAGACTAAAGTCGCCGATCGTTTGGGCGGAATTTCTAAACACCAGCGGCTGATCGGACTGGCCGCGCAGGAGAGCTGCCCACGAGAATAACAGCGCAAGGGCCAGCCCCGTCGCCAGAGGGCCGCCGGAAAGGAGAGAGTGCTTAGACATTTTACCGATTCCTTTTGTGATAACGGTTCTCCGGAAATGATTACTGCGCGGCCTTTTCGCCCGCCACGGGGAACATACTCACCCGCAGTTTGGCGCAGCCGTAGGGGATCAGGGTGATCGGTTCGGGTTTTTCGACGCTGATCTGATCGGCCGACGGAAGAGCCGGGAACGCCTCGTTATGCTCCCAGCTGCTCCGCAGGGCGTCGACGGTGATCTTCACCGGCGAGTCGACCTGCCACCGCCACGGATGAGCGACCGCCTGACGCTGGACCTTGGCGTGATCCAAAACATGCTTCGGATCGAGAGCGTACTGCCAAAACGCGTCCTCCTGCGGCGTGTTCTCGTCCAATTCGGGGATCGGATAGACAAACAGCAGCGGACCGCAGGAGATGTCGGCGTAAGGAACCGCGCGCATCTGTGAATCGGCGAACATCCCCAGAGGCGCTCCCTTGCCGTAAGCGCTGCCGGTCGGCGTCGAAAGCTCGCCGGCGTTTCGATCGATCCCCTCCTCCAGACAGACCGTCATCGGGAAGGTCAGCTTAATGGTGTCAC
>JAFRFG010000021.1 GCA_017434455.1 Thermoguttaceae bacterium | reverse complement strand
TTCGGCAGTCCTGACACCGGACTACTCTCTCTATCGAGATATGGATTTGACCGTTCAAAGAATAAACATCCTGCGCAGCCGTACGGTTGGGTATCTGATGCAGGAAGCGGGATTAACCGTCATTCCGACCGTTTCATGGAGCGATGAACGCTCGTATGGGTTCTGTTTCGATGGTCTGCCCGAGAACTCTGTTCTTTCTGTATCCAGCGTAGGGGTCTTAAGAGACAAGGAGGCACTGCGGCTGTTCATCAAAGGGTATCACGCGATGATAGAACGATTAAAACCCGCCTGCGTCATGTTCTACGGATCGGTCCCCGAAGAGCTGAAGGGCATAAACGTTCCTATCCGTCGTTATGAAAACACGACGTTCGCCTGGGCTCGCAATAAAGGAAAGGAGGCCGCGTAATATGGGTGGAAGAGGAGCTCGTTCCGAGTTATACGACATAATGCATGACCAACCCTATGGTACCGAATACACGTGTATTGCCAAATACGGGAGGTATAAGATACTTAGATTCCGTGATGGTAAGCAGAGCAAAGCGCCAATGGAGACGAGAACAAGAGGAAGGGTCTATGCTGTTATTGACGAGAAGGGAGATATCGTATGTATTGTGTTTTACGATAAAAAAAACAAGCGAGTACGACAAATCGATCTTCGACATTCCCATCGGATCGATGGAGTCCCTATACGTCCACATGTGCACGTCGGATACATTCACGATGAACATGGCACTCGCAGACCTACCCCTGAAGAACATAAACTAATGACCCAGATATTGACATACTGGGAGAAGAAACGGGATAAATAATGTTCGATAGACAGAAATATGGGATCGTCACCGAGTTCACCACTGTCAAGCAGCTGCGGGAGCATATGCTTGTCTATGGCCACCTGTTCTTTTATATCAACGACAGGTACTATTTCCTCAGCGGCAGTCACAAGATTAACGAAAAGGGGAAACGAGTTCCTTGGTGGTACCTCGCCAATGGCGACGTTCGGAACGAACGTTACGACAGCGAGCTATGTTACGAGCTCTACTGGAGCACCTACAACTTCGATGAGATTTGGCGCGCCCCCATATTCGACGGCAAGAGCTTCGAGAACAATTTCTCGGAGTTTATCTTCTACAACGAATAACCACGGCCGCGCCTAAAGGACGATCAAGTCACCCCAAACCAAGCCGTGAGAATCAACTATGTTCGACAACCAAAAATACGAGATCGTCACCGAGTTCACAGAAGTCAAGCAGCTGCGGGAGCATATGCGTGACCATGGGCACCTGTTCTTTTATATCAACGACAGGTACTATTTCCTCTGTGCCGCTGATAATGTCAACGAAAGGGGGAAACGAGTTCCTTGGTGGTATCTCGCCAATGGAGATGTCAATAACGAACGATATATGAACGAGCTGGGCTTGGAAATCTACTGGAGCACCTACGACTTCGACGAGATTTGGCGCGCACCTCTGTTCGGTGGGAAGAGCTTCGAAAAGAACTTCTCGGAGTTCATCTTCTACAACTGCTGACGTTCATCCGCCAAAAAAGCGGGCGCCCTCAACGGGTACCCGCTTTTTCCTCCCACAGAACAGTTCAGACCGTCCTATTCCCCCAGCCGCTCGATCGCCTCGGCCGCCCGGGCGCGATGTTCGAGGATCAGCGTCGGATCGTTCGTAAAGGTCGTCAGCGTCGTGGTGAGTTCCGAGAAGTCAAAGATCTTCTCGATTTCCTCGCGCTGGTCCTGCGAAAGCGAGTCCTTTTTCGCCTCGAACCGTTCGCGCAGGGTCAGGAGAATCTCGTAGTCCTCGATCCCCTCGCGCAGTTCTTCCCAGCGCAGACTATCGACCGGATCCTCGTCGATCACCTGACCGTCGCGTCGGCCCGGGGTCGCCGCGGCCAGAGGCGGATAGAGCAGCCGGCCGTCGCCGTTCCCCCAGGGGCGTTTGACGCCCGGGGCGAGCGTATAGTCGACCGAGTAGCACATCGGATCTTCATACGGATTTTGGGGGCTGTCGGGGAAGGCGGTTTCACTGGTCCAGTAGTTGGTCAGCCAGATCAGCGAGCCGGTGATCCCCCGCTCGAACGCCTGCCAATGCCACAGACGCAGCTCGTGAGCCGGGTGATCGGTGAACTCGGTGCAGTACGGCGCCTTGGGGCCGGTGCAGACGTACCACCAGAAACGTTCCCCCTTGGCCACGCGCTTTTCCTTCTCGGGCATCGACAAACTATTGCTGATCGGGCACCAGATATCGATATTCCCTCCCGCCGCGTCGAGTTTGTCGCAAAGCGCGTCGCCCGGTTCCTCGGTCAGCATGCGGGCCAGATCCGGCGCGTATTTCTTCAGGGTACCGAACCCCTCGGCGACAAAGTCGTAATCACCCTCGCCCGGCTCATCGAACCAATAGACATACCCCTTATCGAGCCAGCCCTTTTCGCGCAGGTGCTCTTGGAGTTTTCCGAGGTAGTCGGCCATCAGCTTTTGATATTCCGGCGTCTCGCCCGAGAAACCGGCCAGCGAGCCGGTGGGGCGTCCGTCGACCGACCCGCCCCGCAGCCCCTGGATGGGGACGACGAAGTTGGTGATATTGTACTTTTCCATCACGCGCGTCATTTCCGCGTCGAACGCGGTAAAGTCAAAGTTCGCCGTGAGGTTTTCGGTATCGAACGTCACGCCGAAGCCGTCCAGCGGCGTCGGGTCATAGAACGAGATACGGTGATCGCTGGCGTCTTGGAGATACTTCTCCCAGACCGCCTTTTTATCGGCGTCGTCGGATAGATTCTGATAGCTGTTGACATTCCACAGCCAGAAGCCGTACCCGGTCTGGAAACGATTCTTCACCGGCTGATCGAAATCCCAGACCGTGAGCTTATAGGGCACTTCCGTCACCGTCTCACCCGCCCCCTGCTGCGCCGCTTGGGCGCGGAGGGTCACCGTACCGGTATAATCCCCCTTCGCGATCCCCAGCGGAACATGAACGGTAACGAAGATCGGCTGGTTTTCCCCGGCGGCGACCGTCAGCGGCGCGCCGATTTCCCCCGAACGGCCGACCGAGATCGGCACCAGCGCGTCGACATACCAGCCGCGGGCGCAGGTATTATCGGTCGGGATATCGACACGGTGGTAATACCCCCAGCGAACCTGGATATTCTCTTTCGGGATCACGGCGCCGTCCGGCCCGATCAGATCGCTCGCGTGCGCGGCGAGATTGGCCAGATCCCCCTTCGGCCGAACCACGACCTGGAAACTTTCGAAGTCGTTGCGCGGCGCGGCGATCGCGATCGGCGCCGGTTCCTTCATGGTGACGCTCAGGGGGGAGCGCGGCACTCGGCGATCCGGCTCGCACCACGACAGATCGAGCGTATCGCCGCCGGCGGCCAGCGGATGGGTATAGTCCTGGACGAAGCAGGGGAATATCTTTTGGCTGAATCGATAGCTCTTATCAAAACGGCAGGTCAATTCGATCATGTCTCTTCCCGACGGGTGCCGCGACAGATCGACGGCGTACAGCGCGCTGTCCCCGGCCGCCAGCGGCGCGCCGGCGGCGGAGCTGATCCGCTCGACCGCCGCGGCGCAGGTGACCGGCTCGCCGCCGTCGACCGTCGCCGAGTACGAGAAGGTCGGCCAGACCCTCGCCTCATTGGTATTGTTGGTAACCTTGCAGAAGATATTTTTCTTATCGAAGTAAAGCGGAGTCGCCGAGAAGCGTGTATCGGGATTCGACCGGTTATCGTCGACATCGGCGAAGGTCGTCTCGCCCTGACCGGAAAAGCGGTCGGTATCGACTTGCGCGTCGAGTCCCAGACTGGTGATCTGGAAGTCGTTTTCCTCACAGGTTTCATCGGCGCGGCAGCGGATATAGATCGTTTCGACCGGGGAGGAGAAAAGTTCCTCGGCGGTTCCGACGATCGAGGCGCTTTTATCGGCGGTTCCGATAGTCGACCAGTTTTGGCCGTCGACACTCATTTCCACCAGGCAGCGTCCGGCGCTGAGATACTGAACCTCGACCGAGACATTGCCCGAGAGGAATCGCAGCGGTTCCTCGGCGAGGGACCCGGCCAGAGCGACCGACCGCAGATCAAAGCGGTAAACGACGCGCTGATTTTTTTTAATGCGCCAGCGGTTGGTATTGAAAGCGGCATCGCAATAGTAAAGGGATCGAGAGAAGTTCCCATTGTCTTCGTTGGTAAAGGCATTGAAGGTATAGTGAGTTCCTTCGATCCGCTCCCCGGTACCCAGCGCAAGGAAAGACTCTTTCGCGCCGGCGGTGTCAGCGCCTTCCCAAATGATCTTATAGAGCGGGCATATCGGGACGAAGGTCGGCTCGGTGAAGCGAATGGTTTTCATCGAGTCCCAGCGGCCGACGGCCAGACGGACTTGGCTGAGATCATCCTTCACGCGAATCGGGCGCGTGCACGGAGTCTTCGGTTCGGGGTCTCCCGCCGGCAGATAGTCGGTGGTTCCATCTTCGATTCCGGCCGGGAAATAGCCGCCCCCTTCCCCGAACCAGCAGGCGTTCATCTTAAAGCGGTAGAGGCCGCCGGGGGTCACATCGATCGGTTTGCTGAAGAGCCACAGTCTCTTTACTTCCGGTTTGCCGACCTCGTAAACACCATTGGTACAGGTACTGAGGTCCGGGTCGATCTCCAGTTCGATCGCGCGCAGCGTCGAGGTGCCACACAGCCAGACCGCCGCGGCGCCCAGAACAGCGAATAATGTTCGGTGAAAGAGACTGTTTTTCTTCATCGTCGGCATACTCCTCTTGGTTTATCCCTTATACTCACCCCCCCAAACAGTATGATTCACCCCCAAGTTATTGTCCAAGAAACAAAGGCAAAAAGCAAGTCCCCAAATCCCCGGCGCCTAGGCGCCCGGGCGGCCGCCGAGAAAGGCCCGGCGGAGGTTCCCGCGCAAAAACTTGCCGCCTCCGCCGATCAAGCGCGCCGCGAAGCGCCGTGTCCGGGCAGGAACCGCCGGGGACAAGAAAACACAAAACACAGCAAGGAAAAACCACGCCGCGCCGTCGCCAAAAGTCACACACCACATCGCGCGAAACAGCCCGGCCCCCCTCCCCGCCCGAGGAGAGGGGGCCGTTCTGCCCGCCGTCGGTCTCCCGCCTAAAGGGGGCCGCTCATCACTCCCCCAGCCGCACAATCGCCTCGGCCACGCGGGCGCGATGCTTCAGAATCAATCCCGGATCATCGGTGAAGTGGGTCATATCGGTCGTGAGATCCGAGAAGTCAAAGATCTTCTCGATCTCGGCGCGCTGATCCTCCGAAAGGGTCTGTTTCTTCGCCTCAAACCGCTCGCGAAGCGTCAGGAGCATTTCATAATCCTCCACTCCCTCGCGCAGTTCCTCCAGCCGGATACTCTCCACCGGATCATCGGTGACCGCCTTCCCCTCACAGCGCCCGGGAACCGACGCGCGCAGCGGCGGATAAAAGAAACGCCCGTCCCCGTTCCCCCAGTACCTGATCGAGGCCGTACCGGGGCCATTGCCGCCGGGGTAGCACATCGGATCGAGATACGGGTCTTGGAAATCTTTCGTGGAGCTGGTCCAATAGTTTGTGGCCCAGATCAGCGAGCCGGTAATCCCCCGCTCGAACGCCTGCCAGTGCCAGATTCGCAGCTCGTGTGCCGGGTGATCGGTGAACTCGGTGCAGTACGGCGCCTTCGGGCCGCAGCAGACGTACCACCAGAACCGCTCCCCCTTGGCCACGCGCTTTTGCGCCTCCTGCGGCGAGAAATTAGAGCTGACCGGGCACCAGATATCGACATTTCCCCCGGCGGCGTCGAGCGTCTGGCAGAACGAATCGCTCGGCTGCTCGGTCAGCATGCGGGGCAGACTCGGAGCGTACTTCTTCAGCCGACCGAACCCCGCGGCGACATAGTCGTAATCTTTTTCTTCCGGCTCGTCGAACCAATAGACATACCCCATCTCGAGCCACCCTTTCTCGCGCAGATGTTCCTCAAACTGCCCGAGGTAACTGGTCATCAGCCGGTCGTATTCCGGCTGGTCGGCGGTGAACCCGGCCAGCCCCGTATTGGCGCGTCCGGCGAATGTCCCGCCGCCGATCCCCGAGGGGGTGATCCTAAAAGAAGTGACATTGTACTTTTCCGTCACGCGAGTCATTTCCGCGTCGAAGGCGGTAAAGTCAAAGTCGGCCTTGAGATTCTCTTTATCGAACGTCACCTTAAAGCCGTCCAGCGGGGTGGGATTATAAAGAGAAATGCGGTGATCGCTCGCGCTTTTGAGGTACTTCTCCCAAATCGCTCTTTTGTCCCGCTCGTTGGAGGCGTTTTGATAGCTGAAGGCAAAATCCGGACGGAACCCATAGGCGGTTTCGAACCGGTTCTTCCGCGGCTGATCGAAGTCCCAGACCGTGAGCTTATACGGTATTTCACTGACCGTCTCCCGCGCGCCGTCGGCCGCCTCCCGGGAAGTGATCGTCAGTGTCCCCGTGTATTCCCCCTTCGCGGTCCCCGCGGGAACATAGACGGTAACAAAGATCGGCTGGTTGTCGCCGGCGGCCACCGCCAGCGGCGCTCCCTCCTCCCCCGTACCGCCGACGGAGATCGGCACCAGCGCGTCGACGTACCAGCCGCGGACACAGGCGCCGTCGGTCGGGACATCGACAAAGTGGTAATAGCCCCAGCGGACCTGGATATTCTCCCGCGAAATCACCGCGCCTTCCGGCCCGGTCAGATCGCTCGAGCGGGCGTCGAGATCGGCGAGGTCCTTCTTCGGACGAACCACCACCTGGAAACTTTCGAAGTCGTTGCGCGGCGCGGCGATCGCGATCGGCGCGGCTTCCCTTTCGGCGATCACCGTCGGGCGCAGCGGCACCTTCCGATCGGCTTCGCACCACGACAGACCGAGCGCCTCATCGGGGGTACTCAGCGGTCGGGTGTAGTCTTGAACACGGTAGAGATTGATCGCCTCGCTAAAGCGATACTCGTGATCGAATCGGAAGGCGAAATCGACCGTCTTCTTTCCGGCGGGACGGTTCGACAGATCGACCGCGAACAGCGCGCTCTCCCCGGCCGCCACAGAAGCGCCGCCGGTATCGGTCCGCGCGACCGCGGCGGCGCAAGCGATCGGCTCGCCGCCGTCGGCCGCCGCGCTGAACGAGCACTCCGGCCATGTCAGCGCCCCGTCGGTCTTATTGGTAACCCGGCAGTAGAGCGTCTCGGCGTCGCGGTACAGCGGCGTGACCTCGAAGCGCGTATCCGCGGCGGAATCGCCGTCACTTTCTTCGGCGAAAAGGGTCTCTCCCTGACCGGTAAAGCGGTCGGAATCGACCTCGGCGTTAAGCGTCACCCCATAGATTTGAAAATGTGCTTTTTTGCCCGAGTCCGTTTCCTCCGCGCGGCAGCGGACATAGAGTGTCTCCACCGGCGAGGCGAAGAGCTCTTCGGCCGTTCCTTTGATGGTCCCCTTCTCCTCGAGGGTCCCCACGGTATGCCATGTCTGCGCGTCGGTGCTTAACTCGACCACACATCGTCCCCCGACATGGTAGTTGTCGTTGACCGTGACCTCGGCCGAGAGGAAGCGCAGCGGATCTTCTTGCCCTTGAGCCGAACCGTCGGCGCTGATCGGCCGCAGGTCAAAGCGATAGACCACGCTCTGCCCGCCGGCGAGGCACCAGCGGATGGAATTGAACGCGCAGTCGGCGTATTCGAGCGTCCGGGCGAAGTTCCCGTCGTCCGCGATCGTGAACGTGCGGAAGAGATAGTGATTCCCCTCGATATACTCCCCCGTGCCGAGCGCCAGAAAACACCCCTTAGAAGAATCGCCCCCGTCCGTCAGTCCCAGTGAGCCCGGTCCGCGCTGCGCCCCCTCGCGGACCAGATGATAGATCGGGCTGACCGGCACGAGCTGCGGTTCGGTGAAGCGTATCGTCTTGGTCGAATCCCAGCGCCCCACAGACAGACGGGCCTGATCGCGGTTGTCCCAGACACGAATCACCCGCTTGCAAAGCGTCTCCGGCGTTTCGGACTCTTTCGGCTTATAGTCGTTCGACAGCCCGTCGAGCCCCGCCGGGAAGCAGCCGCCCCCTTCCCCAAACCAGCAGGCGTTCATCTTGAATCGATAGACGCCCCCCGGCACCACCGAAAACGGTTTGCTGTAGACCCGAACCGACTTCGGCTCGGTTTTGCTCACCTCATAGACCCCGTCGGTATAGGTCCCCACGTCCGGTTTCATCTCCAGCTCAATCGCCCCCAGCGGCGAGAAGCCAACCAGCCAAGCCGCGGCGGCACCCAGAATCACGGATAATGTTCGGTGAAAGAGACGGATCTTGTTCATAACGGTTATGCTCCTTTTTGAATGATCAATTGCTCGAACCCCACATTACTTATTGTCCAAGAAACAAGGTTGAAAAACAAGATCCCATATGACGACAGATCCTGTGGCCAACGGCTGCGGCAAAAAGCCCAAATGATAGTTCCGCTCAATTTAAGCTCCACCGTCAGCGGGCTGTTTTTCCTTTTATGTTTCTTACGGGATTAAAAAATTCCCCTCAAACACCCGCTCCAAACTCTGGAATCCGCCGTGTATGCGTATACAATAGACATTGTTTGAATTTTGCCATTTTCCCGTTTTCCTACAAATATTCCCCGTAAGGAGGGTTCCATTGAGACGCCGTCGCCGCACACAAAGCGCGCTGTCGCTCTTTTCTTTCCAGGACATCATCACCTCCATCTGCGGGATTGTTGTCCTGATTACCCTGATCTTGGCCCTTGAGCTCACCTCAAAAATCGTTGAGGCGAGTATCGCCGATCCGGTCCGTTCGCGCGCCGTCTATAATCAGATGCTCCGCGAGGTGGAGGAAATGACCGGGCAGATCGACGATCTTGGCGCGAACCTGGACCGGATGGCCGACGACGTCGCGCGGTCTATCGCGCTTTCCCTTCCCGAAATCCAGGCCCAAATCGAGCAAGTCAGAGCCGAGATTCGGGCGAACGAGCAAAAACTCGAAAACTGGAACGACCTTTTAACCGAAAGCGATGAACGAAACCGCCGAGCCCTTCTTCTCGATGAAGAGAACAAACGTCTTGAGGAACAAAAACAGGAGCTCCAAAAACTGTATCAAGAGCTCCTCGAAAAAAGCATGCTCGCCGCCGATGACGACAATTTCCTCTATTTCGACAAAGAAAACGCCCCCAAAGAAGCGCCTTGGCTTGTGGATATCGACAAGCAGGCGGTTAGCGTGATTCCCGCGGCCTCGATCCTCCCTTCCGGCCCCAAGCCCTTTACGGGAGACGACGATGATATCTGCTCCTCGTTTATGAAATGGGCCAAAAAAAGAAGCGAAACCACCGAATATTTTGTCCTCCTGGTTCGTCCCGAGGGAGCCGACCTGTATGAGGAAATCAAAGCGCGCCTCCAGGCGGCCGACTTCCGTGTCGGGGTTGATTATATCGGGCAGTATCAAAAGATTCAGCTGACGGAGAGTCATTCCGATGAGAAAAAATAGGCAGCGCGCCGGCGACAGTCTCGAGATGTTTCTCGATACGATCTGCAATACCTTCGGCGGAATCCTCTTTATTTTGCTGTTTATCGTCATCCAACTGCAGATGGCTCAGCAATCGGTCAGTGAGGCCGTCAGTGACCCGGTTTCGGCCGTAGAGTTCGATACGCTTAAGGCCAAGTGGGAAGAGAAGCGCTACGAACTGGAAAAGCTCCGGGAGCAGATCGATCAATTCGAGGAATTAACCGGCAGTCTCGCCGACGAAGAGGTTAAAGAGAGCTATAAAAACTGGCAGGCCCTTCTTTTGGCAAACCAGGATCTCTTAGACCAAATCGCCGCGAAAACTTATCAGGTCTCCGAAAACGACGCCGAGGCGGCGAGCATCGCCGCGGAAAACAAGGTACTTCTTCAAGAGGTTGAGTATCTGCGGGCCCAAGTGGCCGAAGCCGAGGCCAACTTGCCGGATACCGACGAACAGCAGCCGCAAAAACTGACCTGTCCCCAACTGAGCGCATCCACCAAAACAGAGATTGGTCTGATCGTCGTCTTTAACCGGCTCTATCTCTGGCACCATTACAGTGAACGCGGTGTGCGGGAAGGGTTAAACACCGAAGACTTTACCGTCTTAGAGAAATCCGGCGGCCAGGCGCGGGTCTTTCCCAATCCCTGGCGCGGCATTGACTTAATGGCCGAGGACGCCGACCAGCGGATCGGCGAGCTGGTCGGCAAGTTCTCCCCCAGCGAGTGTATTATGGCCGTGATCACGGCCATCGACTCTTTCGAGCAATATCACACCGTCCGGGACGCTCTGAAAAAACGGGGCTTCGACATTGAACCGATGGTTCTTAGCTTAGACTCCTCAAGCTTGATCGCCGACCGTGGCGGAAGCGGCGGCAAAGAAGCGCAGTGACGCCTCTATCGCCGGTCATTTATCTTCCTTATTGTCGTTAAAATCCATCCGAAGCCGGGAGACGATCTTGCCGGTGCAGAACTCCGCGCAGTCGTCGAGGAACTCTTCCTCTCGTTTGCGGACCGTAACGGAGTACAGCTGAAGAATCAGCGCGATGACCAGGGCGATCAAGGTCGTTTCGAACGCGGTGGAAAGGCCGCCCGTCACCTGTTTGAGCGCCGGCATCAGCTCGCTCATATCGGTGCCGCTTCCCGAAAGAACCCCGCCGAAACTGCCGATGGCGTCGGACAGCCCCAGAACGGTGCCGATGAACCCCAAAATCGGGATGGCCCACAAAAATCCGTTGACGATGGTATAGCTCGTCTCCATCGCCTCGGCGTCCTGATCGGCCTGAGAGCGGATAATATCATCGACGTCGGAGACACGTCCCAGGTGCTTGAGATTCGAAAGCGCCAGAACGATTCTCCGGTAGAGGAGAAAATCTTTCGGGTTATCCGCGTTCTTTAAGATCATCCCGATCACATCCTCCGCCGTGGCGGGGGTCAGAATGAAATTTTTATCGTCAGGAATAATCGGCCTGTCCAGCGGCTCGGCCTGATAGTTGATCTTCCGTTGTTTTACCGACAGGATAAAGAATGTCCAAAACCCGAGCAGGACAATCGGGTAGGGGATGATCCCCCGATCGGTGAACATCGAGATGATATGGTTCTCCGGGAAAAAGCGAAGAATCGCGTAGAAGGCGACCGTGCAAAGCAGCGCCAGCAGGCCGGTGAACTTCATATTGACGCGGGTGTAGCGTCCCCCGCTGAAACCAAAGCGCTGCTCGATATCCCGCCTTTTCCAAGACAGCTGGAAAGAATCGGTCGGTTGGAGATCGTCGTCGAAAGGATCCATACTATTGCTCATGACTGCGTGATGGAGGTCAAGTGCCTAAAGGCCCGCCGACTTGCTCCTATCAAGAGAAAAACCCGCGGGCGCTGCTTGAGTTGTTTGGTTTTGTCAGCGCGGCGATTGGTTTTGGGTATCCGTGACCCGAACCAAAATCGGCGCGCCGATGATGAACGCCCCGGTATCGCCGGAGAGCGTGACTCTGCTGTCCGCGGCGGTTCCGATCGGAACCAGCGCCGAGGGGTTATCCCCTTCCTTGGGCCCCGGCATAAACAGATCGCCGCTGACGGAAATCCCCTCTTTGAAAATTACCGTCCATTCCCCCTTCTCGTTATGGAGCCAGCCGACCCAAGGATAAGTCGAGACCTTGGTGCCGGCCTCCTTCGCGGCTCGGTCGCGGAAGGTCTGGAAGGAGAGAGATATCGGCGAGATCACGAGTTTCGCGAAAATCCGCGACGCCACCTTGCGCTGTCTCGCAAGCTCCCTGTTCTCGGGATTGATCCAGTCGATATCGGGGGAAAACTCCGGATCGTCGTCAAAGATTTTTTCCCACGGCAGAAGCTTGTCGGCGAAGATCGGGTCGTCCTTCAGAACATGGACAACCGCGTAAAGGAGCGAGGCCTTCACGGTGGAATCAAAGGCCTTGACATCCTCCTCGGGATCGAGTCGAGCCAGCAGCTCGATCATCGTTTCACACCAGCCGACGGGGTTGTCGATATTTTTTTGGCTCTCCTTCAGATGATCCAGAAGCGCCAGGGCAGTCTGGAAGTGGGGAGCCGGAACGATTCTGTCGATCTCTTCCCGAGTGAACGAAGTGGAGATCGGCGCGGTCTGGCCCGGGTCCTTTCGCGAGGTCAGATAGCTATATTCCCCGGTGTTGGAGAGGTCCGGTTTTTGGGTCAGGTAGTAATAAAACAGATCATTGTCCCCTTCATAGCGCCGCCAGACCCAGCATTCCTCATCGCATGACTCAAAACTCTGTATAAGTCCTTTCGCCAGCTTAGCGCGGCCGCCGATGCTTCGGATCGCCTCGACCGTGGGAAACAGATCCGCGGCTTCTTGGGAGTCGGGAATAAACAGAACCTGATCCTTGATCTCATCGAAGCCCGACAAGAAAAACAAAGACTTTTCCCAATCGGCGGGTGTTCTTCCGACCTTATCGATAAAGTCGTTCCAAAGCGTGACGTCTTGATAGCCGGCAAAGCAGTTCGCGATTCTCATTTTTTCGGCGGCGTGTTTCGAGTTGGGATACTTCCGGGCAAATTGGTTGATCGCATCGAGGAAATGGCCCTGGTCTCCGATGGTCTGTGTGATCGCGTCGATATCCGCGGCATATTCCGTGTCGGCTATGAATTGTTTTTCGATCGCCCTGCATTTTTCGCTGAACAGCTCAGCGTTCTTCGTCAGCGGGGCGGGAATCTCTCCCCGCGCGGCAATCGCGTTCAATTGAGAAAGATCCTCTTTGATCTGGTCGATCAGCTCCGCCCGTCTGTCCATCGGGACAGCGTTCGTTTCCAAATCATCGATATTCTCTTTGATCCCCGCCAGGAGACGGCTGTACTGAGATTCACGCTCATCCTTATTAGCGCGAACGGTTTTGTCGTTGAGTGAATTGATTTTCAGAACCGTTCCGCGTTCCTGTTCGGTTTTGCCGAGCGCATCGAGCTGAGAAAGCAGCTTTGGCGGCAGCTCATCGCCGCTTTCGACAATGCCCTCCGCTTCGGCTTTTGTCCGCTCGAATTCCTCCGACCGTTTCGCTTCCGACTCAACAAGCAGTTCCATTCGGGAAAGCTGCTGCACAACGGCCGGAGCGCCGGCGATCCGCGGACTTTCGGCCTGGAGTTTCTCCGCGAATTTTTCCGCCTGCTTGAGGGCGTCGGGCTGGAGAAAACCGGAAGAAGCCCCCTCCTCTTCGCCGTCTTCGCCGGACGCTTCCGATTTCCCTTCGTAGCTGTCGAGTAAGTTGGCCAACCTCTGCGCGTCTTCGCCGATCCTCTTTTGTGTTTTCGAGTTGTGGATTCCCCATCCGGTCCCCCCGGCGACGAGAAGACCGATCAGCAGCGCCAGAAAAACCTTAAAGGCGGTCTTTCTTCTTTGCCGCGACCTATTGTCACGATCAATCCGCCTGTAGGTCTGCTTGACCGACTCGGGTATCTCTTCCCCGCAGTTCTCCGCGGCCCGCCGCGCCGCGCCTAATGCGGCGGTGATTTCGTTCATATCGCCGTCAATGAACGCTTCCTCGAGCAGATCGAGTTTCTCCCGATATTCCCGCTTCCGGTCGTCTTGCTGCCGGAGCTCTTGGAGCCATGCCGACGGTCCGCGCACCTCCTCGATCAGCCTCTGCGGAACCTCGCCGGGCGGCATCCCGCCGGTGAGCCGCGACCAGACCGCCATACAGCGCTCAGCCTCCGGTCGGTCGTTCTCGCGAAAGGCAGCGAGCAGCTTGTCGACCGTCTTGTGAAGCGTCTCTTTCTGCAGTTCGAGATTCACGCGGCCGGTAAAGGCCCGGACCTTTTTGACGAGCGCCTCGGGAGGAGGGTTTAAGCGGTTAAAATCGGTCAGCTCCCGCAGCATCTCCATGGCCTCGGGAGCAGTCTCCCTGGTTTGGGGAAGGGCGGAAAACCGTCGCTCGATCTCCTCATCGCGGGATTTCTCATAATCAGCGGTCATCTCGTTCCAGCTGGCGTTTCCCATATCCGCCGCCGCAAGCTGACGCAAAAGCGCCAATCTCTCTTTCAGCGGGGCGCGCCGCAGCGAGAGAGTACGAAACTCCTTGAGTTTGTCTTTAATCTGATCGTAGACATCGTAGAGGCAAAGAACCTCTCTGTGCGAATTCTCATCGAGCGGATCGGAAACAGGAAAGCCGTAATCGTCGCAAAACACTCTCCACCGTTCGTCCTGCCCGCCGAGCTTTAAATTCTGATAATCATCCTCTACATGGAACAGCTTAATAATCCGGAACGCCTCAGCCGCGTTCCCTGCGCTGGAATGTTCTCTGGCGCGTCTTAACAGATCATTGACACGCGCGCATGCCTGGGAGTAATCAGTGGCCAGCTCGGTGATTATATCGATCACCTGCTGCGGCTCGGCCCCTAATCCGACAGAGGCGGGATTGTTCAGGGTTTGAAGTACCCGTTCGGCTATTTCTTCGCTTTTATACATATGATCCTCTTAGTTCTCGCTGGAAGTCTCCGTTTGGGGTTTGGCCGGAACGAAATTGAAGAGAACAATCATAATTGGATTATTTTTGTCCTCTCCTCCAACAAGGGAGATAGGTGTGCGTAGAGTCCTATTTAT
The DNA here is from genome assembly GCA_017434455.1 of Thermoguttaceae bacterium. Taxonomy (GTDB): domain Bacteria; phylum Planctomycetota; class Planctomycetia; order Pirellulales; family Thermoguttaceae; genus RUG695. The sequence goes on along the minus strand of JAFRFG010000021.1, from coordinate 13,804 downwards.
GGGATAGGAGTAATTACCCTCATCAATACTTTCGATTTTCTCAAATTCACGCAGCCACTGTTCAAAATAGGTGGGATCGATGAAAACAGTATCCTCTATCGAGAATTCCTGTCTGTTATAAAGAAGTCGAATCTCTTGTGTCGTTTCCGATTGTCCCCGGGCTATTTTCTTTCGTCTAATACCAAAGGCAAGCGAAGCGCCGCCATCCTTGATCGGTCTGATTTCATACATCGTCAGACCGGAACATTCACTAGAGACTGCCTCTTGTGCAAACTTCTGCTGAATGAACCCCCAAAACCTATCGTCAGCAGTTTCCTGTATGCTGTCTTCAGAAGAGTTTCCCTCTTTCTTCTCATCATTTGCATTCGGTTGTTTTTTTGGGGGTTCGAGAATGATCGCTCCTGCGGAAATGGAACGTTCTTCCAGAATCTGCTTTTCTTCGGATGATAGATCTTTCTTCTCGTATTGAACAGTTTCTTCGTTCTGGTCCACTATACTCCAGGTCAGCTTGGAGAGAAGGACATCATTTATATCACGATCATCTGAATCCTCTCTAGCTATAAAAAACAGCCCATCTCCACCAGGGTAGATAACAATAGGAGTATCTTCACCACCGCCGGTTTCCGCATTATCGGAAAACCGTGTGTATTTTTCATTCACATCAGGGAAAATCGACCGCAACGAAACCTGAAGATGCCATTCTGGTTGGCAATTATCCTTGAATGTCCGCCAATCTTTAGCTGAGAAAATCTGTGTGATGCGTTGATTCGGTTCTGTTAACTTCGAAATCATCGATATCCTAACGTTCGACGCAGATTGGAGACGTTCGGTCAGTAGATTTATTCTTCCTCTCCATTCCTTCCTTTGTCCCTGCCAGGTATCTAGAGTTGTCTTGAATGAGTACACATCCGCGACACTTGCGAGGGTCCCCTTGAGCAACTCTAATTCATTTTTCACACCCTGCAAATCCTCGTTCGATACCCTAAAGGCACCCGCTTTCTTCCCAAATACTTTTCTGGCGTCACCTTGAAATTTCCTGAGCTCCTGAACGACCTGTTTCTTCGCGTTTACGATTGCGGTACTTTTAATTTTCAGTGTCCCCAGAAGAAAACCTTCCTCGATTTCCTTGTTTTTATTCATTTCCGTCAAAAAAGAGGATTTCTTTTCCTGTACCTCTCGTTTGACTTTCACCAAATTCGAACGGATGATATCCTCTTTATTGTTAATATCCTCAATGCATTTTTCGATCTTCTGTTTTCGCTCTTCCAGGGAAGTCATATCTTGGATGCTTCCAAGGTTTTTCAGTACCTCGTCGATTTCACTGTCCTTGATCCCTTCCGGCATCCCTTCCGGAAGCGAATTCGTGTTGGGGTCTCGACAAGAGTCAACGAATTCTTTAACTTTCTCCACAACTTTTTCCGCCCGGCCGCAAACCTTTTCAACTTCACTCCTGTCTTTTAGCTCCTTGGGGATCTCAGGTACAGCGATGTCATTGATATCGCTGATAATCTTTTGCCAGCCCGGTTTCTCCTCCCCCTCGCCGGCGATCATGCGCCGAAGCGATTCCAAACGGTTCGTTACCGCCGCGACGTCCCTGCGGTATTGAAGATAACCGCCCCCCAAGGCCAGAAGACAGACAAAAACCACGGCTGTCACCAGCGCCCAAACGTAGAGGTTCGCCGACTTTTTCTTCGGCTCCGTCTCGGCGGTTTGCCGTGAGGGAGTACTCCCCTTGGTTTTGGCGGCCGACCGTTCGATCTCCGATAATTCACCGCTCCCAGGCGCCGGGTTTAGTACCGGAGGGATAGCCGAAACAGGGGGCGCGGAAGGATTTTTTGTGAACGAAAGCCCCCCGGCCGCTCGTGACGCCGCGTCTTTTGAGAAGCCCAAACCCGGCTCGGTATTCAACGCCGGTTCCTCCCCGTCCACGGCGGCGGCCTTCCCCGTTCGCGAGGCTTCAACCAAAGCGGCCGTCGCCCCGTCGTCGCAGTACCGGCTAATATCCCCCAGCGGGCGTGTCAGATCCAACACCAGCACCCTCGGAATAGCACGCACAAACCCCTCTTCCGCGCTCCCGGTCAGGACTCCCTTCCAAAGCGCCTCGACCCCTGGGGGGAGTTTGCTGTAGTAGGTCGAGAAGGTCGCTTCCCACCGCCGGTTCTCCGGAAGAAGGGCGATCGCCTCTTGAAAGAGGGGAAGAATGTCCATCCCAATCGCGGCCACGATACTCACCGGCCGCTTCCGGAGGACCGAGGCGGCCAAAACCCCGCCCCAGCCGGGGTCGCCGCCGAACCGGTCCCAGGTTTTACAGATGGCCGGGGCGATATTCATCGCGGGAATAGTCTTGGCGCTGGGGAAGATCGTCGGTTTGGAATTCCACTTTTCGACAAACAGATTTGGCATCCCGAAAAGCGCCGCCGGACCGGCCTCGATCAGATCGCTGCGCTGAAGAACGAGATGGTGCGCGATTTTATTGGTTCGATCGGTGTAGTCCAGTCCGGCGTCGGCGATCCGCGAGACGATATGAATCGGCTTCCCGTTGAACGGAAGCGTCAGGTGCGAGCAGGCGACCGGATTGAATCGCGCGTTCGGTGTCTTGGGAGGAAAAAGGTGACGATAGCCCGAAAGCGACTCGAGCGTTGAGGCCAGGGGCGCGGGAAGCTCCCGGCTCGCCGCGACGGTACAAAATCCATGCGTTCCGGGCCTGATTCCGGCTTCGGCGGAAGTATAGATCAGTTCGAGCGCCATCGTTCTTTTTCCCTCTTTTGTTTAGGATCTCTCCCCGGGTCACCCAGAGACAAAACCGTTCATTGAATCGGGACGATTCCACGATTCGACTTCGCCAGCGCGTAGAGAATGGGGAGTTCCACCCAGACGGGCCTGATACTGCCGGCCCGAAAGCCGCTTTCTTGCGTCTGAGGATCGACGACCGGAGGGGTCCCTGTCGCGCTAACGGGGATGTAGGTGACGTCCGAAGCGAAGCTCTCGATGCTGTAGACGATCTCGGAAGTCCTTTTCAAAAGGAAATTTCGCGTGACCCGGCTGATTTCCTTAAATACTTTCTCGTCGAGAATACGCTCGTCCGTCCCGGGGGCTTTCGTCCAAGGATGAACACGGGGGATGTCGGGAACAAGCTTAAACCACGCGTCGAATTTGGTCACAATCACAACGACCGGCAAGGGGTATTTCGCGGTGGTGGTCATATTCCTGAACTGGCGGGTCCTCTTCACCATTTCGTTGAGAACCTGTTCCTGACGGAAAGGGGACCTTCGAAAATCGCCGGTCATCCTCTCCTGAAGCTGGGGGTCTTCCGAGACACCGCGGCAGAGTTCTCGCAGTCGGTTGTCCTGAAGCGGATCAAAGAGGAAAAAGATGGTATTGCTCCTTCCCAAATGCCGCGTAACGGGGAGGGAGGAACGATCCGCCCCTTCGGCGGGGAGGTAACTCTCGCCGGCGTTATCGTAGAGGCAAAGCGACGTGGCGACCGTTTGCCGCTGGTTTTCGTATTGGTGGCCCGATAGCGGCATCAGCGAGAAAATGAACGGCTGCGGGTAGGTGATCTGCTGGCCGTCTTTGAAGATGGTGTTGTACAGATCCCCCTGTTCCTCGGTTTTGTCGATCTTCACCAAGGCGTTGGGGTCACCGTTTCGAAACTGAAGCGTCACATAGTCGGAAAGACGCCGGTTCATCTGAGGATCGGCGTCGGTGAAGGAGAGGTGAAACTTCTCCCCATACATCCTCTCCATTTGATAGGTCATCGCGGCGAGGAAGTAAGACTTTCCTGAGGCGGGAGCGCCGACAATCGAAATGAAGAAAGGGCGGGTCTCCAGGACGCAGGGGGGAAGTTTGAGATGGCAGTTCGGGCAGGCGAACTCGTGGCAGATGACACCCTTTCTGTCGACGGCGTTTCCGTCGGAATGAAACCGCGCCGGAAGAAATCGCTCGTACTCGGTCTCTCCCAGAAGGAAATCGCCGATCAATTCCTCTGATCGGGAGATCCAGCAGATGTCGCTCGGCTCAAACTCGCTCCAGCAATGGGGGCAGGTGACTTTCTTGAGCAAAAGCCGAGAGGTCGGTTTCGGGATATTCACTGTCTTTGCCATAGGTGAACCTCGGGGAAAGGCCTGGGGTTGTTTTTTCGGGGGTCAGTCGGCCGGATTTTGCCGGCGTATGATTTGGGGGGTCGGCGCCGCCTCGCGCGAAGGGGAGCTTGATCCGGAGCTGTGGTACGGGATGGTGCCGCCGGAGCTTCCCGTCGTCCCGGATGTTCTCGGCGGCAAGGTCACCGACGGATAGGAGGGAGGAAGCGTCCAGTCGGTTGTCGACGCGCGCGGTTTCGGCGGCGGATCCGCCTTGGGATAACCGATCACCAATGTGGTGTAGCTGGACAGGAACCCCTGGGTCTTCCGCAGCCGCTCCGAGCTGATCTTCATTTGCTGATCGGCCCGCGCGACGAGCGCGCGATCCTCGTCGGTCCACAGCCGCGGCGCGCGGATGCCGATCACCGCGCGGGCGCGGGCGGCCGCCAGGAAGGCGTTTCCGTCGTCGAGACCTTTGTCATACTCCTTCGCTTCGTCGAGAAGACGGGCGGCCTGTTCGCGCGACCGCGCGGCGGCCGCCGCCTCGGGCGTCTTCTCTTGCGCCGCCGCCGGCAATGCGGCCCAAAGCCCCAAAAGCAGGAAGAACAGAACCGGGCAATTCATCATCGATTTCATCTTTGGTTCCCCCCGCCGTCGCTCACTGCGCGTTTTTGATTCGCTCGTCCAGTTCACTCAGACGCGCCTTAAGGGTCTCCCGCTGCTGACCCATCTGTTCGCCCATCGCCTCGACATCGTATGAAACGTCCCAAAGCCGGCTCTTCGGCTCGGTCAAACGTTCCAGCGCGGAGGGGTCTTTTTGCACCATTGCCGCCTGCTCGGCGTAGATTTCGTACTCTTCGAGCCATTGCTCGGTGTCTTCCCATGTCGTCTGAAGCTCATCGCGCTCGGCCTTAAGTTCGGGGAGCGTCGGCCCTTGGTGGGCGGGGACCTCCTCTTCGGGCGGCGAGGCGTCATCCTGGTCTGCGGGCTCCTCCACGGTCGGCTCGGTCTCGTCGTCCGGCGGCACAGAAGTATCCTCGGCCGGTTCCTCCTCGGTTTGGACCTCTTCCTGATTGTCGGCGGCCTGGTTTTGGGCGTTGCGGTTGTGAACGACCATAAAGGCGGCGATCACCAAAACACCGACCAGAAAGATGAGCGCCACAAGCAGAATCCACCCCCTGCCGGACGATTCCCGCCCGTTTTTTTTGGCATCGAGCCCCTCGATAATTTCCAGGGGCGTCGCCGAGGGAATCGGCTGATCCAGGGACAATCCCGCGGACGGATCGGTAAACGAGCCCCCCCGGCCAAAGGGGGCGCCCGCGTTTGGCGCGGTACCGGAAAACGAGCTCTCTTCGTCGTCTTGGGGGAACGGCAATCCGAGGATGCTTCCCGCCTGGACGGTACGGCCATACTCGTTGGCGACAATCGTGTTTCGCCGAATCTTCCCTTCCTGAACCAGGTTTCTGAACGTCCTGTCAGACAGCGGCCCTACCTTTCTCCCGCTATCCGAGAAGTAATACCAGTTCGCCATATCTGCTTCCTTTTACTCTTTTGTTCTATCGCTGTCTTTGTAACCAAGGACTCATTCTTACCGGGAAATCCGCGCCTTTTTTATTTCCCTATCTTGCCGGAAAAGAGCCCTTTACAGAGCGAAGCGTAGAATCGGAAGCCGTATCGAAGACAGGCCAGCAGAACATAGCGCAGGGCGACCAGAAGGGCGATCCTGACAAGGATCGTCAGAATATCTTCCAGCTCGAATTCGCCGAAGTGGTGAAGCGGCCCTTTCAGCAAAAAATACGCCGCGACCAGCAGCCCCAGATGAAGGAGAAAATAAAAGGACCGATAGAGCCAATGATCGGCCCCCATGAAAATCCCATTCCCTCCGAGCGTCCCGGTTCCGGCGGCGATCGTCACGCTCACCCGAGTCTTCCCGTCGGGACTATTGGCGGTGACGGTCTTGCTGGTGATGTTGATCCCCTCTATGCCGCCGGGAAAATTGATCAAACCGGAGGCGATAGGGGCTTTCGGATCGAAGGAGGCATTCGGCGCGCCGGGAAAATTGATCACACCGGAGACGATGGGGGTTTTCGGATCGAGGGGGGGGGGGGTCGCGCCGGAGACGTTAATCATGCCGGAAACGACAGGGCTTTTCGACCCAAGGGCCGCCTTCATCGCCTCGGGCATGTCAAACGCGCCGGAAGTGAAAGGGTTGCTCGAATCGAAGGCCGCCTTCATCGCCTCGGGCGTATCAGACGCGCCGGAGGTGAAGGGATTGCTCGAATCGAAGGCCGTCGTCACCGCTTCGGGCGTGATCTTTGGCTTCGGCGCGGCGGACGAACCGGGCTTCTTGGCCGCCCCGGACGGAAAGAGGCGGGGGATTTGCGATGCCGTTCCCCGTTTCCCCGTGTCGGTCTCTATCAAGGTACCCGGCGAAATAACCCCGTGATCGGCCAGGGCCTTGAGCTGCGCGTCGTTGACCGGCCCCTGACGGCGATTGAGTTGATCGAAGAAATACCACATGGCCTTGGGAACGCTTTCTTTTGAAATAATAAAAAAACGGTCTTTCTTCCCCCGGCGGAGAAAGCGACCGTCAGAAAGAAAAACCGAGGGGGGAAGATCCGTCGTCCGGAATGTAGACAGGGGTCCCGCACTGGGAACAGACGACCTGTCCGGAGCTGATCTCCCTGCCGCATTTATGACAGAACCGGTTGTTTTTGGCCGTGTCCGAGCCGCAATAAGGGCATTGGGGCGTATCCTGCCCAAAATGCGTGCCGCAGCCGGTGCAGAAGATCCCTTGCTGCACCCCGGCGCTTTCGGCCGGTGAAACCGGCGTAAAGACATTGCCTCCCGGCGGCACGGGGGCGCTTGGCGGGGCGGGAGCGCTGACGGGGAAAAGTGTGGGAATGTCCCCCGCCGCTCCCTTCTCACCGGCGTCGTTCTCCATTTGGGTATTGGGGAGAATCCGCTTCGTCAGCACGAAGAAACGGAGGTTTTTTTCGTTGAAGGGGCCCTGTTTTTTCCCCTTTCCGTCATAAAAATACCATTTGGCCATAACCGCTCTTGCGTGTTTTGTTTTAAGCCCGGGGGCGGGTGAAATCTGTTTTGATATGTTCCTACAGGTTGAGACGTTCCACCAGCTGGTTTTGGGTCTCCTCATCACTGCTTCCGCCGGCTTCCAGCATCCCGGAGTGCAGGTAAACCACACGAACATTCAGATCGTCGTCGTAGCCGGCGGAAATGATCATCTTTGGCTCGGTTTTGGAGTGATAGCGCCAATCCCCTTCCTTAGAGATCTCATCGAATTCATACTTCGAGGAAAAGCTCTCCCTGATCTCGCTCATCTTCACTCCCGAGTTTTCACTCATACCGACGAGGAAACCGCTCACCCGATGCGTCTGTTTATCGAACGCTAGAACAATAACACTGACCGGGGTATTGGGATTCTTCGCCGCCAGCAAGACCATATTCGAATCTTTGTATTTTTTAACCTCATAATCCCGAGCCCATATCCCCTTCATATAGTTCCTGACGACATCGCCTAGCCGAATACCGCTGATCTTTTCGGACTTCTTCAGCCGCTGGCCTTTGAAGTCGAAATAATCGTCTTCATTGTCTTCATCACCCTCTTGTTCTTCTTCGACGGTGCTGTCCTCTTCTTCAACGTCGGCTTCGTCGTCGGCGGCACTGTCGTCGGACACTTGCTTTTCTTGCGGAAGATCGGCGGGGCGGCTGCGCTTGATATACCCCTTAACATACTCTTTGTCTTCGCCGCTTAAGCGGCTGACCGAGATACCGACCTCTTTGCCGTTGAATTTGCGCAGTTTCACCATTCCGCCATCGTCGCTGACCGAAACGAGAGCCGCCTCGGTCTTAAAACCGTTCCAGGTCCACCAGCGGGTTGGCTCTTCCTCGGCGGCGGCCGTCACCACACAAAACAGGACCGCGAAAACGGAGCACAGGCATTTCGCGCGAAGTTTGGGCAAGAAAACGGTCATAACGGCTCTTTCAGGTTGTCGCTGCGGCATCCGTGGAAAAAACCCTTCGTCACATTCGCCGGGAAAAGGCGGCAAACAGCCCCTTCCCCCGTCAAAAACAACAAAAGGTTTTTATATAAATGCCCCCGGGATACCTCGTGGGTGTTACTTTCTGCTATCTATAGTCGATATTACAGATAAATAATCAAAATGCAAGAGGTTTATAACAGTTTTTTCTAATAATGCCCATTTTACCCAAACACCAGCCCACCGGGGCTCATTTGGCCCCGGTTTTGCTGCTGAAAGGGGAAGGTCTTTCGGGCCGTTACGGCTCTTGATGACGGGAGTTCAGGTACTTTCGAGCCGCTCTGACTATGGTGACAACGAAATCGAGCCCCAGTATGCCGTATTCATAGAGAACACGTACCGTCACGGTATAGAACAAAAAGGCCAGAATTGCCAAAAGAGAGACTGTCAATTGCACATACCAAAGGGTATCTTCGACCAGAATCCGGAGCACGACATTTATACAGGCGATCCCTAGAGCGATCACTGTCAGTATATAAGATATCGAAAAAAGGAGACGATACAGATATGTAACCCCAATTCGGGAGAATTTTACATCGGTCAGCCAGCCCCACAACCCGCCGTTCTTTTTCCACGCGGCGCGGTCGGTGATATACTGTATATTGTTGGAAGATGGCGTTTGTGGGGGTCTGACTTCGTTTCCCGGGTTCGTGTTGAACGAATGGGGGTTATCAACAACGATACTATTATCATCGAACCCCGGTTCTCTCTGTGATGGCTGATTGGAGCCGTGATAGTTGGGCGGGGCATCCCCAGGATACGGTCCCGGGAAGGCGTTTGAAACCTGGTCTGTCTGGTTTGGAATAGGTTCGGCACGGGGTGGAATCGGTGGGGGAGTCACGTTAGCGGGGAAGACAATGCCAGGGATCTGCGAGGCCTTCGCACGTTTTCCCTCCCCTGTTTCCAAGAGGGTGTCTGGAACGATGATTCCCCTAGCCATCAGTGCCTTAAACTGAGCGGGATTGATCGGGCCCTGCCGACGATTTTCTTTGTCGTAATACCACAAATCCATGGGGGTTCCTTTCATAAAGGCGAAAATGTGACCGACCTTCGTTTATTATATACCAAACCAATAAAAAATAAAGGTCTGATAAAAGATTTAATTCTTCCCGCCGCTAGGGCCGCATCCAGTCGAAACATTCCCAAGGAATATTCCGCAAAACCCAAAAGATCAGCAGCGCCGCGGCTATTCCCTTGGACAACAGGTCGATGAAGCCGACCATCCGGCGGCCGTTTTTAAGCCGCGCCAGGTAATGGCGCGCCATCAGGAGGGGAAGCAGGGGGAGAATCGGCAGCACAAGGGGGTGAAACGCCAGCGACGCGCGCCAATTCCCCGTCAAAAGGGCGTGGATCGAACGTGTCGAGCCGCACCCCGGACAGTAAAGCCCGGTCAGCGCGTGGAACGGGCAGCCGGGGATAAGCGACAGGACCGGTATGTTTTCCTCCCCCAGCCGAAAGACCAAGGTCCCGCCGTCATTGCGCAAAAACGCCGCGCAGGTGACAAGCAGTGCCAGAACCAGAATCAGCCCCACGCAGAGGAAAATCAGCCGCCTCGGGAAAGCGGCCTCGGCGCGGCACCGACACGGAACTAGGCGGTCGTCGACGGCGTTTTCCTTATCCAAACTACAGATACTCCATTGGCTTCTAAATAACAACGACGGCCGGAACAATCAAGCGGGCGAGCAAAACCGCGGTGCTGACCGGCCCGGCCGCCAGTGGCTTATCGCGACGGACAGCCGCTCCCGGTCAGACACCCGCCCCGATCTCCCCAAGGATCCGAAAGAAAGTGCCAAGAATGATCGCAAGTATAGCGAGGACCATCCCCGCGATGAGCCAATATTTCGCGGCACGGGCCCTCTTCCGACCCAGAGCGCAGTTTCCGGTTTCTGCCGCCGAATTCGCCCCAACGGCGTAGATAATCCCGATCACGCCGCACGGAATACAGCAAAACAGCGCCTCCAAGATGGCCCAAACCAGATAATTGGGGACATCCTCCCCATTGCCGTCACTGCCGTATTGATCCTGCCCGGTCTGAACCGGTGTTCCGCAGCGGACACAAAGAACCTGCTCGGGATTCAGCGCGGTGCCGCAGCCGCGGCAGAACTTATTCGACGTGTCCGGACGGCATCCGCAGCTCAAGCAGACCGCGGCCTGCCGCGCGATAGGGCTGCCGCAATGGGTGCAGTAGGCCTCCGCTCCGACCGGCGCGTTTTGCCCCGCGGCGGGGAACAGACCGGGAACCTGACGGGCCTTGCCCGTATGGCCGGAGTCAGTCTCCAGCTTCGTATCGGGCAGGATCAATCCCTGATCAATAAGCTCGCGAAGCTCCGGATCGGAAATCGGGCCGATTTTCTGACCCTGTTGATCGTAGTAAAACCAATCGGGCATCGAGGGAATTCCTTTGCCTAATAATCTGTCGAGACAGTAAATACGCTTCCCGTGAATAACATCACCTCGGCACGAAGCCGCCAGCGGTCAGAAGGCATCGATGTTCCCCACGATGTTCCCCAGTCCTGTAGCGAAAACACCCAAGACGAACGCGATCAATCCGAAGACAAACCCACAGATGAGCCATCTCTCCGCGGAACGTGCCTTCTTTCGGGCTAAAGCATAGTTCCCATTCGACTTCTCCGAATTCGCCCCGACGGCATAGACAATCGCGATCGCGCCGAACGGAAGACAGCAGAAGAGCGTCTCCAAGACAGCCCAAACCAAATAGTCGGGAATTTCTTCCCATTCCCTTCCGATGCCGTAAAACGCCTGCCCGGGGTGAACCGGCGCTCCGCAGCGCACGCAAATAACCTGCTCGGGATTCATCGGAATTCCGCAGACGCGGCAAAACTTGTTCGACGCGAAGGGATGCCCCCCGCAGCCCGGACAAACCACGGGATGGCCGCAGTTGGTGCAGTAGGCCTCGGCCTTCTGCGTGCCGGCCGGCTCGCTTTGGCTCACCTCGGCAAACAGACCGGGAACCTGACGGGCCTTGCCCGAATGGCCGGTGTCGGTTTCCAGCTTCGTATCGGGGAGGATCAGCCCCTGGTCGATGTGCTCGCGAAGTTCCGAATCGGTAATAGGACCGATTTTCTGACCCTGTTGATCGTAATAAAACCAATCGGGCATCGAAGAATTCCTTTGCTAATAATCTGTCGAGACAAAAAACTTTCCCGCAAAAAACTTCATCGCGGCAGGACCTGTTTCAGACTATACGCCTTTGCCGATCACCCAGAGAATGTAAAGCATACCGTAAGCCAGGTCCTTACCGTAAGCCAGGTACAACAACACGAAGACAGCGACTCCCGCGATGAGCCAGTATTTCGCGGTACGGGCCTTCTTTTGGCCTAGAGCGTGGTTTCCGTTTTCTGCCGCCGAATTCGCCCCAACAGCGTAGACAATCGCGATCACGCCGCACGGGACACAGCAAAAAAGCGTCTCCAAGATGGCCAAAACAAGATAGTCGGGGACATCCGCGGCTTCGCCGTTTTGGCTGTCACGGACCTGTCCGCCAACGCTTTGAGCCCCACAGGCACCCGGCACACCTCCAGAGGCGGCGACCGAGGTCCCGCATTTAACGCAGAGAACCTGTTCGGGATTGAGCCGGACACCGCACCGGCGGCAGAACTTGTTGTGGCCTACCGGCGAGACGCCGCACTTCATGCAGGCGGCCGCCTGTTCCTCGACGGGATGGCCGCAGTTGGTACAGTAGGCCTCGGCCTTCTGCGTGCCGGCCGGCTCGCTTTGGCTCACCTCGGCAAACAGACCGGGAACCTGACGGGCCTTGACCGAATGGCCGGTGTCGGTTTCCAGCTTCGTATCGGGGAGGATCAGCCCCCGAACGATGAGTTCACGAAGCTCCGAATCGGTAATAGGACCGATTTTCTGACCCTGTTGATCGTAATAAAACCAATTGGACATCGAAATATCTCTGGTTAAAGGATGGAAATACCGCCGTTACCGACCCGCGGCGGACCGGATCTCGGAACTCGCCGCGAAGTATACCCCGCGCTAGAGATTGCCGGCCGCCAGCGCCAGGATGCCGATCACCATCACGGCCGAGATGATCGTCAGCCAAACGCCCGCCCAAACCCAGCGTCCCGCGACGATCGCTTTTTTGCGGGCCGCCGCATAATCGCCCGCCTCTTTCGCCGAATTCGCCCCGGAGGCGTAGACGATGGCGAAAATGCCGAACACGAAATTACACAGGAGCATCTCCGCGATGGCCCACCCCATATAGTCGGGAATATCTTCCCCTTCGCTTCCGTTGCCGTGAGGTGCCTGCCCGGATTGAACCGGCGTGCCGCAGCGCACGCATACAATCTGCTCGGGACTCATCACGGCGCCGCAGGCGCGGCAAAACTTATTCGATGTGTCGGGGCGGCACCCGCAGCTTAAGCAGACCGCGGCCTGCCGAGCGACAGGGCTGCCGCAATGGGTACAGTAGGCCTCCGCTCCGGCCGGCGCGTTTTGCCCCGCGGAGGCAAACAGACCGGGAACCTGCCGGGCCTTTCCCGAATGGCCGGTGTCGGTTTCCAGCTTCGTATCGGGCAGGATCAGCCCCTGATCGATGAGCTCGCGAAGCTCCAGATCGGTAATGGGTCCGATTTTCTGTCCTTGCTGATCGTAGTAAAACCAGTTCATCTCCAGTGTCTCTCCAAAGATTGATTTGCCGGGTACCGCGCCCCCCTTTGGGGGAGGAAAAATTTTTCGCTCCTCCACGGCGGCCGAAACCGCTACCACCTAAACGGTGCCTCCGTCTGGGGGGAGTACTTCTCCTCAAATTCTTTCTGCGACATCGTCAGGTAGAGGATTCCCTCGACCAGGCCGCAGATCCCCGTCACGAGACCTAAGAAACCTCCGGTCAGGAAAACAACGGCGAGGAAGACCATCCCCCAGCCCCAGCTCCCCATGTAGAACTTGTGAACACCGATCCATCCGAGGAAGATCGCCAGAAGTCCGGCCGCCAGTTTGTTCTTCGGTTCCCCGCCAACAGACCCGCCGTAACCGGGACCGCCATACCCCCCGGTGCGATTCCGCGCGGGGAGGACACCGGCCCCGCACTTAACACAGACGATCTGCTCCGGGTTGAGCGCCGTGCCGCAGCGGCGGCAGAATTTGCGGTGCCCCACCGGCGAGGCACCGCACTTCATACAGGCGTACGCCTGTTCTTCCACGGGGTTGCCGCAGTTGGTGCAGTAGACCGTCGCGCCGGGCTGGGAAGGCGGTTCCGCGGTGAAGGGATTGACTTCCGGCGCGCCGAACAGTCCGCGAACCTGACCGGCCTTTCCGCGGTACCCGCTTTCGGTCTCAAGATCGGTCTTTGGGGTGATGGTCCCCGACTGACAGAGCGCTTTGAGCTGCGCGTCGTCGATCGGACCCTGTTTTATCCCCGCGTCGTCATGGTAAAACCAATTCGGCATAAGGCCTGCCTTTCCCCCTTCTTATCGCGCAGAATAAAAATTTCTATCCCATCCGGCAGAAAACGCTTCCCCTCGGCGAAGCGCACCGCCGCCACAATTTTGGTTATATACTGGACTTTTCAAGAAAATCTGCGATCTAAAGCAGACTACGAGAAAAATCCAAACTGTTAAATTATAGAAAATGGGGTCTCCTTGCCGTATTAGATACGGTGTGGTGATAACAAAAACCAAGGAGAACCCCATGATGAAC
>JAFRFG010000006.1 GCA_017434455.1 Thermoguttaceae bacterium | reverse complement strand
GCGGCGCAGGGTCATCGTCTCGGGGTCGAACTCGGCGATAAACAGCGGGGCGCGGTTGCGAATGACGTGATCGTTGTTCGCCCCCCTGCGGGTGTAGACCAAGTAAAGCCGACCACCGACGGCCAGCCAGTGCTGCTGGGTATTGTAGCTCCCGATCAGATCTCCCGGTTCGGCGCCGTCTTCCCCCTTTTGCCATCGCCACGGAATCGGGGTATCGAAGTGGAGGCCGTCGTCGCTGACGGCGACATAGCCCATCTTGTCGTTGCGCAGCGTCAGGTAGTATTTCCCCTCAAACGCGATGAGGGACGGCTCGAAGAAACCCCGCGGCTCTTCGATCAAAAGGGGGTCTCCTTCTTCGATGTATCGGAGTTCCTCTCCGTCAAACGAGCAGCGCAAAACGACCGATCGGTAAATACAGGGGTGATCACTGATCGGAGCGTAGACCGGCAGGAGAATCGTCCCGTCGTCCAGATCGACCCGCTCGGTGCAGCCGGCGTGGCCCAAGAGCGCCTTGCTGTCGGCGGGTACAGAGAGGAATTTCGGCGGGGACCACGTTTTTGTCTGGATGTCGAAAACGGTGTACCAGGTGTAGGTCTCGGCCCAGCCGTCGGGGAGGTCCAGGAGAATCGGGAACCGATCGGCCGTCACCACATTGTTGCGATAGTAGGTCAGGTGCCCGGTCATCAGGAATTTTCCGCTTGGGGCGTGGTACTTTGGCATTCCCCCCTCACAGATTGCCTCCATCGCCTGGTCGGTTCCCGGTTTGTAGGGGATTCGGGCGAAGCCGTCCTGGATGACCAGTTCCGACCAGGTCTTTCCGTGATCGGTACTGAAGGCCGAGTAGATGTCATAGTAGATGTCGCTTCCGCTGATCAAAAACTTCTGCGCGGTGAGGACGCCGAACCCGTCGGGAGAGACCCCGGCGCGGGCGTGCAGCCAGCAGGTTTCCCCGTCGCTTCCCGATTCGAGAATTTTCCCCTGTTTGATCTTAAGCGTCTCTTCCCCGCGGAGGGAGACGAACATATTGACCACCGGAAGCGCAGCCGCGAAGACAAACAGCGTGAACAGACGTCGGCAGTGTCGGGACATGTGGCTTCTTTTACGGGGGTCTGGGGTTACTTTCTCACATCCTCCCATTGTATCAGGGAGATAGGGGGAAAACAATCATTTCAGACGGCTCTTCAGTGTCCCGGGGAGGAAGATAATTATCCGAGAAAACCGGATAATTTCGTTCGAATCTATCCGATTTTTTCGGGAACTGGAAAACGGGATCAGGATTCTTCCGAAAGGGAAGTTTCTTCTTGGATCGGGACGTCCCCTCTGAACGTCCGTGCAAACTATTCTTCGCGAAAAGCCCCGCACCGGGGGGTTAAAACCGGTTCCTTTCCCTTGGGCCAGTAGATGGCGATGATGTCGAAGCGCACCGGTGCTCCCTCCAGGCGCTGCCACCGGCGGTAGGCCTTGGCGGCGGCGATCATCCGCGCCCGGCGCGCGGCGTCGACCGCGTCGGCCGGGTCGGCGTCGAAGTCACGGCCGCTGCGGGTTTTGACCTCCGAGAAGATCAGTACCCCCTTCTCTTGGGCGATGATGTCGATCTCGACGCCGCCGACGACAAAGTTGGTCTCTAAAACAGCGGCCCCCCGCTTTTCATAGAACGAGCGTGCCAGCTCCTCTCCCCGACGGCCGAGAATATGCTTGGCCCGCTTCGAGGTCGAGGCGCCGGCGCGCCGAACGATGGTATCGGGGGAATAGTCCCCGGGGGCTAATTCGATACGGATGGCCCGGATAAAGTCGAGCAAAAGGGCTTTCAGACGCATCTTCTCGATCACCCCCCAAAAACAAGGGCTTTTGTCGGGAGGGGACTAAAGGCCCGGGATGTAACTGCTCTGGGGGGTGACCGACTCGCAGTAGCGGGCCAGCAGGTCGGCGGCGGCGTTCATGTCGTCCCACGACACGACCTCGACCGGCGTGTGCATATAGCGGTTCGGGATCGAGACCAGCCCGGCGGCGACCCCCGCGCGGTTGACCTGCAGCATCGCCGCGTCGGTTCCGGTGATGCGTCCCTCCGCCAGAACCTGGGTGGCGATCTGTTCTTTTTGGCCGATGGCCAAAAGCTCGGAGGTCAGTTTGCGGTTCATATTGGGACCGACCGAAATGACTGCCCCGGCGCCGAGACGGATCTCGCCGCTGAGCTTTTTGTCGATCGACGGGGAGTCGGTCGCGTGAGTGACGTCGACCGCGATACCGACCGCCGGGTCGATCCCGAAAGCGCTCGTACGCGCGCCGCGCAGACCGACTTCTTCCTGGACGGTCGAGACGGCGAAGACACCGACCGAAAGCTTCGCCGGGTCGATGCGGCGCAGCGCTTCCATCACCACCCAGACACCGGTCTTGTCGTCGGTCGCCACCGCCGTGAAGCGATTGGCGAGCATTTCGCGATAGACCAGATCGACGGTGCAGCAATCGCCAACATCGACAACGCTCTGTGCCTCTTCTTTGGAAGCCGCGCCGATATCGACCCAAAGGTCTTGAACACGCAGGACCTTTTTGCGCTCGTCCTCGTTGAGAAGGTGGATCGCCTTGCGGCCGATCACCCCCGAGACCGGACCCTTCTTTCCCCAGATGGTGACCCGCTGGCCGACCAGGGTCTGCGGATCCCAGCCGCCGAGCTGGACGGTCGAAACGAAGCCGTCGCCGTCGATGTAGTTGACCAAAAGGCCGATCTGATCGCAGTGCCCCGAAAGCATGATCCGGAAGGGGGAATCGCCGTTGCGCGAGGCGATGACATTGCCGTGGACGTCGGTCGTGACCTTGTCGGCGAAGGGGGAGACGTATTGGCGGACCACTTCCTGAACCTTCTCTTCATAGCCGGAGGGGGAAGGGGTCTGGACCAGTTGAACGAAAAATTGCTTGGGATCCATCGTTTTCTTTTCCGTGTAAATGTTCCTGGGAAGCGGTATGCTTAGTTTATTCTTCTTTTCTGGTCGCCGGAGGGCCGAGGATCTCGGTCAGGCGGTCTTGGTCGAGCTCTTCTTCTTCCACCAGAGCGTCGGTGAGTTTTTCGAGGAGCTCTCGCTTTTCGTCGAGGATTCGATTTGCCTCTCCCTCGGCCTCGCGCAGAATGCGGGTGACTTCCTCGTCGATCAATCGGGCGGTCGCCTCGGAATACTCACGCATCTCGGCGATCTCCCGGCCGAGGAACGGATTGGCTTCCCCGGAACGGAACGAGATCGGACCGACCTTCTCGCTCATCCCCCAGTGAACCACCATCCGGCGGGCGAGGTTGGTCGCCTCTTTGAGGTCGTTCTCAGCGCCGGTGGAAGTCTGGTTGTAAATCAGCCGCTCGGCGGCGCGGCCGGCGAGGTATTCGGCCAGCTTGGCGCGGATTTCGGCCTCGTTGATATTCAGCTGGTCCTCTTCCGGAAGGATATAGGTGGCCCCCAGCGCCCGGCCGCGCGGAATGATGGTGACCTTGTGAACGCGGGTGTTCGTTTCGCTGAACCAATCGATCAGTGTGTGGCCCGCTTCGTGATACGCCGTTTTGCGCTTATTGGCCGGGGTGATCGTCTCTTCGCGGACCAGACCGAGAATGACCTTCTCGTGGGCGAACTCAAAGTCGGCGGCGTCGACGACCGATTTGTTGTTGCGCGTCGCCCAAAGCGCCGCCTCGTTGACGAGGTTCTCGATATCGGCGCCGGTGAATCCGACCGTCTCGCGGGCGAGCTTCTCAGCGTCGACGTTCGCCGCCTTCGGAATTTTTTTGAGGTAAACGTCGAAGATCTCGCGGCGCCCTTTGAGCGAGGGACGATCGACGGTGACATGCCGATCGAACCGGCCGGGGCGCATCAGCGCCGGATCAAGGACGTCGGGGCGGTTGGTCGAGGCCATGACCATGACCGTCTCGGTCGGGACGAAGCCGTCCATCTCGCTGAGAAGCTGGTTGAGGGTCTGCTCGCGTTCGTCGTGTCCGCCCCCCAGGCCGGTGCCGCGCTGGCGGCCGACCGCGTCGATCTCGTCGATAAAGACGACCGAGGGGGCGTTCTCTTTGGCCTCGTTGAACAGTTCGCGGACGCGGCTGGCGCCGACCCCGACGAACATCTGCATAAACTCCGAACCGTTGATCGAGAAGAACGGAACGCCGGCTTCCCCCGCCACGGCGCGGGCCAGGAGGGTTTTTCCGGTGCCCGGAGGGCCGAACAGAAGGGTCCCCTTAGGGACACGAGCCCCCATCTTTTCGTATTTGCCGGGGTTTTTGAGAAAGTCGATGACCTCCTCGAGTTCTTTTTTGACGTTCTCCAGCCCGGCGACGTCTTTGAAGGTGACGACCTTCCCCGTCGGGTCGTAACGGCGCATCGGACTTTTGGTGAATCCATGCAGGCCACCTCCCATCATCTGCTCGTTCGTTCGGCGCATCATCCTCCAGAAGAAGAAGAGGATGAGGATCGAAACGAAGATGGAGAAGAACATGTAGTAGCCGCTGTTATCCGGCGGCGTGGTCGATGTATACGACTCGACCTTCTCGCGAAGCTGGGCATCGAGCTGCGGGTCGGCAAAGGCGGTGGTGGGGACTTCGCACTCGAACCGGCGATAGATGACCACGCCGGTCTGTTTGTCTTGATCGGCCGCGTCGCCCACCAACAACGCGATCGGTTTTTGATCGACCAAACACGCCTCGGGGGTCTCTTTGGCCAGAGG